>NZ_JBCHVG010000015.1:0-223242 GCF_050474445.1 Ensifer sp. B1-9
CGATGCGGTGTTCCCGATCCTTGCCGGTCCGGAGATCGGCGTCGCCTCGACCAAGGCCTTCACCTGCCAACTCGCGGTGCTGGCGTCGCTGGCGATCGGCGCCGGCCGCGCCCGCGGCATGGTCAGCGCAGAGGAGGAGCAGACGCTGGTTCGCTGCCTCGCCGAGATGCCGCGCATCATGGGCCAGGTGCTGAACGCCATCCAGCCGAAGATCGAGCAACTGTCGCACCAGCTCGCCAAGTACGACGACGTGCTCTATCTCGGCCGCGGCACCAGCTTCCCGCTGGCGATGGAAGGCGCGCTGAAGCTCAAGGAAATCTCCTACATCCACGCCGAAGGCTATGCCGCCGGCGAGCTGAAGCATGGGCCGATCGCGCTGATCGACGAGAACATGCCGGTTATCGTCATCGCGCCGCATGACCGCTTCTATGAGAAGACGGTTTCCAACATGCAGGAAGTGGCCGCGCGCGGCGGCCGGATCATCCTGATCACCGACGAGAAGGGGGCTGCCGCCTCGAAGCTCGACACCATGGCGACGCTTGTGCTGCCTGACGTGGACGAGGTCATCGCACCGATGATCTTCTCGCTGCCGATCCAGCTTCTCGCCTATCATACGGCGGTGTTCATGGGCACCGACGTCGACCAGCCCCGCAACCTCGCCAAATCGGTGACCGTCGAATGAAACATAACCCGAAGCATTTTCGCGGGCAAAGCTTCGCGAGAACGACTGGATTGGAAGCGAGGTTTGCGCCTGACACTAAATGTGGGTTGATATTCTTTAGCCGCACGTCTTAGTAAGTATATCTAACTATATTTGCACAATTGTAGCGAAATATTTTCAGGTGAATTTTGAGTAGGTCTATTTTTATCCTCGGAAGCTGCGTATCTCGTGATGCCTTTGAGTATCCCAGCGGGGAGCTATTTTTTATTTCCAAATATTTAGCAAGAACTAGCCTTGCTTCGCAGATCCTGAAAAAATTCTCCGATGAAGATGCGCTGCAGAGAATTCCCTCGAAATTTCAGAGAGATGTCGTCTTCGCAGACATGGAGAAAATTCTGTTTCGCTCGATCTGGGAAATACCATTTGACGCCCTCGTTATCGACTTTATTGATGACAGATTCCCCCTGTTGGTGTCAGAATGCGCTGGATTGACCGTGTCATCGGAATATGCCGATGCGAAAAGACGTGACGATGGAATAGTCGCGCTGCCCAGCGGAACAATCCTAGAGGGAAGATCCGGACCAAAGCTGGAGCTATGGCAGAAAGGGCTTGATCTACTTCTAGATGTGGTCTCAAGGGCAAGGCCAAACGCGCACGTCATTGTCAATCGAGTATACTGGGCGAGTGAAACCTATAGCGGGGAATCGCTGCCAAGTTGGATGGGGGATTGGAAGGTCGAAAATGCATTTCTGGATGAGTTGTATCGGCGCTGTGCACTTTTTCCCCAAGTGAAATTCATCGAATATGATGTTCCGTTCCGATCAGACCCCAATCACGTTTGGGGTCTGTCACCATTTCATTATGGTGCGCCGGTCTACATGGCGTTTCTAAGCCGCTTGCATAGCATGTTTGGTGACCAAGCAACTTTCAGCTTCCAGTAGAAGGGAATTTCGAAGCAACTGCAAATACTAGTGCCCCTTCAAGATGCGTCATGCTGGATTTAGGCAGATTTTTTCATCGTAAAGGCATTGTAATTAACGCATGTCATGGATTTCTATTCGTGGACGGCTTCTGTATACTTACGAACCGGCGGTCTACTTCGTGAACCACATCGTCCGCCACAATCTCAAATCCTGCTTCTGCGACCAGCGATGCAATGCTCTCGGCGCTGAAATAATACACACAACTGGCCTGTTCTTCAGAAATTTCACCCATGCCGTCACGAATAGTCGCGCGATGGCTGTTGTCTTCGGGCGGATGCAGCCAAAAATCTAGAACGGCTTTCCCGTTTGCGTTTAGAGCAAAATAAAACAACTGAAGAAGCCAGCGTACATTTTCCGCATTCTGGTGAATGAAGAAATGTCTCGATACAACCGTATCGATCGACGATTCGAGTTTTCTGATTCCATCTATGTTTGTTAGTTGAAGGTACGCAGTATTGTCTGGCGAAACGATTTTTGCCACGTGAAGGGCAAGGGGGGAATAGTCTATGCCAGTGTAGAAACTGGCTATCTTTGCGGCGGCCTTGCCAAATGCGCCCGGTCCACAGCCCACCTCTAGAATATGTTTATCAACGATGTCGGCCCCAGCTGTCCACGTCTCGAAAGCATACTCTCCAAAAGCCGACGCAAAATAGAAATCACGGGGCGAGTAACGCCGGAGCTCGTCTCTATCGATCCACAAATTTCGATCTCCACCCCTCATGTGTATGAAGAATTTATGCGCATAAGGCTCCTGAAAATACTCACACCATTCCCGATCCCATTTTGTCGCCATCCGAATCGCGTCGTTTCTAAATTTCCTTGTTTCGACTTTTAATTGTTTCGTTGTGGCTTTTTCAATCATCTCGCTCCCCCGTTACTACACCTCAATAGATGGATAGTCGGTTTGAGGCAGTGCGACAAGCGCGCTCGTCACTCCTACTCATAGGCCCTGTCGATTGAACTTCAATGCTCTTGTGCGGAGTGTTGGCGCTGTGCTTTGCGCAATGTTGCGTCGGGAACCGAGGCGATCGGGTAGCAATCCCATTCGGCTTCGCCCTTGAATCTTCTTCGATTCCGCATCAATTCCGGGTATTCGCAGTCGCTAGGCTCGCGCAGTTGACATCCGATCTCACGCCCTAATAGCATACATTCCGCCGAGGGGCGCACTTGACGGTGTTGAGGTGGCGATGAGCCAGACGCTTGAACCAGATCCGGCGTAGGAACGGCACGGGTATCCCCGCCATCCCCGCGTCTCCGCCGTTCATCTGGATCACCGCGATTTGGTTTTAGGAGAATCGTGGTGCCTGCATATAGTTTAGAATGTCGCGACGTAGAATTCCGGAAAGCGAGCCATCAACGCCCTCGCTCGATCATTCGGTTTCCTCGCTGATGACTGGAACACGCTCGGGAACAGGCGCGTGCCTGGGCGTCTGGCTGGTGAGCGCATTTGTCTACCTTGAGCGTACCTCTGATTTCCGGTGGAGCCAGACATGACAGCTATCGCCGTCACTATCGCAGGCTCGGATTCCGGTGGTGGTGCCGGCATCCAGGCGGATCTGAAGACGTTTTCAGCGTTCGGCGTTTATGGTGCGAGCGTGATTACCGCCGTCACGGCGCAGAACACACGTGGGGTCACCGCAGTCGAGGATATCTCTCCAGTTGTCGTCACAGCCCAGATCGATGCCGTGTTTTCGGATCTTGCAGTTGGCGCGGTGAAGATCGGCATGGTGTCGCGCCAGGAGACCATTGCTGCGATCGCGTCCGGCTTGAAGCGATACGGGCATTTGACCGTCATCGATCCGGTAATGGTCGCCACTTCAGGTGATGTTTTAATGCGCCAGGACGCAATTGCGACACTCAAGGAGGAGTTGCTGCCGCTTGGGCTCGTCGTGACGCCAAACCTGCCTGAAGCAGCATTGTTGACAGGACGCGCGATTGCCGAGAACGAGACGGAGATGGCGCGCCAGGCGGAGTTGCTCCTGAAGCTTGGTACGCGCGCCGTGCTGATGAAAGGCGGTCATGCCGAAAGCGACGAAGCGGTGGATATCCTCTTCAATGGGAACACCTCCTTGCGCCTGTCGCGCCCGCGGGTCGAGACGAAGAACGATCATGGCACCGGCTGCACGCTGTCAGCCGCAATCGCGGCTGGTCTCGCTCGCCGGCAGACGCTTGAGGACGCGGTTGTGGCCGCCAAGACTTATCTGCATGAGGCGCTTGTTGCCGGAGCCGCTTTGAAAATCGGGCGGGGGCGGGGGCCGGTGCATCACTTCCATCGGTGGTGGGGGCCGAGCGGCGATTAAACCCATTCCCGAAGCCTTGTGCCGGTTTGCCCGTTCAAGTTCATTAAGAAAACCAGGTCATTCCATTGCGGATAAGCAATGGAATGACCTTCGAGGCGGGAGTTCGTCCCTTGCGGGGTGCGGACGCGCGACGGGGGCGGCGCGCGCGTTTCCGTTCAGGCGACCGCGGCGCTGGCGTGAGCCGGCTGCTCCTCCTTGAGCAGTTTCCGGTAGAGCGCGACATGCTCACGGCCGCAGTCGACATGGCTCATCGGGCGCCTGAGGGTTCCCCGAAGGTTGTCCCAGGATCGCGGCGTGCTCAGCACGTCTATCATCCGATCGGCAAGGTCTTGTGCGCTTCCGGCCCGGAAATGATAGCCGTCCAGGCGGTCTCGAACCTTCTCGGCCATGCCGCCGATATCTGAACACAGGATCGGCCGGCCATGGTGCAGCGCTTCCTGGATGACGACTGGAGAATTCTCCCACCAGACGGAGGGCATCACCACCCAGTCGACCGAACGCATCAGCCGCGGCATATCCTGGTTTTGATAGGCACCGTAGAAGCGGACTCGCCGCCCTGCATCCTCGATCAGTTTCGCGACGCGGTCCTGATAGTCGGTCGGCTGGCGCTCGAGGTTGCCGCCAAAGATCATCAGCGTCGAATCGTCTCCCCAGATCTCCTCGGGTACGCGCGACACGGCGTCGATCAGCACATGCACGCCCTTGAAAGGGGTCATCTGTCCAAAATAGGCAAAGCGGTTGCGTCGTGCAGTCGGCGTTGGCAGTTCGCGCGCGGGTGTCTTTTCCCCCATGACGATGCCGTTTTCGATCACAAAGATCTTCTCAGCGGCGATACCCCACTCGACATAGCGATTGGCGAGAAAGGCGCTCGGGGCGATGAAGGCGTCGGCAAGGTTCAGCATGCCCCGGACGAATTGCTCGCGGCGAACGAAGCGCGACACCGGAATATCCGGGAAGCACGTGTGGCAGCTGATCGGCGAGGCGCCATTGCAAAGTTGACCCGAGGGGCGCTTCACCATTTGTCCGTGGTTGTGACAGATCGGCAGGTACTCATGAAAGGTCACGATGATGCGCGCTTTCGGGAGAGCGTCACGCACCGCATAGAGTGCTTCCAGCCCAAAGCCCATGACATGGTGGAAGTGGACGACGTCCGGTTTGATGTCTCCCACGAAGCGCAAGAGGTCCCGGCGGATCGCGTCGGTATCGCCATTGGACAGGAAGAAATGATCAAAGTCCTCGGCATGGTAGAGTACCTCGTCCATCGCCAGCCTTAGGCTCATCAGCGCCGACGCGCCGTGGCGCGGCACGGGATTGCCGACGCGGGCGAGGTAGATCGATTCGATGCCCGGCAGGCCGTTCAATGCCTTGTGCAATCCGTGGGATGCGATCTCGGCGCCACCGAGCGAATGGGTCGGGTGGCCGTGCGAAACGACCAGCACGCGGAGTTTTTCACTCATGCCGAAACCTCGTTGTGGGCCGTTCCTTCTGTTTCCACCGTCTGCATCCAGCGTCCCCGGAACAGGGTCTGATCGACACGCTCCACGTACTTGGCCGTGGCTGGCGAAACGGCGCCGGACGCCTCATCGGACCCGAGCATTTGAAGAGCAGGCAGCCAATAAGATTCGTAACCCCGGCGGCTCAGCGCCAAGGCGAGATCCAGCCCCTTGAGCGACGCGCCGAGATAGGTGGGCGAAACGCCAGTATCGTCGAGAAGTGCCGTGCGCGACATGATGCAACATTCGAGCGAGGCGGTCTGAACCCGCGTCAGCTTCAGGCGGTTCACGGCGCCGACCGGATAGCCGGCATAGCGGCTCGACTGAAGATAATCGGCACGGTCGAGCGCGGTGCTGCCGGCCCAGCGGATCGAGTGATCTTCGTAGGCAAGGGTCGGCGATATGATGCTTCCGCTTTTTGTCTCGTAGTTGGCAACAAGCGTCTGGTACCAACCGGGATTGGCGGGCGTAAGCGAGGCTGACAGCAGGATGACGGTCTCATTGTCGATCGCCTGCGCTGCGGCCCGCGCCAAGTCCGTGGCATCGCTTGAGCCATCGACGGAGACCAGGCGCAGCGGCAAGCGATAAAATTCCGCAAGCTGCCGGACACGGGCGGCGCGCCGGCGAAATTGTTCCGATTGCAGGACGAGCACGATTGGGGCCTGCCGCGTGTGCGGATCGAGCGCCAGAAGACCCAATAGCGGGGCAAAATCCTCCTCTGCATCTCCCACGGCAACAAGGATGGCAGCCCCCACCGCCTCGCCGTACCGGCCTATGTCGATGACGGTTTCGATCGTTGGTGCGTTCGCGCGCGCAGCGCCTAGGAACGGGACGATTTGCCGATCGACGATATCAGGCAAGGCCCAACTGGTCGGGTCGATGGCGTTCAGCAGCCGCAGCGCCGCATGCCTTGCCGAGAGCCGTGTCGGGTGAAGCGGCATATAGGCGCGGCTGGAATCGCGAAGTGTGACTTCGAGGTGAAGGGGTGCCGCCGGATCGCCGACGAGGCCATCCGCGAAAGCGATGAAACCGTGCGAACGGCGATGTCCGGATATCGCGCCCTTGAATTCCGGCCGGTCCACGAAGGCGTCTTCGACGTCCAGCCGTTCGGTGCGCGTCCACGTTCCATCAAGGCGCGCGTCGGCGCGCCCGCGGCGCAGCCGAACGCTTTGCACATGATCGTCAGGGTCGAGCATCCAGCCCGAGATCAGGAAGGTGCCATCGTCCCCCTGGTAGAGCGCGTCGACGCCGAGCCGGACGGGAAGCGGGAGGCTTGAGATCGTTTCTGTGCCGTCGAAACCGTTGGCCGCTTCGCGCAGGCGCAACAGCACCTGCGGTGCGCTTTGGCTCTGAAGCAGCATCGCGCGAATATGTCCCGGCGTTTCAAGCGGCCCGGCAACGAACTTGCGCTCGTGAACGGCCAGGTAGCGCCAGGCGCTGCGGCCGCGATAGAATATGCCCTGGATGTCGCGCGCTCGCGGCAGGTCGTCCGCCGATAAGAGGCCCAGAAAGCCTACGGCATCTTCCGGTGCATCGTTTCGTGGGAAAACCGCAATGTTGCAGTCGGCGACCGAGGTATTCTCGCCCCTGACGACGGCTCGGCAGACGCCCGCGGCCATGTCATGCGCCCAGCCCTTGAGCGCGATTGCAGCGTCGTTACTTTCGCCGAGCAGCTCGATATAGCCGTCTCTTGCGGTTCCGGCCTTCAGCAGGGTTGTGATTGCGTTAAGCTTCCTCGGATCGAGCGGCGGCTTCATCAACACGTCCACCAGGCGGCCAAGCACATGGACGACCTGCGGGCCGGCAAGCTCCTTCAGCATCGCTGCGACATCGCCCATCGATACGGTGCGCGGCGCAACGATGTAGCGTTTGCCGCCGCCATCGTTTCCGAAGCGCAGCGTTGCCGGCATGCCGCTCATGCCTTCGACTGGGATAAGGGCTGCGAAACCGTGTGTGGCGGATCCGTGCGATGCGGCAAGCCGCCAGCCGATGATCGAGGCGATCGCCTGGATCGTCGTGTCTTCGTCGATCTCCACCGGCAACTGATCTGCCAATGGACCGCCGGCGCCGATCACAAGCAACAGCGTTTCATCGATCGGGCACACCACGACCCGTCCGCTGCGCATGATCCGGGCGAGCGGCGCAGGGCTCTGTGAAAGGGAAAGCTCCGGATTGGGCATGAGACGCCTCAGGTCCGCAGAAGAAGCGTCAGGATCGCACCTGCGGTAAAGCCCGCAAGTACGAAGAGCAGCAGGAATGCCGGCTTCAAGTCGCCGTTTGAGCGTTGCTTCAAGGCATTGAGGCTCTTTTCCATGCCTGCGACGACCCCATCAAGACGCATCAGGTGCACGTCGAGATCGGTCAATCGCTGGGTGATTTCCGAGCGGAGGCTTGCGATATCTTCGCCGACTGCGACGAGTCCCGCAGCTTCGCCGTCCTCGCCATCGTCGAGCTTCTGCCGGATGGCCGAGCGCTGAGAGACCTGGAGTTGACGTTGTGCCGCCATCAGCACATCGAGCTTGTCGAGCACTTTGGCGAGCGGAGCGGCGATCAATGCCTCGGCTGCCTGTTCGTCGGGCTTCGGAACGCGAAGCGGCAGTTCGCCGCCCTTTTCCGTCGAGGCCATGACAATCAGTTCGCCGGCGCGTGCACTTGCCAATTCGGGGAGCGCGATCTCAAAGGCGTGGTTGCCATCGCCGATCCCATTTCGCTTGAGGTCGGGCCGGTTGCGGTCGGCGAGCGCCTCGGCAATCACCTTGCCGTCCAAAAGCACGCGAATAGCAAGCCTCTTCTCGGGCGTCTCGGGATCGAAGGCCCAGCCGAAAACGCGGCCTTGATCGATTGCGTCCACGCGACCCTTCAGTGGCTTTGCGTTGTTTTGTTCCGGTGCGACATCCGGTTTGTCGGCTGCTACAGACATGGTCTTCCTCTAAAGCACTGCCAGCAAAAATGCGTAGCGGTTTTGCGTCCGGAAATGCGTATAAACAAAGGCTTGGAGCGGGTTCCTAATGTTCAGTTTCCACTTTATCCGCTCTATGCCGCAGCGGTTCTTGCCGGCTCAATCGCGTCAATGAGCGCAAGATAGCGGCGTGCCGTGGCATCGATATCGTCGGGTTTACGGGCGTTCGCCGAGAGGCGGCGCCGAAGGTCAGGGTTCTCCGCAATGCGGCGCATGGCAGCGGCCAAGGCCCGGGGATCGTTGGGCGTAACGGTCAGGCCGCTTACCCCGTCCTGAACCATTTCGGCCATGCCGCCGATATTGCTCGCGATCACGGGCTTGCGCTGGGACTGCGCCTCGCCGATTACGAGCGGCGCGTTCTCCCACCAGATCGAAGGCACGATGGTGCAATCGACAGCGGCGATGAGGTCGGCAATATCCTCGCGCCTGTAGGCGCCGCGCTGCTGGACGGTAGGGGCCGTCTTCTTGAAGAGGCGCGCGATCTCGTCCTTGAAACTGTCGCTCTGGAACGGCGCGCCGCCGTGCACTTTGAGCTCGAAGCGAAGCCCCTCGTCGATCAGTTGCCGCGCAGCCTCGAGCAGGACGGTGGTGCCCTTCCAGGGATTGAGGTTGCCGAAGTAGCCAAAGATCGGCCGATCGTTGTCCTGTCGATCCTTCCTCGCCGGAACGTCTCGCCGCGGCAAGCCATTCGCGATAACGTCGATCTGCTCTCCGTCGAGGCCCCAGTCGATAAATCTCTGCCGCAGGAATTGGCTCGGCGACACAAAACGATCGACGGTGCGGAGCAGTGCCTTGATGTGCTGCTCGCGAAGCACGAAGCGGTCGAGCGGGATATCCTTGAAACAGGCGTGGCAGCGATCGGGCGTCGACTTGTGGCAAAGCTCCTTGCCGGTGGTGCGCACCATCAGCCCGTCATGGTGGCAGAGCGGATAGTAGTCGTGCAGCGTCATCACGACGCGGCACTCGGGCAAGGTCCGGCGCACGATGTGCGGAAACTCGGCGCCGAGCAGCAGCAGGTGGTGGATGTGGACCACGTCCGGCTGGAAATCGCGCAGAAGTTCGGTGAGATCGGGCACGACGCCATAAAGGTCGATCTGGCTCATGAAGAAGCGGTCGAAATGACCGGACCACAACAGCACCTCGTCGCCCTCGGAGCCGATCGCCTGGAAGCTCGTGCCTGGGCGCACCTGCCGGTGGGTCTGGTTGGTGGCGCCGAGAAAGAGCACGTCATGGCCGGCGCGCTGATAGGCTCGGAAGAGGTCGTGCGCGAAAATCTCCGTGCCGCCGGGATGGAGTGCCGGATGATTGTGCGCGGCGACCAGAATGCGCTTCTTCATCCCATTGCACCCCGGCGTTCGGCAACGAAGACATCCTGGTAGTGACCGGCATCCTGCCCGCGCCAATGGCCAAGTGATTTCAGGATGGTTGAAAAGCCCGCCCGTTCGAGCGCCCGATCGAGAAATCCGTCGTCGAAACCAACGGCGGCGAGCGGCGGCAGGCTCGGGACGAACCAGCAGGGACCGTCGCCGATGCGGTTGAAGCCGAGGCGCGGATCCCGCCTGCCGTTCTCGTTCTTTGCGGCGACGCGGTCGACCACGAATGCCGTCACGAAGAGCCGGCCGCCGGGCTTCAGCATCCGGCTGATCTCGCTGAAATAGACAAGCACTTCGTCCGGCGGCAGATGCGTGACGATCGACGTCATGATCGCGAAATCGAACGTGCGGTCCGGATAGGGCAGCTTCAGCGCCTTGCCGTTGATCTTGCCCATGGGATTATAGAGTTCGTGGGCAATGTCCACATGCTCGAACGTGAAGTTCGGGTAGACCGGCGTGACGGACTTGCGGCACCAGGCGACACCGCCTTCCACCGGATCGACGCCGACGTAGCGGGCGCGCTCGGGGTCAAGATACTGCGTCAGCGGGACCGCCATCCGGCCGATGCCGCTGCCGATGTCGAGCACGGAGCTTTCCGGCTGCAAGCCGCCCATGCGAATGAAATGGCCGAGAAATTCGGCGCCAACCGCCCGGTAGTTGCCGTCTCCGACGAAGACGCTGTTGCTGTCTGGCTGCGGCAGGAAACGATTGGCAAGGACCGTTTGAAGCATCCCGTCGATGCGGTCCTCGTTCAGCTGCCAGGCCGTTTGCAGGCTGTCTGCGTGGCGAAGTGCGGATTGGTTCATGCGGCGCTCCTGGCGGCAGACTTGAGACTGCTCGACGCTGCCGCCTCTTCGGCGCCGAGGTAGGCTGGCATCAGCGCACTGATGTCGTCGTTCCAGCGCTCGGTGTGCAGCCAGGCATTGTACTGGCTCGCCACACCGCGCGTGTAGTCCTGGCTGCGGCTGATCGATCGCCGCTCGAGATGGTAGAGACAGGCGGCCGGTTCATAGACGATGTCAAAACCGGCCTGCCGGATCTTGAGGCAGAGATCGCTGTCTTCGTAGTCGCCGATCACGAAGTCCTCGCAGTAGCCGCCGACGTGCTCCCAGACTTCCCGGCGCATCACCTGGCACGCACCGGTGATCCCTGGCACGCTGCGTGCTTGTTGCGCGGGCGCGTAAGCCCCGGGCATACCCTTGTAGAAATGATGGTTCAGCCAGATGCCTTGCTTGTTGCGGCCGAAATAGAGACCCGCATGCTGCAGCGATCCGTCCTCGAAAAGCAGCTTCGGACCGATCGCGCCGAGCGACTTCTGTTTGAGAACGGGGAGCGTGAGTGTCTCGAGCCAGCCCGGTCCGCAAGGCACGACATCCGAGTTGAGCATCACGACGACGGAACCGCGGGCATAACGTGCGCCGGCATTGCATGCTCGGGCATAACCTCCGTTGCGGTTCATCACCACGAGCTTCATCGAGAGCCCGTGCAACAGGTGAAAGCCGCCGAGCAGATGTTCCGTTTCGTCGTGGATCTCGGGAGAATCCAGCACATAGATGATCTCGGCATTGGCTGCGACAAAGGGGTCGGTGGCGAGGCCAGAGAGTTGGAAGCGCAGGAAATCGAGAACGCGGTAGAGTGGCACGACGATCGAGACCAGGGGCGCTTCCAGCATCGGACCGAAGTCCTTCGTCTGATCGACCCTGATCGTCTTCCCCAATCTTTCCTCCACGTCCTTGAGCGCGGGCGCCAGGATCGTGCGGAAAGCCGCATCGATGGCATGCTGAGGCGGGACCGCCCTTAAAATGCGGTTGCGCTGTGTGACGGGATCGAAGGGCTGCGGCTTCGGCACGAGCGATTTGACGGCGCCGGAAGCAAGCCGCATCTGGAACCGGGGCTGAAGCAGGGCGCCGAGCGGCTCGCGCATCGGCAGCCAGCTGACGAAGCCCGTTACGTCGGTCTTCGAGCCTTCCTCCGCTCCGCGGGCCCAGCCGGGGAATTCATACCAGTTGCCGTCAAGCGGAAGCGCCGTGCCGTCTTCCTGGAGATAGTCGATGCCGGCAAGCGCGCCGGACGGGTCACGCGTCCAGCCGCCGACAAGCAAGCCATCGGCAAGCGCAAGCGCCAGATCGATCTCTGCACCGGGATGGAGCGGGGATTTGCCGGCCTGGCGCGCCTGCAAGGGCGAACGAAGCTGCAAGTCGGTTGCGAGTGCCGTTCCACCCTCTGGCATTGCGGAGAGACACCTGACGACGAACTCCCGTAGTCCTGGGGCGGCGCCGTGCTCGGGCCACCACTCCTGCAGGCTTGGCGAGCGTGCACCGCGATCCGCCACCTCACGGATCGCAATCCCGCGCTTACCCATGATCATCAGGGAGAGCGCCTGCGGCGCACGCGGCGTTTCGATGACGAAGTGGCAGCGGCGCCAGCCGCGCTCCGCCCGACCGGTGACGGCAAACTGCTGCGGCAGCGGAAGAACTGCGTCCGCGCTCAACGCATAAATCGCGCTGATCTCGCCGAATTCGGCGCTTATGGTCGTTTCCGCCAGATATCGGCCATCGGCGAGACGGCAGGCAATCGCCGCAGGGCGCTGGCCAAGGTTCAGGGCGTGGATCGCGTCGTCGACAAGGCCGGTAAAGAACTCATCGCGGGAGAGCCTGAATGCGCTCCTCCAGACGGTGAGCAGGGTGTTGAGAAACTTGAAGCGCCCCTCCGGTATAAGGCCGGCGAACTGGCCCGCCATGTCGAGGAACGGAAGCTTGCCGGCTGGCTCGAGGACGACGGTTTGAAGGACATCGTGACCGACGGCGATCTCCGCAAGTTCGCGTTCGCTTCCCGCACGCATTGCCCAGAAAACACGTTGCCCGCCATCGGCGCGCGGAAGGGTCATGCTGACGAGGGGAACGAGAGACCGGGATGCATTTAGCGCGTATTTCGTTTTCGCCGGCAGTTCTGCAGGTGCGTCCCAGATCAACACAGCAACATCAAGGCTGAGCCTGAATGCTACAGCCGTCGTGAATTCCGCACTGAGGCTCCTGATACGGTCGTCTGCCGCCACGCGCTACTCCTGAAGGACGAAAAGGGAGGGCGCGCCCCACGGGAGGAAGCAGGGCGCACCGGTCAATCTCAATGGATCGTGAAGTAGTGGTTCGGGTTGGCCTGGATGTCTTCGGCATCGGCATTGACGAGCGTCAGAGTGTCGCCATGGCCGAAATCGATTACCACGTTGCCGCCAACCTGGGTGACGCGCGATGCCAGATCTTCCGGAGAAGAGATGTCGAGACCGTTGATGTCCTTCGAAACCTGCAGCAGGTCTTCGCCGGGCGTGAAGTCGAGGATGACGTCGTTGCCGCCACCGCCGTCAAAGACGAACACATCGCTGCCTTCGCCGCCAGCCATGACGTCGTCGCCGTGGCCGCCGTTGATGATGTCGTTGTCGGCACCACCGAACAGGATGTCGCTGCCGCGGCCACCCATGAGCAGGTCGCTGCCGCCGCCGCCAATGAGGATATCGTTCCCATTGTCGCCGTAGAGCAGGTCGTCACCCTGGCCGCCAAACAGGACATCGTTCCCGTTGTCGCCATGGAGAACATCGCTGCCCCAGCCGCCGAACAGGGTATCGCTGCCGTTACCGCCGAACAGCAGATCATCACCTTCGTCACCGAAGATGGTGTCGTCGCCATTGCCTCCGTTCACGAAGTCATCACCGCTACGAGCATGGATGAAGTCGTCAAAGCGCGAGCCAAAAAGGGCGTCATCATACGCGCCGCCTTCCAACGTGGCCATATGCTACTCCTCTTAGTTGTTGCTTACGCTCATCACTGGCCTGAAAACCTTGGATGAGCGCCGCGACATTGCACTGCAATAAAACAGAAGGCAACAGCAAAAACAAAAGAAATACAGATGTACTGTATTATTGTTTTCTACCTAGGATGTATCTTGTGTGTCATTTTGATGTTTATCCCCACGATATAAGGGGTAAGTATCTTTGGTATTACTTGGAATTAAATTCAAAATTAGAAGCAAAATGCCGGCGAAATTGAATTTCGCCGGCGGCTGCCGAATTTGGATCTCTTGCTTCAGTCTTCGCGAAATGCGCGGTTCAGGCTGTCCGCAATCGGTGAGACCATGTAGTCGATCGCCGAACGTGGCTTGTGGACGATCAAAACCTCGGCGGGCATGCCTGGGTAGAGCCGAATGTCAGGGTTGGCGCTAAGCGACGAGGGCGCAATGCGGGCACGCGCCACGTAGTAGGAGACATTCGATTTCTCATCCACCGACTGGTCGGCCGCAACATAGCTGATCTCGCCGTCAAGAGGCAGATGCGTGCGCTGGTTGTAGGCCGTCAGCCGAATCTGCGTCTTCGAACCGATGCCGATGCTGTCGATGTCGCGGGTGCCGACATGCATTTCGACGAGAAGCGGTTCGTCCTCGGGCACAATATCGAGCAGCGGCTGGCCGGCCGAGACGGCGCTACCCGGCGTGCGTAGCTGAATATTGGTGACGATACCCGCCTGCGGCGAGCGGATGTCGAGACGCGTCAGGACGTCCTTGGCGGCGACCAGTCGTTCTTCGACGTCGGAAAGCTCGAGCCGGGCCGTGGTGATTTCCCCGGCAATCTCCGACTGGAATTCATTCTCGATCCCGGTCAAGCCGAGCTCGGCGCCAGCTTCCGCCTTTTCGGCTTGGGCCTTGTTGCCCGCAAGCTCGCCGCGGGTTGCGGCCAGTTCGCTGAGCTTGGCGTCGATCTCGATCAGCTTCGAGCGCTGTGCGTATTCTTTCTCGACCAGTGTGGCGATTGATGTGCGCTGTTCGGAAATGAGTTCGATTTGGCGGTCGGTTGCGCGGATCTGCTCCGTGAGCGATTTCGCTTTTTCGGAAAACTCCTCGATCGTCTTGCTCTGAACCTCCAGGCGGCCGGTTTTGGCTTCGCGGCGCCTGTCGAAGAAGTTCGTTTCCGCTGTGATCGCATCTTCGGCCGTAGCGTCAGATGTGGCGGTCAGGTCGTTCGGAAAGGCGATTGATTGCGATCCCGTCTGCTCCGCCCGCAGGCGCGCAAGTTTTGCGATCAGGCCGATGCGGCGGCTTTGCAGCGCCTGAAGGTCAGAGCGTGCGCGCGTGTCCTCCAGCTTGAGCAACGGCTGCCCAGCCGCAACCCGATCCCCCTCCTGGACCAGGAGCCGGTTCAAGATACCGCCTTCGAAATGACTGACGGTCTTGCGTTTCGAATCGACCACGATGGTGCCGCTTGCGACCGAGGCACTGCTGAGCTCCGTCGAGAAAGCCCAGCCGAAGAAGCCGCCAAAGGCGACGAGAATCGTCGTGAGCCCTGCAAGGAACACGCCGCGCAGCGGAGCGGTAGCGCTGCTTTCCGCATCGATCTCCAGCCCGTGCAGCGGATGGGGCCGGTCGACGATGGCAGGCAGGTTCTCCGGGCCACGCGTTGTCACCGCGTTCTTTGAACCCTGCGCGATCGGCAGTTTTGGCTTGTTCGTCATGCGGTAGCGCCTTCCCGTCTCGGTTCGCCAGGAGTCATGGATGCGACAACGTCGGTGCGCGGTCCGAACTGGGTGATACGGCCGTTTTCGAGGACGAGCAGTTTGTCTGCCGCCTGCATGATGGTCGGCCGGTGGGCGATCATGATGACGATCGCGCCGTCGTTGCGGGCCTTTTCGATCGCGCGAATCAGCGCGCGCTCACCGATCGCGTCGAGGTTGGCGTTCGGTTCGTCGAGGACGATCAGGCGAGGGCGGTCATAAAGGCAGCGGGCGAGTGCTATTCGCTGCCGCTGACCGCCGGAAAGTGTCAGATGGCCGTCACCGACAGGCGTATCGTATCCAAGCGGCAACCGGCCGATCATATCGTGCACGTCGGCAAGGCGGGCGGCCTCGAGCACCTTTTGCGGCTCACCTTCCTCCATGCGCGAGATGTTGTCGCGGATGGTCCCTTCGAGCAGCGAGACCGATTGCGGCAGGTAGCCGGTCATCTGTCCGAACGAGGAGCGCTCCCAGAGATAGACGTTGTTGCCGTCGAGGAAGACGCCACCGGTGGTCGGCTTCAGAATACCGACGAGCAGGCGCGCGAGCGTCGACTTGCCCGCGGCCGACGGGCCGACAATGCCGAGCACCTCGCCAGGAGAAAGCGTAAACCCGATACCCTTGATGATCGGAACATCGAGGCCGGGAGCGGCGTAGACCAGCTTGTCGACGACGAGATCTCCCTGAGAACGCGGCTGCGGCATCGTCTGGCGTACGGCCAGATCTTCCTTGAGCGCCGCCTCGATGCGGCGCCAGCTCGCGATGGCGAGCACCCATTGGCGCCAGTTTTCGATCATCGAATCAAATGGGGCGAGCAGGCGTCCCGTCAGAATGGTTGTCGCCATCATCGCGCCGGGAGAAATTTCCTGCTTCATGACGAGGATTGAGCCGGTGGCCAGTGCGGCCGCCTGGATCATGAAACGCAGCGAACGGGTGATGGAGGCCATCGCCTTGCTTCGGCTGCCACTGACTTCAAGCGCATCCAGTGCGTGCAGTTGCGCCGCGCGCCAGCGGCGGGCGAGAGCCGGCAGCATGCCCATCGCCTCGATGGCCTCGGCATGGCGCAAGCTCGCACCAATTTTCGAGACGGCCTCGATATTGGCTTGATTGGCCTCTTTCATCATCCGGCGAGTCAGCAAATCAGTCAGCAATCCACAACACACGAGCAGGGCAATCGAAATGGCGCCAAGAAGGCCGAACATTGGGTGCAGCGCGAAGAGCACGCCAAGGAAGATCGGCGACCAGGCGGCATCGAGCGGCGCGCTGACGGCTGAGGTCGTGAGAAAGCTGCGCAGCTCCGCCAGGTCGCGCAGCGACTGGGTCGCGCGGGTCAACCCTTGATCGGCGGCCGCCTGAACGGCAGCCGTCAGCACCGGCAGGTTCAGCCAACGCACGACCGCACTGCCCATCGCCTGGAATGTCAGCGCCCGGATATATTCGAGCACGCCATAGATGATGAGCGCGCCGACGACCAGAATCGTCAGCATGGTGAGCGTGTCCATGCTCTGGCTGTTGAGAACCCGGTCGTGCACCTGCATCATGTAAAGCGGCGTCGACAGCTGCAAGATGCCGATGCAAGCGCTCAGCACCGCTGCATAAATAAGTGCCAAAACGAACACGCGGCGCGCCTTCAAAATAAGCAGCCGTGGATCATTTGCTCCATTTTGCGCCGTCTTTGGCCCAATTTGGTTCTTGCTAATCATATTGCCTCGTTTGCTGTCACGCGTGGCGATTTTCTGGATAAGTTCGTTGGGGTCTTGAGCGAGCTATTTTGTTTGTTATCACTTAAATCACAGTGTTGCCGTGACAAGTGTGACACAATAATGGTGGAATGCTCAAGATAATCATATTCGGGGGGAGTAAAGGGGGCCGGAAATTGCTTCAAAATTTGAAGCAATTTTTGAATATTGTAGTAATGCTTAGTTGGAGAGAGGGATGAATCAAAAGATTCTCTATCCGTTCGCAGACTTTGGCGGCGCTGTTGCCATCCGCCCCGGGGATGACGCAGTTGGTAGTGCCGCTGAACACGAAAATATTGGCCAGGAGAGCGAAGCCTCCGTGGTCACGTATTTCGAGCTGGCGCGGATGATGGAGCGAGCCAGCAGACGCTTTACCGGCCTGTTACGCGCCGAGCTGACGAAGCTTGGTGTCGACGATATCGGCCCGGCGCAAGCCATGGTCTTGCTCGCGATCGGCGATGCGGAAGTGTCCGTCGCGGAGCTTCTGGATCGAGGCCACTATGTCGGTTCCAACGTTTCCTACTATCTGAAACAACTGGGCGATGGGGAATACATCGACCGGGCTGCATCGCAGCGCGACCGGCGTTCGGCGCGCATCCGGCTTTCGGAGAAGGGCAAGAAGCTCTGCGATTCGCTCCGCAAAGCCGCCGGCGCTTATGAGCGGGTGCTCAGTCACGGCGATCAGGACCGACGCAATCTCGAAACCGCATTTCAAACGCTGCACCGGCTTGAGCTGGTTTGGGGGAATGCGACGCGCTACGGCATTTGAGCCGCAGCGCGAACGCTCTCCTTTCATCGGCAAAAGGCTAGGAACATGCACGTAGCATTTGTACACCGGCGCGGCTTCTGCCAGTTCGCCGCTCTCGCGGCCCATTTGGCGCAGACGGGAAACGAAGTAACCTTGGTAACGGAAACCGTGGATCAGCGGATTCCGTCCACCAGGGTCATTCGCCACAGGGCTGAGCCAGGACCACAGGCCAATGCGCAAATGGCAAGGCATTTGGGCGTCCCGGACCATCACGTCCGGATAGGTCATCGGGTTGCAGAAACCTTCGAAGCGATGGCCAAGCAAGGCCAGGTGCCCGATGTCATCGTCGGGCACACCGGCTGGGGCAGCATGATGTTCGTCAAGGACGTGCTGCCGAATGTTCCAGCACTCGGTTATTGCGAATTCTTCTACCGCGCCGAGGGGGCGGACATCGGTTTTGCCCCGGATGACCAACCCGATTCGGACACGCGAAAGCGGCTGCGTCTGCGCAACATGGCGCAGCTTCTGTCGCTGGAGGCGCTGGATGGCGGCATCAGTCCGACCCAATGGCAAAGAAGCCTCTATCCGGCAGAGCACCGCGGACGCATCGCCGTCTGCCATGAGGGTGTGGATACCCGTGTCTTTCGCCCGGATGCATCGGCCTCCCTCAAGCTTCCGGATGGGCGGGTTCTGAAGGCCGGCAGCCCGCCGATCGTCACTTTCGTCGCCCGTGATCTCGAGCCCTATCGCGGTTTTCCACAGGCGCTTGCCGCGGCTGCGAAAGTCGCACGCGAGCACCCCGACGCGCTCTTCGTGTTCGTCGGGGGTGATGGCGTCAGCTACGGCGCTCCGCCGCCGGGCGGAGGCTCCTGGAGAGACTATCTCCTCCAGACCCTGGATGTGCCGGCCGACAGGTTTTTGTTTCCGGGCGTCGTGCCGCATGCCGTGTTGCGGCAACTCTTCCAGATCTCTGCAGCCCATATCTACCTGACCTATCCCTTTGTCCTTTCCTGGTCGGTGTTGGAAGCCATGGCCTGCGGCGCACTGGTCATCGGGTCGGATACCGCCCCGATTAAGGAAGTGGTGAGTTCCGGTCGCAACGGCATGCTCGTGCCGTTCTTCGATACGGACGCGCTCGCGAGCGTCGTCTCCGAGGCGTTGCGGCATCCGGAAAAGTATACCGAGATGCGTGCGGCCGCCCGTCGGACGATCGAGCAGCGGTTCAGGCTGGGTGATTGCATCGCCCGACAGATGATGTTGCTGGATAAGGCAACAGGCAGTGCCTCGACCTCTAATATTTCACTGGTTTCATCTGCATAATACTTCAAAATCCGAAGTATTATTTCACGAGAAACACAAATATAACTTATTGTGCACTGCAAATAACCTTGGTATGATTTCCGTAGAAGGTTGAATTCGCCGATTTATTTCGTCTCGGCGAGTTCAACCTCAGAGGGAAGTTGTTCATTTTATGAAGGTGGCGCGTGCAAGAGTTGATGTCTTCTGGCGTGAGGTATTCGCAGGCGAAGCGAAAGCTGGTGGTGGCATCGGATCGCGACAGGGCGAGTGTCGCGGGTAGCGGCATCGAGCACCTGGTCCATTTCCTTCCCGCTGGGGATCGGGAGAAAACCACGCTCGAAAACGTATTCCCGCTGATCGGGCTCGCCTTCTCAAAAGAGGGGGAGGAGGACCTTGCGGAACGGCTCGTCTCGCTCCGTGCGCTGGGCACCGTGCCGGAATTCCCGGTCAAGCGGTTGAGCGCACACACGGCGACGGAAAGTGCAGCCCTCATTCAGGCGCTCGTCGATGGCGGTGTCGGGCGTCTCGCGCGCTTTTCGAGTGCAATCACCTCGGAACTTGCGCTGTTGCGCCGTGAGCGCGAAACGCTGCTCGAAAACTACCGTGCGCTCGAAGATGCGTTCCAGGCCCGTAACTGGGAGCCGGTCACCGAGGTCTTCGCGCATGACCCCTATGTCGATCCGAAGGATGAGGGCATCGGCCATCTGATCGCCAATGCCTTCGTCGAGCAGCTCTTGCCGGTTTCCAGCCATGGGGTGGCCGGCATTGCGCTTCACTTCAATTCGGTTCCGCGGGACGGCGGCGAACTGGTTGTTGTCCTGAGCTATGTCGAAAGCGGCGAGGGTGTGGCCGAATGGTCCGTGCCGTTTTCGCAGCTGGTCCCAACGTGGAATTTCTTCGCCCTGCCGCGCACCTGCGGTGGCGGTGCCAGAACCCTGCGGGTGAGGGTGTCGACGACCGGTTCTGAAACCATCGGCCTTTCACTCGGCTATCCCATTGCCAGCGAGCATTACACGGCGCGCTCTGAAACGCGTCACGCCGACCTCGACCTGCGTCCGCTCGCCTTCCGTATCTACACGGGTCTTCCCGGCGTCAAGCCGGCTCGCATGCCCAACATGATCGCGCCAACAGCGTTGCTCGACGGCCACTTCATCGAGGACTACCGCCTGTCGGTGGATCTCTTGAGCCAGATCGTCGATGTTTCCGTCACGCCGGTGGTTCCGGAGTTCCAGACGGTACGCTTCCTCGAGCACGAGCACGCAGTGGTCTGCCATCCGCTACCAAGCGGCGTGTCGGCCGGCGCCATTGGCCGCGCGGTGGAGCCCGGAACCATATCGTTTTCCGCAAGCGCCATCGTCGATCATCCGAAGGGGGCACCAGCGGCCGTCAGCTTCCTGCTTGCGCCCGCCAATTCGAACGCGCGCTCGGAAGTTGCCGAGCTCGCCCGCAAGGGTTCCGCCAAGCCTTCGGCCTTTTTCAGTGGCTGGCGCGAAGTGACGAACCAACAGCCGATCAACATCAATTTCCAACTGGACGAGCCGGTGCGCCAGCCCATGGATCTGATGATCCTCAGCCGTGCGGTCACCGACTCCGTCGATTTTTCCTGGCTCAAGGTGTCGGGCTTCCGGATGGTGAAGCAATCGGGTGGTGCATCTCATGTCCAGCAATAGCGATCCTCGCGACCTTATCGCAATTGCCATGCCGCTTTACGGGCACGCGGCACTGGCACTCGAGGCAATCGAATCCGCTTTGGCGTCGGTGCTTTCAGAGTGCCGGATCGCCATCGTCGTCTCCGTCGACGGCGATCCGCGGCACGAAACCTTCGATCAGTTGTTGTTGTTTTCTGCCGCCCATCCCGACATCCATGTGGTCTTTGGCCGCAATGCGGGGCCGGGCGGCGCGCGCAATCGCGCCATCGACTATGTGCTCGAAAACCTCTCCGAAGCGAAGGCGGTCTATTTTCTCGATGCCGACAACCGCGTTCTGCCGGGAACGATCGAAACCCTTTATCGGCAACTGCGTGACAGCGGCGCGGGCTGGGTCTACACCAACATCGATACCTTCTCGGTGAGCTGGCGGGCCCATTACGGCAACCACTATTCCAGACTGGTTCACTGCATCACCGACAACATCTGCGACACTGGCTCGATGATCTCCATCGATGTCTTCCGGGAGGGCGTTCGTTTCAACGACGACCGGCAGAACGGTTTCGAAGACTGGGAATTCTGGCTTTCCTGCGTCGAGCACGGTTTCGTCGGTACGCCTTGCCACGAGACGACTTTCGAATACCGGCTTCGCGCGGAAAGCCGCTTCAAGGAAGCCAATCGCGACCGGGCGACCTCCGTCAGCTTCCTCCGGAAGCGTCACAGGGCGCTCTTCCAACGGCCGATGCTCGTCGACTTCGAACACGAGGAATGCCCCCGCTATCTCTTCGCTCGCACCGAAGACGCGGCAATCTCGTTCTTCACCGACCCGACCAAACAGCCGAAGCGGTTGCGCCTCGACGACATCATTCCGGCCTTCTGGGCAAATACCGGCGAGCCGGACAACGTGCACTTTCCACCCTTCGTGATGGCCGGCAGCGGCGCGACGATCGATCTGCTCCTGCGCTCACGCATGTTGCCGAACGTGCTTTGTCATCTGGAGCGCTTGAGCGAAAAGGCCAACGTCGTCTTCGTCCATCTCGGCAACGACGCCACGCAGCGCAAGATCGAGCCGACCTTTCGCGACGCCGGATCGGAGCATGTCGGCCAGCCGGATCTCATCTTCATTTCGACCGCGCTTCTGCGCGACGTCATCCGCAACAATGCGCTCGACTGGTTCGCCTCAATCGGCAGCCAGCAGGTCTGGCCGACGTCGGCGGTTCTCAACGTGAGGTTCCCGTTCCCGCGGGCTCTGCCGCGCCGGACGCTGATTACGCCGCAACAGGTCATGATCAACTGCGTCAACGCGATCGCCACGAGCCCGCTGCGCCGCACTGCGGGCCGCCGCTGGACCTGGCGGCCGCCGCGCCTCATGCCCTATTCCGATCTGCACAAGGCCTTGCGTACGGAAATCGGCGGTTCGCCGGTATTGCCGCTCGGGCACAGCGAAGCCGGAAAGAAGACGGCGGCCCTGCTCGTGCCGAACGCCTCCTTCGGCGGTGCTGAGAAGGTCATCTATGCCGCTTCCCGCGAATTGCGCGCCGCCGGCTATGAGACACATCTGTTCGTGCTCGGCACCAGCCGGATGGACGTGATCGACGAATTCGATGCGAGCTTCGACTATGTTCACTTCTGGGATCAAGGCATCCCGGCCTGGGGTGGCTCCGGTTCGTTCCTTGGGCAAGACTTCATCGCCGAACATCATGAGGTCGACTGGGGCGCGCTGAAGGGGCAGCTTTCGGGCTTCGACCTCGTCATCAACAACCACGTCATGGCGATGCACCCGCTGATCGCCCGCCTGCGCTCAGAAGGCACGCGCACAGCCTGCTATCTGCACGTCGTCGACAACACGCCGTTCAAGCGCCCCGCCGGCCAGCCTTTCGCAGCGATCGCGCATGAGCATTGCTACGACGTCTTCCTGACCTGTTCGGAACAGCTCAAGTTCTATCTGCACAGCTTCGGTGTGCCGCTTGAGAAGATCTTTGCGGTTCCGAACGGTGCGAGCTTCTCGGTCCCGCCCAAGGTGCTTGCGGAGGTGCTGCAGGTGCGGCGGATCGAACGCAAGGATGATCGGTTGCGGCTCCTCTATATGGGCCGCCTCGACCAGCAGAAGGGCATCGACCGGCTTGCCGCGACGATTGCGGAACTGCGCGCAGCACATGTGCCGTTCGACGCGCGTGCAATCGGCGGCGAGATCCTCGCCGACGCCAGCTTCTCCTGGACGGACCGGCTCAAGGAGCTTGGCGTCGACGTGCGTCCGCCCGTCTTTGCCAGCCGGGATCTGATCAAGGCGCTCGGCTGGGCCGACGTGCTGGTCATGCCGTCGCGCTGGGAAGGTGCGCCCTTGATGATCGCGGAAGCACAGCAGCTTGGTTGCGTTCCGATCGCAACCGCCGTCGGCGCGGTGGACGAACTCATCGTCGATCGCGAGGACGGTATCCTGATCGACGCTCCTTCCGATCCGCAGGTGGTACGAGACATGGTCAAGGCAATCACTGAGGTTGCCCGCGACCGCAACCTGCTCGCCCCCATCATGGAAGGCTGCCTCAGAACGGCGGCGCGACGCGCCTGGCCCAATTCCTTCGCGGAATTCCTCGGCTGGTGCGACGGCGCCGTGAGCAATTCATCTCTTTCGCGCGCCAAGGTCATCCGTGCGCGTGAGGCAACCAATACCGGCGTTGCAGCAGCAGTTTGAGCGCGCCGGGCGACTATTCAACGAGAAGGGACATACGCATGCGTCCAAGAATCCTCCTGACGGGAATTCCTGGTCATTACACGCGCCTCGCCAATGGCGCGAATGGCCTGTCGGTTTCCTATTCGGAACGGCAAAAGCAGCCCGAATCCAAGGACGAGTTTCTTCAGGAGCTTCGCAACATCAGCAACACCGGTAACTATCTGATCGGTGAGGGGGCCTTGCGCGCCATCGCGCCGCACGCCAAGCAGATTCCGTTCTGGCACCTCTATAATTGCCACAAGAACGGCACCGGTTTCGAAGAGTTCAACAACAACTTCGATATTTGCGTCTTCACCTGCGCGAACCTCTTGCGCAAGGGACTTTCCGCGGATGCGGAGGCTGATGTTCTGAGCAAGCTCAAGATGCCGATCGTCATGCTCGGCATCGGCCACCAGAACCGCAAGGATCTGGAAACCGGCCTGCCGGAAGGAACGAGGCGGCTGCTCGACGTCCTGAAGGACCGTGAACATTATTTCCTGACCCGCGGCTATGAAACGGCCGGCTACCTGAAGGACCAGGGCTTCAAGTTCGTTCGGCCGACTGGTTGCCCTTCGGTCTACTTCGCGCCGAACAACATGCGCGCGTCGATGCGCAAGCTGCCGAACGTCAAGATCGGCCAGGCAAAGACCATCTTCTCGGGCTATCTCGGTGCCAATCACGATTGCATCGTCGATGCCCTGGCCTTGAACCCCGAGGGCGCGAAGCCGCAATATGTCATCCAGGACGAGTTCCTGCACTTCGACATGAAGGTCGAGCCGGATGCCGATGGCAGGGTTTTCGACTCCTGCTCGGGCAAGATGCTCGGCGATCTCACTTTTCCGGGCGCCGACCGCCAGAAGGTGCCGTTCGACGTGCGCACCTTCTTCGACACCAACCAGTGGCGCGCCTGGGCCTCGCACATGGACTTCAACTTCGGCCGGCGGTTCCACGGCTCGATCATCGCCATGCAGGCGGGCGTTCCCAGCCTGATGGTGGCGGTCGACGACCGCATGCGCGAAATGCTGGGCTTTACTGGTCTGCCGGCGGTCGACGTACAGGAGCTCGAAAAGGCGGAAAACCGCGCGCAGTTCGTCGCCGACCATCTGGCCGGTCTGAACGCGTCGGAACTGGTTGACCGCTACTCCGACCGCGAACGCAACTTCCGCACGGTGCTGCGCGAAATCGGTATCGGCCAGTAATCGCATCGGCCTCGGGTGCATTCGCACCCGAAGCATGAATGCGATCGATTTCATAATGTTCGGGCGGAAAGAGGAAGACCGCACATACATCTCCTCATTCCGCCCGCGCTCTTCGTCAACTCTGTCGGTCAGTCCACAACTCAGGTGTATCGATGCGTATCCTGCTCACCGGAATCCCTTCTTATCTCCAGCGTACCGTCTCGCGCGTTTCCGGTGCGACGGTTCATCACAAGCCTTACTTCGACGACATCCGAAGCAAGAAGGAACTGATCGACCAGGTTAAGAAGATCGCCAATACCGGCAACTACCTGATCGGCGAGGGGGCAGCTTACGCCCTGCGCGGACATGATGTGACCTATGTGCCCTTCTGGCACCTGGCCAACAGCCGCGGAGCCAATGACGTCTATGATGCGCTGAACAAGGAATTCGACATGTGCGTGTTCGCCTCGGCGAACCTCTTGCGTCCGGGATATTCAGCCGATCTCGAAGCTGATGTTTTCGAGAAACTCAAGATGCCCGTGCTGGTGATGGGCATCGGCATCCAGAAGCGTGAGGGGCTCAGGGAGAACCTGCCGGCCGGCACATTGCGTTTCCTCGAGGTGTTGAAGCAGAAGGAAAGCTTCTTCCTGACCCGGGGCTATTTCACCGCGGAGTTCCTCAGGGCCGAAGGCATGAAGTTCGTCAAGCCGACCGGCTGCCCTTCGCTCTTCTTCGCACCGAACGAGATGCGGCGCTCGCTGACTTCTCTTGCCAATGCGGATCTGGCATCGGCCCAGAAACTCGCTCTCGGTGGCTATCTCGGCAGCGTCGCCGACACGATCGTCGATGCCCACGCGCTCTTAAAGCCCGATGGCGTCGCAAGCTACGTCGTCCAGGACGAGGTTGTCGCCTATAACCTGACGCTTCCCGTCGACGACAACGCCCCGGTCTACGACCGCGCGAGTGGACGCATCACCGGCAAAACCGAGTACAAGCATCAGGAGAAGTGGCAGAGGCAGAACGAACTCCTGGTGTTCTTCGACACCAACCAATGGCGCGCCTGGACCTCGTCCCGCGACCTCTGCATCGGCCGGCGGTTCCACGGTTGCGTCATCGGCATGCAGGCGGGAACGCCGTCGCTGATGATCGCTGTCGACGACCGCATGCGGGAGATGCTCGAATTCATCGGCTTCCCCTATATCGAAGCCGGCGTGTGGAACCGTGAAGGTGACAAGCGCACCCATCTTGCCAACTTCCTGTCCAAGATCGACGCACAGGCCGTCACCGAGCGGTACTCGGCTTGCGAGGCGAACTTCCAAAGTGCGCTCAAACAGGTTGGGATCTAATCGCCACATGAAAAGGGCAGCGCCATGGGCGCTGCTTCTTGCCGCCCAGATTTCCTTGGCGGCGATCGCTTGCGCCCCTGTCGCGTTGGCCGAGGACGCGGGTTTGGCGCGCTACGGGGTCAACCGGCTCAACCTCGCCTGGCTCGACCGCGGGCAACAGGAGCGCGTTCTCAAGGAAATCGCCGACAGCGGCGCTACGCATGTGCGCCTTTCTCTATCGCGGCCGGTCGACAGAAGCATCGAGGCGGCCGCTATAGCCAGCCGGCTGGGACTGCGCATCCTGCTCGAGATCCAGCTTGCGAACACAAGCTACTATGGGGATGCGGTACGGCCGCGGAGCGGCCACGGGCGCATCTGGGATATCAACCGCCTGTCCGATCTGGATCTCGATCGGTATCGCGCAGGTCTTCGCGAAGCGATCGCGCGCCTCGATGCCCTCGGCGTCCGCCTCGAAGCGGTGGAACCTGGAAACGAGATCAATCTTGCCGGCTACAACGGTGACCTTGCCGTCTATCCAAAACCCGGTCAGCCGACGCCGCGAACCCTCGCCGATCTCAAGGATCGCGCAGCCTTTGAAGAAGGCCTGGACCGCTACGTCGAGGTGCTAAGGATCACCCGGGACGAGATGCGCAAAAGCGAAAAAAGCAGCGGCGCCGCCATCGTCTCGGCCGGCCTCTCCGACATCAGTGCCAAGGAAGCGGACCGACAGGGCATGGAGCGGCTTGATCCGGCTGAGGTGATCGCGCTTCTGCAGGCCCGAGGGATGGAGCAGCTTGTCGATGCCTATGGCATCCACATCTACCCCGCCCGCAAGGATCCGAAAGCGATCAGATCTATCGTCAGCAAGCTCCTCGATTTCTGCAAGCCGTCGGAGAGCGGCCGGCCATGCTGGGTGACGGAGTGGGGGATCGCCAACACCGCGCGTACTTGTCCTGTCGATGATCGTCAGCGTGAGGGGGCGATGGCGGCCATGCGCATGGTCTTTTCCGACTTTGCGAAGGCAAAGCGGCTGGATGCAGCCTTTTACTATGACTGGGACACGCAGCAAGCCTATCGTTTGTGGCGCTGTGGTTCACTAAGTCCGGCGGGTGCCATGGCGATCGCTCCGGAAACAGATGATCCTCGTTAGCGAGGCGCCCCAGTTGGGCGGGCTCCAACCAAGTCCGTCAGCGACGCGCAGCACGGCTCGCTGCGGGCTCGAGGCCCTTGCCGCGATATGTGACCGGAATGCCGAGCTCCTCGTGGGTCCGTGCCAGTGTCTCGAGCCAGGTCGCAAGCTCTTCCGGCACTTTCTCCTCGCCGGTCTCCATCGCCTCTATCCATGCCAGGTTGCAATGGAGGGCGCTCGCCAGATTGATCGGCGTCCAACGAAGAACAAGAAGGCATTGGGTGAAGCGGGCGGGTGTCATTGGTCGTGCTCAAGGTTGCATTGTGGAACGGATGAAGCAGGCTTTACACGCAGAAATAAGTCAAGGTGATGACTTGTCGCGCCCAAAAGCCCTGATCTTTTCGTGAGTTAGAATTGATTGGGCAAAATGCCGCAGAACGGTTGTGGAAACCGTAGTGTCTTGCCGCTTGCAGCGCCTCTTGGCGCCCTCGGCAGTGATAAAGTGCTGAGACTGTGCGACAAGTACGGGCCGTTTGGCCAATGGCCCACGCGCTGTGCTGGCGCGGCGGGTGCGAATCGCGCGTCTTTCGGATTGAATGCCAGCCTATCCCAACAGCCGATTGGGGCTTTCGGACAACAGCGCTGAGGCCGTCGACCATTGCATGCACCTCTCTACCAGTCCGCGATCAACATCGCCGCGAAGGCAGCGTTCTACCTGTCGCTGGCGATGCTACTTCCGGCGGCGGTCGATTTGGTCCACGGGCATCCGGATTGGCGGATCTTTGCCGTTTCGGCCTTCATCACCGGGGGCATATCGCTCCTGACGATGGCAGCGACTGAGGGCGGGGCGCCGCCGTTCAGCCGCAAGATGGGCTTCCTCGTCGTCAACTTGCTCTGGCTCGTCATTTCGCTCGTCGGAGCGGTGCCTTTCTGGTTCTCTTCGCTGAAGCTTGATTTCGCCAAAGCCCTGTTTGAATCCGTCTCCGGCATCACGACCACTGGCTCAACCGTCATCACCGGCCTCGACTTCGCACCCCCGGGCATTCTTCTCTGGCGCTCGCTGCTACATTGGCTGGGCGGTATCGGGATCGTGGCGCTCGGGCTCTTCGTCATGCCTTATCTGCGTGTCGGCGGCATGTCCTTCTTCAAGATGGAATCCTCGGATACCACCGAGAAACCCTTCGCCAGGATCGTCACCTTCACGCGCGCCTTCATCCTCATCTATGTGGTGCTGACCGTTGCCTGCACCATTATCTATTCCTATCTCGGCATGAGCCGCTTCGACGCGCTGAACCATGCGATGTCGACGATCGCGACCGGAGGCTTTTCCACCCACGACGCCTCGCTCGGCTACTTCAAGAGCCTGCCGATCCTCTGGGTGGCCACGTTCTTCATGACCTTGAGCAGCCTGCCGTTTTCGGTGCTCATTCTCTTCATCGTTCGCGGCCGGCTCGATACGCTGAAGGATCCGCAGATCATCGTCTTCCTGTCCTATCTGACGGTGCTCGCGCTGGCGGCAAGCCTCTATCAGCGGCTTGCCAACGGCGTCGCCGCAAACGACGCGCTTGCGCACGGGTTCTTCACCGTTTCGTCGATTCTCTCGACGACGGGCTTTGCCAGCGACGACTACATGCTGTGGGGAGAGTTCATCGTCGCGCTTGCCTTTGCCGCAACCTTCATGGGCGGTTGCTCCGGTTCGACGGCCGGCGGCATGAAGGCCTACCGCTTCATCATCATCTTCAATTCCATCCGTGCGGGACTCTTCAAGTTGATCTACCCGAATGCCGTCCACACGGTGCGCTACGGCAAGGGCCTCATCGACATCGATGTCCAGCGCACGGTCTTCATGTTCTTCACCGCCTACATGTTCATCTGGGCGTTCGGCAGTCTGGCGATGGGCGCCATGGGCTATGATCTCGTCACAGCCGCATCCGCCATTGCCACGGCGCTCTCGAATGTCGGCGCCGGGCTCGGGCCGATCATCGGACCGGCCGGCAATTTCTCGACCTTGTCGGATCCGGCGCTTTACCTGCTGTCGGTCATGATGCTGCTCGGCCGTCTGGAAATCCTGACGGTGCTCGTCATCCTGACGCCGCTGTTCTGGAGGGATTGAGCTCAGCGCCTATCGGTCGCGCACCGATCCGGCTCCCTTGATCCCAAAAGACGAAGCCTTGGACCGTCTCCGATCCGAGGCTTCGTTTACTGCCGGGCAGGGAGGTCGTCAGGCCGCCTCGGTCCTGCGATAGGTCCCGGCGTTTTCGACATAGTATTTCTCGAAACGATGGCGATAGTGCTCGGGGCCACCGAAGTCGCTGTATTTCGCCAGCTCGTTCATATCCGTCTTGTTGAGGATTACGCCAAGGATCTTGCCGTTGATCTGCGGTTCGGAATTGAGCAGGTCACGCACCAGACGCGACGGCGTGCGGCCCCATTCGGCGACATAGATGAAGCCATCGGCGAGCGGTGAAAACGCCTTGGCATCGACCACCGGAGCCAGTGCCGCAAGGTCGACAACCACGTAATCGAACGATTTGCGGGCATTGTCGATGAGTTCGGCCATCGCCGGTGAGGCGAGCAATTCGTGGCTGTCATAAGGCTCGCTCTTTGCGCCTGCTTCCCCACCAACCGGGAAGATCGCCAGTTTTGTCTTCTGGTCGATCTTGATGCCGGCGGGCCAGGAGGTTTCGCCGATCAACGCCTCGACGAGGCCGGTCTTCGGCGGCGGGTTGATCATTTGGCTGAGACCCGGCTTGCGGATGTCGGCATCGATCAACAACGTCTTCTTGCCGCTCGCCGCGAGCAGTGCGGCAAAGTTCGCCGCGATGATCGACTTGCCCTCGTCCGGAACGGCCGAAACGATACCGATCACGCGCGAGCCGTTGCCGTGTAGCATCCGGTCACAGGCGAGCTTGGCGTTGCGGAAGGTCTCGGCGAAAGAGGAGCGCGGCGCGTCGAGCACGATGCGACTGACCCGCTCGAACGGCACTGCGGCCTGTGTCGTCGGTAGCGGTGTCTTGCCCTTCATCAAGTGCGCGCGAACCCGGTCCGTCGTGGTCGGTTGACGCGGGCCGATCAGCGGAACGTAGCCGAAAGACCTGTGTCCGAGGATGGAGCGCACGTCGCTTTCCAGCCGGAAGGTCCGCTCGCGGAACTCCTGGAACGCGGCAAAGGCACCGCCTGCCATCATGCCGAGCACAGCCGAAAGCGCCAGGACCAAGGTCTTCTTCGGGCTTGAGGGCGCAGTCGGAACGCCAGCGGCGGAGATGACCCGAGCCTTGGCGATCGGGAAGGAGCGCTGCTGCGAGGCCTGCTCATAGCGATTGAGATAGGTCTCGTAGAGGGTCTTCAACGCTGCCGACTTCTGCTCGAGTTCGCGCAGATGGACGAGCGACAGGTTCGCATCCGAGTTGCGACCGGTGGTGCCTTCGATGTTTTCCCGCAAGGAAGCTTCGCGCGAGCGCGCAACCTCGTATTCGTTACGGTAACTTGCGGTCAGTTGCTGGAGCTCCTGGAAGATCTGACGGCCGATATCGGACCTTTCCTTGCGCAGCGATACCGCCTGGGGATGATCGGCGCCGAAGCTCTGCGTCACTTCCTGTTCGCGTTTGCTGACGGCGAGGTAGCGGGTGCGCAGCTCCCGGATGACGGAGTTGTCGCCCTCCTTGGCGGAAATCGTCGCATTCTTGACCGCGGTTTCGGGTCCCTGGTCGACGATCGCCTGGAACTGCTTGAAGCGCGCGGAAGCGCTTGCCGTGTCGGCTTGAGCGATGATGAGCTGGCTGTTGAGATCTGCCAGCTGCTGTTCGGACATGAGTTCGCCGCGGGCGAGCGTCAGGCCGTTCTCGCTGCGATATTTCTCGACCTCTAGCGAAGCGGCCTGCGAGCGTTGCCTCAGATCCGCAAGGCGCTCCTGCAGCCACACGGAGGCGCGTTCCGTCGCGTCGAAATTGGCGTTCAGCTGATCGTTGAGATAGGCGTCCGCATAGCCGCGCACGATTGCCGCGGCGAGCTGTGGATCGCTGGAGCCGTAGGCAAGCGAAATGACGGAGCTTCTGTTGACGCGTTCGACGGCCAGTCCCTGCTGGATGAGCGCGGCCGCCTTCTGCCGCCGGCCATTGCGCGCTGCTTCTTCCGAGATCTCGGGTCCAAAGAACGAAAAGACGCCGGTTACGGATCTCAGCCAGTCCTTGACGACGCCGAAGGGCGAGCGTGGCGGATTGAGAACCGTATCGTTGTCGTCGAGGTTCATCTTGTCGACGACCCGCAAGGCGAGTTCGCCGGATTTCAGGATCTCGACGGCGCTCGCCATCTGTGTGTCGAGCAACTGGCTGTTCTGTGGTGTTGCCTCTTCCTCGGCGTATTTCGACAGGTTTTCGTCGAGCAGGATCTGCGTCATCGACGTATAGAACGCTGTCGCGAAAACGAGATAGACCGTGCCAAGTGCCAGGAAAAGCACGACGAACGCGCCAACCAGCCTGGCACGGCGGACGATGACCGAGAAGAGCCGGTCAAGGTCGATGAACCTATCGGGTTCCTCCATTTCCCGCGGCACGACGCTGTTGAATGGGAGACTTCTTTGGTTCATTGGGTCGCTCTGTCCGTTTCCCTTTTGATCCGACGGTTTGGCGCCCCTTCTAAAAAGGGGGCGCCAAACAACTTTATGCCGCGCGGATGCGGCCTTCGTGAGACAAGACCATGTCCTTGACCGAGGCATAGACCATGTCGCCGAGGTCCGCGCGCGCGAGCGCGAAGGCGACATTGGCGGCGATGAAGCCTTCCTTGGACCCGCAGTCGAAGGTGCGCCCCTCATAGGGATGGGCGTGAAAGGCTTGATTTTGCGAGAGTTTCAGCATCCCGTCGGTCAACTGGATCTCGTTGCCGGCACCCCGTTGTTGATGTGCGAGAATGTCGAAGATCTCGGGCTGAAGAATGTAGCGGCCGTTCAGATAAAAATTTGACGGTGCTTCGCCGGCACGCGGTTTTTCGACCATTTTCGTGACTTCGAAGCCGTAGGGAACTGCAGCGCCCTTGCCGACAATGCCATATTTCGATGCGTCTTCCGGGGCGCATTGTTCGACGCCAACGACGTTGCCGCCGGTCTGGCGATAGAGATCAACGAGACCAGCCATGCAGCCGCGCGCTCCGTGACACAACATATCCGGCAGAAGCAGCGCGAAGGGCTCATCGCCGATCAAGTCACGCGCACACCAGACGGCATGGCCGAGACCGAGCGGCGCCTGCTGCCGTGTGAAGCTGACGGAGCCAGCGCGTGGCAGCATCTCCTCGAGTTCGGAAATCTGGGCATTCTTGCCGGAACGGGTCAGCGACGAGATGAGCTCCGGCGTGTCATCGAAGTGGTCCTCGATTGCCTGCTTGTTGCGGCTGGTAACGAAAACAATGTGCTCTATTCCCGCCTGGCGGGCTTCATCGACCGCATATTGCACGACCGGACGATCGACGATCGTCAGCATCTCCTTGGGGATCGCCTTTGTCGCGGGGAGGAACCGCGTTCCATTGCCGGCGACCGGAATCACAGCTTTCCTGACGGTCCTGATACGGTCCATAGCTTTATCCTTTGCGTACGTGGGGGCTATTGCCCGAGGTGGATCGTTCAGCCGCCACCGCAGGTGTGGCGGACTTCAATCGTGCGAACGGTGCCAGCAAGCGGCGCAGCCGCACGGCGATTGGCATCCTGAGATGCCGAAGCGCGCGGGGGTCGGAGAAGGCCACCTGTGCGGCCTCCACCAACGATCTGGATTTCAGATGATCGACGAGGCGCAGGAAGGCATGTGCCTCGTGCAGGCTCCTGTCGCGGCGACGCTGCATTGTCATCGCCTCGGCATCTATCGCGTGTTTTGCCAGGAAATCCCTGTCGGCCGCGATCATCGCCTCGATGTGGCGAAGTTCGAGGACGCGGGAGATCGAGCCCTCGCGAATGTGGTAGCAATAGCCGGCCGAGGGATCGATGACGCAGCGCCCGCCGCAAGCAAGCGCGGACGCCAGCAGGATGTAGTCTTCCCCGATCCGGATGGCTTCCTCGAAGCGCAGGCCGTGCTCGTCCAGAAAACGCCGCTCGAAAATCGGCTTCATATAGCCAAAATTATAGGTCGTGCGGAAAAGCACATTGGATTGAATGAACGCCGCAAGCGTCAGCACCCGGTGGTGCTCGAGCAAGGCTTCGGGGAACATGCGCTCGACGCGCCCGTCGAGGTTTACAACATCGATGTTGTCGACGGCAATCTGTGCGCCAGCGGTCGTCGCCAAATCGATCATGCGGGACAGCCGATTGGCGGTGATGGTGTCGTCCGCATCGAGAATGGCGATCCAGTTGCCGCGTGCGGCTTCAAGCCCGGCATTGCGCGCTCCCCCTGGCCCACGGTTTTTTGAAAGCCGCAACAGCCGCACGCGGGGATCGGCGATCTCTTCGACCACGGCTGAGGTACCGTCGGCAGAGCAATCGTCGACGACGATCACTTCCAGATCGACGTCTTCCTGAGCGAGCGCGCTCAAAATGGCGCGCCGGATCGTGTCAGCGGCGTTATAGGCCGCGACGACAAAACTGACCTCTGGTGGGGAAAGCGTCATCAGGCGGTCGCGGCCCCATATTGCTGGAGTTCACGTACGCCGAGAAGGCCACTGACGACACCCGCATGCATGATGGCGCGCAAGGCGTAGCGCGAACGGGCGACCGGCGATCCGAGAAGGAGCAGGCTCGCTGCAGCGCAATAGCCGGATTTGGCCATCGCCCGGGCGATTTCCACAACCTGCCTTGCGGGTTGGGCCGGCTCGCTCAACAGGCGGCCATGGGTCTGGCCGGAGCGGAAGCGGCGTTTGGCAAGCCAGGCAAGGCGTGCCCGCTTTTCCGGAACCGGCTCGAAAACCAGCGCATCCGGGGCATAGGCGAGACGTCCGCCGGCCGCATGCATATGGCGGAAGAACTCCGTGTCCTCGCCGCCGGTCCGCCCGAGCGCCAGGTTGAACCGCCTGCCGGAAAGGACTGGACGGGTGAGATCGAGCAGGACATTGCAGGTGTAGCCCGTGCGGATTTCGCCATTGACCCATACGGGGCGGGTCGAATGAAAGTCACCCCGGCGCATCCAGTTCGGCGCAGACAAAGCGTATTCGGCGCGAACCGGGCCGAGCACGACATCGGCCCCGGTCGCAAGCGCCGTGTCGAGCAATTGCACGAGCCACGTTCTCGACACCGTCTCATCGTCGTCGACGAAGGCGAGATAGTGGCCGGAGCTGTTGTCGAGGCAGGCATTGCGGGCGATCGAAATATTCGACGCCGGGCAATGCACATAGAGGATCTCGAAAGGCATCGTCGGGCGCATCTGGTTGACCAATGCCTCGGCACTCGGCGTCGTGTCGTTGTCGGCGACGATCACGCGGATCTCGACATCGGCTGGCACCGTGATGAGCGCCAGTGAATGCAGCGTCTCGGCAAGCTCCGGCCGGCGAAAGGTGCAGACCGCAATATCGATCCGCTTTCTGGCGTGCGTTCCCGTCATGGCGCCATCTTTCGGTTTCGTGAGGTGAGCAGTTCCCGCCAAAAGCCGGCAGACCAGGCGAAATGCATGACCATGGCCGACAGGGCCGCAAGCGGGCCGTAGGGGTTCCTTTGGCCAAGCGCCATCCACATGCCGTAGCCGATGCAGGCGGCAGCCCAGAGCGCCACCGGCACGACGGCGAGCCAGTTGATGACGGCGAGCAGAGCGCCGATCGCGACCGGCGCCACGGCAAGCGGCAGAAGCTGCCGGAGGTTCGGCCAGGCGCGGTGCTTCAGCACATTGCGCGCGCGCCCGCGTCCATAGGCGAAGTATTGGCGAAAGAGCGGGCCGACCTTGGCGCGCGGATAGTAGACCATGCTCGTCCGGTCGGTCATCCAGATGCGGTAGCCCGCCTGACGGAAGCGATAGTCGAACTCCGCATCTTCGTTGTGGCTGAAGATCTCGTCATAGCCGCCGATCGCCTGGAAGGCGGAGATCCGCATCAGTGCGTGGTGACCGTGATCGGCCCAGTGGCTCATCGCCCCAAGTCGATGCTTAGCGCCGCCATTGCCGAGCTTGGAATTCTGGGCGTAGGCCGTCGCCTTCTGGAAGGGCGTGAAGCCGACCGTCTGCATTGCGACGACAACCGAATCCGCACCGGTCTCAAGCGCCTCTTCGACAAGGCGCTCGCAGTAGTCGTCAGGATAGGTTCCGTGCGCATCGATCCGGATCAGATAATCGAAGGACGCTCCATATTCGGCGACCGCTAGATTGATCGCCGCACTCTGGATGCGCTTGGGATTGTCGAGCGCAAGGACCGATGCGTCCGCCGCAGCGAGGCGGGCAGCAATCTCGCGCGTGCCATCCGTGCTGCCGCCGTCGACGATCAGAATGGCGCCGTTGAGCCGTGCCGCCGACGGTCGCAATCCCTGAACCAAGCCCTCGATGTGCTCGGCCTCGTTGAGGCAGGGAATGACGATCAGGGTTCGTGTCGAAGCCAGCGTGTTGTTGCTCATGACAATCCGCCTTCGTTCTGGGGCGTTGGGGCGAGTTTCGGCGCAATTCGCGGCGGAGCCGCCGATGTCGCCGCCGAAAGGCAACGGACCAGGTTTTCACAGTCGCTGCGATTGAAGATCCAGGTATCGGCCGCGCAAGCCGCGATCCGATCGGATGCCTCGGCGTAGCGTTCGGAGTCGACCGAGCCGAGGAGGGCGGCGAGAGCCTCCGGCTCCGCTTCGTCGAGCAGCATGCCGAGGCCGCGGATCGCAAGGAACCTTGCCGTCTCGGTACCACGCAGCGCAATCGGCACGCGGCCGAAGCGGCAGCCCTCATAGAGCCGGTTCGGCAACAGCCATTTTGAGTTCTGGCCTTCCTCGAAGAAATCGATCGCCCAGGTGAGGTGCACGTCGGAATAGATCGCGCCCAGTTCTTCCGGGCTGCGGTAGGGCCCGTGGAACTCAATGAACGGCTCATTGCGGACGAAGCCGTCGAAGTCGTCGAACTCCGAATAGGCGGGCCGACCGCGCAGAACGATCTGGAAGCGACCTTCCATCCTGCGGGAAAAGGCCGACAGCAGTGCCAAGGACTTGCGGCAGCGCAGTGCTCCAAACCAGCCGATCCGCCACGGCCCGTCCCCTGGCGGCGTTGCTGCTGGAACGAGCGGCCGCGCCACGGTTTCGTCGAGCTCAAGCACCTTGTTTTCCAGCATCATGGTCGGCGCCGAGATGCCGGAAAGCGGGCGGAAATAGTGCTCGACGAAGGCTGGAGAACTGGTGATCAGCAGTCGTGCATCCCGACCGAGAAACGCCTCGCTCGCCCGTAACGTCTTGCCGGCGATGTCGCGGCGCAAAAGCAGACGATGAATATCGAGACATTCGTAGACGATTGGCACGTCGCCGCCGAAAACACTGACGGCCTTCCTGGCGATCGACAGCATGTCGAGATTGCGCGCAATGATCAAATCAGGACGTTCGACATTGCGTAGTGCCTGCCTGAGCGAAAGGCAGCTCCTGGCAATCGCACCGATTCTTTGGACGAAACGCCCGTCATGCGTTGTCCCGAGCTCAATGGGCTCGATGCCCTCGATTGCCGCCAGCGGGTTGGCGTCACGCCGGAAACCAGCAAGCTTGACCTTTGCGCCTCCGGCAAGAAGCATCAGGATGCGCCGGCGGACGGCTGGATCGGCAAGATCCTGTGCGAAATAAAGTACCTGCAGCATTTACACCCGGTTTTCTGCTCGGCCGTCGCCGAGCATGGTTTAGAACGTTGCACGTCGCGGTTTGAACGCGTCGCCTATGAATGCTGTTCCTCGCCTCCGCCTAGTTCGTTCGGCAGGCGACCGACTCGGCAAACTGGCATTTGTCTCCCGGCGCGGTGAATGCGATCCGATCGATCTGCATTGTCGAAGGCCCCTTGTAGGAGAAGGTGCCCATCCAATCCGAAAGCGTGTCGCTTCCCCAGAGGCTGAGGAAGATCTTTTGCGGGTTGGTGGGGATCTTCGCGGGGTCGGTGACTTCGTGGACCAGTTCGCCGTTGACGTAGTAGCGGATCCGCTCCTTTTCCCAGACGAAGGCGTAATCGTTGAACCCCTGGTTGGCACCGCCGGGCACGTCGACAAGCTTTTCGTTGCCGCCCTTGGCGGAGACATATTGGTTGATCTGAACCTTTGCGGGGTTCTTGCCGAGGACTTCGAAATCGATCTCGTCATGCGGCTTCTTGTCAGCCGGGCCGATATAGGTGAAGAAGGCCGAGTTCAGCCCCGAACCATCGGCCGTCTTGATGCGGGCTTCGTAGGTGCCGTAGCTGAAGCGCTTGCGCGTCTGGATCTCGCCGCAGACGTAGTCGCGCTTGCCAAGCTTTCCTTCGGCAAAGGAGAGTTCCGCAATGCCGTTCTCAACCTTCACCTGCTTCTTGGACCAGGTGCAGTTCTGGTGTGCCCCGTTGTTCCAGCCGTCTGAGACGTACCAGATGCCGGTTTCGAGGGTATCGAAGTTGTCGATGAAGGACGTTGCCTCTGCAGTGCCCGCGGCGTTTGCCGGGCCGGCAAGGCCAATGGCGACAAGGCTCAAAAGGGCAAGGCGGTGAGGTCCGGAAGATCTCATGGTCAGGTCCTTTGCTGTGGTGAGAGTTCGGCGCGCGCTTCCGCCGGCAGCGCCCTCGCGCCTCGGGTCGCTCCCGCTCGACTGCCGGTCAGGATTGCGGTCAGGTTCGGAAGCCAACGCCCGGCGAGGCCGTAGGCGGCGACAAGGATGGCGATCGTGATGAACGGAACCGTGTAGTAGAAGGCCGGGTAATATCCGAAACCGGTGCGGTTCCAGATCATCCAGAAGAGAACCAGCAGCGGATAGTGCGTACAGAAGATCCAGAAGCTGAGCCCGCCGCCGCGCGCCAGCGATGCCCCGAAGCTCGTGCGGACCAGGAACGCGGAAACCGCCCAGGAGCCGAGGATGCCGGACAACGCCGTCAGGCTGCGCAGCATGTCGACCCAGACAGGGAAGTCGGGTCCGTACGGGTAGAGCACGAGAGAAAGCAGCACCGAGGCGGCAAGAACGGTGATGGCGATCGGCCACGAAAAGCGATCGAGACTGCGAACGTCGACGCGATGCAGGCTCATGTAGATGCCGGCACTGAAACCAAAGAGGATCGACTTCTTCAGGAAGATCCCGTTTGGCAATGGCAGCACGACATAGGCGAACAGCAGGGCGAGCGTCTGCATCGGATAGCGCATGATCAGCCACGCCAGGACCGGCGAAAGCACGATGCAAAGCAGCAGATCCCTGAGGAAGTAGAGCGGAACGTTGATCGGCAGACCCTGGAGCGCCACGGCAAGGTTCAACCATTCCCGTGCGCTTGCACCCACGACATCGGGCAGGTAGCCGAAGCTGATACCCTTGCTTTGCGCAACGAAGGCGAGCGCAAGAAAAGCTATGTTCCAAAGCAGGAAGGGCAACAGGACGGTTCTTGCCTTTGTCTTCAGCGTCTTGCCGTAATCAAAATTGTCGAGGCCACGCCGGAACAGGAGATAACCGGAGATCGCGCTGAGACACGGGACGCCGACACGAAAGAGGCTGTCGCCGAGGAAGACGCGCAGCCAATCGAGCACACCATAGGTGCCAACATACGGGCTCGTCGCCGGATCATACGGCACGTGCACGAAGACGATGCCGGAGATCAGTACGATGCGCATCAGATTGATCCGCGACGAGATGTTCGCGTTCACATCCACGATGTCCGTCACCCCTATCTGCCAGCGCCATTTGCAGGCGACCGTTTCAACAGAGCAGACCAGAGCCCGCATTTCACTGTGCTAAAGGTAGGCTCGGGCGCGGATCAAAATATGGCGCCGCAGCAAACGAATCGGTCGTATTTTGTTGCGGCGCAGCATGGCGCGCGCCGCAGTTTCTAGGAAAATGTACCTATCTGACCGGCGGTGGCGAGGAAAAAAGCCTATGCCCTCGGCATTTACGGAATATTATCAAACGCTTATTTTCCGGATGCCCCTGCTTGCATAATTCGCGCTTAGGCGCGTTAAAATTGTGCATTTTTTCTCTTTCGTCAGGCGAAAAATGACCTGTGCGAGCGCGCACCAAGCCGAAATGCGGCGAGGGTGAGGCAGTTTGCCGCCCGTGAAATCGGTTATTCCGCCGCCGCGGGCATGGTCGGCGAAACATCGCGTTTGCGGATCATGCCGTAGAGTTTCAGCAACAATGGACGTTCCACCAGAAGCATCAGCACGAGATAGATCAGCCCGCCGACCGCGGTTCCGATAACCACCTGCACGACCGCGTTCGGGACAATCGCACCATAGAAATCCAGCAACAGCCTGACGGCAACCGCCATCGCGAAGGCGGCGATCATCGGCCTGATCGAGACCAGGAAGCTGCGGAAGAAGGGCAGGCGGTCGGCCCGGAATACCACCCAGGAATAGCCGACCAGCGTTGCCAGATTGACGATGCAGAGCGCAATCATGGCGTCCACGAGCGAGCCGCCGATCGCCCCATACGCGACCGCCGCGGTCGTCACGACGGCGCGGATCACCGCCCACCAGAAGAGGACGGTCCCCTGGCCGATCCCTTTCAGGTAGGGAATGTAGGTGCTGCAGGGTGTCAAAAGTCCCTTTGACAGTGCAAGCAATCCAAGGGCCGGCCAGGCTGCCGCCCATTGCTGGCCAAAAAGCACCAGCATCGCCGGTTCGGCGAGCGCCCAAAGGCCAAACATCATCGGCGCGAGCAGAACGGTGGTGACCTGTGTGCTCAGCATCAGCGCTTGTGACCGACGTTGACGATCTTCGCCCATATGGCTGAAGGCTGGAAAGAGCACGCCCATGACGGCCGAAAGCACGATCTGGTTGGGAATGCTGGAGAAACGGTTTGCCGCCGAATAGGCTCCGGCGTCCGAAAGGCCTAGGTACCGGCTGATCACCACCATCGGCGATTGGAAAGTGACGAAATTGGCCATTTCCGACCCCATCATGCCGAAACTGAACCGGCTGAGCGTAAGAACGCGGCGCGGGGAAAAGACCAATCGGGGCACATAGCCGGATACCGTATAGAGGCCGGCAAGGCGGATGAATGCGGAGACGAAAAGCTGCGCTAGCAGCGACCAGACGCCGAAGCCAAGAAGGGCTACCGCGACGGCAACAAGCGCCCCGACGGTCTCGGAGATCATGGTCCAGACGGCGTCCTTGCTGAAATTCATCCTGCGGGCAAGGAGCGAATAGGCGACGTCTCCGCCAAGCTGCAGCGGGATCAGCAGGCTCATGATCCGCAGCAGGTGGCCCGCCTCAGGCGCCCCGAGCAGGCTTGCGAGCGGATCGGCGAAGACAAAAAGCGCAAGCGCCATCAGAAGCGCGACCGCGAGATTGGCCCAGAAAGCGGAGTGGATGAGCTCCATGTCTTCGTCGCGCTGAATGATCAGCGCGGAGGCGAGGCCAGCACCGCCGATCATCGCCAGAAACTGCACGACAGTGAGCGCAACGGCCACCGTTCCGAACTCTTCCGGCGTCAGTATACGCGCCAGAATCGGCACCGTGACAAACTTCAGCCCGAAAGTACCTGTTTTTGAAAGGACGCTCCAGCCGACATTCCGTGTCACGGACTTGGCATTTACGGTTGAGGGCATAGCGAGCATCCTATGATGCCTTTGAAGGATTTCCGACAAAGGACTAGGGCTAGATATAAGGCCGCGACCCGGTGGGAGGAGACCACGCAATACTCTTTTAGAGAAACCGCAGGGGCGAAAAGATGGCGAAGCTGACTGTTATTATTCCGTACTATCAGAAGGAACCGGGTATTCTTCGGCGGGCGCTCGGCTCCGTCTTTGCCCAGACGTTCCAGGACTTCCACGTTCTGGTGATAGACGATCGTTCACCCTATTCGATCGATGAGGAGTTGAAACCGTTAACTGACGAGGAGCGGGCGCGGCTGACCGTGATTCGCCAGCCCAACAAGGGGCCTGGCGGCGCACGCAACACCGGACTGGACCATGTTCCTGACGATGCCGAATTCGTGGCATTCCTCGATTCCGATGATGAATGGACCCCGGACCATCTGAAAAACGCTTATGAAAGCATGAGCCGCTTTGGCGCCGACTGCTATTGGGCCTCGATCACCGGCGGTGAGGCGTTCTACTACCATTTCGATGTCGCCGAACTGACGGAAAGCCACAGCGTCGTCAGGCTGCAGGAAGCGCCGCTGGTCGTCGAAATTCCTGACCTTACCAATGTGATGCTCAGAAACTGGAGCTTCCTGCATCTCTCTTGCATGGTGATCGGGCGCAGCCTTTTCGAGAGGATCCGCTTCGATGCGGCGCTGAGACTGGCGGCGGAGGACGTGTTGTTCTTCTGCGACTGCATTCTCGCCGCAAGACGCGTCGTGCTTTGTGACGAAGCTGGCGCCGAGCGGGGCGAGGGCATCAACATCTTTCACTCGATCGACAACGATTCGCCGCAGTTCCTGCAGCAGCAGTTCAACACCTTCGTTGCTCTGGAAACGCTCGAGGGCCGCTTCTCACGCAAGCCCACGGCAATCGCATCGATCCGCTCTTATCAACATACGGCACGGCGTCAGGCGCTGTGGAGCCAGGCGCGCCGGCTCAAGCGACGCAAGTCGCCGCAATTCCGCTTGCTGGCGCGTTGGGTTCTGCGTGATCCCAAGCTCCTGCGAAGCGCACTGGAACTCGCTTTCGGCAAGTTTTCCCGCTCGCATTGAGCAACCGAGACGCTCCTTCGAGGAGGAACAACAAGACCTGCCTGTCGGTACCCGGACGTACCCAGCATTTTGTAAGAAGGGACTACCCCATGAACCCCTATTATTGGGAATCTCAGCACGGCAATTTCGGCGACGACCTCAATCTTTGGCTCTGGGATTTCCTGCTGCCGGGGTTGCGCGACGTTCGTGAGGATATCCTGCTGGTGGGCGTCGGCACGGTGCTCAACCGGGCGCTTCTGCCCGACGGCATCAGAAAGCTCGTTATCGGCAGCGGCTTCGGCTATGGCACCCTGCCAGACATGCATGACCCGAAGGAATGGGACATTCGTTGTGTTCGAGGCCCCCTGACCGCCGGGAAAATCGGCATCGCGCCCGAACTGGGCATTGTCGATCCCGCCGTGATGGTCGCCGAGATGCCGGAGTTCCAAAATCTGCCGAAGCGCCACAAACGCAGCTTCGTTCCGCACTGGGAAAGTGCGGTTGCCGGCATGTGGCCGGTCACCTGCGGTACGGTCGGCCTGCACTATATCGATCCGCGTGGCGAAGCGAAAAGCGTGATCCGTGAGATTGCCCAGTCCGAACTCATCATCGCCGAATCGATGCATGGGGCCATTCTCGCGGATGCTTTCCGCGTGCCATGGGTAGCCGTGACGACTTCTGACAGCATCAACAGCTTCAAGTGGAACGATTGGGCAAGCACCGTCGGTGTCCACTATCAACCCCGCCACGTACCGGTCTCGAGCCGCGCCGAAGCCATACTCAAGGGAGAGCGTTTCTGGGGTATGGGCTTCGAGGCACAGGCGCTGGTAGGAGCCCCGAACCTCCGTCCTCCCGGTCACGGTGTGATCGCGGTAGCAACAGAGCCGCGACAGACCTTCCTGCGCAGCGCCGCCAAGCAGGTTCTTGCCGCACCTTCGACGCTCGCACTTTGGCAGGCTATGCGGGCGACACCGCAATTGAGCAGCGACCCCAGACTTGCCGAGCGCAAGGACCGCTTTCAGGAGGTTCTGGCGGCCGTGCGGCGCGCATATTTCTGATGACACGGCCACGGCATTGGCGCGCCAGTGCTGATGCACGGAACTGATCGCCCATTCGACCAGGAGAGAAGGTCGACTGCCGCCGGTCCTGTCCGGATGGGCGCACCATGATGAGGATTCGAGTGCCGTCCTGTTGCCAAGCCGCGACGGCTGTTGCCTAAGCCATTGGTTTCGATCCAAAAAAATGAATCCGGGCAAAGATCAGCACGCGGACTCAGTCGCATCCATCCATTCAGGGATCGGATGCCGCAGGCACACTCAACAGAAGCGGCTTGTCGTGAGGGGCCAGCCCCGTCGAAAATCAGTTTACGGGCGCGGAACTAATGTCCGCCCGGGCTGTTCAGTTGTAACTTTGATACGACGCTGACGTATCCGGCCCACCGGGTCCGCGGCGACAATTGAGGAGCTCTCATCATGAAAATCTCGTCCAGCTTCCGTTCAGTCGCGGTCACCGTTATCGCCGCGGCGGGAATCAGCATTGCCAGCGCTGCGCACGCCGACTCCGGCAAGATCAGCTTCGCCATCTACAAGGCCGCTTTCTTCGTGGGTGGCGCCGGAGGCGAGGGTACGCTCACCTTCCATGGTCACCGCTACCCGATCACGGTTGGCGGCATTTCGGGCGGCCTCGCCTTTGGGGCTTCTAAGACCTATTTCCACGGCACCGTTCGCCACATTCGGCGCGCCCGAGATGTGACGGGGGTCTACGGCGCGGCAGGCGGTGGTGGTGCGCTCGGTAAAGGGGCCCAGGTGATTGTCATGACCAACGACAAGGGCGCCGAACTCGAACTCTCAGGCAAGCAGGTCGGCCTGCAAGTCAACGCCGATGTCAGCGGGATGACCATCACGATGAAGTAGGGAGTGTCACCCGTTCGCCAGCCCCCGGATAGGCCCCCGGATAGGCAGGAGTGGAAACTTAGCGATTGGACGCTTGGCCGTCCGCAGTTACGGGAAGGAGATAACGCAACCCTCCGGCGCCGCCGAGCGCGGCCGGAGCATCCGAGCGAGACCTCCTGAAGCGCTCGGTCTTGTCGGCAAGAATGCCGGCCGTGACGGCGGGAACAGCATCGGGTTGCCGCAGAAGGTAACCTATTGCGGCAACAGCGCCGCGTTCTCTCTTCAGATCAAGAAAGTGCCGGTGCTGATAACGGCTCCTGATATGTCGCTCGTGTCTTCGGATCGCGGCCTCCGCCGCGCTCTCCAGCCTGTTCGCCGCGAGGATAGTCCGGTCGGCCTCGTAGAGCCGTTTGAGATCCTCGGTGCGGTGACTGCCGCTCAAGGAATTGCTGCGAACGATTGCGGCATAGCCGCAACTGCGAATGACCTTGTAGCGCGCGCCCTTGGCCAAAGCGCTAAGATAGAGATCGTAATCTTCGCCCAGCCGAAGCGTTTCCTGGTAGCGGATGGAGTGAGCATCCAGAAAGTCGCGGCGCATCAACGGCTTCAAGAACCCGACCTCACCGCGCTTCATGCCGCGCCGGGAGATGTTGCCGTCGACGAAATCGATAAGGCCGAGGAGCCGAGGCTGCGGTTGAAAGTCATCGATCTTCCGGGCGACGTCGCTCGCTGCGGCCTCGTCCATGAAGGCGATGTTGTCGGCAATAAAGTCCCAATCATCCTCCGCGAGCAACCGGCCGAGGCGACCCGGCAGGAAGAAATCGTCGGCATCGAGGATAGCAAGCACCGGTGAACGACTGATCGAAATGGCATGGTTGCGCGCGGCTGACGGCCCACGATTGCTTTCGAAGCGGACGATCGTCAGGCGCCCGCTCAGGTCATCGGCTAAGCGCGCAGCCGCCTCGGTTTCATCCGTCGAGCCGTCGTCGATAACCACCACTTCGGCGCTTTCCGGCTCGGCCAAGGCCGATGCAACGGCTCGGGCGATGGTCGCCTCGGCATTCTTTGCGGCGATGATGACGCAGACGTCCGTGGTCATGAGGGCCTCCAGCATCGTGTCTTACCGGCAGCGCACTGGTCATTGCGTTCGCTGCGGCACTTCCGTTCAGCGTGGCCCGCTTCTGGGTCAGGTCGGCCACGTCACGTCGCCGACGATGGCGACGGCCGAACCATGCAGGGCGATCGTGTCGCAAACGCGTCAAAGATAAGATTTTCTGGTGGATCGCTGCCGTCAGCCGACTGCAAGTCCGGTCGGGATCAGCGATTGAAATGCCCGGGGCGATCAAGGCTACGCGGCGCTGCCTTCTCGTCGCTAGCCAATTGCATCAACGCGGCGGCCTGTCTTTCCTTTTCCCGCGTCTTCTTCCAGACGAGGTAAAGCACGGCCAGGAAATAGCCGACCTGCATCAGCACGGCGCATATGGCGGTCTGGAGAAGTGTCGACGCCAGTGAACCGTTTAGGAAGTAGGTAACGATCGCAAATACGGCGAGTGCGCCGAGCATGCTCGCAAGAACGCGTGGTGCGTACATAGCGCTACCTCGCACTCGGTAATGTCGACGATGTAGTCATCGGAGTTCGGCCTTTCCTCCTCAGAGTTCCACTATATTGGCAGCGCCCTTTCGCTTCAACCGCCAAAAGCCCGCATCCTGCTGCCACTCTGCCTCCAAAGTCTTTATGTCGCGTTTAGGACACCAGCATACGAATCAAATTGGCCGTTTTTCGATCCCGCGTCGATCCGGCCTTTGTGACTCCATGGCAATCCTAAGGCAATTCCTCCACCATCCGGCGTTTTGTCAGGCCCGCACCGCCCACTGGTTGCTGTTTGAATAACGATTGAGATCACCTTTTGTTACAAAATTAACTTTTGGTGTCTCGCAGCGCGTGCGGTGCAAAACCTTGTTGCAACGCAGCATTTCGCCGGAAAGACTGACGCCTGTCAATTTTCATCGGGGCTAAAACACGTGATTGCAGGTGAAGGCAAACATAACAGATACCAAGATATATTGGTTTGATCGCAACGCAATTGTGCGCCTTGAATACAATACACGAAAGCGCCGAACGTAAGACTTCGTCGTCTGATAATATATCGTCTCACGGGATGGAAATATTATATATTCCAAATCAGTGATATTCGTCATTTGGGCGCCTTGCGGGTGCCGGCCATTATTTTGCCTTCAAAAGACAAATTCTCACCACACACTCTCCCTTGAATAATGAGTGCTCCCTTTCGGGGGACCGACCATTCGCCAACGTAAATGGAGTCACCTCTATGAAGTCTGCGACTCGATCGGCCAATTCGCCGTTTTTCAGTGCCGCAGAGACTGCGGCGCTCAAGCCTGTGGGTGGTATTTCGAAGCGTGGCTTCGATATTTTTGCCGCTTCACTGGCGCTCGTCTTTCTGAGCCCGCTCTTTTTGATGCTGGTTGCGCTCGTCAAGTTCTCTGACGGCGGCAGCGTCTTCTATGGCCATCGCCGTATCGGTCACAACGGGAAGCCTTTCCGTTGTCTGAAATTCCGCACGATGCGGGCGGACGGCGACCGGATTCTGCAAGAGCATCTTAGAAACAATCCAGCCGCTTACGAGGAGTGGCGTGCGACACGCAAACTGCAGGATGACCCCCGGGTCACCGTCGTCGGCAGCGTGTTGCGCAAGCTGAGCCTCGACGAACTGCCACAGCTCATCAACATCCTGCGCGGTGAAATGAGCATCGTCGGCCCCCGGCCGGTGGTGCAGGATGAGCTGGAGCTCTATGACAGTGCTGCCGTCTACTACCTGCAATCGCGTCCCGGTCTGACCGGCCTGTGGCAGATCAGCGGGCGCAACGACGTTTCCTACGCGGCTCGCGTCGCGTTCGATACCCACTATGTCCAGAACTGGTCCTTGCTCAGCGACGTCTCCATCGTCGTGAAGACCATTCCAGCCGTTTGCTTCTCGCGCGGCAGCTACTGACGATCAGCGCTTTGACTCCCGCCCGACCCAACAAGGTCGGCCGCGGGATCGGCGTCTTTTAACGGGAAGCTCATATGAACAAACATGCTCCGTCAGGGAAGTCCCGGATTTCCCGCAAGGTGTCTCGTTTCCTTCACCACACCGTCCTGGCCGGCGCTTTGGTCTTCGGGGCCGCGCAGGTCCGAGCCGAGGAATATCAACTTGGCACCATGGACAAGCTCAAAATCCGCGTAGCCGAATGGCAGACCGCTGAAGGCGCGGTGCGCGATTGGTCGGTCATCACCGGTGAATACACCGTTGGGCCGTCCGGCGCCCTGTCGTTGCCGTTCATCGGCGATCTACCGGCGGCCGGCAAGACGACCGCCGAGGTCGGTGAAGCGATCGGCGAGAAGATGCAGACCCTGTTTGGCCTGCGCGATCGCCCATCCGCCTCCGTCGAACTCGCACAATACCGCCCGCTCTATCTATCGGGCGAGGTCGAAAAGCCAGGCGAATATCCATACGCACCCAATCTGACGGTGCTGAAAGCGATAAGCCTCGGCGGCGGGTTGCGTCGCTCCGAAAGCGGTCAACGCTTCGCCCGCGACTACATCAACGCTCATGGCGAATCGAGCGTACAGACGGCCGAACGCAACAGGCTGCTGATCCGGCGCGCGCGGCTTCAGGCGGAGATTGCCAACAAGCAGGACATCGAGTTGCCGAAGGACCTCCAGGGCGTGCCGGGCATCGACAAGCTTCTTGCGAACGAGACGGCCCTGATGAACTCGCGCGACCGGAAGCAGAAGCTGCAATTGAAGTCACTCGCCGACTTGAAGTCGTTGCTGGAAAGCGAAATCCAGTCGCTGACAAAGAAGTCGGAAACACAGAACCGCCAGATGGAGCTGGTGGTGGAAGATCGCGAGAAGGTCGAGAGCCTGGCCGAAAAGGGGCTGGCGCTCAGCCAGCGCAAGCTGTCGCTGGAGCAGCGGGTAGCAGAACTACAGGCGGCTTTGCTCGACATCGACACGGCCTCGCTCAAGGCGAAGCAGGATGCCAGCAAGGCGGCACAGGACGAGACCAATCTTCGCAACGACTGGGACGCGCAATTGGCGCAGGATCTCCAGAACACCGAAGCCGAACTCGACACGCTGCAGCTGAAGCTCGGCACCAGCCGCGACCTGATGGCAGAAGCGCTGTTGCAATCGGCAGAAGCGGCACAATCGAAGAACAATACGGAAGATGCCGTCATCGCCTATTCGATCATCCGCGAGCGTGACGGCAAGCCGAGCGAGATCCCTGCCGATGAAAACACGGCGGTGTTGCCCGGTGACGTCATCAAGGTTCAAGCCAACCTCGCGACGCAGTAGGATCCGCCGTGAAAATTGCGAAGTCGAGCTTGATATCGCCTGATCGCAACGGCGCCTATGGCACCGTTGCGATTGCGCTGTCGTTTTTCGTCTTCGCCTATTCGTCACGCTTCGGGCAGGTGTCGATCCTGCTCTATTACGGACTGTGGCTGCCGCTTGTCCTTGTCGATTACCGTCGCGTGCTCGGCAACTACGGCAGGCGTCTCTGGATCCTCGGCTTTGCCGTCTTTGCCTGCCTGTCGGTCTTCTGGTCGGCAGCACCGGCGATGACGGCCCGCACCGGGATCCAATATCTGTCGCATGTGGTTTGCGCCCTGATCGCCATGAGGCTCATCGACATCAGAACGCTGACGCGCGGTGCGATCGCGGGGACCGGGATCGTACTCGTTTATTCGCTGCTTTTTGGCGTCTACCATCTGGATCCGCTCGACGGCACATACAGCTTCGTCGGCGCCTTCGCTTCGAAGAACCAGTTGGGTTTCTACGCCTCGCTCGGCATCTATTTCGCTTTCATTGCGCCTGTCGCCCTTGGGGAGCGACGCCTGTGGCTCTTCGCATCCGCCGCAGTCGGACTGCTTGCGGCCTATTCGTTGCTCGCCTCGCAATCGGCCACTTCCGTCTTGACCACCGCCGTGATTATCGGGCTCTGGCTTGGCATGCGCGTCGTCGGGCTGCTCTCGCCCGGCCACCGCAAGGGTCTGTTTCTTGCTGCCGTCATCTGCGGCGCGTTGGTTGCGGTCGCGGGTATCTACGGTGGCGGCGTCGATCTGGTGCTCGGCCTTTTCGGCAAGGATTCGACGCTGACCGGGCGCACCTATCTCTGGCAGCAGGGTATTGAAGCAGCCATGGCCTCGCCTTTGGTGGGCGTTGGCTACCAGGCCTATTGGGTACAGGGCTTCTCGGAGGCCGAGCGCCTTTGGGAAGAGTTCTACATCGCGACGCGCTCAGGGTTTCACTTCCACAATACCTACATCGAGGCGATCGTGGAAACCGGTGCTATCGGGCTTGTGCTGTTATCGGGCATTCTGCTGACGACGGTGCTCGGCCACGTCAAGCGCCTCCTGACTGAGGACGATGACACCCAGTCCTCGGTGCTCTTCGGCGTCGCGATGTTGCTGCTGGTGCGCTCTTTCGTCGAGATCGACATCATGAACCCCTATCACGTCGGCTCGTTCCTGCTCTATTTCGCCGCCGGCAAACTGACATTGCCGATTGTCCGGCCTGAATTGCGCCCGGCCGAGGTCCGTAGCGCGCGGATCGCACCGCATGGCATGCCGCAGTTGAGGTACTGATGGATCGAACCACAGGGGGCGTGAAGGCCACAATCTACGGCATCCAGTATCTGCGCGCTTTTGCGGCGCTCGGCGTCGTCATCTTTCATGCGGCCGAACGCACGGGACATCATTTCGCGATCGGCGCTGCCGGCGTCGATGTCTTCTTTGTCATCAGCGGCTTCATCATGTGGGTGATCAGCGAGCGCCGGTCGATGTCGCCGTTATCCTTCCTGCGAGACCGCGTGCAAAGGATCGCGCCGGTCTATTGGTTGGCGACGATCGTGATGGTCGTTGGCGGCCTTGTCGGGCTCTTTCCCAATCTTGTGCTCAGCCCCGTTCACGTGATGGCGTCGCTGCTGTTCGTCCCGATGCCATCCCCAAGCACCGGCGAGGTCTGGCCGGTTCTCGTCCAGGGGTGGACGCTCAACTACGAGATGTTCTTCTACGCCCTCTTTGCCTTGACCCTGTTTGTACCGCGGTCGCGGCGACTGCTGGCGATCACCGCCTGCTTCCTGCTGCTGGTGGGCCTGGGCTATGCCATCGACAGCGCCAACACGCTGTTCGTCACCTACACGCGACCGATCATTCTCGAATTCGTGGCCGGCATGATCATAGCCGAGCTTTGGCTGCGGGGCAGGGTGCCAGGAACCAAGGCCGGCTTGGCGCTTGTCGCAATCGCGATTTCGGGTTTTGCGGCGCTGGCTGTGTTTCGTCTGCCCTTCGACGAATTCGTCCTTGGCCCCTTGGCCGTCATGCTCGTCTTCGGCACATTGGCGCTTGAGCACCGTGGCTGGTTTCGCGGGCGCGGGATGCCGATGCTTCTCGGCGATGCGTCCTATTCCATCTATCTCTGGCATACCTTCGCCATATCGGTTGTGGTGAAGGTCTGTGCCAGGGCAGGTGTCGACCTGGCTCTATCGGCGTTCCTCGCCGTCTTGGCGGGAACGGCATTGGGTGTCGCAGCCTACATTCTCTTCGAAAAACCGCTGACGCGACGTTTGCGCTCGCGGGTCGTGTCGAAGCCACTACAGCAGGCGGCCTAGCTTAAGTCTTTTGGTGCGGCGACCGAAGCGCCGCACCGGTTCAGCGCTTTATTAGACGCCCTGGTTGCGACGCGAATGCCAGTTCCAGGCGGTGCGGGTGATGTCCGACAGATCGTATCGCGGGACCCAGCCGAGAATGTCGCGTGCCTTGTCGTTGTTGGCGACCAGTGTCGTGGAATCGCCTTCGCGACGCTCGACCAAATCAATGTTGAATTCGCGGCCGGAGACATCGGCGATCGCCGTCAAAAGCTCCTTGACGGTAGTGCCCGTGCCCGTGCCGAGATTGAGTTCGACGCTGTCGCCGCCGGAAAGCAGGTATTCGACCGCGCGCACATGCGCATCGGCCAGATCAAGCACATGGATGTAGTCGCGGACACAGGTGCCGTCGCGGGTGTCGTAGTCCGTGCCGAAGATCTTGAAGCTTTGGCGGCGGCCAAGGGCTGCGTCGATCGCAAGCGGGATCGCATGCGTCTCGGGCTCATGCCACTCGCCGATGCGGCCTTCCGGGTCAGCACCGGCTGCGTTGAAGTAGCGAAGGATCACTGAACGAAGCCCCTTGTACTGGCCATAGTCCTTCAGCGCCTGCTCGCATACCCACTTTGTCCGGCCATAGGGGTTGATCGGCGCCTGCCGGTGCTGCTCGTCGATCGGAACGCTTTCCGGCAGGCCGTAGGTTGCGCAGGTCGATGAGAAGACGAAGGCTTCGACGCCGGCCGCGAGCGCGGCAGAAAGCAGCGTCAGGGTGCCGATGACGTTGTTGTCGTAAAAGGAGACCGGGTCCTTGACCGATTCACCGACCTCGATCATCGCGGCGAAGTGTAGGATCGCGCGCGGCTTGTGGCGGGCAAGCACGTCGTCGAGCCGCTGGCGATCGCGGATATCACCCTTTTCGAGCACGCCCCATTTGACGAATTCCTCGTGACCATTCGACAGGTTGTCGTAGACGACGGGTTCGAACCCCTTGTTGGCAAGTTCGAGGCAGGTGTGCGAGCCGATATAGCCGGCACCGCCGACGACGAGAACTTTGTTGCTTTCCATGATGCTTTTCGATCCCTGGGAGGTTCAAAGGAATTGCCGAGATTTTTCAACGGATAATGACAGGATTGTCAATGCCGGCCGCAATCAAGCACGCGTCCATGTCGCGTGTGTGGCGGGCGGGCTGAGCGGCGGCTTTTCCACAAGGACAAGCCACTCCATGGCATGTCGAGATCGGCGCGAAAGTCCGCTCCGGGGACAATTATCTCAGCCTGGCCCGTGAGCGAGATGCTTCTTTCCCATCCGCCAAAACATATAGCATATTAATTTACTAGATTTAATTGATAATGGCCGCGACAGTCGTACCATTGCCTTCGGATTTTTGAAGGAAGGCTTCTCATGACGACGAAACTCAAACGGCTTGCGCTTACCTTGGCGATGCTCGCAGCGACCAGCTTGGCCCACCCGGGTGCCCGGGCCGAAGGCACGGCGGAGCCGGTCAAGGGCGGGACACTGATCTATCTGGAGCAGCAGGCCCATACCAATCTCTATCCCCCCGCAGGCGGTTTCTATCCGAACGGTGGTATCCTCAATCAGATCACGGACAAGCTGACCTATCAGAACCCGAAGACGCTCGAGATCGAGCCGTGGATTGCCGAATCCTGGACGGTCAACGCGGATGCAACCGAATACACGTTCAAGATCCGCCCCGGCGTCACCTTCTCTGACGGCACGCCACTTGACGCGGCAGCGGTCGCCAAGAACTACGACGTTTTCGGCCTCGGCAACAAGGCGCTGAAGCAACCGGTTTCCGAGGTCATCAACAACTATGAACGAAGCGAAGTCGTCGACCCGCTGACCGTGAAATTCTACTTCAAGAAGCCATCGCCGGGCTTCCTGCAGGGAACATCGGTGATCGGTTCCGGCCTCGTGGCGGCAAGCACGCTCGCGCTGCCGTTCGAAGAACTTGGCGACGCGACCAAGATCATCGGCTCCGGTCCCTTCGTGGTCGAGAGCGAGACGATCGGCAAGGAACTGAAACTCAAGGCGCGTGAGGAGTACAATTGGGGGCCGGCGAAGCTCGAGCACCAGGGGCGAGCCTATCTCGATGGCATCACCTACATCATCACCGGCGAGGATAGCGTCCGCATCGGTGCGCTGCTTGCAGGCCAGGCCGATTTCATCCGCCAGGTCCAGGCCTATGACGAGAGCCAGGTCGAGGCGCAGGACTATCAGATCTATGCGCCATCGACACGCGGCGTGAACAACAGTGTGGTTTTCCGACCCGACAATCCGTTGGTGGCTGATGTCAAGGTGCGCCAGGCGCTGCTGCATGCGACCGACACCAAGGAAATCGTCACGACGCTGTTTTCGGCCAACTATCCGCAGGCGACCTCGATCATCGCGTCCTCGGCACTCGGCTACAAGGATATCTCGGCCAAGCTCGCTTTCGATCCGGAGAAGGCCAAGGCGCTGCTCGACGAGGCCGGCTGGTCGGTTGGTTCTAATGGCCTGCGCCAGAAGGACGGCAAGGAGCTGGTCCTGACTGCCTATGAATCGCTGCCGCAGCCGCAGAACAAGGAAACGCTGCAACTCGTCGCCCAGCAATGGGGCAAGGTGGGCGTGAAGCTCAATGTGCTTGCCGGCGACAGCGGCAGCAAGACGGTCGACGATCTCGATCCTCTGAAGACGCCGGTCTCGCCAGCCATGGTCGGCCGCGCCGACCCCGATGTGATCAAGAGCCAATACTATCCGAAGAACCGTGACGTACTGCGCCAGAAAGGCGGGCTCAGCGACAAGGTCCAGAGCTTCGTCGACGACAGGCTGAACGGTCTGCTCGAGGCCCTGGCCTCCGAACCGAACCGCGAAAAGCGGCTGGCGATTGCTGGCGAGATCCAGGATTACGTCGTCGACCAGGCCTATGCGATCCCGATCTTCGAGGAGCCGCAGGCCTATGCCGGTGCCCCATATGTCCAGGGCGTCGCCTTCGAGGCTGTCGGTCGTCCGAGCTTCTACAGCACCTGGCTCGCCGAGCATTGATCGACCCGCGGCCACCGCGGACCGCGGTGGCCGCCACTCCCGACAACTGGATATCTGGGTGCAGAGGAACGGATCATGTCCGCCTATTTGCTCAATCGTGTTGGACAGGCGCTCTTCGTCCTGTGGGCCGCTTTCACGATCTCCTTCGTGTTGCTGCAGGCGATGCCCGGCGACGCGATCCTCATCAAGTTTCAGAACCCCGATCTTGGGCTGACCGCTCAACAGGTTGCCGAGATCCGGGCATCCTATGCGGCCGATAGCCCCGTTATCGTCCAGTACGCACACACGATCGGCAAGTTCCTGACCGGCAACTTCGGCTATTCCGTTCAGGCCGGTGTTCCGGTGAGCAGTCTGCTTGCGGCTCATCTGCCGGCGACGTTGAAGCTCGCCACACTTGGCTTCCTCCTTGCCTTAGTGCTGGCAAACCTCATTGCCTTCCTTTCCAGCCTGACGCCGTTCGCCTGGCTGCGCGGCGCGCTGCAATCCGTTCCTTCACTCTTCATTTCGATCCCCACTTTCTGGCTGGGGATCATGCTGATCCAGATCTTTTCCTTTCGCCTGAAGCTCGTACCGGTCATCAATCCGGGCCCATGGCAGGAATTGATCCTGCCAGTCATCACGCTGGCGGTGCCGATCTCCGCACCGCTCGCCCAGGTGCTCGTGCGCAACATCGACGACGTGATGACGCGACCCTTCGTCGGCGTTGCCCGCGCCAAGGGCGCCAACCGCCAGTGGATACTCTGGCGGCACGTCGCGAAGAATGCACTCCTCCCGACATTGACCATCGCCGGCGTGCTCTTCGGCGAACTGATCGCCGGGGCCGTCGTGACGGAAACCGTCTTCGGGCTCAACGGCATCGGTGGTTTGACCGAACGCGCCGTCGGCAGCCAGGACGCCGCCGTCCTTCAGGCCATCGTCGTGCTCTCGGCGCTCGCCTTCGTGATCATCAATCTCGCCGTGGACCTGCTTTTCCCAGTGCTCGATCCGCGCCTGAGAACAAAAATCGGAGCCGCCGCATGACCACTTTCGATACACTTCACGAGGACGCCTCCGCGGACGCAAGCCGGCAGCGCCAAGGACAGCGCTCTCGTGCGGCCTCGACGCTCCACCGCGTGCCTCCGGGACTGGCCTTGTCCTGGCTGATCTTGGCGACAGTTTTCCTCTGGGCGGTCGTCCCCTCGCTCTTCACGGGCTACAACCCGCTCGAGGGGGTGGGGGGCGCGCAATTGAAACGCCCGACCGCAGAACATCTGCTGGGGACCGATGCACTCGGACGAGATCTCTACGCCCGCATCGTCCATGGTGCCGTGCATTCGCTGACCGGTGCCTTCGTCGCGGTTGGCCTCGGACTTATCGTCGGGACCGGGCTCGGCGTCGTCGCCGGCTCGGTCCGGCGTCGCTTTGACGACGCGATCATGCGCCTCGTCGACGTTTTCCTGTCAATCCCGCCACTGTTGCTTTCACTCAGCATCATCATCCTGCTTGGGTTCGGCACGGTGAATGCGGCCATTGCCGTCGGCGTTACCTCGGTCGCTGGTTTCGCCAGATTGGCGCGCGCCGAAGTCGTCCGTGTGCGCCGCAGCGACTATGTCGAAGCCGCCTTTGGCAGCGGCGGTACCTTTGTATCGGTGCTTTGGCGGCACATTCTGCCGAACTCGCTGACGTCGGTTCTTGCCTTCGCATCGCTGCAATTCGGCTCAGCGGTCCTGCAAATCTCGACCCTCGGCTTTCTCGGCTATGGCGCGCCACCGCCGACGCCCGAATGGGGGCTGCTGATCGCAGAAGGACGCAATTACATCTCGACGGCCTGGTGGCTGACGACGGCTCCCGGCGTCGTGGTCGTTCTCGTCGTATTGGCCGCCAACCGGGTCAGCCAATCCTTTGGAAGGGCCGCCGCATGACCGTAATTTCCAATCAAGTGCCGCCCGTTCTCGAAGTCGAGGGGCTCTGCATCGCCTATGATGATGGGACTGCGCCGCGCCGCGTCGTCCAAGATGTTTCCTTCCGCATCAATCCTGGCGAAGTCATTGCTCTTGTCGGTGAATCCGGCTCGGGCAAGACGACCACGGCGCAGTCGATCATCGGTCTGCTCGCCGCCAACGGCCGCGTGGAGCGCGGCAGCATCAAGCTCAACGGGACAGACATCGCCCGGTGGACCGATCGGCAACTGCAGACGGTACGTGGCGCCAGGATCAGCCTGGTGCCGCAGGACCCGGGAAACTCTCTCAATCCGGTCAAGACCATCGGGGCGCAGATCGGCGAGATCTTCCGGATTCACGGGGCGCTGCACCCGGACGAAATCGACCGCCGCGTCATCTCGCTGCTCGAGCGCGTGGGGCTGAGCGAGCCGGAACTGAGAGCACGGCAGTATCCGCACGAGCTATCGGGCGGCATGCGTCAGCGCGTATTGATCGCGATCGCCGTCGCCCTGAAACCGCAATTGATCATCGCCGACGAGCCGACGAGTGCACTCGACGTCACGGTGCAGAAACGCATTCTCGATCTCATCGATGAATTGCGAGCCGAGTACGGCACCGCCGTGCTCCTCGTGACCCACGATCTCGGCGTCGCGGCTGACCGCGCTGATCGGATCGTCGTCCTCCAGAACGGGCGAATTCAAGAACAGGGCGCGGCCGGCGCCGTTCTTAAGGCTCCGCGCAGCCCTTACACGAGAGAACTGCTTGCGGCTGCACCGTCCTTTGCGCGGCCGGTGTCCAGGCCACCACCGGAAGCGCATTCAAGCTCCCCAGGCGTTCGGGACGATATTGTCGTGGTGGACGGTCTTGTTCGCGAATTTGCCGGCGAGGGAAGCAGCCGGTTTCGCGCCGTCGACGATCTGAGCTTTCGCGTCCGCCGCGGGTCGACCCACGCAATCGTTGGTGAATCCGGCTCGGGGAAGACGACGACCATCCGCAGTATCGTTGGCTTCGACAAACCAACTGCGGGGCGGATCGACATCGACGGGACAGATCTCTCGCGCCTTGCTGGTGAGGATCTCCGGCAGTTTCGACGCAAGATCCAGCTCGTCTACCAGAACCCCTACGGATCGCTCGATCCGCGCCAAAGCATCCTGCAGATCGTGACGGAGCCATTGCTCAATTTCAGCAGGCTCAAACGTACCGATCGCGAGGAGAAGGCGAGGGCGATCCTCACCCGTGTCGGGTTGCCCGAAGACGTGCTCGCACGGCGGCCGCACGCGCTTTCCGGCGGTCAACGCCAGCGGGTCGCGATCGCCAGGGCGCTTGTGCTCGATCCTCAGGTGCTGGTGCTGGACGAAGCCGTATCCGCACTGGATGTGAGCGTCCAGGCGCGCATTCTCGCACTGCTCCAGGAACTGCAGAGCGATCTCGGCCTCACCTACCTCTTCGTGTCCCACGACCTCGCCGTTGTGCGCCAGATATCCGACACCGTTTCCGTCCTGAAGGATGGCCGCCTCGTCGACGGTGGCTCGGTTTCGGAGGTCTTCGAACACCCGAGAAGCGCGTACACGCGCGAACTGATCAACGCCATTCCCGGGCAAAACCGCCGGGCCGCGGCCTGAGGCAGCGGGAACGAAAGACAGGACTGACCATGACAGAGACGACCCCACGCAAGCGCCTTGGCTTTTTCACGCGCCTGCTCGACGATGTCCCCGCCGGCACTCGCTATTACTATGCCAAGGAGCAGATCGTCGCGGCCGAGCGCTTCGGCTTCGACACGGCCTGGGTGGCGCAGCACCATTTTCATGCTGATGAGGGCGGCCTGCCCGCGCCCCTTGTCTTCCTCGCTCATGTGGCCGCCGAGACGACGCGCATCCGCCTTGGCACGGGCGTCATCACCTTGCCGCTCGAAAACCCGATACGGGTGGCGGAAGATGCAGCGGTTTTTGATTTGCTTTCCGGCGGCCGGCTGGAGGTCGGCTTCGGTACAGGCGGAACGCCGTCATCCTTCACCGCCTTCGGCCTTGAAAGCGCGGAGCGTGGTGCGGTCTTTGGCCAGCATCTGCAAATCGTGCTTGATGCCTGGGCCGGCCGAGCGCTTGCCGGCGGGGATCGTCTCTATCCCGCAGCTCCGCAACTGCTTAATCGTATCTGGCAGGCGACCTTCTCGGTCGCCGGCGGCGAGCGCGCCGGTCGCGCTGGCGACGGCCTGATGCTTTCGCGCACGCAGCCGCGAACGCAGGACAACCCGAATGCCACATTGGCGGAACTGCAGAACCCGATCATTGACGCCTATCTGCATGCGCTACCCTCCGGTCGCGCGCCGCGCATTCTCGGTTCCCGCAGCCTTTTTGTCGCCGATAGCCGCGCCGAAGCGCTGCGGCTGGCGGAGATCGGATTGAACCGCGGTGCAGAACGCCTGATTGCCGCCGGCCATAAGGTTGCCGGCAACTCCCTTGCCGATCTGATCGCCGCCTTCGACGTGCATGTCGGATCGGTGGACGATGTCATCGAAAGCCTCAGCCGTGACGAAACCCTGGAGCGTGTGACCGACCTCGTGTTCCAGGTGCACTCGGTGGATCCGCCGCACCCGTTGATCCTGCGCTCGATCGAACTGATCGCGACCAAGGTTGCACCGGCGCTCGGCTGGTCGCCGCAGGAAAAGGTCCATTCGCGCCGTTTCGGAGCCGTCGGCTGAGACCGAACACCGCATTCACCCTTAGAGGAGACCAAGCATGACCCAAGTGCCACCAGACGTCATCGATCTGCTCGCCGGCATCACACCGGGATCGAACCTCGACCGCATCCGCGCCCAACGACCCGAAACGCGAGAACAGGCGCAGCAAAGCTATCTCGCGCTGTTTCGACCCAAAGCGTTTGGCGGCGTCTCCTTGGCGGAGCGGCACACGATTGCGAGCTTCATCGCCGGACTTCACCGTCAGCCGGATATCTATGAATTCTACGTCAATCCGCTGGAGGAAAGCGGTACGGACCGCTGGCTTGTCGAAGTATTGAAGGCGGAGATCGGGGCAGGGCGGGCGACGGGTCCCTACGGCGACTATCCCGCGGGTCCGTTGAGCGTCGAAAACAAGGCTGGGCCGCTTTACCGCGTCTCGGACACAAACCGCGACGTGCTTGGCGAAAGGCTCTCAGCCGCGTTGGAGGATGCCCATCTGCTCGTCTTCCGCCCGCGCGAGGCCAGCCCGCAAGCGTTGCAGGCGCTGCTCGATGCCGGCTGGACGACGGATAGCATCGTCACGTTGTCGCAACTCATCTCGTTCGTCGCGTTCCAGGTTCGCGTGATCGCCGGGCTCAGCCTGCTCTCGGCCGCTTCGAAGCGTGCCGCCGCATAAGTCATCGAGAGGAACCGAGACAATGACCGAACGTGCCATCATCCCAGACGTAGCAAATCCTCCTGTAACCTTCACTCAAGCCGAGATCGGCTGGACACCCTGGCTCCAGCCTTTGGCGGAAGACGATCTCACCGAACGACACCTCCTTGGACTTGTCGAAGCTGCGCGCGCAAAGTCTCCCTATTTTCGTCTGCTGGTGCGCGATCCGGAGGTGCTGGAGGCACGCACGAAGGCGGACAAGGACATTTTCTACAACACCCGCACGGGCCTGCCGCGTGCCGAGCGCGAACTCGCGGCCACGGCCGCCTCGCGCTCAAATGGCTGCATCTTCTGCGCATCCGTCCATTCTCGTTTCGCGTCTCACCATTCGAAACGAGGCGAGGACGTGCAAAAGCTGTTGGACGAGGGGGTGGATACCGAACTGGGCGAACGCTGGAATGCGATCGTTGCTGCCTCGGTCGCGCTGACTGCGACACCGCCGGCCTTCAGCGACGAGCACGTTAAACGGTTGACTGCGGCGGGGCTTGACGAGCTGGAAATCGCCGACGTGATCCACTGCGCCGCCTTCTTCAACTGGGCGAACCGTCTGATGCTTTCGCTGGGCGAGCCAACTCCGGCCACCTGACTAACGTCGGACCTGGCGGCTTTCGCTAGCAATAGCAAAGCCCGCAACCTCGGCAGGGGTCGCGGGCCTTTCTTTATCCGATGGGGATCGGATTAGAAGTTGCGCTGCAGGCGGACGAAGCCCGACACGTAATCGCGGTCGGTCGTAGCCGTCAGGTCTTCCTGGTTGTACTGGACCGAAATACGGGTCGCCAGACCTTCGGTGATCGCATAGTCGAGCGTCACGCCGGCGCGCCACTTGTCGAGGTCGTTGTTGAACTCATTGCCGGTGCGCAGGCTATCCCAGTACTGAACGCCAGGGGTGATCTTCAACTTGTCGGTGGCCTTGAAGGCGTACGAAGCTGCAACGCTCCATTCCGACGCACGCCAATAGGTGTTCGGGTCGGAAGCCCAGATGCCAGCGACCTGGAGAGTGCCCGGGCCGAGCTCTGCCGAAAGCAGGGCGCGGATCGCGCCTTCTTCGACTTCGGTGTCGTAGCCGCCGAGCAGATCGAAGGATACGCCGCCGAGCGAAGCCGAAACGATACCTTCGACGCCAACGCCGTTGGCCTTAGTGGTCCAACCTTCGAGTTCGTCAACTGCGATACCAGCCTGGAACGAACCGCCATCATAGAGGTAGGCGATCGAGTTGAATTCGGTGACGTTGCCGATCGAGTCGGTCTCGCCGTTCAGGCCCTTATCCCACCAGCTGTAGAAGAAACCGGCCTTAAGGCCACCGAGCTGGATGTAAGCTTCGTCGACGTCGATGCGGCTGTCGCCGGCGTCGGTATCGTTGTCGGCGTTGAACTCAGCGGCGAAGAAGCCGGTGAGCGTGCCGTACTCGGTGTCACTCTTGGCAGAGAACGAGATGTAAGCGCGGGAGAAGGCATCCCAGTCGGAGGTGCCGGCCGTGCCCCAGCCCTGACGGCCGTTGACTTCATCCGGACCGAAGGAGGTCTGGAAGCGGAGGAAGCCGCCGATCTTGAGGCAGGTTTCGGTGCCCGGGATGTAGAAGTAGCCGGTGCCGAAAGCGTCGCAAACGCGAACATATTCCATGGGCTCCGGCTCGGCTGCGACGATTGCGTCGGCTGCCTGGGCGCCGGAAACCGCTGCGAGAGCAGCGGCGGAGCCGAGAAGAAGACTTTTGATATTCATGCGGACGATCTCTCTAATGGTTTTCAAGGTCAACAAGGCCCGACCCTGGTGTCCCCCAGAGATTTACCGGCTACCTCGCTTCGCGCTGCGACGAAATGAACCGTCCACGATGACTCGCGGCGGGCAGCGGCGACAGCGCTATCACCCTGAAACGACAGTTTTGTAACAATTTCTCCTCGAATCTCCCGAGGACTTCATTGCTATATAGTGTTGCAATATGGCAACTAGCATATGTTCTAAAATATATCGGAAGGGCGGAAAATAATAATGAATCCGAACGATATTTATCGATACGAATATAATTGACAAAGAACCCTCATAAAAACTTCATGAGGCCCACATTGACGGATTATTGTCTCTATTTTACCTAAAGCCGGCCTTTGAGAAGAGAGGCTTCCGGTGAAAGGCGCCGTCAACGATCAACAGTTGGCGGCGCAATTACTTTTTAGGGGGTTGCGATTTTAGGGCGCGAACCGGCCCTTCGCGATCGGAGCGCTATGGCTCCGCACGTCGCGCCTCAAAAACTGCTAAGAAAGGAACCCTTGCGCCACCGGCTCCGGTGCGTTCCTCACGCCCGCGCGGATACCAAGGAGAAAGCCTTGTTCGACCATTGCGGCTCTTTATCGGGCAAGTGGTCAGCCTTCCGGATAGCGGTGAGGGTATCTGGCGCCTGAAAGGCGTGCCGTACCTGGAGGCGGTCGCCGCGCTATCGGCGACCGGTCGCATGTCTCCGCGGAGGGGCGCCGGCTCAGCTAGTGCTATTGCGTCGTCGGAACGCGTGAATCTGCGCTGCGCCTGACAACCTTGCCCTCCTCAGCCTTGTAGAAGAACTGACTTGAGACGAGCCATCCCTTCAAGGGTCGAAGCGGCGGGATGCATGTCAGCAGCATGAAGGGGCCTGTGACCAGCAAGTGAACCCATAGTGGCGCGCTGTACTGAACCTCAAGCCAGACGCCAAGAAGCACACTTGGCACGCAGGCAAAACAGATAACGAAGAAGGCAGGCCCGTCGGCTGGGTCGGCGAAGGAATAGTCGAGGCCGCAGACTTCGCATTCCTTGCGCATCTTCAGGAACCCCTCGAAGAGGTGTCCCTGTCCGCAGCGCGGACAACGGCCGCGCAGGCCGGTCTGCATGGGCGGGATAGGAGGCCAATCGTGATCCGAAGACATCGTCGTTCCTTTCAGGCGTCGTGTCCGGCGCATTCATGATGTTGCGCCGATGTTGCCTGGTATGCGGTCGGCCATTTCAGGCGCCGCCTCAGGTCCAGGGGATTAAGCGCCCGAAAGCATACATTGTCAATTTATTGTATGCATACATTGCTGCGACAATTTCGCCCGCAAACGTCAGGCCTCTCGTTAGACCACGAGGCTCGATGCGGCCGGGGACTGGCCGAGAAGATCGGCGATGATCAGCAGGCTGCGACGCAGTTCCTCTTGCGTCGCTGGCGCGCCAAGCCCCAGGCGTACAGCCTCCGGGGGTGGGCAGAGGGAAAAGGCGTCGCTCGGAACCACCGCAATGCCCGCCGCCTGCAGCCGCCCGCTGAACTCACCGCGTGTCCACGGTTGCGGCAGGCGCAACCAGACGTGAAAAGCGCTTTTGTCGGTAACGGCCGTGTCCTTCGAAAGGAAGTTTTCCGCCATTTGTTGCCGTACGGCCGTTTCGCTACGGATCGCGGCGAGGACGGCATCGGCCGTCCCATCCTCGATCCAGCGGGTCGCGACCGCCGCTGTGAGAGGTGAAGCAAGACCGGCGGTCGCCCGGATGGCGCCCTCGATCCGGACCGAACTGCGGCTATCCGGAACGACGAGATAGGCGACGCGGAGCGCCGGTGAAAGGCATTTCGCGAGGCCCCCGATGTAGTAGACGAGATCGGGCGCCAGAGCGGCAAGTGCGGGTGGCGGCGCGACGGGCAGGGCGCCGTAGGCGTCATCTTCAATGATCGGTACGCCGTGCCGTCTGGCGATGGCAACGATCGCTTCGCGACGCTCCAGCGGGAGCGTGGCGGTTGTCGGATTGTGAAGTGTCGGATTGCAATAAAGTGCCTTTAATGCTTGCGTTGAACATAGCTCATCAAAGGCTTCTGGTATAAGACCTTTTTCATCAACGGCGATCCCTATCAGCGTGAGGCCGAGATGGGCGGCAAGCGCCCGGAGGCCGGGGTAGGCAATTGCCTCGGCACATATGGTGTCACCTGGCTTTGCCAAGCTACTAAGCGTTGCAAGCAGCGCGCCTTGTGCGCCGGGGCAGACAAGTACGCGCTCGACCGGCGCCGCGCCGAGGCGCGGCCTCAGCCAGGCGGCGCCGACGGCTCTGTTGTGCAGAGTGCCAGCCGGCGCCTGGTAGCGCATCAGGAGGTCGAGTGCGTGTTCGGCCTGAAGTGACGCCATGTTCTCCCAGAGCCTTGCTGCAAGCGCTTGATCGTCAAACAATGGCGGCAGGTTCATGCTCATGTCGACTATGCCGCCGGTCGCCGGACGGGCATTCTTGGCGCGCCGTGCCTTAATATAGGTGCCCTGGCCGACGCGACCTTCCACGAGGCCACGATGCCTCGCTTCGTTATAAGCGCGGCTGACGGTGGTGAAATCGATTCCAAGAGCCTCGGCGAGCACGCGTTGCGGCGGCAGCCGGATGCCGTCCACAAGGCGGCCATCAGCGATATCCGCTGCAATCGCATCCGCAATCGCGAGATAGAGAGGTCCATCCGACTTGCGAAGGGTGGGGCGCCAAGAGATCTGCAGGCGTTCGCCGTTCATCACTACAATATCCGACTTTTATGATTGTATGGATATTGCATGCTTTCGTGTGATGGGCAAGTCAACCGCCTGGATACTGAACGAGGTAGACGCCCCCAGGAGCGATTCAGCGCCGCTAGGACCTGGTGACACTGGTGGACGCCAATAGCACGCCAAAGCCCACTAGCAGGGTGCCGAAGACGCGGTCGATCCAGTGCCGCAGTCGAAGCAGGCGGATACACACCGCACCGACGGAGAAGAACAATGCCACCAAGGCGAACCAGAGGATATGGGTCGTCGCGATGAACGCGCCATAGCCGATTTGCACAGAGAGCGGTGTCGACGGTCCGACCACCTGCATGAAGAGGCTGACGATGAAGACAGTCGTTTTCGGATTGAGCGCATTGGTGAAGAAACCGGTGCGCAAGGCACCGAGATCGGAGAGTGGCGGGACGTTGACCTTTTCCAGGGAGTCCGCTGGCCTCGCGCGCAACATCTTGAAACCAAGCCAGACCAGGTAGCCGGCACCGCCAAGCTTCAAGATGCTGAAAAGAAGGATCGATTGCCGAACAACGAGCCCGATACCCAGGATGGTGTAGGCGACATGAATGCAGACACCTGCGCCGATCCCGAGCGCGGTCAGGACGCCTGCCCGCCGGGAGAGCAGGAGGCTGTTGCGCGTGACCATCGCGAAATCGGGGCCGGGGCTGATGACAGCCAACATGGTAATTGTGATAACAGCTAACAGTTCCGTCATTGTAAATTTTGCCCGTTCCTTTGATGATGTGGCACTTTAAAGGACAACGTGTACGGCGACTAACGATGAGTTCTGACAACATTGGTGAGCAACACTCACAGATTCATGCCATCCGGCTGCCGCCTTTGGTGGCGCTCCGTTGCTTCGAGGCAGCGGCCAGGTTGGAGAGTTTCAGCCGTGCTGCCGACACCCTGAACCTCACCCATGGCGCGGTCAGCAGGGCAGTTCGCCTCGTCGAGGATGACCTGGGCGTGGCGCTGTTTGAAAGGCGAAGCCGGCGCGTCTTCTTGACGGATGCCGGGCGCAAGCTCGCTCAGGCCGTGCGCGAAGGGTTCGCACTGGTCGAGGCAGCAGTCCATGAAATCAAGGAGGAGGCGAGGGTGCCGGCCCTGGTGGTCTCCTGTGAGCCGACGCTCTTGATGCGCTGGCTCATTCCGCGGCTTCCGGATTTTCAGCGGCAGCACCCTGATGTCCCTGTGCATCTCGTAGCGGGAGGCGGTTCGGTGACACTTGGACGCGGCATCGATCTTGCCATACGGCGGAACGATTTCGAGCAGGCTGAGTTGGTCCATGCGATCCCGCTGTTTCGCGAACGGACCGGGCCGGTCTGCCGCGCGGACAAGGTCATGTCGTTCTTCGCCCCATCAGACGCAAGTCGCTTGCCGGAACTGCGTCACGATGCGGTTCTCCTCCATGCGCGCAGCCGCCCGGACGCGTGGGAGACCTGGGCAAGGCTCTCGGGTTGCCGCACGCTCGGGCGACGCTCCCAGAGTTTCGAGCACTTCTATATCAGCCTCCAGGCCGCGATCGCCGGGATCGGAGTCGCAGTCGGCCCGTGGCAGCTCGTCCGGGATGACATCGACAGCGGCATTCTGGCCGCGCCGATGGGATTTAGCGAGGACGGAACGGTCTACCAACTGCTTGCGCCGGCAGCCATTGCGACGCAGAGCCCGCACGCGAAATTGCGTGACTGGTTGTTGGCGGCCGCCATCTGAAACAAACCGTTTTCATTTCTGTCATTTGCATAAAGGGCAGCAACGTCATACGTTTACCAGCGAAGCACGCACAACCGGTGATGCCGATCGTCCGAAGGATGTGCATGCCATCTGAAATACAATCGATTCGACCCCGCGGGTCCCGGAGCGGCGCCATGACTATCCTCAAAACCGATCTCGACCACGGGTGCGGCACGATGCGCCAATCCACGGCGCTGCGCCAGAAAACGCTGAAAATCGCGGCGCGCACGGTGAAAAAACTGCTGGGACCGGCGGTGACCGCTTGCCTCGTTACCCTTGCGGCACCGGCAGTGGGCCACGCCGCCAGTTGCAAGGACTCGGCCACACCCGGAGCGGACTGGACCGATTGCAACAAGAAGGCGCTCATGCTTGGCGGCAGCGATCTGCAAGGCGCCAATCTGGTCAATACGGATTTCACCTTGACCGATCTGCGCGGCGCCAATCTGACAGGCGCCAACCTGGAAAAAGCCACGCTGGTGCGATCATCGGTAGCCGGCGCTCTGGCCGAGGGCGCGAATTTTTCGAAGATCGAAGCCTATCGCTGCAATTTCGCGGGTATCGCCGCCGAAAAGGCGTCCTTCGTCAATTCGGAACTGCAGCGTGCGAATTTCACCGGAGCTCGGCTGACGGGTGCGAGTTTCGAGAAAGCCGAACTCGGGCGCGCCAATTTCGATAGGGCAGAGCTGACCGGAACCCGTTTCACACACGCCAACCTGTCGCGCGCCAGCTTTACCAACTCGAGCTTTACAGGTCCGATCGACTTCGATGGCGCCTTCATGTTCCTGACGCGGATCGAGGGCGTAAACCTCTCCGAGGCGACCGGGCTCGAACAGGAGCAGATTGACTTAACCTGTGGCGATAGCTCGACCAAGTTGCCTGCGGGCTTGCGCACGCCAGCGGCCTGGCCCTGCGCCTCCGACTAGACTAGGGATATCCGCTGCTCCCCGAACATCGACGCGATACGCCACGATCGAACATCGAACTTCAGCGGAAACTCATTGTGATGACGGCGGACGGCATTTCGCGCGACTTCGCCACGCGCGTGCTTCGAAATCGACGCGGTCTCCGGAGAAAACGGCGCACCCGAGGCGAGCTATGGCATGCGGAGCCAGTCTCCGGAAAGCCGAGGCTTATTTTTGTGCCCAATCCCGGCGTGGAAAACAGCGGCTCCTTCATCAATGCTTGGGCTGGCAGATGCCACGGTGGGGATGCGCCGCCAAAGCGTCGGACGGAACAAATGGCTAATCTGAACGCGGTCCGGGTGGTATTGAAACCAGGGCTTTCAGGATTGCGGCATTAGATAGCGAAAGCCACTAAAAGCGGCTTACTCAATTGAATTAAGAAAAGAAGCAATCTCGGAGCTGCATGCAGAAAACGGCGCAGATCACGCACTGCAGTGCTAAGCTGTAACACGACGGGAGCGGCTCGGCCTTCGTGGAACTTCCGAAAAAATCTTCTCGCCGATACCCGCTAAGCGAACAGGAGCATGGTCCTTGAACTTAACGACCAGCTCTAGCTCTCCACCGAGAGCCTCCACGTAATCCCGGAGTGTTGAGAGAAGAAAATCAGAGCGCTTTTCAATCTGCGCGACCGAAACCTGCTTCTTACCCATCTTCTGTCCGATATGCTCCTGCGTTAAGTCGAGCGCTTTCCGCAGTTTTTGAAGCGTGTCATATTCCTCGAGCAATTCCTTAGCCCGTAGGTCGGATGCCTCGATCATCTCGGGAGTCATCGTTTCGGCAAAAACGTCCTTTGCTGATTTAGCCATCACTCTTTCTCCTTCTTCTTCAACTCTTTTAAATGTGCCTCGTAACGCTTGTCGGCAGTGTTGATCAGTTTCTTATAAAACTTCTTTTCATTCGTACCCGACTTGTCTCCGGCGACAAGGACAACGGCTTTCCTCTCTGGATCGAATGCAAAGGCTGCCCTCCAAACCCCATCAGCCGCATCAAACCGAAGCTCCTTCATGTTTGCGTAATCCGAACCATTCAGGGTATCAGCCCGTGGTCGTCCGAGCTCAGGTCCACGAGCCTCAAGGAGCGAAACCATGGCTCGCAGTTCAATCTTTACCTCTTTATCAAACTCCGCGAATTCCTTAGCGAAGTCATCATCAAACACCACATTCCATGTCATGGGATATAGCTTTCATATTATATAATGTCAACGTTATAAGTCGCTCCTCGCGTGTGCAGGATAGCGTTGCACAATCATTGATTAACGCATCGCGTCGATAAGCGACAGTCATTCAGAAATTCAATGTGGATGGATCACTTTGGGCAATCTGACGCTAATTCGGACAACTGGCACCTTCGATTGGGCGTCGGCCAACAATACTTTAAGCCTTAACATTGCCGCCCAAGCGACCGAGCAGCGCGATATCATTTGCAGGTGAGACGCCCAATGCTTGCGCTGCAGCCAGGCGCTGGCTCTCTTCGGGCAGCAGGCCGCCAAAAAATGGTCTGCATCACGACGGGAAAAACGTGCCGGGCGCTTCGGGAGGGAGGCTGAAAGCGGAAGTGTGCTTTCATCGTCAAGCCAAGCTTCAGCGTAGGCGAAGCCGATATCGCCGTGCCGGTCCTGGGTGAATTGCCCGACAATTCGACCATCCCACCAGACGTTGAGAACCCTTGCCGTCATTATCTGCGTTCACCAGGAGCCAGAATATCGACCGAACAGCCGAGCGTTTGCAGAACCTGCAACACTTTTCCTATCTGAGCTGTCGGCTTGCCGGCCTCGAGATCGACAATGAACCGGAGCCCGACGCCGGCAGCGCCGGCAAGTTCGTCCTGCCGCAAGTTTTGCTCCTTGCGTGCACTTCGGATCAAGGTGCCGATATCAGATGGAGTTTTAACGCGCTTTGCCATCATTATTTTCCCGCTCGGGAAAATAACAAAATATTGGGTGTCCTGTCGAGATTAATTTTCCCGAACGGGAAAATTAACGCGGTCAGGGATAGCTTCCGCAGATAATCTCCCGATCGGCAAATTTTATAGGAGATTGTCTCGGCCCGACCAATCGTTTGATGCGCATAAGCGAACGGAGAGGATTGAACCAGCCCTTGATGCCTCGATGATGCCGAAGGGATGGAGAACTACAAGCTGGCGACCGAGCGATCGGCGATAGCGGTAGATCACGGCAAAGCTTTCGCCCTTCGTGTCTAGGGCGGCGACGGGTCCGTCAAAGTCGATGACTTCTCTGACTTCGGCAGGCCCTTGCCGGACGGCAGGATCGACCGTAACTCTACCCCAGGTGCCGCCTTGCGGCGATGGCCAGGCACTCCTTGAAAGCCTCGAGATCGGTGAAGCGATCGGCCTCCGGTACTTCGCGCTTGATCAACACTCCCTCCCGGCGAAGGATGCCGCCGTCCAGCATGAGATTGTCGGCCATGTCGAAATCTTCGATGCTGAGGCCGTCGGGGCCGGCCATGCGTCCGTCAGGGCGCAGCGCAGCGTTACCCCGGTAATGGTCATCCAGGATACGTTCGTAGTAGCTGCGCGAGGTGTTGGTATAGGCGTAGACATGCTTGCCACGGCCACACATGAAGCCCAGTTCGAACACCGTGCCGACATCGGCACTGATGCCGCGAAACGGCGTCAGGTTGGCGATGATCATGTAGGATGCCAGCATCATGCCCTCATCGACGGCATAGATCGCCTGGCCGCGTTCATGCTTGGTGGGGGCTGGTGGGATTTCAAGGTCGCCGGGCACCAGAGGCGTGAAGCCGGCCGCACGCGCCAGAGCCGCTTTCTCCTTTTGGATCTCGACCGCGTTGGACAGAAAAACTTCCGGGCCAGCGAGATAGACTTTCACGCGCATTCCTCCTCACGTTTCAGGTGGCCAATCTAGGAGAGCAACGCCGGCGCGCCTAGCTGCGGACCAAAGCAAGCGTGCTTACCCACGGATTTTTCTCGCCTTTTGTCAAACCGCAACGGACACGACCCGCTCTAGGAGACCCCTTCGGGACCACCAACTGCGCGACAGATCGGCGGATCGAGAAACGGGTGGGGTGAGACGTTAAAACAGCCGACAGTTTCTTGCCGGCGATTCCAGCCGACCAGCCTTTGGTCTCCTAACTGTAGGCCTCGCCAGGCGCGCGGGGATACACGATCACGCTCGAAACTATCTCGCGAAACATTCGCGCAATTTCCATAGACGGTTCGGCTCTCCTGCGTGTTTTAGCGTCGACTGATACCACCTTTCTTGTCATTAGCCATCTACGGATGGATTCATAAGAGATTTCCCTTAGAAATAGAGTTGCTGGCTCGAAGGCTTCACCAAGGTAAATTCGGGGCAGGGGCGGGCGGCAAAGCAAAGAAATGGCCTCGCTGTCACGTGGGGCCATTGAAAGATTGTGCTGCTCAAACAGGGCGTTGTCGGCTAGTAACCGAAGTAGACTGTCACGCCTTGCCGCCGCTCGTAGCGGTAATAGTCACGATAGCCGTATCGGTAATGATCACGATATCCGTAATACCGGGAGTAACGAGGGTAGCACCTTCCGTAGTAACCGCAGAGACGATAGGCGTACCGTCGGTCCCAGTGACGATCCGCATGCCAATGGCGATGGCTCCGGTGTTTTACCTGCTCGACGTCGCCGGCCTGCATCTGTTCGGATTTTGGCACGAGGATCGGAGCGGCGTTTAGCGATGAGGCGAAGGATGCAGCTAGGACTACGGCTGCGAAGGTGGATAATAGCTTCTTCATTTTACGCATCCTCTCCAGTTCTCAGCTTTGATCCCTCAAGCCTGAACCTCCGCGCGCTCGACCTTGGCGGAACCTAGCCTTGAGGTGGACCCCAGAGCGCTGGGTCGCTTGGGGCTGGGGTCGCGCTCTGGGATCACTGGCGCCAACGGCGGGGGCCTCCGATACCGTTGGTGCTAAAACAGCAATGGCGGGGCAATGCAGATTCGGCAACGCAGCTCCGACCTTTGCGTGAGCGCGCCAGACCTAAGTCCGAGGTTCTCCGCTTCCCGATCGACCATAGGAAGACGGGCCCATGCCGTGATACTTCGGCATGAAGAATGTGCATTCGTATCTGTCGGTCAGGGCCACCAGCAGCGCGCTCGTGATCGTCCTCTTGGCGTTGTCTCTCTTGTTCGCGTCAATGCCCACGAGGTCCTTCGCCACGGCTTCGGACACCTTCCAAAGCTCGTCCGCCAGAACGCCGATGATCTCGGCTTCGTCGACGGCGGCTCCGCCACGTTCGATCCGATGATTGATGCGGATGCCCTCAACGATCGACTTCGCGAACCAATGAGCGCTGGGCTTCTCCCGGCGCCGTGACTGGCCCGTTCCGGCATACGCCCGTTTTATCGGAGTTCGCGTGGTCGTGAGGCGGATATAGATGACTTGGTCGAGGTTCTTATAATCAGGCACAGGTTCTCTCCTGGCAGGTATCTGCCGGTTGGTGTTGTGCCGCACTGTTGAGGAAAAGCGCCTCCGCCTGACGCTTGATTGTCTATGGCAGCTTCGAGGGCGGCCAGCTCTCCGGTCGGTGTTCGAAGCATAACCAATTCGGCGCTCCTCTGCCGATCGCAAAGCCGAAACTGCCCCACGCCTTGCAGCCAGGATGTTCGCACCAGTGGTTCACAAGCAAGGAATCCGCTCTCGGGTCCGTGCTCTTCTCGTCACTCATGATGCATGCCTTCCATTTGCGTGTTCCGCAAATGTTCTCATCGGCGCGCCGGCGAGTCAACGTCCAGATGTCGGTAATCGAGCTAGTCTCTCGAACCCAGTCGTCATATGTGGACGGCCGTTTATGGCAAGGCTTTTAGACGTGTGAATGACCTTGGTTACGGCGATCGTATGTCCGGCCTTCTGGTGCGGAATAGATCTCCGCTGGCCTTAATGATATCCGACAACCTGGGGCCACATCAAAGATGCGAGCTCTATAGCTCAGACGACTGGTCGGGGTTTCCCTGGTCTTCGGTAACAACCGTTGTCATTCATTAGGTCTTATGCACTTACCAAACTAACTAGAGTTCCACTGCTTCGACGGCGGCTTATGCTTTCGCGAATTTCTCCAAGCGGAAACTTTCGCCCGTTTTCTTGACCGCCCATATGATCCGAGCAAGCTTGTTTGCGAGCGCTACTGTCACGAGCCTCGCCGGCTTCTTGGCAAGGAGTCCCACAATCCAATCGCGCAAAGCACCTTTTCGTCTGCCTAAAACATTCAGGAGAGATGTCGCCGCTAGGACCAGGAGTTTCCTGATATACCGGTTACCTTGTTTAGTGATGGCTCCAAGGGATTGCTTTCCGCCACTTGAGTTCTGGCGCGGTGTAAGTCCGAGCCAAGCGGCGAAATCGCGTCCCGATCTGAACACTTCTGCATTGGGCATGCTGGCATCGATCACCGTAGCGGTCAGCATGCCGACGCCGGGTATTTCCGCGAGCAATTGGCTCATGTCACTTGACGAATGGGCTTCGGCTATTTCCCTCTCTAACCGATCGACAGAGATGTCGATCTCTCGGATCTGCTGTGCCAGCGTTTTTACCACCACCCTTGCGGCGCTCGGGAGGGTTACATCGTGTTCAGCTTTATCCAGCAAGTCGTCGACCTTGCCAATGCCCTTTGCAGAGATGATGCCAAACTCCGCCAGGTGGCTTCGCAGGGCATTGACGCTCATCGTCCGTTGCTTGACCAGAAGATCACGCGTTCTGTGTACGGCCAGTGTCGCTTGCTGTTGCGGGCTTTTGACTGGAACAAAACGCATCCCGGGCCGCGATAATGCCTCGCAGATTGCTTCTGCATCGACAGCATCGTTCTTGCCACGCTTCACATAGGGCTTGGTGTAAGCCGGGGGCATCAGGACCGCTTCATGGCCCATTGCCTTGAGTTCGCGCGCCCAATAGTGCGCTGAGCCACAGGCTTCCATGCCGACGAGGCAAGGCTCGATCCGCGAAAAGAACTCTCTCATCTTCGCTCGCGTTAGCTTGCGTCTTACGATGGAAGATCCGTCCTCACTCGCCAGTGCATGGATCTGGAAATAGTTCTTAGCAAGATCAACACCAATTCTGATAAACTGTTGCATGGGCGGTCTCCCTTCTGTGGCGCTCCGGCGACCACGTCATGGCACTATGATGCCGCTGAGGTGAGGCCGTCCACACCATCAAAGATAACGCCGCCAATGTTCTCAACTCGATCGATCGCGAAAACGTCTTCGCCGACACGGCAAACCGCGTGACGCGCGGCTCAGACACGGCGATGGGTGCCCGTTTCAATCAGTTCCTCGGCGAGGTATCGAAAGGGCAGGATATCTCCTCTGATGCGACACTGACGGGGACGGCAGGCAAATTGGTCAGGCACTCGTGAGGAGAGTGGTCCAGAAGAATGCCGATGCAAACGCCGGCAAACTGGCGGAAGATATCGGGCGCCTTAGCGTTGCAAAGGGTGCCGCGCGAGACCAGATCAATGACGCCATCCTTCGCCGTGCTCAGCAAAACGTGATAAGCAACGGATGTCGACGGTGCGAGAGGGGTGGTGGCCGGGCTGGCTATTCATTTTCTGCCGGACGTGGGGAACTGACGGATAGTATCCCATCGGCCGAGAACGAAGCCGATGCATAATCCGGCGATAATGCCGTCGACAACCTAGATCGCCTCGTCAGGGACGATGTCGAGCGGCCATCTCAACCGAGGAGGGGTACGGCAACCGCAAGTACGATCACGGCCGTAAGCACGCCGATGATCTTCAGCGTTGCGCGGGACGGCTCATGACGGTTGTGGTTGATCTGCGTCTCCACAACATAAACGAGAAATGTGGGAATTGACGAAGGCCCAGGATCGAAGAAAAACCCGAGGACTGGCCTCGGGTTTCTTTGCTGACCTACCGGAGGCCCTCGCACCGAAGCTGGTGTGTACCAGCCTGATATCGGCGAAGGTTGCCGAGCTTCATGTCCTGATGTCTCGGACAGGCGCCGTTGGCTTTATAAGGCTTGCACAGTAGGCAGCCGGCGCGCGCGTTCTTTGGTTTCCGTCGCTTGTGATGCATTTCCAACTCCGATCAATGTCGGTGCGCCCTCCAGGCGCCCGAGTGTGATCGGCAGGAACTCAATTTGAAATCTCTGGTCGCTCATCCTTGTCCCTCGGTACTTGGGGCAATGAAACCGAAAAACCGTTGACATGACAAGGCTCTCGTTTTGGGGCCTTTTTCTATGGAGAACTGGAAATGCCTCGAAACGGCTCAAGAGTATACAGCAGGCCATTAGGGACAGTTGCCGTCCCGAATACGACTATCGAGTCTGCCAAGTTCAATTCCGTGGTTGACGATGTCGCGGCCGACCTCAATCTGGCTCGGCCCATTTCCCACGTGGCACCGGGGGTGACCGCGGGCGAAGCCGCCACCAACGACGTTTGGACCTATGCCACAGCAGAGTTTGCGAAGGTCATGAGCGACCAGCGTGCCCACTGCAACCAAGAGCTTGAATGCTCGCACAGTGCACGTTACAGTCATGACTTATTAAGCTTTACCTAAACTTGATGCTCGACTGCTGAGGGGACCAGATGCGCGTCACATCCGAGGGGTTAAGCCGCCGTGCTTTGGTGCTCGGCCCACTTCTGCTTCTACTTCCACGTGACGCCGAGGCACGCAGGCGATGGCGCGCTGGAGGCGGAAACCACTCTCCTTTCGCGCTGATCATAAGCGGCGTGCTACTTTTCGCGATACTCCTCGCCAATTCCGTGTTTGGTCGCGACCTGGCTCCAAAAGGGACTGGCAAGCCGCGAGCGTTGCGGGAGGCCGAAGGGAGGTTCACCAAATCCAATCCGATCAATCGCGGGGCGACGCCCCGAAGGCGTTTATCCCCGTGGGTATTTGTCCTGCCTATCGTCGGCATCTTAATGGGTGGGGCCTATGGCTGGGCCACCATGCCGCCGGAAGACGTTATCGAAGCATCCTTCCCCGTATGCGGTGTCACGGCGCGGATTACCTGCGTCGTCGACGGTGACACCTTTTGGCTCGATGGCGTGAAGTACCGTATCGCGGACATCGATACTCCTGAGATCGGCGAGCCGCGATGCGCTGAGGAGAAAGCCCTTGGCGTGCAAGCGACGCTGCGGCTGCAGTCGCTGTTGAATGCCGGCGCCTTCGGTCTCAAAGCCGGTATGCGCGACGAGGACAAGTATGGGCGAAAGCTGCGCGAGGTCTACCGAGGCGGCCGATCGCTCGGCGCCCAACTTGTCGACGAGGGCCTGGCGCACCGTTGGATTGGTTTCAAGCAGTCGTGGTGCGGATAGAGCGCCGAGAGCAGGAGCGATCGGCGGCGCGACGATCTACCGAGGCAGGGACAGCCGTAAGCTCTATTATTGAGGAGGTCGCGGATGCAAGAAAGCTTGAAAGCGCGCAACGTGTTGATCGCATCCCTAGTCGTCTTTCAGTTCTTGGTGACGGCGGTAGACCAGTTGGTTTTGCCCTATCCATTCTACCAAACCCTGTGGTTTCTGTTTTCAGCATTCCTGCTTATCGGCTTTACCTACGTCGTCATTGTATCGGACGCGGCGTCGCTGGAGACGGCTGAGCCCTCCTGGTCGACCAAATGTGCGGTCATCCTTTTAACCCCCCTGGGCATTGCAATGTATCTTTTCCGGACGCGGCCATTCAGGAGAGCTTTGGCGGTACTTGTCGGCGTGGCGGCCGCTTGGGCCGTTACTGTTTTACTCGGAGACCTCGCCGGCAAACAGTTATTCCCCGCTTCAGCTGTTGAGTTATCGCGACAAACCGAGGGCGGCTGAAGAGCCTGCGGGCTGTGCGAGGCTAGTGCAATCACGAGAAACATCCGGGCGGGGTGATCGCCTCGACGCACGCAATCGCACTGTCCGATAACGGCATACCGTGCTCCCAGATGTCGCGCATCACGACCAACTGATAATACGGCTCCACCGTATCGCCGACCTGCTTGATCAGGCGATCCGGGGTACAGACCGTTGTAGCGCCTGCGAGCTGCGTCAAGATCGGAGTCCATAGCGAGTAGGGGGTAATGCCACGGGCAATAAAAAAGGCCGGTAAACCCGACTTTCCGCCGCCAACTCATGCCGCTACTGGCGACGTCAATGAATTGCTGAAGTCAATTCGACGTGACAAACCGTCCGAATGAAACTCGGGGGGTGCCTGAGATGGTCCCAGCGCTACCAAACACGGCTTCCCAGGGTGCGCTAAAAATGTCCAAAATTTTTGGAAGTAGTTGAGTCTATTGACTTTTCAGAATTCCCGCTCGCCCGCGATGGACAGAGGCATTGGCCATCCGCTATGTCTCGCAACCGGTCACCACTCGACGATTGAGGCGCGCCCCATGTCCATCCAAGCTTTGACAACCTATGTCGGCGTTGCCCACCCATGGATGTGCGACACGATGGGGCACATGAACGTGCGGCACTACGCAGCGATGTTCGACGATGCGAGTTTTCAGCTTCTTGGCCATATCGGCGGCGCTGAAGCAGACCCGGGCAGGGGGTGGGCCGATGTACGCTCCGAGATGGAATACAAGCACGAAACAAAGGCGGGCGCGCTGATCACCATTCGCTCGCGCGTCATCAAGCTCGGCCGTTCCTCGGTCAGTTTCGAGCAGATCATGTGCGGTACGCTTGATGGCGTGGTACACGCCATCAACAGGACCACGACCGTACGCTTCGATCTTCACGCCCGCGCGGCGATTGCGCTCGAGCCGGACGCGCGGGAGCGGGCCGAAGCGCTGTTGTCGACTGAGCCGGCGCGGCTTCGCGATCAATCGGCATAGACGCGTTCTTCAACCGGCGTTTCGGCAATCAGCGTCTGCAAGCCGGCGATCAAAGCCTTCTCGGCCCGGTTGATCGCTTTTTCAGGGTTCGTCAGCATGAAAATATCGATGGCGGGCGGATTGTCGTAGGGCGGCAGACGCCAGAGAAGCCCATCTGCGACGTCGCGGCGGGCGACATGCAGCGGTAGGGAGCCGACCCCGAGACCGGCAAGCGTCATCCGTCGCACCTCCTCGAGGCTTGACGAGACGCCAACGACATTGGCGTTGAGCTTGGCTTCGCTTCGAAGCAGCGCCACGGGCCGGAGCGCATCGGCGATATGGTCGGTATGGAAGGAAACCGACGTCTCGCCCTTGAGGTCGGCAAGCTTCAACCCCTCACGACCGAACAGCCGGTGGTGGGGGCCGCAGAAGAAGCCGAAAAACTCCCTGAAGACCATGAGATAGTCGAGCGCCGGATCCCGGACGCTGACGAGGCAAAGTCCGAAGGACGCACGCTTCTCCCGGACCTGGCGCGTGACCTCGCCGCTCGGTCCGACATTTATCGTCAGGGTCGCACGCGGATAGCTGCGGTGGAACTCCATCAGCGCCCGATCGAAGATCGGTGAGACCACGTGGCTCGCAACCGCAATCGTGACATGGCCGGTGACGTCGTCACTGACGCCGCGCACGAGTTGTGGCAGTTGCGAGATCGTGCCGAAGACCTCGACGCTCTGTTCGTAGAGCAGCTGTCCCACTTCGGTGAGTTCGAAGCGCGTCGCATCCCGCTCGACCAGGCGGCGCCCGACGCGGTCTTCAAGCCGCCGAAGTGCATTGCTCACGCTCGGTTGCTTGAGGTTTAACCGCTCGGCCGCACGCGTGATGCTTTTGACCTCGGCAATCACCACGAAGGTGCGCAAAAGGTTCCAGTCGAGCTCCCAGACGAGCCGTTCCAATCGGGGTGAAGCCATTCCTGAAATCTATGCCTTCTATTTCCATTATCTATTTGCGCAATGCTGAAGCAGAAGCAATCATGAAATTCGGAAGGCGCCTGCGTGCCAGCCCAAGCGCACCAGAAGGCGCATTCACCCAGAGGAACAAGGAACATTTCATGAAGAGCCTATTCTCCGGCCTGCTGGCCGCGACGCTGACCATCGCTGCAACTCTCTCCGCTGTCTCGGCGAAGGCCGATGACCTCGAGAACGTCAAGGCGGCCGGCGAACTGAAGATCGCCATGTCGGGCCAGTACCCGCCGTTCAATTTCGTCAATGAAGAAAACCAGGTCGTCGGTTTCGACGCGTCGATCGGCCAGGCAATTGCCGAGCGTGTCGGCGTCAAGGGCACGCTGGTCACGACCGCGTGGGACGGCATCATCGCCGGCCTGCTCGCCAACAAATACGATACGATCGTCGGCTCGATGACGATCACCCCGGAGCGGGAGAAGGTCGTCGATTTCGTCGGTCCCTATTACCATGCCGGTCGCGCCGTCTTCGTCAGCGAGGCATCGAGTGTTCAAAAACTCGACGAACTCAAGGGCAAGACGCTTGGCGTAACGCTCGGCGAAACGCACGAGAAGTGGGCACGCGAGCAGGGCGGCTGGGACGTCCGTACCTATAAGGGCTTGCCGGAGCTGCTGATGGAATTGAAGAGCGGTCGTGTCGACGCGATCGTCGTCGACAACATTCCAGTCATGGTCGCCGTCAAGGAAACAGGCGAAAAGGTCCGTCGCCTGGAAACGCCAGACATCGAAGGCGGCAGCGTCGCGATCGGCATTGCCATCCGCAAGAACAATCCGGAACTGAAGGCGGCGATGCAGAAGGCGCTTGAGGACATGCTGGCAGACGGTTCCTACGAGAAGATCTCCATGGAATGGGTCGGCAGCGATATCCGTTGATCCCCAAGCTTCCTGTCTCTCCTGCCGCCGCATGAGCCGCGGCCGGAGCTCATGAATTCGCCCTCCGGAGTTTTCCCATGGACGTTTCGCTGGTTGAGCGCGTCTTCCCGTTTTTCGTGGAAGCGGCGTGGATCACGATCGAGATCTCGATACTTGCGCTTGCGCTCGGACTGGTGGTGGCGTTCCTGATCGCCGCCGCCAAGATGTCGCGCTCGTTGCTGCTGCGCGCCTTCGGTACCGCCTATGTCAGCCTGTTTCGCGGCACGCCGTGCCTCATCCAGCTCTTCGTGCTCTATTTCGGCGGTCCGCAGATCGGAATCAATCTGGAGCCATTTGCTGCCGGCGTCATTGGCCTTGGTCTTAACATCGGCGCCTACATGGCGGAATCCATCCGCGGCGCGGTGCTTTCGGTCGATCGCGGCCAGACGGAGGCAGCACGCTCGATCGGCTTCAGCCGGTTCCAGACCATGCGCAAGGTGATCTTGCCGCAAGCTGCGCGCCTGATGATCCGGCCTCTCGGTGTCAACGCGGTCGCCCTCGTCAAAGGATCAGCACTCGTCTCGACGATTTCAGTGGTCGAGCTCACCTATACCGCGCAGCGCTACATCGGTTCGACTTACAAGCCGTTCGAGATATTCGGCGTTGCCGCCGTGCTCTACATGATCATCGTCTACATCGTCGCGCGGGTCGTCAATCTCGTCGACCGACGCTACGCCATCGCTTGAGGGGAGACGCGCATGCAAGGTCTCGATTTCAGCGTCGTTCTCCCCTATGCCGATATCCTCTGGCTGGGCGTCTGGTGGACGGTTGTCCTGACCATCTCCGCCGCCCTGATCAGCTTCGTCTTCGGCATCGTTTTCGCCCTCGTCGTGCTCTATGCACCGAAGACCGTGGCCCTGCCGGTGCGGGCGTTCATGTGGCTGTTCATGGGTACGCCGCTGCTCCTCCAGCTTTTCCTGATCTACTACGGGCTCGGACAGCTGGGCTTCAAGATCCCGGCGTTGATCGCCGGCATCATCGGCCTCGGCCTGCATTTTGCCGTCTACAATGCCGACATCCTTCGCGCCGGTATCGTGGCAGTCGATGCCGGACAGACGGAGGGCGCCCGCAGCCTTGGCTTCGGCCGCATGCAGACGCTGCGATACTTCATCGTGCCGCAGGCAATCCGCAACACCATTCCGGCAATGGGCAACAACCTGATCGTGCTGCTGAAGGAATCCTCGCTCGTCTCGATCATCGGCATCGCCGAACTCGTCCACGCCGCACAGCTCGCGATCAGCGAGACTTTCAGGCCGTTCGAATTCTACATCACGGTCGCGGCTCTCTATTACATCCTCAATCTCGTCCTCGAAGCGGGTCTGCGCCAGGTCGAAAAGAACGTGGAGGTTTCACGATGACGGCTCAGAGACCTATGGTCGAAGTCAAGGGTGCCTGCAAGAATTACGGCGCCTTGGAAGTCCTGAAGGGCATCGATCTCTCCGTGGCGCGCGGCCAGATCGTCGCGATTATCGGCCCGAGCGGTTCGGGCAAGAGCACGCTCCTGAGATCGATCAATCATCTGGAGACGCTGAATGGTGGCGAAGTCTGGCTTGATGGCGTTCAGGTCAACCAGAACCTGAGAGGTCAGGCCTTCGAAAGGCACATCAATGCGGTGCGCCAACAGATGGGCATGGTGTTCCAGCACTTCAATCTGTTCCCACACCTGACCGTGCTCCAGAACATCACCATGGGGCCGATCATTCTGAAGGGCATGGTAAAGGCGGCGGCGCGTGAACTCGCCATTGAACTCCTGTCGAAAGTCGGGCTTGCCGACAAGGTCGATGCATTTCCGTCCCGGCTTTCCGGCGGACAAAAGCAACGCGTCGCAATTGCCCGGGCGCTTGCGATGCAGCCGAAAGTGATGCTCTTCGACGAGGCGACTTCGGCCCTCGACCCGGAACTGGTCGACGAAGTGAATGCGGTCATGAAGCAACTCGCCGCCGAGCACATGACCATGCTGATTGTCACACATGAGATGCGGTTTGCTGGTGAGGTCGCCGACCGTGTCCTGTTCATGGATGGCGGCGTCGTCGTCGAGCAGGGCGCGCCAGGCGAGATCTTCCGCCAACCGACGCAGGAGCGCACGCGGGCCTTCCTCAAGAAGTATCTGGCGGCGTGAAGGGTGTCATGATGGAAAAGAACAACCAGTACCCGGATTTCGGCCTGACGCCGGAGCAGCGCCGCGAAGCGGTGCTCGGTCACTATTACGAATATCCGGGCATGGATGGGGAGCGCGGCGAGATCTGGTGCTACACCGATGCCTATGCCTATCCGCCCGGCGCCACTGTGCGCCTGCAGGTCAGCTCGACGGCACCCCGCTTCTCGCTTGAGATCGTTCGCGACGGTGCAGTCGAGCAGAGCGTTGTGAAGCGTGACGGTCTTGCGGCGCGCTGGCAAGAGACGCCTGATCAGTGCTCGGTCATCGGCTGCGGCTGGGAGACGAGCTTCGAGTTCAAAGTCGAAGACGATTGGCCTTCCGGCGCCTACCGCATCACGCTGAGAGCAGAGGGCAGGGACGGCACGCCGATCCATTGTCATCATCTCTTCATCGTGCGGCCTATCGCTGGCCGAAAGCCGGGCCGCGTGCTGCAGGTCGCCGCGACCGGCTCCTGGACCTCCTACAATACCTGGGGCGGATCCAACCACTATCAGGGCATCACGGGTCCCAACCGCGATCAGTATGCGACGACGGTCAGCATCGAGCGTCCCTTTTGCCGTGGCTTCGTCGTGCTGCCGGCCGACGCGCCGCGCGTGCCGCTTGAAATCTACGCGCCAATGGCCGTCGCTCCACGTTACCCGCATATGGAATGGGCCTACGCCAACGGCTATTCCAAGAAATATGCCTCCTCCGGTTGGGCGAGCTACGACAGCCATTTCTTTCGCTGGGCGGAGCGGCAGGGCTATTCCGTCGATCTCGCCAGCCAGCACGAACTGCATTTCAATCCTGAGATCCTTGACGGCTATGATTGCGTCGTCTTCGTCGGCCACGACGAATACTGGACCTGGGAAATGCGCGATGCGGTCGACACCTACGTCGAGCGCGGCGGCAGGGCGGCCCGCTTTGCCGGCAACTTCATGTGGCAGACGCGCCTCGAAGACGGCGGCAAGCGCCAGGTTTGTTACAAGTACCGGTCACGGGCCGAAGACCCCGCCTATCGCTCAGCCGATCCGACGCGCACCAGCGGTTCCTGGGAGGCAGCCGAGATCGGTCGGCCGGGTGCGGCGACCTTCGGGCTCAATGCCACTCGCGGGCTTTATGTCGGCTGGGGCGGTTGCGCCCCGCGCGGCGCACGGGGCTTTCCGGTCTATCGGCCCGAGCATTGGGCTTTTGCCGGAACGGGCATCTACTACGGCGATATCCTCGGCGCGGAAGGTCATGCCTTCGGCTATGAGGTCGATGGTCTCGACTACATCATCCGCGGCGGACTGCCGGAGCCTGCCGAAGACAGTGGTGCGCCGAAGGGCCTCGAAATCCTCGCGCTCGGCATGTCGTCGTTGAAGGAAGAAAGCGCCGACATTCCCGCTGACGACCAGTTCCTCTCGGATGCCGACGCGAAATTCGTCGCCGAGACGCTGATCGGCGACGATGGCCCGCGGGCCGTCGAACGCGTCAAGCGCGGCTCAGGCATGATCGTCAATTTCCCGCGCGGCAAGGGCGAGGTCTTCCACGCCGGAAGCTGCGAATGGGTGGCGGCGCTCAAACGCGGCGACGCGATGGTCGAGCGCGTCACCGCCAATGTTCTCAATCACTATCTCAACCGCTGACAGAGACTTGCCATGCTCAAGACGACAGCTTCCAACGAACGACCCGCTTCTCACCTCTTCTACCAGTCGCGCCTGCGCCGTCCACTGGTTGACCGCGCGGAAGGCATCTATCTCTGGGATCAGGACGGACGCCGGGTGATCGACGGTTCTAGCGGCGCCATGGTGGTCAATATCGGCCATGGCAACCGCAACGTACTCGACGCGATGAAGCACCAGATGGATCGGGTGACCTTCGCTTACCGCCTGCATTTCGAAAACGAGCCTGCGGAAGACTTGGCCCGCCGCGCCGCCTCAAAGCTGCCTGAGGGCATGGACAAGATCTTCTTCGTGTCAGGCGGCTCGGAAGCCGTCGAATCCTGTCTCAAGCTCGCGCGGCAATGGGCTGTCGCCACCGGTCAGAAGGATCGCTGGAAGGTAATTTCGCGCTTTCCCTCCTATCATGGTGGCACGCTCGGCGCCTTGGCCGTCACCGGTTATGCCGCACTCTCAGATCCCTTCTCGCCGATGATGCGCGAGATGCCGAAGGTGCCGGCGCCAACCGCTTATCTCGACCGGGACAACCTGACGATGGAGCAGCGCGGCATCAAATATGCCGACATGCTGGAGGAGAAGATCCAGGCGGAAGGCCCCGAAACGGTGCTGGCCTTCATCATGGAGCCGATCGGCGGCGCCTCGACCGGAGCTCTGGTGGCGCCCGACAGCTACTACCCGCGCATTCGCGAAATCTGCGACAAGTACGGCATCCTGTTGATCCATGACGAGGTGATGAGCGGCGCCGGCCGCACCGGAAAGTTCCTCGGTGGCGACCACTGGAATTGCCGCCCGGACCTGATCGCTCTCTCCAAGGGCTTCGCTTCCGGCTATTGCCCGCTCGGTGCCATGGCCGCACCGACGCGGATCGTCCAGCCGGTTCTCGATGCCGGCGGTTTCCAACATGGCTTCACTTATGCCGGCAATCCGCTTGCCTGCGCCGCCGGTCTTGCCGTCCTCGACGAGATTGATCGGCTTGGCCTTATAGACAATGCCGCCGCCATGGGCGAGGTGTTGAAGGCAGAACTGGTGGCGCTGTCCGGTCGTTTCCCTTTCATCGGCGACGTGCGCGGCAAGGGATTACTGCTGGCAGCCGAGTTCGTTTCCGACCGCGAAACGATGAGGCCGTTGCCGAGGGAATTGAACGCACACCAACGCATGGTCGATCTCGCCTATGAACGCGGCCTGATCATCTATTCCAGGCGCACGCGCGGCGGCGTCGAGGGCGACCATTTCCTCGTCTGCCCACCGATGATCATCACCCGCGAGCAGGTCGGCGAGATCGTCGGCATCCTCGGTGATGTTCTCGAAGTCCTTGCCGAAGAACTCAACCTTCCCGTCAATCGCTGAGGGCTTGACCATGACGAAAGCCAAGACATCGCGCAAAGTGATCATCACCTGCGCGGTGACGGGATCGGTGCATACGCCGACCATGTCGCCTTACCTGCCGATCACGCCCGACCAGATCGCCTCCGAAGCGATTGCAGCGGCCGAGGCCGGCGTTTCCATCCTGCATCTACACGCGCGTAACCCGGAGGACGGCCGTCCGTCGGCCGATCCGGCGCTGTTCATGCAATTCCTGCCGCGCATCAAGCAGTCGACCGATGCGGTCGTGAATATCTCCACCGGCGGCTCTTCGCTGATGGGGCTGGAAGACCGGCTTGCCGCATCCCTTCGCGCCGAACCGGAAATGTGCTCGCTGAACATGGGCTCGATGAATTTCGCGCTATTTCCGGCGCTCGACAAACCGACGGAATGGAAGCACGAATGGGAGCCGGAACTTCTGGAAGCAACGCGCAGTTCGATCTTCAAGAACACCTTCGCCGATATGGAGTTCATCCTGACGCGGCTCGGTCAGGGCTGCGGCACGCGCTTCGAGTTCGAATGTTATGACGTTGGCCATCTCTATTCTTTGGCGCATTTCCGCGATCGTGGCCTGGTGTCCGGTCATCTTTTCATCCAGTTCGTGTTCGGCGTTCTCGGTGGCATCGGCGCCGACCCCGAAAATCTCACGCACATGAAGCGCATCGCCGACAAGCTCTTCGGAGACGACTACAGCTTCTCGGTGCTGGCTGCCGGCCGCCACCAGATGCCGATGATCACAATGGCTGCTGCCATGGGCGGCAATGTGCGCGTCGGGCTAGAAGACAGTCTCTATAACGGCCGCGGGACGCTTGCGACCAGCAACGCCGAACAGGTTCACCGCATTCGCGCAGTTCTCGAGGCCTTGTCACTGGAGGTTGCAACCCCTAAGGAGGCCCGTGCTCTTCTCGGCCTCAAGGGCGGAGATCAGGTGGCATTCTGAAGCCGGCGACACGGGCATCGTTCCACTTGAGTCTTCGCCTGCCGGCAGTGAAAGGGAAAACAGTGACGACGATCAAGAGCTCAATGGCCGATGTCCGAATTCGCGCAGGCGAACCAGGGGATGCCGATACCATACATCGTGCGATCCTGGCTATGGGGCGCGGGCTCGAGATGGCGGACAATGTCACTTGCACGGTCGATGACTACCGCCGTTTCGGCTTCGGTCCGCACGCCGCCTTCCACAGTCTGATCGCCGAGGCGGGTGGCGACCTTGCCGGTCTTTGCCTGTTCTTCCCGATCTTTTCGACCTGGCGCGGGCGTCCGGGTGTCTTCGTGCAGGACCTCTATGTTGATGGTCTTTTCCGTGGCCTCGGTATCGGCGAAGCCCTGCTTCGCGAAGTCGCCGCATGGTCGAGGGCGAGTGGCGGAGACTACCTCCGGCTGGAGGTCGACGTGGACAACCTACCGGCGCAGCGGCTCTATGAGCGGCTCGGTATTACCTGGCAGGCGAAAGATCGCGCTCATGCCGCCTATGGCGAGGCCTTCTTGGCTCTGGCCGGCGGGCGGAAAATTTGAAGACGAAGGAACGAGAGAGAACATGAAAGCCTTCTACGCACTGGAACAGAAGCGACACAATCCCAAGGCCTTCCTTTCGAGCGGTGCGCCGCAGCCCAACCCCGAGCAGCCTGAACGGGTCGAGCGCCTTCTGACTGGGGCGCGGGCTGCGGGCTGCGAGATCTTGCGGCCCCTTGACCACGGGCTCGGCCCGATTGCTGCCGTGCACACGCCCGAATATCTCGATTTCCTCGAACATATCTACGCGCGCTGGCAGCGCATTGCAGAGGCTTCAGACGAGGTCATACCAAACATCCATCCGTTGGCGCGCGATGGTCGGTATCCGGCTTCGGCCGTCGGGCAGGCGGGTTATCACATGGCTGACACCGCGTGCCCGATATCCGGTGAGACATGGGACAGCGTGCGCTGGAGCGCCTGGAGTGCGGTGGAAGCGGCAGATGCAGTCATGGCGGGGGAGCGCGCGGCTTATGCGCTATGCCGGCCGCCGGGGCACCACGCCTTCGCCGACGTCGCCGGCGGCTTCTGTTTCGTCAACAATTCGGCCGTCGCCGCACAGCGCTTTCTCAAGAGCGCTGCCCGCGTCGTGATCCTCGATGTCGACCTGCATCACGGCAACGGCACGCAAGGCATCTTCTATCAGCGCGCCGACGTGCTCACCGTCTCGATCCACGCGGATCCCGTGCGTTTCTATCCGTTCTTCTGGGGCCATGCCGATGAGCGCGGCGAGGGCCCGGGTCTCGGCTACAACTTCAACCTGCCGCTCGAACGCAAATCCGGCGATGCGGAATTCCTGGCTGCACTCGATACCGCCTCTCGCCGGATCCGAGCCTACGCGCCGGATGCGCTGGTCGTGGCGCTCGGACTCGACGCCTACGAAGGAGACCCCTTCGGCGGCCTCTCCGTGTCGACGCCAGGATTTGCCCGCATTGGCGAAGCGATGGCCGGACTGGGGCTTCCCACGGCAATCGTCCAGGAAGGCGGGTATCTCTGCGATGCGCTGTCCGACAACTTGACGGCCTTCCTTACGGGCTTTGGTTCAGCCTCACATTAGCCGATTGAAGGAGCCAGTCGTCGCCAACGCGCGTGACGGTCTCGCTTCTGCGGCTCGGCAGGGTTGTCGTCTAGAGTCAGGAATACGACTGTGTCGACCACCCGACGGGCGTTGAGGGCGCCGGCTCCCTCAACGTTAACCAGCGGAAGAACGGACGACGCGCTCCGCGTGAACTGACACGACCAAGCGCTTATTTTCTCGAAATGATAGCCGTTTTAGCCGCCGGTCTCGAAGGATGTCCGGCGGCCGTTTTTTTTGACCGTTTCGCCGAAGATGCGAGGCCCTCCATTCGTGAAACCCATTGGCAACCGCGCGTTGGTTCTCCGAGCCGTATCCGACTTTCAACATTTATGCATACAAAATTGTCGACAAAATAGTTGACATTGTCGCCAGCAGCTTCAAATCTAGGCTGACTTGCTCAAGCGTGGCGAGAACGCCGGGATATGGCACTGACGAGAAAATAGAGGGAACCACATGAAACTGAGAAAGCATCTCCTTGCGGGGCTGGCATTCGCCTTCCTTGCAACCACCGCATCCGCAGAAACGCTGCGTTGGGGGAGCCCGCGGGATATCTACTCGCTCGACCCGTATTCTTACGGCAGTACCTCCAACCTGGCCTTCCTCAACCATATCTACGAGGGCCTGACCCGCTATACGCCCGAGTTCAAGGTCGAGCCGGCGCTTGCCACCAGCTGGGAGATGGTCAAGGACAAGGTCTGGCGTTTCCATCTGCGCAAGGGCGTGAAGTTCCAGAACGGCGCCGACTTCACCGCTGACGACGTCGTTGCCTCCATGGCTCGCGTCAGCCACCCGACCTCGCCGCTGCGTGGCAATATTCCGGCCTACGTCTCCACCACCAAGGTCGACGACTACACCGTCGATATTGAAGTGAACTCGCCCAACCCGCTGTTCCTCAACGACATGACCAATATCTTCATGTTCGACAAGGACTGGCTGGTCGACAACAAGTCCGAGCTGCCAACCGACGTCGGCGCCAAGGTCGAAGGTTACGCCACCCACAACACGAACGGCACCGGCCCGTTCAAGCTCGAGTCCCGTGTCCCCGACAGCAAGACGGTACTCGTCAAGAACGAGGGCTGGTGGGATACGCCGAAGCACAATCTCGACCGTATCGAGTTCATGCCGATCACTTCAGCCGCCACGCGCGTGGCAGCACTGCTCTCGGGCGAGATCGATCTCACTGACGGCGCGCCAGTACAGGATCTCGAGCGCCTGAAGAGCTCGCCGGACATCAAGGTCGTCGAGCGCACCGATTTGCGCACCGTGCATATGGTCTTCAACCGTCACGAGACCTTCGCCGACGGTCGCGAGAACTTCTTCAACAACATCAAGGTGCGCCAGGCGATCGACCATGCAATCGACCGCCAACTCATCTTCAAGCGCGTGATGCGCGGCAAATCGCATGTCGCCGGCACCATGGTCGCCCCGGAAATCCCGGGCTACAGCGCCGAGCTCGACGTGCCGACGAGCTACGATCCGGAACTCTCAAAGAAGCTGCTTGAAGAGGCCGGCGCCGTCGGCAAGGAGTTCACGCTCGTCTGCATGAACGATGAGAGCGTCAACGAAGAAGACGTCTGCAGCGCACTCGTTTCGATGCTGTCGCGCATCGGCCTCAAGCCGACCCTCGACATCGGCCCGCGCGCGGTCCAGGCACCGAAGCGTGCCGGCGGTAAATCCGACGCCTACATGATCGGCTGGGCCAACGAGCCGACGCTCGATGCCTATTCGATCCTGGTTCAGGTGCTTTCGACCCGCGAAGGTGCGGCCGGTGTCGCCAACTACGGCGGATGGTCCTATCCGGAGCTCGACGCAATGGTGAAGAAGGCCGCGCTCGAGATGGATCATGACAAGCGCCTGGCAATCGAGACCGAGGCGCTGAAGTTTGCGAAGGACGAGGTCATTATGATCCCGCTGCACCAGCAGCCGATGGCCTGGGCGATGTCCAAGAACGTCACGGATGTGACCATTCGGGCCGACAACAAGCCGCGCCACTGGCTGACCCGTATCGGCGATTGAGTTTCCTTGCCCCGGCAGGGTTCGCTCTGCCGGGCCTTCTCATTCAGCGAGAAACCCAATGATTGTCTTTCTCATCAAGCGGCTGGCCAATGCCGTGCTGGTCATGCTCGCCGTCGCGCTGCTGGCCTTCCTGATTTTCCGTTTCGCCGGCGATCCGGTCGAGCTGATGGCCAACGAGCAGATGTCGCAGGCCGACCGCATCGAACTGCGCGAAAAGCTCGGGCTCAACGATTCGTTTCTGAGCCAGTACGGCCGCTTCGTCGTGAACGCGGCGCAGGGCGACTTCGGCATCAGCTACCGCAACGGCCAGGACGTCATGACGCTCATCGCCGAGCGATTCCCGGCGACCATGGAACTTGCACTGGTTGCGACCATCCTGTCGCTTTTAATCGGCATTCCACTTGGCGTCGTCACCGCCATCCATCGAGGACGATGGTATTCGGAGGGGTTGCAATTCGTCAGCATCATCGGCGTCTCGCTGCCGAGCTTCGTCGTCGGTATCCTGCTGATCCTCGTCTTTGCCGTAACCCTCGGGCTTGTGCCGGCCTTCGGTCGCGGTGATGTCGTGCAGCTCGGCTGGTGGAGCACCGGCCTGCTGACGGCCTCGGGCCGCGCATCGCTGCTCTTGCCGTCTCTCGCGCTCGCGCTCTACCAGATCACCCTGGTGATGCGCCTCGTTCGGGCCGAGATGATGGAGGTTCTGCGCTCCGACTTCGTGAAGTTCGCGCGTGCCCGCGGCGTGCCGCGCTGGCGCATCTATTTCCGCCACGCGCTGCGCAACTGTCTGATGCCTGTCGTCACCATGACGGCGATGAATTTCGGCTCGCTGATCGCCTTTGCGCTGATCACCGAAACCGTCTTCCAGTGGCCGGGCATGGGCATGCTCTTCATCCAGGCGGTCACCTTCCTCGATATGCCCGTGATGGCGGGTTATCTCTGCATCGTCTCGTTCATCTTCGTCACGCTCAACACCCTGGTCGACATCGCCTATGCGGTCATCGACCCGCGGCTGCGCGATGCCACCCGTTGAGGTCGCTGTCATGACAGATCACGTTCAGCCAACCACGCCGCCACGCCAGCCCTCCAGGCTTGCTCGCTGGCGCCAGAGCGATCTCTGGTGGTCCTTCACCCACAAGCCCTCGGCGATCGTCGGGGCGGTTATGCTCACCTTCCTGATCGTGACGGCTTTCGCGGCACCGCTGATTGCGCCGCAGAACCCCTTCGATCCGGCTCAGCTCGAACTTTGGAATTCCGAACTACCGCCGATCTGGGAGGCCGATGGCCAGTGGCCCTACGTGCTCGGCACGGACACGCAAGGCCGCGACATGCTCTCGGCCATCCTCTACGGCTCACGCATTTCGATCCTGATCGGCGTCGCTTCCGTCATGCTGTCGCTCGCCGTTGGCCTCAGCCTCGGTCTCATTGCCGGCTATTTTGGCCGGTTTATCGACAACCTCTTGATGCGTATCGGCGATGTGCTCCTGTCGATCCCGACCATCCTGATCGCCATCCTCGTCAGCGCGGTCGCACGCCAGATGCTGCCGCCGGAACTGCGGGACGTTGGCGCCGCCGCAGTGCTGGTGCTGGCGATCACGCTGAGTGCCTGGGTGCAGTATGCCCGTACTGTGCGCGCCCAGACGATCGTCGAACGCGGTAAGGAATATGTCCAGGCCGCGCGCCTTTTGATGACGCCGGCTCGGCGCATCATGCTGAAGCATATCCTGCCGAACACGCTGACGCCGATCATGGTCGCTGCGACCTTGAACTTCGGCATGGCGATCCTGACGGAGGCAACACTTTCGTTCCTCGGTATCGGCATGCCGCCCAGCCAACCGAGCCTCGGAACGCTGATCCGCCTTGGCAACCAGTTCCTGTTCTCGGGCGTATGGTGGGTCGTCCTTTTTCCTGTCATCCAGCTTTGCCTTCTCGTCGTCTCGGTCAACCTGCTCGGTGACTGGCTGCGCGATGCGCTCAATCCGAAATTGAGGTGAATGATGTCCAGTCTCCTGATCCGAAACGTCAGGCCAAATGCCGGTGAAGCGGCCGACATTCTCGTGCGCGACGGCAAGATCGCAGCCATCGGCAAGGGGCTTTCTGCGGAAGGCGCTGCGACCGAAGAGGGCAAAGGCCATATCGTGATCTCCGGCCTCGTCGAGGCGCATACGCATCTTGATAAATCGGTCTGGGGCATGCCCTGGCATGTGAACGCCAAGTCTGCGACGCTGCGCGAACGCATCGACTTCGAGCGCGAGAAGCGGCTGGAAATCGGTATCGACCCGCATCGTCAGTCGATGCGCCAGGCGATCATGCTCGCGGCCAATGGCGCAAGCCACATCCGCAGCCATGTCGACATCGACACCACCCACGGCCTGCGCCTGATGGAAGGCATCGTCGAGACCCGCAATGCGCTCGAAGGCGTCATCGATATCGAGATCGTCGCTTTCCCGCAGTCGGGGCTCGTCACCCGCCCGGGCACGGTCGAGCTCCTCGACCAGGCTCTGAGCAATGGTGCGGAAGTCCTTGGTGGCATTGACCCCTGTGGCATCGACCGTGACCCGAAGGGTCATCTCGACGCGATCTTCGGCCTCGCAGACAAGCATGCAAAGCCGATCGATATTCACCTGCATGAACAAGGCGAGCTTGGTGCCTTCAGCATGGAGCTGATGTTCGAGCGCATCCGCGCGCTCGGCATGCAGGGCAAGGTTGCAATCAGCCATGCCTTTGCGCTCGGCGCGCCGGACTACCTGCGCGTGGCGGGTCTGATCGAACAGATCGCCGAACTTGACGTCCGCATCGTCACCACAGGCTCGCCGTCTTCGACCGTGCCTTCGATCCTCCGGTTGAAGGACGCCGGCGTGAAGGTGGCGGCCGGCTGCGACGGCATCCGCGATACCTGGGGTCCATGGGGCCAGCCCGACATGATGGACCGCGCTCGCGTTCTCGGCATGAAGAACGGGCTCCGCCGTGATGTTGATCTCGAACATGCGCTGCATGTCTGCTCCAAGGGCGGCGCGGAGGTCATGGACATCAAGGGCTACGGCCTGGACGTCGGCTGTGACGCCGACTTCACCCTGCTCACCGGCGAGACGCTCGCGCATGCTGTCGTCGACGTGGCCCCGCGGCCGCTGGTCGTCAAGCGTGGTCGCGTCATCGCGCGTAATGGCATTGCGGAGGTAGCCATCCCATGAACAGCATCAAGGATTTGACACTCGGCCGTCGCCCGGACGGCCGCACGCTTCTGACGGCCCAATGGGTGCTCGGCCACCGCGACGGCTCGCACCGGCTGATCCCGAATGGCGAGGTCGTCATCGAAGGCGGTACGCTGCTCTATGTCGGACCGCGCTTCGAGGGCGAGGTCGCCCGGCGGATCGATCTCGGTGCGGCCATGATCAGCCCCGGCCTGATCGACCTCGACGCGCTTTCCGATCTCGACACGACCGTGCTCTCGATCGATCACCAGCCGGGCTGGGCCAAGGGTCGCGTCTGGCCGCGTTCCTATATCGAACGCGGCCCCTATGAGATGTACACGCCTGAGGAGCTCGCCTTCCAGAAGCGCTTCGCCTTTGCGCAGCTCCTGTTGAATGGCATCACCACGGCGGCGCCGATTGCTTCGCTCTTCTACCGCGAGTGGGGCGAGACCGTCGCGGAGTTCGCCGCTGCTTCGGATGCTGCCGGCGATCTCGGCCTGCGCGTCTATCTGAGCCCGGCCTATCGCGCCGGCGGCATGATGGTCACGGCCCCAGGGCAGCTCGAAGCGATCTTCGACGAAGAAAGAGGACTGAAAGGCCTCGACGATGCCATCGGCTTCATTCGCGATCACGAAGGGCGTCACGGCGGCCTGATCAAGGGCCTGCTCGCTCCGGACCGGGTGGAAACCTGCACCGAAAAACTCCTGCTTCGCACCGCCGATGCGGCTCGCGATCTGGACTGCCCGATCCGCCTGCATGCGGCGCAGGGCACCATGGAGGTCGACACAGTTCGCCGCCTGCACGACAAAACTGCACCGGAATGGCTGGCAAGTTTCGGCTTCCTGAGCGACCGGCTGATTGCGCCGCATGCGACCCAGGCAACGGACAACGATCTGCGTCTCTATGCCGAGAACGGCGTCAGCATCGTTCATTGTCCGCTGGTTTCAGCCCGCGGTGGCAGCACGCTGAACTCCTTCCGCTCGGTCAAGGCCCGCGGCATCAACATCGCCATGGGCACCGACACGACGCCGCCGGACATGCTGATGAACCTGCTGGTTGGCCTGATCACCTGCCGCGTCGTCGAAAACGACGCGACCGCCGTGCGCTGCGCCGATCTCTTCGATGCCGCGACGCTTGGCGGCGCCAAGGCGCTCGGCCGCTCGGATCTCGGTCGCCTGGAGGCGGGTGCTCGCGCCGACATCGCCGTCTTCGACCTCATGGACCACCACATGGCGCCGGCGGTCGATCCGATCACCACGCTGGTGGTCGGCGGTTCCGGGCGCGTCACCAAGGCGGTTTTCGTCGACGGCCGCCTGTCGATGCGAAATGGCGAAGTCGCAGGATTCGACTTGAACGAAGCGCGCGCGAAGGCGCAGGTGCAGTTCGATGGTCTGATCGCAAAATACCCCGAGAGAAGCTGGGGCCACCCGCCGGTCAGCGAGATCTTCCCGCCGAGCTACCCTCTGGAGGAGCAGCGATGACGGAACATGCATCATCGGCCGTGCTTGACGTTCGCGGCCTCTGCGTCGAGTTCCCCGGACGCCATGGTACTGTATCGGCGCTGTCCGATGTGTCGCTCAGTATCCGCCCGGGCGAAATCCTCGGCGTCGTCGGTGAGTCCGGCGCCGGTAAGTCGATGACCGGGCTGGCGGTCCAGGGGCTGCTCGAACCCCCGGGCCGGATCTCCGGGGGCGAGGTCTGGCTCGCTGGCCGCAGGATCGACCAGCTCGACGACAAGCAGATGCAGCAGGTGCGCGGCCGGCAGATCGGCGCGATCTTCCAGGATCCGCTGACCTCGCTGAACCCCCTGTTCACGATCGGTGCGCAACTGGTCGAGACCATTCGCCTGCACCTGAAGCTCTCCAAGGCCGATGCCAAGGCGCGTGCCATCCAGCTTTTGAAGGAAGTTGGCATCCCCGCACCCGAGGCCCGCTACGACCACTATCCGCACCAGTTTTCGGGCGGCATGCGTCAGCGCGTCGTCATCGCCTTGGCGCTCGCCGCCGAGCCGAAGCTGATCATCGCCGACGAGCCGACGACTGCGCTCGACGTATCGATCCAGGCGCAGATCACTTCGCTGCTGCGTCGGCTTTGCGACGATCATGGCACCGCAGTCATGTTGGTCACCCACGACATGGGCGTCATAGCAGAGACGGCCGATCGGGTCGCGGTCATGTATGCCGGGCGGCTCGTCGAGATCGGTCCGGTTGGCGACGTGTTGAAGAAAGCCCGCCATCCCTATACCCGCGGTCTGATGGGCTCGATCCCGGCACTCGGCCGTCGCGTCGAGCGGCTGAACCAGATCGACGGTTCGATGCCGCGGCTGAACGCCATCCCGGCCGGCTGCGCCTTCAACCCGCGTTGCCCCGAGGCGGGTCCGCGCTGCCGGAAAGATCGCCCGGAACCGGCGCCGGTCGGCTCAGGCGTCAGCGCATGCTGGCTCAATGCAGGAGGAGTTCTATGAGTGATGCCCTGACGGTCAAAGACCTGACCTGCAATTTCGATGTGTCCGCGCCCTGGCTCAACCGCGTGATCGAGCGCAAGCAGAGGCAATTCGTGCGTGCTGTGGACGACATCAGCTTCACCGTGCCGATGGGGGGATGCCTCAGCCTCGTTGGCGAATCCGGCTGTGGCAAGTCGACAGTGGCAAGGCTCGTCACAGGTCTTTACCGGGCGAGTGAAGGGGAGGTGCGGTTTGCGCCGGGCAAGAGCGGGCAACCGCTCTCCGCGCAGATGATCTTCCAGGATCCCTATGCCAGCCTCAATCCGCGCTGGCGGGTGCGCAACATCATTGCCGAGCCGCTTCGCGAGTTGAAGCTGCGCAACTCGGAAGACGAGATCATGGAGCGCGTCGGCGAGCTGCTGACGATCGTCGGCCTCGCACCCTCGGATGGCGCCAAGTTCCCGCACGAATTCTCCGGCGGTCAGCGCCAGCGCATCTCGATCGCACGCGCGCTCGCCGGCGAGCCGGAGTTCCTCGTCTGCGACGAGCCGACCTCGGCGCTCGACGTCTCGGTCCAGGCCCAGATCCTGAACCTCATGCGCAAGCTGCAGGACGAGATGGGGCTGACCTATCTTTTCATCAGCCACGACATGAGCGTGGTGCGCCACATGTCCGACCGCATCGCGGTGATGTATCTCGGCCGTATCGTCGAGGAGGCGGACACGGAGACGCTCTTCGCCAATCCGCGACACCCCTATACGCAGCTGCTCCTGGAGACGATCCCGGATATCACGGACCCGAAGCGCGGGCGGAGCATCGCTGCGAGTGAGGTGCCGAGCCCGCTCAATCCGCCTACCGGCTGCACGTTCCATCCGCGCTGCCCCTTCGCGGACCAGCGCTGCAAGAGCGAGCGGCCGGAAATGCGCAATTTTGCCGACGGCTCGCGTGCCGCCTGCCACCGCATCGAAGAGACGGTGAAAGTCATCCACGCCGCTTGACGCAGCTTTCTTCCCTGAAGCCTTGGGCTCCGTGTCGTGCCAGTCGCGGAGCCTCTTTTTTTCACCGCAGTTCGAGCGAGCCTTTGCGGGGTGTTTCGCATTGCTGTCGTCAAGCGCATGCAACAGTGCTAACCGGAATTCAACGAAATAGACTGATGACCATTTCCGGACCTCGACACCCACGTTAGGGTAGGGGCCGAAAGCTGAGCCGCACCACGCTTCGCGGGCGCGGCTCGGATCAATGCGTTGATTTGAAGAGTTGGCCTATGAACACGACCTCCGACACTGATTTCCCCGTCCTCAATGCCGTTGAAGCCCGCGTTCTCGGATGCCTGATTGAAAAGAAGGAAACGACGCCCGACGTCTATCCGCTGACGCTCAATTCGGCACATTCGGCGGCCAACCAGAAGACCGCACGCGACCCCGTCATGGCGCTCGAGCAGGTGGACGTCCATCGTGCGCTCGCATCATTGGCGCAGAAGGGGTTGGTCCGGCAGGCGTTCGCGTCCAGGGTCGAGCGCTACGAGCATCTGGTGGCAAACCGCTTCTCGCTGACGTCGCCGCAGATCGTCGCGTTGGGCCTGCTGCTTCTTCGCGGTCCGCAGACGGCTTACGAACTTTGGGCGCGCAGCGAGCGCATGGCACGGTTCTCATCGATCGAGGACCTGAAGGACAACCTCGATCTGATGATGGGCCGCCGGCCGCCCCTCATCGTTCAACTGAACCGGGGCGCCGGCCAACGCGAGGACCGCTTCGCGCATCTGCTTTGCGGAGAAGTCGAGCAGCCGACCTTTGAAAGGTTGGCAGTGGCATCGGGGTCCAGCGGTTCGGCGCTATCTGCCCTTGAAGAGCGGCTGGAGGCGCTTGAGCAGAAGGTGGCGACGCTGCAGGAGCAGCTCGACGCCTTGATGCGCTGAAAAGCCTGAGGTCTCCTTTGAAGCGTGGTAGCCTGAGCTTCGTCAGCATAACAAGGTGATAGAGGCCTTGCGCCGTCAAGGCGGGGCCGCTGAAAGGGAAAGGATGCTCCCCTAGAGCCAACTCCCAACCGACGGCGAGAGCTGCGCGATCGCGGCCTTCCGCAAATCCCTGGTGCGCGGAGGGTGGCGGCCTATGATCGCATCAGGCTTCCGGTTTACTGGGCCTCTCAGTCATTTCCCCATGCGCCCATCAGCATCTCGAGAAATCTCTCCGCGGCAGGCGACAAGGTCCCGCCGCGGCGGCGGACCACGCCGATCGTGCGCGAAATCTCGGGGTCGCCAATCGGGCGCGTGATCAAAAACGGATGGTCGTCCTGGGGAGTCGCCATGCGCGGCAGGACCGAAATTCCAAGGCCGGCTTCCACCAAGCCGAGGGAGGTGGACAGATGGGTCACCTCGTAGAACCAACGTAGCTTGATATTCGATTTTGCCAGGGCTGCGTCAAGCAAGGTTCGGTTGCCGCTCGATCGATGAACTGTAATCAGATGGTAGGGCTCAAGATCTGCCCAGCCGACCACGGGCTTGGCGGCGAGGGGGTGATCCCGGCGCGCTGCAAGCACGAATGGGTCTTCCACGAGCCGGTCGAAAATCAGGTCGGGATCCGATGTGCCCATGATATTTATCCCGAACTCCACCTCGCCCCGTGCCACGGCTTGGAGGCCGTCGGTCGCCGGCAGGTCGAGGATACGGAAGCGAATGTTCGGGTACTCCTCGTTGAACTGTCGGATGACGGTCGGCAAGAAGTAGAAAGCTGCAGTGGGAAGGCATGCGATTGTTACCAATCCGCCTCGATTGGTACCGACATCCCGTACGGCGAACAAGGAACCGTCGAATTCCTCCAACATGCGCCGCACAAGCGGAATGAGTTCTGTCCCGAGCGCCGTCGACGAGACATGCCTCGTCGTTCGCTCCAGGAGGGGCGCTCCAATCGCCTGCTCAAGTTTCTGAATACGGCGGCTCAGGGCGGGTTGCGACAGGTGCAACGCATCGGCAGCGCGATGAAAGCTCTCCAACTCGACGACGCTCAAGAACGCCCGAAGATCAAGGATCTCACAATTAATGCTCATCTTGCATCAATTTCCCGATTCTTAGCATTTCACAAATCAACCATAGTTCCGATAATTGGATCAAACAGGCCGATTGATACGGCGATGACATAATTCCAATGGAAGCACAAGCGATGAACGACCTGCTGGCGATCCCTTGCGTCCTCATGAGAGGCGGAACCTCGAAAGGTCCCTTCTTTCTGGCAAGCGATCTTCCCGTCGATACTCAGGAACGGGACAAGATCTTGCTTTCCGTGATGGGTTCAGGTCATCCGCTACAGATCGATGGCATTGGGGGCGGCAATCCCGTCACGAGCAAGGTGGCCATCGTCGGCCCCGCCAGCATTCCGGGCGCCGACGTGGATTATCTTTTTGCCCAGGTGCGCGTCGATCAACAGATCGTCGACACGTCCCCGAACTGCGGCAACATGCTTGCTGCGGTCGGTCCTTTCGCCATCGAGGCGGGTCTCGTTTCGGCTCAAGGGGAAACGACGCTCGTCCGAATCCACAACGTCAACACCGGCAAGATGATCGAAGCCGACGTTCCGACGCCGAATGGCAACGTCTCCTATCTCGGTGAAGCGGCGATCGACGGTGTGCCGGGCAATGCAGCGCCAATCGCGCTGACCTTTATGGACGCAGCCGGCGCGCGTACCGGACAGCTCTTTCCCACTGGCAAGCCGATCGATTGGATCGACGGTGTGGCTGTCACGTGCATCGATTGCGCCATGCCGATGATCTTGATCGAGGCTGGCGCGGTCGGCGCAAGCGGCTTCGAGTCGGCGGCTGAGCTCAACGCCGATAAGACGTTGCTTGACCGGCTGGAGAAGCTGCGCATCGCGGCCGGAGAGCGGATGGGCCTTGGCGACGTGCGCAACCAGGTGACTCCGAAGCCCGTGCTCATTTCCCGTCCAAAGTCAGGAGGGGATGTCAACGTGCGCTATTTCATGCCGCATCAATGTCACCCTTCGCTGGCGACGACCGGGGCCGTAGGAATTGCCACCGCCTGCATCCATGAAGGCACCGTTGCTTCTCTTCTCGTAGGCACACGCAAACCGCCGGTGGTGCTTTCGATTGAACACCCGAGCGGCCATCTGGACGTCAGGCTTCACGAAAGGGACAGCAAGGTCGTCGCCGGTATCCTGCGCACCGCCAGGCGGCTGTTCGAAGGTCATGTCTTTGCAAAACCTGTCACGCAACTCGGTTGCGCGGCATAATAATCGTGGCTGCCGGGAGGGCGCCACCAACAGGAGGAGAATATCATGCGTAAGCTCATGCTCGCCCTCGCGGCAACCGTCGCCTTTGCCGGTTCGGCATTGGCGGATCCCGTCCGCATCAGCGTCGGTTCCTATAATCTTAACAATCTTCCCTTTCCGGTCGCCCAGGGGCTCGGCCTCTACGAAAAGGAAGGTTTGGAGGTGACCGTCGAAAACTTCGCATCGGGCGGCTCAAAGACGCTTCAGGCGCTTGTCGCTGGCTCGACGGATATCGCCGTTGGCTTCTACGACCATACGATCCAGATGCAGTCGCAGAAGAAGGCTGTGGTGGCGTTCGTGCAACTCGCCCGCAATTCCGGGCTCGTGTTGGCGGGCGGCAAGGACAGCACTTTCGACCCGACAAGACCGGAAACCATCAAAGGGGCAAAAGTCGGGATCACTTCCCCAGGCTCGTCTTCCGATTTCTTTGTCCGGTATTACCTGCAGCGCAACGGCATGTCCGCGGACGACGTCTCGCTGATCGGGGTTGGCTCCGGGTCTGCCGCCGTCGCGGCCCTCGAACAGGGCAAGGTTGACCTCCTCGTCAACTACGACCCCGCAGCGACCTTCATCGAGGCCAAGGGCGTCGGCAAGATCCTGATCGACGGACGCAGCGACGAGGGTGCCAGGGCGATCTATGGCGGGATCTACCCGACCTCCGTCCTCTATGCCACGCAGAGCTATATCGAGGAAAATCCGCAGACCATTCAAAAGGTGACGAATGCGACGGTCAAAGCGCTCGAGTGGATGAATAGTCACTCAGCGGAAGAGATTGTCGACAAGCTCCCCAAGGAGTTCATCTCCGGAGACCGTGATACCTACATCAAGGCGGTCGAGAATGCGAAGGCGATCTTTTCAAAGGACGGCCGTATCAACGAGGAAGATATCAAGACTCCGCTCGCCGTCTTGAAAAGCTTCAACGAGAAGGTCGCGGCGGCTGAAATCGACCTGACGAAAACCTACACGAACGAGTTCGTGGGCAAGGCCCCGAACGTCGCCGCCAACTGATAGGAGGAGGTCATGGCATTGGCTGTAGTGAAAACCGCACCGCCGGCAGACAGTCGGCATCAGGTAAAGCCGATGGTTTCCATCGACGCGGTCACCATGTCCTTCGGCGCCTATGTCGCCGTGCAGGATGTGAACTTGAGTGTCGCCGACGGCGAGTTTCTCGCGATCGTAGGTCCAACCGGCTGTGGCAAGAGCACGATTCTCAATGCGATTGCCGGACTGTTGAAACCATCGAGCGGTAATGTCGCTATTGACGGTCAGCCGGTCCGCGGGGTCCAAAATGATATCGGCTATCTGTTCCAGCAGGATGCATTGCTTCCGTGGAAGACTGCGCTCGAGAACGTGGAACTTGGCCCCATGTTCAAGGGTACAGGCGCTGCCGAACGGCGCGAGCAGTCGTTGAAGTGGTTGGCGAAGGTCGGTCTGAAGGGCTTCGAGCACCGCTATCCGCATCAGCTGTCGGGCGGTCAGCGCAAGCGTGTGCAGATGGCGCAGGCGCTGATTACTGGCCCCAAGGTCATCCTGATGGACGAGCCCTTCTCAGCGCTCGACATCCATACACGTCACCTGATGCAGAACGAGCTGTTGCGGCTCTGGCAGGAGGAACGGCGTGCCGTGGTGATGATTACCCACGATCTTGAGGAGGCAATCGCTCTTGGGGATCGAGTGGTGGTGCTTGCCGCCGGACCGCGCTCGCGCGTGATCGACAGCTTCCCCGTCGATCTCGAACGTCCACGCGACGTTGCCGAAATCAAGCTCGATCCACGCTTCATGGATCTTTATCGCAACATCTGGTCATCGCTGCGCGGCGAAGTGGAGAAAAGCTATGAACGCCATGACTGAACGCCTCATTCAAGTCGTGCTGCTGCTGGCAATCGTCGGCGGCTGGCAGCTCGGTGTCGCGGCCGGCGTCATCGACGTCTTCTTTTTCCCAGCTCCGGCCGACATCCTCAACCAGGTGGTTTCCTGGGTGGTGGACGCCAGCTTCTATAACCATGTGGCCATCACGCTGACCGAAACCGTGCTTGGCTATCTGGTCGGAACGGGACTCGGGGTGGCAGCGGGCGTCTGGCTCGGCCTCAGCCGTTCGACCGCGCGCATTCTGGACCCTTTCATCAAGGGCCTCAATGCGATCCCCCGCGTCGTGCTTGCGCCAATTTTCGTGCTCTGGCTCGGCCTTGGTCTCTGGTCCAAGGTGGCGCTCGCCGTGACGCTGGTGTTCTTCGTCACCTTCTTCAACGCCATGCAGGGCGTTCGTGAAGTCAACCCGGTGGTGCTGTCTAACGCCCGTATTCTGGGAGCCAAGCGATCGGATCTGCTTCGCCACGTCTATTTCCCGGCAGCGGCAAGCTGGATTCTCTCCTCGCTTCGCACGTCGGTCGGCTTTGCCGTCGTCGGGGCGATCATCGGCGAGTATCTTGGCTCGTCTGCCGGCCTTGGCTATCTGATCGCTCAGGCGGAAGGCAACTTCGATGCGGTCGGGGTCTTCGCAGGTATCTTCATCCTCGCGATCTTTGTCCTGATTATCGACAGCATTCTGGACGTCGCCGAGAAGCGACTCATCAAGTGGCGGCCGGGCGCTTCCGACCGGCCTGCGTGACGATCCGTAGCGGCACCCCTGGAGGCAGCATATTTACAAGCGTTCTCCCTTTTTTGCCGGAAGGGAGAACGCAGGCGTTCTGAGCACTCTCCGGGACGTATCCGTTTCCAAGCATCGTTCAAATTGCGTATTGCCCAGGGATATATAGCGTGAAGTCTACCCTGCGCTCTCTCCGCGCAGCGATGTGCCCGGTGACAGGCGGAGACTTAGCCGGCGACGTCAACCAGGCGGCAGGCTGGCGCTTCTTTGGCACGCGGATAGTCGTAGGCCCCCACCTTTGAAGTGGCATAGCCGCCGCCGACAAGGGCTTCGGCGAGCTTTACCGCAGCAGTCACTCCGTCGATGACAGGCATCCCCGTGCGCGCTTTCAGGCGGTCGCAGAGTTCGGACATGCCAGCGCAGCCGAGAATGATCGCTTCGGCGCCATCTTCCTGCCGCGCCTTGAGGATCTCTTGCACCAGCATCTCCTCGGTATGCGCGAGGTCTTCTTCCAGCGCCAGTACCGGCATGTCCACCGAGCGGACCTTGCGGCAGCGATGGCCCGCACCATAAGCCTCCGCCAAATCCTCGATGATCGGCACGGAGCGGGGCAGGGTGGTGATGATCGCAAAGCGGGTCGCGATGGTCATCGCCACCTGCACCGCCGCCTGACAGATGCCGATCACTGGACCGCTGGCAATTTCGCGCGCCGCGCCAAGGCCTGGATCATCGAAGCAGGCGATCACATAGGCGTCGATCCCGCGTGCCTCGCCCTTGCGGATCTCGGCAAGCATCGCCGGAACGGCCATCGCCTCGTCGGCGTGGCCCTCGATACTGGCCGGGCTTGACGTCGGGTTGACAGACTCCAAACGGGTCCCGGGTGCTGCGACGCGCTCGGCGCTGCGATGGGCCTGTTCCGTCATGGAGCGGGTGGAATTCGGGTTGATGAGCAGGAGGCGCATTGGGATCAGCTCGCTTTGCGACGGACGATTGCGAGGAGCGCATGGGCCGTGATGTCGAGAGTGCGCATGACGGCCCCCTCCTGGTGCGGCAGTTCAGTGAATTCAAAGTCCATCGAGGCTCTCAAGTGGCACCACGCACCGGCTTCGGGCCGATCGCGTGATCGTGTTTAAGCAGTTGCCATTGCACATCAAGTTGCGGTACACAATATTGTCTACAATTTTGTAGTCAATATCTAACTGCAGCGGATGGAATTGACTTTGAGCGCCGCACGGCGAGAGTAGGCGAACTGCTAAGGGAGATTTCATGTACAACGCGGACGAAGCCGCCGGTGCTCCGACGGCGATCATTTGCGAGAAGATCTGGCTTGCGATCGCAGAACGGCGGCTACGGCCCGGCACGCGGTTGAAGGAAGAGCAACTTGCCGAAATATTCTCCGTCAGCAGGGCCCGCATTCGCCAGGCATTGACCGCGCTGGAACGCGACGGCCTCGTGACGATCATGCCGAACCGCGGCGCCTTCGTCTCCGAGCCTTCCGTCGATGAGGCCCGCGACGTATTCGTTGCCCGACGCGCGATCGAGCAGCGCGTCGTCGAGCGCTTGTGCGAACGCGCCACCCCCAAGGATATCGTCCGCTTGCGAGGCCATATCGAAGAAGAGCGCATTGCTGGCCGCTCCGGCAATCTCTCTGATATCGTTCGGCTTTCCGGCGGTTTCCACCTGTTGCTCGCGGAACTGTCGGGCTCGGCCTTTCTCTTCGGCATTCTGCGCGACCTCGTCTCGCGCACATCTCTGATTACCGCGATGTACCGCTCGAACCACCTGCACAATTGCGGGCCGGACGAACATCTGGCCGTCGTCGAGCACATCGCGGCGCGCAATGTCGCGAGTGCGATCAAGGAAATGGCTGAACATCTGAACCACGTCGAAGCGGAGCTGGATCTGGACGAAGAGAAGGATCAGCCCCGAGATCTTCGCACCGCATTGCTTTGAGGCCGACAGCGCCGCGCGTCTCCGGCCGAGGCGCAAAGTCGCTGTAGCGCTTTGATTTGCTGCATGTTTTTGTCCTCAAGTCGGAGCCGATTTCAGGACAGACCGTAGCGCAGGACCAATTGCACCGCATTTGAAGAAGAGGCGGTGCTTGCCAGCAGACTGAAGGAAGATATGACCAACCGTAGTTACTATGCGCCGCATGGCGGCAACCCGGCACAAACCCAACTCCTGACGGATCGCGCGGTGTTCACCGAAGCCTACGCCGTGATCCCGAAGGGCGTGATGATGGACATCGTCACCAGCTACCTGCCGTTCTGGGACAAGACCCGGCTGTGGATATTGTCGCGTCCGCTCTCCGGTTTTGCTGAAACATTTTCACAATATATCATGGAAATCGCTCCGGGCGGCGGCAGCGATCGGCCGGAGCTCGACGAGGGCGCCGAAGGCGCGATCTTTGTCGTCGAGGGCGAAATGACCGTCACGCTCGACGGCAAGGCGCACAAGATGCAGCCGGGCGGCTTCGCCTTCATTCCGCCGGCCAGCAATTGGACCGTTCGCAACGCAAGCGAGGCGCCTGTTCGCTTCCACTGGGTGCGCAAGGCCTATGAGCACGTCGACGGTTTGCCCGTGCCGGAAGCCATTTTCACCAACGAGGCCGAGATCACCCCGGCGCCCATGCCCGGCACGGATGGCAAGTGGGCGACGACCCGCTTCGTCGATCCCTCGGATCTGCGCCACGATATGCACATGACCATCGTCACCTTCGAGCCCGGCGCGATCATCCCCTTTGCTGAAACCCATGTCATGGAGCACGGCCTCTACGTGCTCGAAGGCAAGGCGGTCTACCGGCTCAACCAGGATTGGGTCGAGGTCGAGGCCGGCGACTACATGTGGCTGCGCGCCTTCTGCCCGCAGGCCTGCTATGCCGGTGGCCCAGGCAAGTTCCGCTACCTGCTCTATAAGGACGTGAACCGCCATATGAAGTTGCGGTCGCGCTAAGGAAGCTCACGCAGGGCAAAGCAAAACCGCGCGTCCGATGAATGCGCGGTTTCCTTTTTCTCAATACGTTGCAGCCACATCCCGGATGTCCCGGTTGACAAGTGGCCAGGACAGGCAGTGCCGTTGCTCTTTTGCTTCAATCCACCAACTGCGGATCGGCGGGCTGTAGGCTCCTCGGCTGCAGCCGGCGCAGCGTATTGCCCGCCGGGTTCTTGTCCAGGTGCAGCACGCGGCTGAAGAAGTCGCTGCCGCGTTCCATCCGCCCGATGTTGACGATGGCGACACCTTTGAGCTCTTCGTCCATGAATTTCAGAACGCGCTGGTAGGCGTCGTCCTCGAGCGTGTCGAGCGCTTCGTCGATAATCAGCCACCGCGGTTTGTGCAGGCTGAGCCGAGCGATGGCCAGGAGGCGCTGCTCCGCTTCGCTGAGGTTCATCTGCTTTCGTGCATCCTGGTCAAGCCGGCCGCTAAGCCGACCGAGGCCGACCTTGGAGAGCACCGCCGCAAGTTCTCCTTTGCCATAGGTATCGGCCGGGCTGGGATAGGCGAGAACGTCGCCAAGGGTACCGGGCGGGAAGTAAGGTGACTTCGGAACGAAGGCGAGACCATCGTCCACCGGCAGTGCAATGCGGCCGTGACCCCAGGGCCAAAGGCCGGCGATTGCCCGGAAGAACGGGGCCTTTTCCACTTCCGGAGCACCGGTGACCAGCACCCGTTCGCCCGGGTCGATGGTGACGCTCTGTTCCCGAAGCTTGATGCAGCCGGTCGGCGAGACGATCTCGATATTGTCGAAGCGCATCTGCGGCGTTTCCGCCGTCTTGAAGTCGATACGCTTGTCGCCCTCGTGCCGTTCGTCGGTCATCAGCAATGCTGAACGGAAGGCGGCAACGCGTAGCAGCGTGGCACGCCAATCGGCGATCGCGCCGATGTTGTCGACGAACCAGCGCAGTGATGCATGCACCTGGTTGAAGGCGCCGACTGCCATCATCAGCCCGCCGAAGCTCAAGTCTCCGGAGAAATAGACCGGTGCGGCAATGACGATTGGTGCGACGACGGTGATCCAGCCGTAGCCCCCTGTCACCCATGTCAGTCGCGTGACCGCACGCAACAGGCCGTAACTGATCTCGAGTACCGAAGCGAGGTCGCGCTGCAAGCGCTTCTTTTCATTTGCTTCTCCCGACGAAAGCGACACGGCTTCGATATGTTCGTTGACCCGCATCAGCGAGAAGCGCAGCGCCGCCTCGCGGGCATAGTGTTCGCCGTTCAGTCCCACCAGCGGACGGCCGACGAGCCAGCTTAGCCAGGAGGCCGTGCCCGCATAGAGAATGGCCGCCCAGACCATATAACCGGGAATGGCAAAGGCGTAGTCCGCGACATGGAAGACGAAGCCGTCGGAGAGGGACCAGAGAACGCCGATGAAGCTCACCAGCAGAATGCCCGACTGGAAAAGGCCGATCGAAAGCCCGGCGGAAAGATCGGTCAGGTGGCGCGCATCTTCATGGATGCGTTGATCCGGATTGATACCGATCGCGCCGGCATTCGCCAGGCGAAATGCCCGCGTGGGGCGCATCCATTCGTTGATGAGATCTTCCGTCAGGCCCTCTCGCAAGCGCAGCTTGATGACCTGCCCGAGCCAGGTTTGCACGACGTTGAGCACGAGAAGCACGCCGGCGATCTGGGCGAAGACGACGAGTTGGTGAAGGAAGGCCGGCAGGTCACGCCGCTCGAGCGTGTCGTAGAACGGCTTGTACCATCGATTGAGGATGATCTGGCCGAAGGCTGTTACGACAATGACGACGATGATGCTTATGCTCAGCCAGATGATCTTGTTGCGTAGCGGCGAGGCCATGAAGGCCCGATGCATCATCCGCAATTGATCACCGAGGGGTTGTTCGTCGCTGGGTTCTATCCGGCCGTTACTCTTGCCGTTCGTCCGGTTCGACATCGGTGCGAATCTCTCCTTCCCAGTCTCCTTGGTTAGAATATAGCGTGCCTTGCCTCCCCACCCTAGAGCGGATTGTCTCAGCGCACATGTAACCATGGTCACAAAGGCCCTCGTCCCGCGGCGCAAAAGTGATTTGTAACGTTCCGCGGCGAGTTCATAGTTCCGCCAGACGAGGTCGGAAAATGGCGCCAAGGGAGGAAGCTTTATGTCCGCGCATCTCGATCAAATCCGCGACCAGCAAAGAGAAACCTGGGACCGCTTCTCCACCGGCTGGAAGAAATGGGATGCTCTGGTTCTCGGATGGCTTGCCCCCTTTGGCCAGGCGATGATCCGGCAGGCGGCCATCGAAGACGGCGATCAGGTGCTCGACGTCGCTGCCGGTACAGGAGAGCCGGGGCTCACGGTCGCAGCATTGATCCCGAATGGTCGGGTCACCGTCACGGATCTATCCGAGCGCATGCTTCAGGTGGCAAGCGAGAACGCGACGAACCGCGGCCTGACGAACTTTGAAACCAGGATCTGCGACGCCGGCGCATTGCCGTTCCCGGATGCGGCATTCGACGCGGTCCTTTGCCGGTTCGGGTTCATGTTCTTCCCTGACGTCGCGGCAGCAGCTGAACAGTTGAGACGGGTCGCGAAACCGGGCGCACATGTCTGCGCCGCCGTCTGGAGTTCACCGGAAAAGAACACCTGGGCAACCACGATCATGGCGACCATCGCGCGCAACGTGGAACTTCCGAAGCCGCCGGTTGGAGCGCCGGGCCTGTTCCGCTGTGCACCCGAACGCATGATGACGGCCGTCTTTACCGACGCCGGCTTGCATGACGTTCGGGAGGAAGAGATCACCACCACGATGGTTCACGACAGTCCCGAAGATTATTGGGCCTTCATGACGGAAATCGCAGCACCCGTGGTCGCCGGCTTGGGGCAGGCAGATATTGCGACGCGGGAGCGTATCAAGGCGGAAGTCCTGGATCTCGCCCGGCAGTCGATGCGGGCCGGCAAGGTGGAACTGCGCTCCACCGCAACCGTCGTGGTCGGGACGCGCGAACTGCCTTAGGGCCACAGCTCGGGGGCGAAACCTCCAGGCAGCGTGGAGGAACGCGCGGCCACGAGATTAGAGCAAGTTGCCGGCTCTATCGCGCCACATCGTGGACGACGACGCCGACTACCGCGGTGGAGTAGGTGAATGACCGGTATGGCGCAATATGCCGGCCACAGTACACGAATGCTTCGCCGCGGCTTTTCCGTGCAAAATTGGGAACGGCGATGACGCAATTGAGCATTGCGATGCGCTCCAATTCGCTGCGGCTGCCGTAAATCTTTAGTTCTCCGTTATCAACTTCATCTGAGCCATAACTTCGCGCAGGTACAGGGACGGCGCTTGTCTTTAGGGAGACTGTTCGAACAGTGCTTCAAGGAGAGCGCTCGCTGTTCTGCGTGTTTCTCTGCATTGTCTGTCCTGAGGCGGGCTAGGTTCTGGACTTTCCAGCGTACCGCCGGGAGGATGGCAGCCTGCGGCAGGGCGATGGCGTCGAAATCGGGTTCTGCGTCATGCAGTGATAGCAAGAAACGTTGCACCTGCTTGTCAAGCCTTCCCGCTATATCGGCGATCAGCCAGTGGCCGGGAGGAATTTTGTTGCTCCGCGAGGAATGGCGGTGGAGAACCGACAGGGGAAGAAAGTTCTGAAGGCCGTTGCGGGAAGACGATCGAGGCGAAGCCGCTCTTCGGTCAGACATGCCTCATCGAGCCCGCAGAAGGGAGTGCCGGCAGCAGTTGAGAGAAGGGGCATGGTCGTGGCGAGCCGCGTAACGTCATCGGCTAATGGCGCTAAGCCAGGTGACATGCTGTTTAGCTCAGGCCATACCAGGTTCCACGACCTGCTCCGTGCAGGGTCAGGTGTCCCTGCTCGGTTAACGCCCGCAGGTGGTCCTTTACCGTGTTCCGGCTCGCGCCCGTCGCATTGGCCGCGTCCATAACGGTCACCCTCCCACGCTCACGCGCCAGTTCGAGAATAGCAACGGAAAGCTCCGGCAGGTCGCCAAGCAAGATGCGCTCGCGCTCGATTTTGCGCTCCAGACGCTGCTTCTGGCGCTGGAGGCTTCTCAAGAAGAACTCGATCCACGGGTTCCAATCTTGCTGATCAGTGCGGATCGTGCCCTGTGTGCGGCGTAGCGCGAGATAATAGGCCTCCTTGTTCTGCTCGATGACGCTTTCGAGAGAACTATAGGCCACATAGGCATAACCAGCTCGAAGAAGCAGCAATGTCGTCAGAGCCCGCGACAGGCGGCCATTGCCGTCCTGGAACGGGTGGATTTCGAGAAAAACAACCACGAAGACAGCAACGATGAGCAGGGGATGAAAAGTGCCGTCCTTCTCCTGAGCCTGTTGCCAGGCCACAAGGTCTGCCATTCTGCCGGGCGTATCGAAAGGCGAGGCGGTTTGGAAGACAACTCCCAAGCTTCGACCGTCTTCATCGAAAGCTTCTACATTGTTGGACAGCGTCTTCCAATTTCCGCGGTGCCGTTCATCCTTGGTCGAATGGGCGAGGAGATCACGGTGCAGTTGGCGGATATGATTTTCGTTGAGCGGGATCGAGTTGAAGGCCGCGAAAATGGTCTCCATGACCTCAGCATAGCCTACGACCTCCTGCTCGTCGCGGCTGGCAAATGAGCCGATGCGCAGATTCGAGAGCAACCTCTCGACTTCACGGTCGGTTAGTTTTGCACCTTCGATGCGGGTCGACGAACCGATGCTCTCGATCGTTGCAACCCGCCGCAAGCTGGAGAGTCGATCTGGGGCGATGCGCCCCAATGCACGCCAGGCACCTTTGAACTCGTCGATCTCGGCGATCAATGACAAAATCTCAGGCGTGATCCGCAATTTTGAAAGGTCGAGTGCCGGCATCCATTATCCCATCCGTTTCCATCCAAAATGGGTATGGCATAGTCGCATCCATTAATCCATCCATTTCCATCCAATACCGCACATCGGAATGGCTTTTCGACGACGGATTGGGGCGGGGCAGGCGCTCCTCAGTCCCGGTTCGGGCGGGACCAGATGCGTTGGTAGCCATCTTCGCCCTCAACTTCCGTCAGCGTCGCGTAGCGCCGACGAAGAGGTTGTTCGGCTGGGGCAAGAGATTTTCGCGGGCGGCACAACCGTTTGGGGCCTCGTTTACTCGTGAGCGCAAGCTTCAGCGGGTCGCGGCAGGCTCTTGCGGTGGCGCTGCGTGCCCTGTCGTTCCAGCTTCGAGCATTCGGACCATTTCGCCTATCGCCACCTCCCGTTGCGGATCTTTGCCCGCCGCATAGGCAAGTGGAAACGGCACCGCCCGGTCCGGTTCGATGCCGATCCCCTCAAGCCGCAGATCGTTATCGATCACCGCGTCCGAAACCGCGAGTTCGAGCAGACTGTCATCTGGCAGCACATAGGCGCGGCCTGCGAGCAAGGCGCCCGCGCTCCGTTCACCGACCAGCGGGATGGCGTTCTGCCGCAGAGCATAGGCGAAGAGTTCCAGGCCGCTGCGCGTACCCTTGTCAATCAGCGCGACGACCGGCTTTCGCCAACGGAAGTTTGCAAGCGTCGCATCTCCGCGGCGGGGCACCAGCCGGAAGGTCGGCGTGTCGCCGACGAAAAGCTCGGCCGCATCGGCAGGGCCACCACCCCATCGTCCGCGCAGGTCAACGATAACGCCCTCGGCATCCTTGAGGCGGCCGGTCGCAAGGGCCTCCGCGACAATATCAAGGCCGTTGCGCGTCGAGAGCGTCCATAGCCGCACGTAGCCGATTTTGTGACCTTCGCGTTCGCTCAAGGCAAGGCTTTCATCGATTGCCCGCTCGAACATCGGCAGCGGCCGCAATCGCTCGACCTGGACTTTCGCCGAAAACGGTGCGGCATCGCGATGGCGTCGAAGCCGGATCTCGACACTTCGGCCTTCTTTTCCGGCGAAGGAGCCGATTTCCCGGTAGGGTAGCCCGTCAACCGAAAGGATCTCGTCACCAACGAGCAGGCCAGCCTTCTCCGCCGGCGATCCATCGTAGACATCGGCAACGAAGCGACGATCACCATCAACGGCCGTCACCATGCCGATGCCGGGATAGCTGACCTCACCGTCGGGCGGAAAGAGGCGGCGCAAATCGTCCCTGATCGCGAAACGGAAAATGTCCGAGAGTTCAAAATAGTCGATTGTATCGGGCTTGTAGCGTCCCGTATGCGAGACCCGAAGGCTGGCAAGAACCGATGTGATCGCGTCGTCGACGTCGTTGGGCGGGCTCGCTGCCGAAATCGCGTGCGTCCTCCCGTCGATCAGTGCCCGGGCAGCGGTGTTGAAGCGGGCAACCGCTGTCGTGTCGTAGAAGTTCTCATCCACCAGTTCGACGACGCGGTCAAACACGGGCTGGCCCGAACGCGTGACGTCGGCCGCATCGGGAGCAGCCGGTGTCGACAGGAGCAATGAAAAGGCCAGCAACATGCCTGAGAAGCCAGGGCGCATAGCTCGTCCTCCGGTTTCCGGTCGCTCGATTATCGGCAAAACACGGGCGACTTGGGAGGCGGCCTGCCTGCAAATTCGCGTGATCTCGACAGCGACCACCGTCCGCTCTCTCCTCCCGGTCGGTTTTCGGGTCGGACTTCCGGTGGCAGACAAGACAGTGCCACGATCTAGGATCATCGAAATGCAATTATGAATTGCAAAATCATCGATCGTTTAGCGCGCTGCGATTAACTGATACCCGAGTGGCGCGCACAAACCGGCGCTCGACAGATCGGCCCCTGATCACTTTGGGGCATCAAGAAGAGGCGGCCAAACTAGCTCGTAAGGGCTATAAAAGCCAGTCAAACCAATCCGTTAATGGCGGAAGCTATATTAGGAAATTTGTGTAACGAAGTTGTCATATGTTTTACGGCTTAAGTAAAAACCTAGCGAATTATGAAGATTTATCGACAACGAAAGATTACGGCTTGTCTTTCCGCATTAGTGTTTGTTAACATTCGAATATAGGGGTTTCATTACAGCTTTGAACGCGGGAGGGTGGCATGCCGCTGTCGTCGATGCTTGATTCCAGGAATTCCCGTCACCTTCGCCGAAAATCAGCCGCACAGGATGGGCCACCCGCTAAGGAAACGGCGATGATCGAACGCCTTTTCCGATGGTTCGGTGGCAGGAAGGCGCGAAGCTTCACACCGCGCTCCGAAACCACCCATCTGCCCGGGCTCGCGCTAGAGACGCTGGAGCCTCGCTACTTGCTGTCGGCCGATATCATGCCCTTTGCGGTGGACATGGTCGGTGATGGCGGCGCTGACTACAGCCTGCGCTATGACAATCTCATCCAGGCGGTCCAGGTCTACGACAACAGGTCGAGCCTCCTGGTTGCGCAGCGGAATGCTGCGGAGATCGACTATATCCGGGTGACCGGCACTGCGGCGAACGACACGCTGACAATCGATTTCGGTACGGATTTCCTTCAGGCGCTCGACATCGACTTTCAAGGCGGCGACGGCGACGACAAGCTCTCGCTGACGGGCGGCGTGTTCGATCTCGTCGAGTTCGCGGCCGATGGCGCAGGGTCCGGCGTGTTCACCGCCGTGGACGGCCAGATCAGCCATCGGATCGGTATCGGCGGCGTCTCGGCCGTGACCGACGCGACGACTGCGCAGGAGCGGATCTTTGCCGATGTGACGGGCGAGGGGCAGAATCTGCGCCTCAGCGACGCCGGCACGCCGGGAGATGGGTTCTCGACGCTCGACAGCATCAATGGCGGCGCGCTGGTGTCCTACACCTTTGCTTCGCCCAATCTGAAGCTGACGATCGACACCGGCGCCGGCGACGACACCTTCGTCCATAACGGCTTCGACAACGCCATTTCGGGCAAGGTTCTCCTGAGTGGCGGAGCAGGCAGCGACGCAGTGATCGGACCTCCGGTAGATACCAACTGGAACATAACCGGGCTCAACGCCGGCAACGTTTCAGGGGTGTCCTTCGTCGAGGTTGAGAATCTCAGAGGTTCTGCCGACAACGAGGACACCTTCTTCGTTTCAGCCGGCGGCGGACTGACCGGCGTCATGGACGGCGGCGCCGGCGGCTTCGACAGCCTCGTTCTCGATGGCGGTGTCTTCCATTCCGTCACTTACGTTGCGACTGGCCCCGCGTCCGGCACGATTACCCGCGATGGCCAGGTTCTGCGCTACGACGGCCTCGAGCCGATCACCGACAATACGGTCGTCGCCGATCGCGTTATTGCGACCAGCGATTTCGACGACGAAGCTCGGCTGAAGGATAACGGTGACGGCACTCTGACGCTTGAGTCCCTGTCGCTGATCCCGACCTTCGAGAAGGTCACCTTCGCCAAGCCCACCAACAGCCTGACGATCAAACTTGGCGCAGACCTCGGCATCCCGCTCCTGTCGAAGGATGTCCTGACGGTTACCGGCGTTAACCTCGGGGCTGCAAGCCTTACCGTTTTTGGCGAGAACGCTGCCGATACGGCCGGCGATGACGGCAACGACGAAGTCCTCATCGAAGGGACGAATACATTCGGCGCCTTGGCGGTTCATGCCGAAAAGATCACGGTTTCAGGTAATGTTTCGGCGACGACGGTCACCCTTGTGGCGCTCGCCGAAGACGACGGCAAAATCACCGGCGGCGCCTATTTCGCGACACCCGAGGCGATCATCGACCTCAGTGGCGCGACTATCACTGCCTCTGGCGCCGTGCAGATATCGGCGACGGCAGATGCGACCGTTTCGGCTTCGACCGCGGAAGTCGGGCCGCTCGAAGGCGTCATCGTCACGATTCTGCCGGAGGCGAGGATCAAATTTGACAACAGCACGCTGACAGCTGCGAGCCTTTCGGCCGGCAGTTCGGTCAGCGTTTCGCTGACCGCGGCCGACGAAGGCGATGCAAGCGAAAACGACACGACCAAGGATGCCGCGGTTTCCGTGACGGTCGTCGTCAGCGAATCCATCACCGAAGTGCTGGGCGGCAGCGCCCTCAACGTATCCGGCGCGGTCTCTCTGACCGCCGACACCAATCTCGCGTTGACGACAACCGCCGATGGCGGCTCCGGTTCCAAGGGTGCCAGCGTTGCCGTTTCGGAAGTGAACGCGACGACGCGCGCCTATATGGCGGGCAATTCGGCGCTCAACGCCAATAGTGGTAATCTGCCTGATTCCGTCGCCTTTAGCGCAACACTGACCAGCAATGTCAGCACCACCGCGATTTCCAGTGCCGGCGGTTCGAACCAGGGCGACGGCTCAAACGAATCCGAAAAGAGGCTCGCCGACCCGAACCAGGACAGCAACACCTCGGACAAGGCCACGACGAGTGGCGGTGACATCACCTTTGCAGGTGCCGTCACGGTTTCCGATTACCGGACCACAACCGAGGCCTATGTCGACAGTTCGACCCTTGTTTCTGCGAGCACCCTTGGCTTGACGGCAACCTCCACCGAGAGCGTCACGGCATCGGCAGACGGCTCGGCCACGGGTAGCGCCGGCACCGGCGTCGGCGTGGCTGTCGCGCTCGGCATAGCCGACGTGACCACGCGAGCCTATATCGCCGGCACCTCGGACCTGACGGCAAGCGTCGTCAACCTCAATGCCACTCTCGATGCTGGCGACAGCTTCGTCGTGACGGCGGAAGCCGGTGCCGGCGGCGCCGAAACAAATGTCGCCGGCGCTCTGGCGATCAGCATCATCATGACCGACGTCGAGGCCGTTATCGAGGCCGGTGCCTCGGTCGACCTCAATGGTGCGGACCTCAGCCTCACGGCTTCGTCGACCACCCATGCCGAGACCGCCGCGACCCCGAACGGCGACGATCTCGGTGAAGCCGGCGAGACCGGCGTTGGCGGCTCGGTCGCGCTCGCCGTCATCGACAACAATACGAACGCCCTCATCGAAAACGGCGCGACGGTCACGGCCGCAGACGGCGTGACGCTGTCGGCAACCGGCAGTCATGATTCCGAAACGACGGCGGAAGCCGGCGGCACCGGTGGCAGCACCGGCATCGGCGGCGCAGTGGCGATCGACGTGATCGACAACACCACCCGCGCCTCGCTCGGAACCGATGACGTCGAGCTTGACATAACAGGAGATTTCTCAGCAACGGCGACCCATCATGGGCTGAGCACGGCCACGGCTGACGGTACCGCTATCGGTTCGACCGCTGTCGGCGCGGCGATCGCGCTTGCCTTTGTCGACAACCGTGCAATCTCGACCACCAACCGGAATCTGCGTGCTGACGGCTCTGTCAGCCTGTCGGCGCTGGGCGACGGCTCCAGCAAGGCGGAAGCCAAGGCAAGCGCGAAGGGTGCCGACAAGAACGACGAATCCGCTGATGGCAACACCAAGGCCGACCAGCAGAAACAGAAGCAGGTCGACTTCGCCAACAGCAAATCAGGCGATGCAGACAGCACGAGCCAGACCGCCAATACCGGCGGCGGCAGCGGTGGCGATGTCGGCGTTGCTGCCGCCCTTGCGATCAACGTCTCCGACAGCGAAACGCTCGCCAGCATCGGCAATGGCCGCACCATAACGGCCGGCGACGGCGCCGGAACCGGCGGCGTGAGCCTGCAAGCGAAAAACAACATGGATGCCTCGGCGATCGCCGATGGCAGCGCGACGCTCGAAAGCGAAACTTCGGGCACGGCGGTCGGTGCTGCAGTGGCGATCAACGTCGCCGATATGAGCAACCGGGCGATCATCGGCACCGGCGCGATCATCAATGCAGACGGCAGCGTCACGCTGTCTGCCACGATGAAAAACGTCGGCGGCGACCAGAAGAACGTCTTCGAAGCGCATTCGACTTCCGGCGCCAGCGGCGGCGACACCGGCGTTGCCGGATCGTTCGCGCTCAACGTGTCGGATGCCACCGCAGAAGCGGCGATCCGGCCTTCCGCCAGCGTCACGCTCAGCAGCGACGACGCTTCGCTTACAGCCTCCAACTCGTCCGAAAGCAGCGCTGTCGCCGAGGCGGATGCCGAAAGTGCCAGCACCGGCGTCGGTGCCTCCGTCGCGATCAACGCCGCCGACAATACAGCATCGGCGAAGGTCGAGAATTCCGTTGTCCTCAGCGGCCTCGATGACCTGACGCTCAGCGCCACGGGCAGCCACAAGACCACCACGACCGCAGAATCCGGGGCAGCAGCTGAAGATGGTACCGGCGTCGGTGGCGCGATTGCGATCACCGTTGCCGACAACGTGACGGAGGCGAAGCTCGGCACCGGCGGCCTTATCGACCTTGACGGCGCCTTCAGCGCCACCGCGACCCACCATGGCGATAGCACCACATCGGCACTGGGCGATGCTCTTGGCGGTGACACGGCGGTTGGTGCGGCAATCGCGCTGGCGTTTGTCCACGACAGCGCGACCGCGACCACCGCCCGCAACCTGACCGCCGATGGCAATGTCAGCCTTGCGGCCCATGGTGACGGCGCCAGCACGGTTGAGGCTAAAGCCAGCGCTGCCGGCGCGGACAAGGACAAGGAAAACACGAGCGGCAACACGACCGCTGACGATCAGAAGAACAAGCAAAAGCAGCTCGCCAACGAGAAATCGGGCAAGACGAACACCGGCGACAAGTCCGCAACGAGCCAGGGCGGCACCGGTGGCGGCCAGGTGAGCGTCGCGGCTGCACTCGCCCTCAACGTCTCTTCGTCGCTCGCCGTCGCTTCGATCGGTGATGGCGTTACGATCATTGCCGGGCAGGGCGCGGGCATCGGAGCGCTTCAGCTCCAGTCCTCAAACAACATGAATGCCAGTGCCACCGGCGACGGCAAGGCAACGACCACGAGCAGCGGCACCGGCGTCGGTGTCGCCGTTGCCATCAACGTCGCGACCATGCGCAACGAAGCCTCGGTCGGGGCAGGCGCCCATATCACGGCCGATGGCCTCACGGCTTCTGCGACAATGAAGACGGTCGGCGGCAACGCCGAGCACAATTTCGGTGCGAAATCCACGTCGGGTGCGAGCGGAGGCGACACCGGCGTGGCGGGTTCGTTTGCCTTGAGCGTTGCAACCACCAATACGCTCGGCACGATCGGGCTCGATCACGGCGGTGGCGGCACGACGACAGTGGCGCTCACTGGCGGCAACGTCAGCCTGCAGGCGACCAACACGACAAAATCGGCCACAGAGGCGACCGCCCATGGTGCCGGCAGCGGTTCCGGAAGCACCGGCGTCGGCGCATCGATAGCGCTTGGAATTTCACTCAACACGACTTTCGCCGGGATCGAAAACGGTGAAACGGTCAGCGGCAACACCGGTAATTTCCAGGTTCTTGCGACCTCGAACGATACGGTCACCACCACGGCCAAAGCTGGCGCTGCCGGCAGCACCGCCGTCGGCGGCGCTATTGCAGTCGCCTACGTGGATAACGACACGGATGCGCATATCGGCACGGGTGCCGGGGGCGCGATCACACTCACCGGCAATCTCGCCGCGCAGGCGACCCATGCGAGCACGATCCATACCCTCGGCGACGGCGAAGCGGCCGGCAGCAATGTCGGCGTCGGTGTTTCGCTCGCTTTGAACATCGCCGAAGTGACCAACGACGCCTTTGTCGGCAGAAATTTCTCCGGCGCCAACAATGTCAGTGTCACCGCCACGTCGACCTTCGACACGAAGGCAGAATCCAAGGCCAGCGCCAAGGGCAACGATACCTCCAAGGCGAACTCCGACCAGGAGACCAGCAACCAGACGAGCATGGCGCAGAACCAGAGCGGCGGCTCGAAGGCGCCGACCCAATCTGGCAGCAGCAGCCTTAGCACCGCCGATAGCAAGAGCACGAACGAGACCGGCAAGTCGACACAGGGCGGGACGAGCGTCGCCGCAACGATCGCCGTCAATTTCCTCGACGCCGATAACACCGCGACGATCGCAAGCAATGTCGTGATCGGGTCCTCGGGTGCGATGAAAATCGAAGCGACGATGACCACCGACGCGCGCGCACTCGGCACGGCAACGGCGACCAACACCAGCGCCAACACCGGCGTCGCCGCCGCGGTCGGCCTCAACATTGCCTTGCTCGACAACACCGCGCAGGTCAATTCCGGCGCCGACCTTACCGCCGGCTCGATCAAGGTCCGGGCAGTCACGGCCGACGGCGAAAGGAATACCTTCCAGGCGCGGGCACTGGCCGGCGCCGTGTCGAAGAATACAGCCGTCGGCGGCTCCGTCGCGATCAACTATCTCGACGTCAATTCAAGTGCCAAAATCGGCAACAATGCGGATCTCGACGCCAATGCCGGTGGCATTGCCATCAATGCAGTCAGCGTCAACGAGATGCAGAGTATCGCCGGCGGCGCGGCGCTGAGCCTTAATGGTGGCACCGGCGTCGGCGTGGCGGTCTCCATCAACATCGTCAACGATCTCAACACCAAGGCCGACGTCGGAACCGGCGTCGATGCCGAGGCAACCGGCGCGATCGGTGTCACCGCGCATGCCGAGCTGTTGCCGATTACGGAGAGCCTTCCTGTCATCGGCAATCTGGCGGTGACCAGTTTTGCTGCCGGCGTTGCGGCAAGCAACGGAACGGCGGTGGGTGGCTCCTCCAGCGTCAACGTCATCTTCATGGAGACGCATGCCTTCATCAATGACGGCTCCGACTTTGACGGCGATGGCGGCGTGACCGTCGAGGCGACCGACATCTTGACGGTCGTCAGCGGTGCTGGCGGCATCGGGCTGTCCGGCGGCAGCAATGCCGGTGTCGGCATCGGCCTCGACGTGAACGTCATCATTCGCAACACCAGCGCCTGGGTCGGCGGAACCGCGGATCTTGGTGCGATTACCGGCAATATCCTGGTCAATGCGGATTCGTTCGACACCATCACCTCGATTGCCGCCACGTTTGGCCTGAGCCTCAGCGGCTCGGGCGTTGCCGCCTCCGTCGGTGTCGTCGTGCTCGACACCTCGACCGAAGCCTATGTCGAGACGGGAACGGCACTCGACAAATCCGAGCTTCATGCCGGCGGAAATGTCTCCGTCAAGGCAACCGGTGACGCCAAGATCTTTGCGCTCGCCGGCGGCGTCGCCTTCGGCCAGGGGGCCGGCATCGGTATCGCCGGCACCGTTTTCGTTCACATCGACGACGTGAAGGCCGAGATCCGCGGCTACGCCGACGTTGAAACCGGTGGACCTGTCGGTCTCGATGTCTCGGCGATTTCGACCGAGGACGTGACCACGATCGCCGCCGCCGGCGGTGTATCGACCAGCAGCGCCGCTGTGGCTGGCTCTGTCGCCGTCACGGTGCTGACGGAAACAACGATCGCACGCATCGGCTCGAATACGGCGGTGACCGCCCAGTCCGGTGCAAACGATCCGGGGGTCGCGGTCTACGCCTATGGCGAAACGGATCTGCTCACAGTCGCCGGATCGCTTGCGGTGTCCGGCGGCAGCGCGGCGGTCGGCGCCGGCGTCAATATCGCGACGCTCATCAAGACCACGCAGGCGTCGATCGACTCCGGCATGGACATGGACGCTGACGGCAACGTCAAGGTCGAGGCAACCAGCAATGAGGACATTGGTTCCTTCTCGGTCGCCGCCGGCGGTGCCTCCTCCGCCGGCATCACCGTTTCGGCGGATGTCTTCGTCTTCGACATGACCACCCGCGCCTTCATCGGTGACGATCCGTTCGACGGTATCGCCAATGCGGGCCTGACCGACGTGCGCGCGCTTGGCAGCGTGCTCGTACAAGCGATCGACGAAACGGAACTCGACCTGATCGTCGGCGGCGTCGCCGTTGGCGGCAGCGCCGGCGTTGGTGTCGCTGCCGGCGTCGCGGTCGTCGACAAGGTGACGGAATCGTTCATCGGCGAAAATGCGCGCGTGACGGGCGAGGGCCAGCACAGCGTGGCGGCACGCACCGGTCGCTTCGATATCAGCTTTGCCGGTTCGCAAAACATGGGCGACGGCTACGATCCGAAGACCGACGGCCAGGTCAGCAAGGACAGTCTCGAAGCGGGCGTGCCGGTCAAGGAAGGGGGCGGCGGCCTCGGACAATTCAACGACCTCGACCAGGATCACAGCGATGACGGGACGCCAACCGATCCGGGCCTGACCCAGCAGCGGATTGCAACAGCCTCCGTTGACAGCGGCTTCCGTGGCGTCGCGGTCTCGGCAAGCACCAAGGACGATATCGAAACGGCGGCGATCAGCGTTGGCGGTGGCGGCTCCGTCGGTGTCGCCGTCGGCGCGGCGGTCAACGTGCTCAATACGACGACCACTGCGCTGATTGGCGAGGGCGCCCGCATCAATCAGGATATGAGCGGCGGCGGCAATGGAGCGCAGTCCGTGCTCGTCGCTGCGGCCAGCGACTTCAGCCATCTCGGCGTTGGTGCTGGTGCAGCCTTCGGCGGTTCGGCCGCGGCCGCGCCTGCGGTCGACGTGTCGGTGGTTACGACGAAAACAACCGCAACGATCGGCGACGACACCCTGGTCGATGCCAACAATGACGTGGCGGTGATCGCGACGGCGAAGGAAAAGGTTCTCGTCGTCTCCGCCGGCCTGGCGCTCAGCGGCACGGTCAGCCTTGCCGGCGGCGTCTCGGTCGTGTCGATCGATGCCGACACCTTTGCGCGCATCGGGGATTCGACCGTCGAAGCCGGTGGCGACGTCGCCGTCATGGCGAAGGACGACTCCCAGTTCACGATCGTTTCCGGCGCGGTTGCCATCGGCCTTTCCGGCGGTGGCGCCGCTGGTTCCGTCGGCGTCGTTAACGTCACCAAGGACACCGAGGCGACGATTGGCGCCAACGCCACCATTGATGCGCGCGCCAACGGCGCAGGCATCACGAACGTGCTCAACGGCAACATTGCCACCAGCGGTGGCGATCCGACCGGCTTCTCGACGCTGTCCGGTGAGGCGCACGGCGTCATCGTCCAGGCGCAATCGTCCGAAGTCGTCACCCACATCGCCGTTGCCGGCGCGGGCGGGCTTTATGTCGGCATTGCCGGCGCGGTCAGCGTGACCATCATTGATTCCGATACCTTCGCCGCCATCGGCGCGGGTGCTGCGATCAACCAGGGCTTTGCCAACTATCAACTGCATCCGGCCGCTGTCGGCCTCGGGCAGGGTGTCTACGTCAACGCGGCCAACGATGTCCGCATCACGTCCTTTGCAGGTTCGGCAGCCGTCGGTTTCGTCGGCATTGGTGGCGGCATCGACTTTGGCAGCATCAAGAACGATACGACAGCCTCGATCGGCGCGAATGCCGACATCCTGGCGCGCAACGACGTCGCTGTCAGCGCGGACTCGATTCAGGTCCTCAAGGGCTTTGCCTTCAGCGGCGTTGGCGGTGTCGTCGGCCTCGGTGCGTCGGTGTCCGTCTGGTCGATCGGCCAGGACTTCAAGGACGGTTATACCAACGAGAAAGAAGGCACGTCCGACAATGCCACCACAGGCGGTGGCGACACCGCAGCGGCTGACGCTGGCGAGAAGACCGACGGCGGCGTCGGCGAGCTGACCGGTCAGATGACCGGCTTCACCGGCGACGGAAATGCGCGTACAGCCGATTCCCGCGTCCGGGACAATATGCAGGGCGCATCGAACCGGTTGAGCGATCCATCGTTCTTCTCTGCCGCCGACCTGAATGCCGCCCTGGCCCCGACGAGTGAGGAGCATGGCACCACTGCAACCATCGAAGCCGGTGCGGACGTGGAAGCCGGCCATGATATCCTGGTCGTTTCGCGCCAGAACATGAAGGTCGATCTGCTGATCGGCAACGCCGCCGTCGGCCTGGTCGGCGCCGGCGCAGCTGTTACCGTTCTCAATGTGTCCGAGCAGGTCAAGGCAAAGGCAGGCGGCAATCTCAAGGCCGGTAACCAGATCAAGGTCGAAGCTGAACTCGACGAAGAGATCGATGTAACCACCGTCGCCTTCCAGGGCGGGTTTGTTGGCCTGGGCGCCTCGGTCATCGTTATCAACGATACCAGCCGCGTACAGGCGCGCCTGCTCGACGGAACGGTCGTGGATGGCGCAAGCCTTCTTTCGGTCACCGCATCGAACACGCAGGATTTCGACGTCACGACGACGGGCATACAGATCGGCGCCGTGGCTGCGGGCGCGTCCTATGTCGACCTCAATATCGGTGATACGGACGACAGCACGATCGAGGCTCTGGCAACCATCGGCTCGGGCAGCCAGATCGGCCAGACCGACACGGTGGGCGCGATCACCGTGCATGCGGATTCGACCGTCGACGCCAAGGCGAAGACCTTCGCGCTCGCCGGCGGTGCGCTCGGCCTCTCCTTCAATTTCGCGCTGATAGATGTCGAGACCAACATCGAGGCATCGATCCTTGGTGGCGCCAACATCGATGCCTCCGGCACGGTAACGCTGGAAGCGCTCTCAAGCCACAATGCCAAGGGTGACGTTTTCGCGCTCAGCATCGGTCTCGGCGCTGTGGGCACGAGTTTCGTGACCGTCAATGTGGTGCCGACGACAAGTGCGCTGATTGGCGGCGGTTCGACCATTTCCGCCGGTGGCATCGTCATCCTCGCCTCCCATAACTTCTCCGGTGCGACCGCCACGGATCGCGGCGCCAAGGCCTTCGCGGAAGCCTCGGGCGGCGGTCTGTTCAGCGGCCAGGGCGCAGTGCCCACCGCCAGGTCCAATGCCGTTGTAACCGCTTCGATCGGTGCGGGCGGTGCCCTGACGATCACCAACGACATCGATATCAAGTCGCGGCTGCGCAACTACGCGGTCGCCAATACCGAGGCAAACTCCTTCGGTGCGGCTGCGGTGGGTGCAACCGATGCCGAGGCGGTCGCCAACGGCCAGTCGAATGCGTCGATGAACGCCAACATCGTTTCGGTCCGCGACATCGGGGTCGACGCGCTTGCGATCAACGGCGCGCTTGCGGTTGCGGAAGCGACTGGCGGCGGTGTCCTTGGAGCGCTGACGCTCAACAGCGCCACGGCAACGGCAAGCCCGTCCTCCGTGGCGGCGACCATCGGTAACAACACATCCATCCAGTCGGCCCGTCACATTCGCCTGAAGGCACTCGCCAACACGGAAGGCGACTCCAAGGTCGTCGGCGTGACGATCGGCGGCGTCTTCGGCGCCGGCGACTCCGACGCGACCACCAATGTCAGCCCGACCGTCTCCAGCAGCATTGGAACGGGCAGCGTCATCAATGCGACGGGCGACGTCTCCGTCGAGGCGATTGCCGCGCCCATTCCTGGGACGCAGCCCGACTATGCGGTCGTCGATGCCGACGGAGTGGCGAACACGATCACGGTCAACAACCACGGCCTCGTGACGGGCGATACCGTCGAATACGATGCGGGAACCGGCGGCGCGGTGATCCCTGGCCTCAACTGGCCCGATCCTCAGGATCCTGCGGTCAATCGACAGTACAATGTCATCAACGTCGTCGATGGCGGCAATGTCGACCCGAACAAGCTATACTTCGGCTCGACTTTCGATGCGGCAAGCATCGATTCCGAAACCGAGATCATTACTTTCCAGGGCGCGCATAACTTCATCAGCGGTGATGCCGTGCGTTATTACGCCGGCCCCGACGAAACGGTGAACAGCTTCGGCCTGACCGAAGGCAATCTCTACTACGTTCTGGTTATCGACGAGTCCCATATCAAACTGGTCAATACGCATGACAAGGCGGTCAATCCGCAAAATTACTTCAAGAACTTCCAGCCCGACGACATCGCCGGCAATCAGATTACGATCTCCGGTCACGGGTTCACCAATGGCATGGCCGTCACCTATGACGCGCCAGACGCCAAGACCTTCGTCAGCCGGCAAGTCGACGTCCATCCGACGGCACTCAATCCCGACGGTTCGCCGATCGACGACAGCGCGCAGAACAACATTCGCTTCTTCGACGACAATGGTAACGCGCTGAACCATGGGTTCAGCGAGGGCGAGCACGTCGTCTATCATGTCGAAACGGAAACAGGAGCGCCGGGTACGGCGATCGGTGGGCTGTCGGATGGCCAGACCTATCGCGTCCACGTCGTCAATTCGACCACGATCCAACTGAAGCGCAACGACGTCGTCACCGAACAGGTTCAGTTCGTCCGCAATGGAGCTGGCGACCGGATCATCCGCACCGACGGCGAGAACTGGGCCGATTTCGGCTTTGGAACCGGTACCCTTTTCATCAGCGGCGCCGGCGCCAACAGCGGCACCTACACCGTTACCGGCGTCAGCGGCAGCACGTTGATCCTGTCAGTCGTCAACAGCGTCACGGAAACGACGCTCACCAAGACCTTCGATCAGTCGATCATCACGCTCACGCCCAACAAGGCGAAGACCGCCGACGATATCCATTCGCTGATCAACGCCAAGAATCTGCCCATTGGCGGGCTTGAGGACGGCAAGACCTATTATGTCCGTGGCGTCAGCGGCCCCGGTGACGACACTTTCGAACTTTGGGACGCGCCGACTGGTGGCACGCAAATGACGTTGACGCCGACCGGGCTATCCGGCCCCTATGCCAACCATCGGATCGGCGCACTGGCCGTCGATATTTCGAGCGATGCCGCAAGCGAACAGCAGCTGCGCATCGATCTCAACGACGCCGTGACTTCGGCGGCCGGGGGGCAATTCCTGTTCGGCCCCGGCGGGGTGTCTCTCAGCGAAATCGCGCCGCAGTCGGGCGACGGCGTGTCGTCAGCCTATTCGAAGGGGTCGGGCGGCGGTTTTGTCGGCGTCAACGGCAACGACGCGAATATCACCAGCAACGCGAACGTGAGCGCCACGATTTCGGCAACGCTTGTGACGACGACCGGTGACGTCTCGGTCAGCACATCGGCAACCACCAACACGACAGCGCACGCGGTCAACGGCACCGGCGGCTTCGTCGCCGTTGGCGACGCCGATGCCAACAGCTACCAGGACGTCGACAGCGTCGCCTCCGTCGGCGCCGGCACCCGCATCGTCGCGGGCAAGAACGTCACCGTTGCTTCCAGCACCAACGTGAATACCGGAGCTTCGTCGCATGCAAGCGCCGGCGGTGCGGTCGGCGTGGCCTCGCCGACGACCGTTGTCTGGATTGAGTACAACAGTGCGGCAACGATCGGCGCGGACGCGATCGTCGTTGCCGGCGAGCTCGCAAAGCTGACGGCCTACTCCGAAGCCGGCGTTTCCGCCAACGCGACCGGTTCGGGCATCGGCTTCGGTGGTGATGGCGACGCCGTCACCCATGTCTATATCGGTGTCGCCGATCCGACCCCCGATCCGGATCAAGCCGATACCATCGCCACCCTCGGTGATCGGGCTGTTCTGAGCGCCAAACGCGCCGTTGCCAGCGCGAAGGTCGGACGGTTCGATGTCTTCGCGGGTAGCGACGGCCGCGGCGCAGGCTTCTATGGCGAGGGCCAGGCCGAAAGCACGCTGACGGCGCGTCCGAAGGCCGAAGTCCACATCAATGCCGATTCCGACCTGACCGGCTGGGAAGGTGTCGATCTCGTCACGCGCTACGACAACGTCAAGACCCATGCCAAGTCCTATGCCCGCGCGACCGGCCTCTTCGGCTTCGTCGACTCCGATGCGCACAACGATACCGACGTGGCGTCGAAGATATTCGGTGCGTCCGGTGCTCTGGTCACCGCTGGCCCGCGTAATAACAGCGATGCCGTGCTCGGCCATCCGGACTATCCGCAGGAGCCGGCGGCGTCGAGCGAGCATCTGGCGCTCTATGCTTCCACGGTCAACGGTTCAATTTCTCAGACGGACGATGCGGATTACAGCAAGCGCTCGCTTGCCGCCGGTGGCTCTGATGGCAGCAGCCCCGACGATCGACCGCAGCAGATCGATTTCAATTCGGATGTCCTGATCCTTTCCGGACGTTCGCCCGAACTCGTGGTCAAACAGCTCGTCATCGGCGCCGACGGCCAAATCGATGTCGCAGTCGAAGTGACCGTGAACGACAGTGCGAGCGGCGGCGGCAGCAGCGAAGGAGAGGGCGATACGATCCAGAGCGACGACATCGTCGTCAATGACATCGTCAATCCCGGCCCGGGTGATGTCGTCTTCGATTCCGACTCGATGAGCGGTTCCGGCGGCACCTGGACCTTCCGCGACACCCTCCAGCGCGTCACGATCCGCAACGAGTCCGACAAGGACATCATCATCAACAACATCGACGTCGTCACCGACGAGCAGCCGCTTGCCTGGCTGAATCCGTCGAAGACCGTGACGCTCACCTTCAACATCGAACGCGAGGTGGCGCCGACGCTGATCGAGATCACCGACACGGGTGGTCACTCGGACATCTATATCAACGGCACCATCGAAAACCCGATCGGGACCACGTCGATCGTCAATACCGACGGATCCGTATTCGCCACCAATGACCGTGGCGTGACCGGCAGCGACGGCCGTCAGTCTCTCATCCGCACGCATATCCTCAACGTCCGTGCCGAGGAAAATGTTGGAACGACAGGTAACCGCGTCAATGTTGACATCGTCGACAGTGCCGGCCTGCCGCAACTTATCAGCTTCGATACCGGCCGCGTCAGCGGGCTAACCGAGCAGATCTTCCTCGGGCACGAAAACCGCTTCTACACCGGCCAACTCGTTCGCTACGACGCGGTCAGCACTGCTATCGGCGGGCTCGTCGACGGCGGCTACTACTATGTCATCGCGTCGTCCGATGGCCTGAGCGTCAGGCTGGCGAGCACGCTTGGAAATGCCCTTGCCGGTGTCGCGATCAATCTCTCGCCGAGCGGGCCGCTCACCAACCAGCACAGCCTGATTTCGGCCGAGACCTTCACGGTTGATGCCGTCCAGAACGTCAATCTCGACCTCAAAGCACTGCTGCGCGAAGACCTCGGCGGCGGCTATTACATCGTTGAAATCGACCGGATCAGCGCCGGCGATACCGCTAACGTGCTTCTGCAGGCAAGCATCGAGCAGACCGGCGCCGGCGCGTCTGGGGGCGTGCTCGTCAAGGCGCCGAGCCAGGCGGCCGGCCTCACCCATTACAATTTCTTCCGGCCGGACAGCGGGTCCCCCGAACCGCTGAGCCGTGGTGTCTTCGGAGCGGGCAATACGACGATCGCCTCGACATATGACTTCCGTGGCATCGACCCCGCGACTGGCAGCCGGACTCTGCCCGGTCTCCAGGCCGGATCCGTAACCACTGGTGGCGACATCATCGTTGCTGCCGCAAATCCCGCGCCCATCGCAACGACTATCAACGTTCTCGGGATCACCGAGATTGCCGGTAACGGCGACATCGATGTGGTGACGAACGGCTATATCGCTCTCAGCGAAAAGACCGGCGACATGCGCGTCGAGCGCATCAAATCGACCGCGTCGGATGTACTGCTCTATTCGCCGCGGCGCATTCTCGATGCGCGGGGCCTGACGGAGGGTGACGTCGAAGCCGATGTCGCCGGCCGCAACATCACCATGGCGGCCGGCGTCGGCCTCTTCAATCCGAACCATGCGCAGGTCGCTGCGCAAGTTCTCAACCCGACGCTGCTCGACATCAATTCACCGCTTGGGGGTATCGGCCTGCCGACGGATTTCCTCGAGATCAACGTCGACATCCGCAACGGCGTCGGTGGCCTGGGCGTGCTCAGAGCCTTCGATACCACCGCCGACAACACGCTCGGCATCTTCCTCGACGAAGTTGCCGGCGATCTTCTCGTCCACACCGTTCACACGACCAGAGACATCTCGCTGCGGACCGTCGCCGGCTCGATCCTCGATGCCCGCAACAACGGCGCCGGCGACGATTTTGCCGACCTCATGGGCCAGAGCATTGATCTCGACGCCAATGGCGGCGGCTCCATCGGCGCCTTCAACAACGACCTCGAAATTGACTCCTCGCGCGGCTCGTCCAACGACGATGTCGCCCTTGAGGCTGACAACAACATCTATCTGGCGGAAGCCCCGGTTAACCCCGGCGAAAGCGCCGGCAACCTGCGCCTCGTGCTTGCGCATACTTATGATGGCGATATCCGCATTACCGTTCGCGAGACAGGGGTTCAGGGTGAGAACCTCGATCTCCTGCACAGCGGCAGCGCGCGCTTCTCCGAGGATGGCGCCACCTTCCCGACCTTCCAGGCGGATGCCGAGCGTCTCATCCCGCATGGTCAGATCTTCGCCGAGAAGGGCAATGTGCAATTGCGCGTCGGCGACAATGTCACGCTCGACTCGAACAGTGAGATCCTGGCGGCCAAGCGCATCGACATCTATGGCGACGTCACCGCCTTCGACGAAACCATCAGCCTGCTTGCCAATGCCGACATCGGTTTCGGCTCGGTCATGCTGTTGCGTGGGCGCATCATCGCCAATGCCGCAGTAACACCCGGCAACAAGAACAATGGCACTCCGGTCGGAACCGCCGCGCCGAAGACCTCTGCACCGCACGCAACGAACCTGACCTGGATCTTCGGCAATACCGATGTCGACACGATCCAGTTCGGCGATCCCTCGGGCGCCGGCGGCACCAATAGCCAGGGCAGCCCCGGTTATATCTTCCTCGGCTCGAAGACCCGCGCCTATGGCAGCCAGACGCTCAACCCGGCGGTTGCAGATGGCGAAGACCGCTTCACTGTCTATTATCTCCAGGATACGGCGACGCAAACATCGCCCAACATGACGACGGTCGCCGAGCATACGCTGACGCTCGACGGCGTCTCCGGCAGTGATCTCTACGAGGTCTACACGCTCGGCTCGAACAATCCGGGCCGCGGCACGGCCGGCACCGATTTCAACCGCAACTACGTCATCAACGTGCTCGACACCGGGCGGTCGAACGACGGCGTCGATGCACTGAACATCTACGGTTACAACTCCGCCTTCAACGGCAAGGACGGCGACGGCAACAAGCCGATCGACGACATCTTCCTGCTGCGCGGTGCGAACTATCTGCCGCACGAAACGGCCGATCGGCCCGCCTATGTTGCGATGGTCTATGGCCAGCCCACGACCTATGCGGATACCATTGAAGACAACGAGCCTTCGAACGAGAGTGCGCGCATCAACTATGACACGGCGCTCAACGGACGTGTCACCATCGAAGGCCTCGGCGGCAACGACAATTTCTATTCGGACGATACGACGGCAATCGTCTCGCTGCAGGGTGGAGCGGGCGACGACTCCTTCCAGATCGGGCAGATCTTCGGCAACAAGCGCACCGACGATCCGGAAAACGGGGCGACACCGTTCTTCGGCGGCGGCCTGCTTGCCCAGGATGTCTTCCCGGACATGGTCGCAACGACGCGCGGCTGGCTGAGCCCCGGCATCAGTGCGCCGCTGGTCGCCCAGGGCGGAACCGGCAATGACGAGTTCCGCGTCTATTCGAACCAGGCCGAGCTGAGACTGGAAGGCGACGACAACAACGACCTGTTCATCGTGCGGGCCTTTGCGATCGCCGCGGTCGCCAATCAGGATTGGAACGGCGACGGCACGATCGATCAGGACGATCTGCCGGCCGTTACCCTCGACACCAATGGCGATGGCGTCATCAACTTCGCCGATGCCGATTCCACACCCGACGACTATACCGACGACGTGATCGTGCGCGACGATCAGGGCGTTGCGATGCCGATCATCGGGCTCGGCTTCTCTGTTGCGCGGGCGCCCGATATCCGCGCCGGCGGCGGTGAGGATGAGGTTCAGTACAACGTCAACGCACCGGTTTCCGTTGACGGCGGCACAGGCTTCGACAAGCTCGTTATCCTCGGTACGGAATTTGCCGACGACTTCGCAATCACCGAACGCGGCATTTTCGGCGCCGGCCTCAATGTGCGCTACACGACGATCGAAGTGGTCGAGGTCGACGGTCTCGAAGGCGACGACGAGTTCTTCGTTCAGTCGACCGCCTTCGGCGTTGCCTATCGCGTCATCGGCGGCCTGGGATCCGATACCATCAACGTCACCGGAGACGTGACCGAAGACATCGTGACCCGGGAGCTCGAAGGAGCCTCCGGCGCTGTCGATCATCTCGTCACGTCTGGCGACGCGCTTTATGACGGCGTGCTCGTCGACGGCTTCGACTATAACGTCGCTTCCGAAGACGAAGGCATTATCCGCATCGACGAAACCGGCGGCTTCACTGCCGTGCGCGAAGGCGGTCCGGTCAATGTCGACAGCTATACGGTGAAGCTTGCCGTCGCTCCGCTTGCGGGGCAGGTCATCTATGTCACCGTCTCGGCGGCACGCTCACCGCAGGAAGAGGAAGACGGCACGCTGTTGAACCCGGCGCCCTTGCCGAACGGCCTCGGCGACACAATCTGGCTGTCCACCGTCAACCCCGGCGGAACCGTCACCGACAGCGACTTCCAGCATGTCATCACCGTCAACGGCGTATTGCGGACCATCAACGATCGCGCTGTCGTGCTCCGGTTCGACAGCAGCAACTGGATGAATGCGCAGACGGTCTATGTCTACGCGCCGGACGATCCGCGCGCAGAAGGCGACCGGGTGGTCGTTATCCAGCACAGCGTGATTTCCGATCTCAGCGGCGTCGACACCAACGTCATCGATATCGACGCCGAATACCCCGACGGCGACTCCTTTGACGCGGCTGACGTCCGCAATGTCGAAGTACTTGTCAGGGACAACGACACGCCCGGTATCTATGTGACCGAGGTCGCGGCCGGCACGAACATCGAAGACGGCCGGTCTCTCGTCATCGAAGGCAGCCCGACGACCCAGCTGACCGATGAAATCCTCGTTCAGCTGCAGACGGCGCCGGAGGTAGGCGATATCATCGTCGTCAAGCTCTTCCTCAACGAGGCGAGTGACGAGGATATCCAGATCTTCGATGTCGACGATCCGACGAACACCTTCAACTCGGTCGGCGACCGCATGTACAAACATGCCGACGGCTACTGGCGGCTGACCTTCGACCATACCAATTGGGACGATCCGGTGCGTATCGGCGTGCAGGCGCGTGACGATATCCCGCGCGAAGATCCTCATACGGCAGTCATCTACTTCCAGCGTGACGACGTACTGACGACCGATGCCGACCACGACTATGTCTTCCCGAATCTGCGGTCCGGCCCCGGCTATGTCGATATCGAAGTCATCGACAACGACACGGCGGGCGCCGTCGTGCTCGAAAGCGGCGGCACGACGGTGCTCAATGCCGATGGCAGCGACACGGACGACTACACGATCCGGCTCACGAAGGCGCCAACCACCACCGTGCAGGTCGCGATTGTTACCGACGGCCTGGCGGATGTCGTCAGCGTCAATGGTGTCGCCGTCACACCCGGCTCCGGCTATACGGTGATCGGCGGGCTGAGGCCGACGCAGATTTTCGACGGCAACCTCGTCTTCAGCAATGATGGCCTCAACGGCAAGATCACCCGCGGCACGGGCGCCGATCTCGGGAGCTTCGTCGACGAAGGCTTCTTCGTCGGCCAGCAGATCCGCATCGGCAACGCCGGTGGTAATAGCGGCGATTATTACATCACCGCGATCGACACGGTGAACGGCAAGTTCATCAAGGTCGACCGGACGTTCGGTACCGGCGGTCAGCTTGCCGACGTCATCCTTTCGGATCTCGCCAGCGAAGGTGCCTTTACCGGCAATATCCAGTTCCATACGGTTGTCGAGAACGGTACGCTCACCTATCGGATGACGATCGCCGGCGTTGCCGACGAAGCGGACGGCTGGCTCGCCTATGGCTTCCTGGAAGGCCAGTGGATCCGTGTCTTCGACGCCGCCGATAATGTTATCGGCAACTTCAAGATCGCGATCATCCGCGGCGAGAACGACACCAAGGATGCCACGATCCAGATCACCTCGGAAAACGCCGGACTGCTGCCGGTCGGCAGCACGCTTTCGGGCGTCAAGGTGCTGCGCACCGCGGCGGTCGCGACCTTCAATCCGGGGAACTACTCTGTCCAGCAGACAGTCGTCCTGCAGGCGGATGAGAACTACGACATCCCCGTCACGCGCGAAGGCGTGAAGGTCTTCCCGGTCTCGGGACATTACCTGTCGAAGTTGCGCGGCCCGCTGGCTGTCGAAGGCGGCCCGACGGGTGCCGACCGCTCACTGGAAAACGGCCTGAAACTGCCGGGTGAAGCGGACGACTTCCTGATCGCGATCGGCGCCCAGCCGCCAGAATCGCAACAGATCGACGTGCTCAACATCTTCAACGACACCAGCAAGGAAGATGTCGACGGCGTCATGACGCAAACGACGCTGACCGGCTTCAATATGGCCGACGATCTGAGCCTCGGCCTCGGTGTCAGCGGTGACCCGGCCTTTGGTGAATCCGGCTTCTTCCCGGGCGGGATCAGCTTCGGCAAGATCAGCGTCGGCGCTGACGGCCAGTTCGGCACCAATGCCACGAAGAGCACGATCGAGGTCGTCAACCTCATGCTCGGCGAGGGCAACGACGGCCTCGTCATTCAGGGCACGCTCGATCCGGCACCGTCCGTTCAGGTCACCAACACCTTCACGGTCACGCCGAACGGCAGCAATGGCGGTACGATCGTGCGCACAGGCTTCGATTGGAAGGCCATGGGCTTCCTCGTCGGCCAGACCGTGCAGATTGCCGGGCAGGCAGGCACATGGACCGTCGTCGCGATCAATGACGCGCTCATCGATCCGCTGCATCCGGAAGAAGGTGCTGATCCGAACGACAACTCGATCCTGGTCTTGAGCGGCTCGTCGCTTGCCGGCGTTGCCAGCGGCTCGCTGACGATCACCGCGATCGACAAGGACGTGATCACCGTCAACAAATCCGTCGACGTCTCCCAGACGATTGCCGGCGGGATCATCGTGCGCACCGACGGCGGCGCCTGGACCGGCTTCGCGGTCGGAGACTTCATCAGCATCAACGAGGACTTCGCCAAGGGCGAGTACCAGATCGTCTCGATTTCCGGTTCGACCATGCGTGTCGTCGGCGGCCAGCTTCCGCTGGTCAGCGATGCACCGAGGACCATCAACCGCATCAACCCGGTCACCAATGCGATCCTGCAAACGGTGATCACCGATGTCGACATCGACCCGACCTACACCGGTGGCATCGTCACCCGTCAGGACGGCATCAAGTGGGCGGATGAGGGGTATCTTGCCGGTCATCTCATCACCATGGTCGATGAAAACGGAAAGCGCGACTTCCGCATCATCGAGATCTCCGATGATGGCTTCTCGCTGAAGCTCGAAGGTGCGCTGCTTGCCACACAGAACGATGCGGTCAAGAGCTTCTATGTGCAGGGTGCGCATGGCGGCCTGACGCTCGTCCATGGCGGCGGCAACATGTACCTCGAAAGCGCCGGCAAGATGAACATCGCCAGCGCCGGCGGTGGCTCGATCGTCGTAACCCGCCTCGATGGGCGCGACTGGTCGGAAGATCGCTACCAGGTTGGCCAGGTCATCCAGCTGGAGGGCGAGACCTATACCCGGACGATCCTTGCTATCGTCGATGCGACCCTGCCGCCTCCGCCGAATTCTGCCTTGACCTGGGGCGACCTCAGCGCCCTGGTGCTGAGTGCGCCGAACACCCACGTCGGGCAGGGGGCAGGCGTCACACTGGCGGCCGATGCGTTCAACAGCTATGCCGAACGCTCGCTGCATGTCGCCGAAGCACGCACGGTCACGGCTTCCGGCACGATGAACATTGCCACCAACGGCCTGACCCGCAGCACCGGGAGCTGGTTGGCGGATGGTTTCTACGTCGGCCAGAAAGTCTATGTCGGCGGCTACGCAGGACCGTTCACGATCCAGGCGCTCACCGCTGCGGTCATGACGCTGCAGAACGTGGCGCTGACACCGGCAAGCGGCGTCTCGCTCAGCGTCTTCGGCTATGACGTGACGCTTGACGGCGGCAAGCGCGTCGGCGGCGACTACATCAAGGTCAATGGTGGTGCCGGTCCGAACTCGCCTCTTGTCGTTTACGGCGACACCAGCCAGGACGGCATCTGGTACTCCGGCCAGGCCCACAATGTGCTCGGCATGGAATTCGGCGAAAAACCGTTCGATCCCTTCCCGCAATTGCAGGACGGGGAGAACGAGGACGACGAATGGGTCTTCCCGCTCGCCAATCCCTTCAAGCTCGCCGGCAACGACATCATCGATGCCAGCGCGCTGTTTGCGAACGTTCCGGGCGGGCAACTGCCCAGCGTCGGGCTGACGATCTACGGCGGTGCCGGCAACGACACGATCTATGGCAGCCAGGCCGGCGACCATCTCGCCGGCGGCTCCGGCGACGACCTGATCATCGGCAACCGCGGCGTCGACCATATCTATGGCGACAGCGGCGTGAACGTGAACATCTTCACGCGCCAGTTGTTCATCGACACGGTCGACAACAGCCCGCTGCCTTCCGCCAACCCGAACACCGACTCCAACGGCACCACGATCAAGCCGGTGAAATCCTCGGTCCGCGATCTCATGCAGGCGGGCCGCGACCTGATCTTCGGTGATGGTGCTTCGCATCTTGGCTACGGCCCAAGCGCCGTCGCTGCGGCGGGCGTGCTCGGCGATTTCGACGACATCATCTTCGCCGACCACGGCGTCATCGAGATGTTCGTCGACGATCCGAACCTGCCGTCCGGTCTGAAGCAGCGGATCCAGACGACCGAACTCGTGCTCGTGACGGCGATCAAGTCGGCCGAGCTGCAGAACGGTGCCGATGATATCGTCTTCGGCGGACTTGACCGCGATGTGATTGTCGGCGGTGCCGGCCATGACATGCTTGACGGCGACCAGCAGGACGATCGCATCTTCGGCGACAACGTCTACCTCACCCGCCAGGGCGGCGCCGACGGCAACCTGCTGGACGACACCTTCAGCAAGCGCTTCCAGACCTTGGCCGGCGCGCTGCTCTACAGCCGCACCGATCGGCCGACCCCGGCAGGCTTTGGCACCGTCACCGGCGACAACAGCGGTCTGCTGCTTGTCGACGGTAATGCACGCCGTTACCGCGACCCGGACGGCGCGCCTTGGTGGAGCGAATATGCGGTCGACTATGCGGCCCTTCACACCTTCGCCTTCGACCAGGGAGCCGCCGGCGTCGGCAGTTTCGGCAACGACTACATCGCCGGCAGCGAAGGTCATGACGAGATCTTCGGTCAGCTCGGCAATGACGTCATCCAGGGCGATGGCGGTATCGAACTGGCGTTTGCCGGAACTTCGCATGTCGGCGCCTCCCGGACATCTGGCGGTGTTGCCGATCCGATCGGTCCACTGACGGTGATCGCATCCTTCGCCGCTGCAAGTGACGGCCAGGACTACATCGAAGGCGGCGGCGGCGATGATCAACTGTTCGGCGGCCTTGGCCAGGACGACCTGATTGGCGGCTCGTCATCGTTCTTCAGCCTGACCGATGCGAATGCACGGCCTGACGGCGACGACTACATCTTCGGCGGTACCGGCGGCGAAATCGACCGCAACGACCTTGACCTTCCGGGTGACGGCACTCTCGCGGCCGCGCGTTACGCCCGCGATGCCGACACCATGGTCGGTGACAACGGCAACATCGTTCGTATCGTCGGGATCAATGGCGTCGATATCAACCCAAGTGGGCTGGCAAACCAGCAGCTCTACGTCCAGTTCAATTACGATGTGAACGATCCGGCCCGCGTCGGTGCCGAACGCATCGTCGTTCGTGGCGTGCACCTCCTCGACTACACGCCGGGCGGCCCGGACTTCCGTCCCGACCTGTTCTCGAAGACGAATCCGAACGATCCGGCCTATCGCTACGAATTTGGTCTGTGGGCGAAGACCGACATCGGCGGCCATGACGAGTTCCATGGCGAAACCGGTGACGACATCGCCTATGGCGGCGGCGGTCACGACCGCATGTTCGGCGATGCCGAGAACGACGATCTGATCGGCGGTTGGGGCAATGACTGGATCTCCGGCGGTACCGGCCAGGACGGCATCCTCGGCGATGACGGCCGGATCTTCACAAGCCGCAACAGCGTCACCTATGCCGAACCGCTTTACGGTGTCCTGGCGCTCCTTGCCACTGACCCGGATGATCGCACAAGCCAGGGCGACGTGCTCAACGAGTTCATCTATACGCCCGGGCAGGTACAGACCGAGACGATCAACATCGGCGGTCAGTTGAAGAAGTCCGTTGATCTGACCCCCTATAACCTGAAGCCGAATGCGCAAGGGGCCGATGATCCGCTGTTCGACGCCAATGTCGTCGATGACATCATCTTCGGCGGACTTGGTGACGACTTCATCCACGGCGGGGCCGGTGACGATGCCATCGGCGGAGGCGAGGCCCTGCCGCTCAGCTATACCCAGCGCTTCGAAAACGGCGCCGTGGTCGGGCTGGTGCGCACTGACTTCACCCGGCCGTGGAACCCGGGCGACGTCCTGCGCTTCGGCGCCGACACCGATCCCTGGAACGCGCCGAAGCCGGTGCAGAGCAAGCTCGGCGAATTCTTCCTTTATGACGAGTACGATCCGCGTCGGGCCATTCTGTTCAATGCGAACGGAAGCGTCTGGAAGTCGGGTGTTGCGCCGACGCAGTTCCAGTACTTCCTCAACCTCGTCGATAATGAAGGCCCGTTGGTCAATGGCGCGATCGCGTTCTCGCCCAACGGAACGCCGATTGCCTTCGCCGACCGCAACACGGACGGCAGCGACGCCATCTTCGGCGATCTCGGCAACGACTGGATCGTCGGCGGAACCGGGCGCGACCACATCTATGGCGGCTGGGGCAACGACCTCATGAACGCCGATGACGTGCTCAGCACCAATGGTTGGCTCAATGACCAGCCAGAGACGCATCCGGTTTACGAGGACCGCGTCTTTGGTGGCGCCGGGCTCGACATCCTGATCGGAAACACCGGCGGCGACCGCCTGATCGATTGGGTCGGCGAGTTCAACAGCTACCTCGTGCCGTTCGCGCCGTTCGGTATTGCGACGGTCAGCCGCCAGGTGCCGCCACAACTCTTCGACTTCCTCTATGCCCAAGCCTTCAGCGACGGTGTCGACATCACGCGGACGGCTGACACCGGCAACGTCAACGGGAGTGACAAGTACAGCCATGTGTCGCAGTTCCAGGGTGGCGTCGAAGGCGAGCTCGGCCTTGTGACCCAGAAGGATCACGGTATCTGGCAGGACCAGACCGGTGGTCCGACCGACCCGCAGGCCGGCAACATCCCCGGCGGCAAGCGCGACGTGCTACGCACAGCTGACTTCAACGACGGGACGCTCGACGTCTTCGCCGCCGACCAGGGCAAGTTCACGGTGTCGAGTGGCATGATGTCGGTCGAATCCGCGACCTCGTCGGGGCAGGCGGCAGCGGTCTTCTACGCCGATCAATATCTGCCGATCTATTTCGAGATCTCGGCGAAGATCACGGCGCAGAAGCCGTTGGCAGGCTGGAAGGCGAACTCCTACGTCATCTTCGACTACCGCTCGCCGACGGACTTCAAATGGGCAGGCATCAACATTTCGAACGACCAGATCGAAATGGGCTATCGCGATGCCAGCGGCTGGCATCAGGTTGCCAAGTCGAACAAGCCCGTTCAGTTGAAAGCCGGCATAACCTATGACGTGCTCGTCGCCGTCAACGGCACGAACGTCACGGTGACGGTCGCGGGTGTGAACTGGTTCGGTTACACCTTCGCGCCAAGGATCGAGGACGGCGCGCCGGTGGGCCTCAACCGCGGCATGGTGGGCGTCGGCAACGATGGCTCCAAGTCGAAGGTGGACAACTTCTCGGTTCAGATCTTGCCGCCGAACCTGTCGCTCGACTATGCCGACAACTTCGACGGAACGGGGCGCTTCCCGATGACGGGGACGGCCGCAACAGGCTGGACCGTCGCCGGCGGCCGGCTTGCCGGCGCGGCGGGCGCTGCTATCAATACGTTCAACCTCGGTACCACGCTTAGGGCAGATTCCTACCTTGAGCTGGAGGCCAAGCTTTCGACCGCGGGCACCGGCGGCATTGTCTTCGACAGCTACGGTCCGAACGACTATAAGTTCATCGCGCTTGATGTTGCCGGCGACAAGGTGCTTGTCGGTCATGTCACCGCCAAGGGCGGTTACAAGGTCGATCAGTCCTTCAGCCGTGTCCTTGATGCCGGCGTCGACTATACGTTGAAGGTGGCCTTCAAGGGGGCGGCGGTCAGCGTTCAGGTGAATGGCGGCCTCGTCGGCACCTATGGCTACAATGCTGTCCTGGTTGATGGCGGTTTCGGCACGATGTCGCGTGTCGGATCAAGCTCGTTCGATCGCTTCCTGATCCGCACCAATGACCCCGCCTTCAACACGGCGGCCAATCTGCTGGCAGCGACTGGCGATGCGGCCGTCACCGGTGGCGAGATCACCAGAGGACAGGCATTCTCGGTGCTCGACGATGCCATCGCCCTCTGGGCGAAATCGGGTCTGCTCGATGCGGCAACCTTGGCGCGTCTCGGGACGATCGACCTTGAGATCGTCGATCTCGAGGGCGACCGACTGGCCGAAGCCGTGTTCGGTGCAATCAGGATCGACCGCAACGCCGCGGGCCGGGGCTGGTTCGTCGATCTCACGCCGCAGGATAACGAGGAGTACAGTCTGGTCGACGGCAAGTGGCAGGCCATCGCTGGCGGGCCGGCCGAGGGACGTTTTGACCTCCTCTCGGTCCTGCTCCATGAAATGGGTCACGAGGCCGGGTTGGCCCACTCTGCCGGCAATGCTGTCGGCGACGTGATGGCCGAAACGCTCGGCATCGGCGAGCGCCGGTTGCCGTCGGCAGTAAACCAGCCCGAAGCGCGCAACGACGCGAAGGTGTTCGACGAAGAGTTGGGTCTGTTCGTAAGCCCGACTGAGCGACGGCTGATGAAACTTGCCGGGATCAGCGTCTCGGATCTCCAGATATCGGGAGGCGGTAATGCGAGCGAGGTTGCCGCGGCATCCGGCCGGACCAGAAACGGGGGAGACGTTCCGGCTGCCACCTGGCAACCGGCAACCGGCGGAGGCCATGGCATGGCCCGCTTCGGCAATGATGACGTGAAGGCCTGGGTCTTCGACGAGGCAACCGGCACATTTGTCGATCCAACGGCCTGGACGGCCGATATCGGTGATCATGCCGTCAAGACTTCCGGCGCCGGTGAGAACGACGCCGACACCAGTGAGCAGGACGTGTTGAACGGCATGATCGAGTGGGAGGCCCGAAAGGGACTGCTTTCTCGATTGGTCAGTCTCTTTGGAGGACGATAGCGTGCGAATAAACTGTCTGGCCATCGCGTGCCGGCATGACTGATCAGATTGCCAGGGAATATTCATCACCGCCCCCGGTCGAAGGCCCGGGGGCGGTGAAGTACGCTATTTTGGATCAAGCGCTCTGGCAAAAATTCCGCAATGCGACCAAGCCGGAAGAATTCGTGGAGACATGGCTCGCCATACTCTGCCGTCAGATAGCAGGGGTCGCCAGCGGCATGGTCATGCTCGGGGAGCCGGACACCGGACCCTATACGCCGATCGCCTTCTGGCCGGAAAGGGGCCTCGACGAGGGATTGACCGCCGCCGCCGAAAAGGCGCTGAGCCAACGTCAGGGCATATCCACCGGAACCACCGGCAGCCGCATGGTGCAATTGATCGCTTCGCCCTTGATCGTCAACGAGCGCCTGTACGGCGCCTGCGCACTTTCGCTTTCCGCCGAGCCATCTGCCATCAACGAGGTGATGCGCAAGGTGCAATGGGCCTCCGGCTGGATCGAGGTGCTGCTCAGGCGCCAGCTCCAAGTCGAAAACGAAGAAATCAGTGAGCGAAACCGGCTGGCCTTCGACATGCTTGCCGCGGTGCTTGAGGCGAAGGGTTTCGTCGAGGCGGCCACAGCGCTCGTTACCGAACTCGCCATGCGGCTTGCATGCGACCCCGTCAGCGTCGGTTTCGTCCGCGGACGGCGATGTCGGGTCGCGACCGTCTCGCATGCGGCGGGCTTCGGCAACAAGGTCAACATTATTCGCGACATCGGCGCGGCGATGGACGAGGCTGTCGATCAGCGTGCGATTGTTCTCTACCCGCCGCAGGAGCACTGGGAGTATCGCGTCGTCCGGGCACACGAAGAGCTGGTCGAGACGCACAAGTGCGGAGGCGTTTTGACGATCCCCCTGCAATCGGGGCAGCAGATCGTTGGGGCGCTGACGCTGCAGCGCCCACGCGGCAGTACCTTCGACGAGACCACGGTCGACCTGTGTGACGCAGTGGCAGCGGTCGTCGGACCGGTTCTCGAGGAAAAACGCCGCAACGACAGGAACGTCCTAGTGAAGCTCTGGGAGGCCGCGGGCGACCAGTTGCGGCGGCTACTGGGGCCAGGTTATTTCGGCCGCAAGCTTGCGACGCTGATTGCTGTCGTCCTGGCCGCCTATTTCAGCGTGGCGACGACGGAATATTCCGTAACGTCTTCGGCCGTCGTTCGCGGCACAATCCAGCGAACCGTTGTGGCGCCGTTCAACGGCTATGTCTCCAGTCAGTCGGCAAGGGCCGGCGAAGTGGTCAAGCAGGGCCAGATCCTGGCGCAGCTCGACGACCAGGATCTGACACTCGAACGGCTTCGGCTGACGACCACTCGGCAGCAGAAGACGACCGAATACGACCGGGCATTGATGCAGCACGAGCGTGCCGAAGCGCTCATCGTCAAGGCGCAGATCGATCAGGCCGACGCCCAGCTCGCTTTGATCGACGAGCAACTCAAGCGCACCCGGCTGCTCGCTCCCTTTGACGGCTATGTGGTCAGCGGCGACCTCAGCCAGTCGATCGGTGCGGCGGTCGAGCGCGGGCAGGAGCTCTTCACGATCGCACCGCTGGAATCCTATCGCGTCATCCTCGAAGTCGATGAAAGCGACATCGATGATGTCGAGATCGGCCGCAAGGGCGTCCTGCGGGTTTCGGCACTTCCTCAGGAGCCGCTCACCTACCGGATCGAGCAGATCACCGCGATCTCCACCCAGAAGGAGGGCCACAATTTCTTCAAGGTCGAAGCAGCGCTGGATCACGTCAGTGATCGGCTTCGACCCGGCATGGAGGGTATTGCCAAGACCGCCGTGGACGAACGGCTCCTGATCCGCGTTTACACCGACAAGATGGTGCAATGGGCCTATCTCGCCGCGTGGCGCTGGTTGCCGTGAGGAGGCGGATATGGAACGGTCCTACTTCAGTTCGTCCTGGTACCGCGTCGCGCAACTGAAGCTGAAGCTGCGCGGCCATGTTCGCATCCACCGCACGGTCTTCCGTGGTCAGCTCTGGTACGTGCTGCAGGACCGGACCTCCGGGCGTTTCCACCGTTTCACGCCCGAGACCTATTTCATCATCAGCCTGATGGATGGCGAGCGCACGATGCAGGCGATCTGGGACATCGCCTGCGACAAGCTCATCGACAAGGTCGTCACCCAGGATGAGGTCATCCAGCTTCTCGGGCAGTTACACGCGGCGGACGTCCTGTTCGGCAATGTACCGCCCGACATCAATGAAATCGCCGAACGCGGCAAGAAGGCGCGCAATCGCAAGCTGTTGATGAGTTTCGGCAATCCGCTCGCCATTCGCTTCGGCCTGCTCGATCCGAACGAGTTTCTGAACGCCACCGCCATCGTCGGGCGGGTGCTGTTCTCGTGGTTCGGCGCGCTCGTCTTCATCTGTCTTGTCACCTATGCCGCCGTTCTTGCCGGCATGAACTGGAACGCGCTGACCGCCAATGTGACCGACCGCGTGCTGTCAACGTCAAACCTCTTCCTGATGCTGATCGCCTATCCGCTGATCAAGACCCTGCACGAACTCGGGCACGCCTACGCCGTCAAGCGATGGGGAGGCGACGTTCACGAGGTCGGCGCGATGATGCTGGTCTTCATGCCAGTACCGTATGTCGATGCATCCGACAGCCTGGCTTTTGCCAGCAAATGGCAGCGCGCCCTCGTCGGCGCTGCCGGCATTTTCGTGGAAATGACGCTCGCCGCGCTCGCCCTCATCGTGTGGGTCAATGCGGAGGAGGGGCTCGTTCGGGCCTTCGCCTTCAACGTCATGCTGATCGGCGGCGTGTCGACCTTGCTCTTCAACGGCAACCCGCTCCTGCGCTTCGACGGCTATTACGTTCTGAGTGATCTTCTGGAGATTCCCAACCTCGCGAGCCGAGCCAACAAATATCTCGCCTACCTCGTTCAGCGCTACGCCTTCAAGATCGGCGCGGTCAGTTCACCGGCGACGGCGCCCGGGGAGGAGTTCTGGTTCGTCCTCTATGGGGTCTCGGCGTTCTTCTACCGCCTCGTGGTCACGAGCGCGATCATCGCGCTCGTCAGCCAGAAGTTTTTCATTGTCGGCACGTTGCTCGCCATCTGGGCATTGATCCTGATGTTGGCCGTACCATTGGCGAAAGCCTTCTGGTTCCTGCTGACGAGCCCGCTGCTGCGAAGAAACCGGGGGCGGGCTTTCGCGGTCGTCGGATCGACGCTTGCCGTGGCCGCGCTGCTTCTCTTCGTGTTGCCCATCCCGCATGCGACCGTCGTGCAGGGCATCGTCTGGCTGCCAGGCGAAGCGATCGTCCATGTTCAGACGGACGGCACGGTCGATGAAATCGCGGCTGCACCCGCCACCGAGGTCAAGGCTGGCGATCCACTGATCCGGCTGGAGGATCCGCTGCTGGCGGCGCGCGTCGACCTGCTCGAGCTGCGTGTCGCCGAGCTCCAACGGCGTCTTACCAAGCAGGATCTCTCGGACCTTGCCCATGCGCGCATGGTCAAGGAGGAGCTGCGGCTTGCTCTCGCCGATCTGGACCTGGCACGGCAAAGGCAGGAGAATCTGATCGTCCGAGCGCAATCGAGCGGCACGCTGATCTTGCCCGACGATCACGATCTGCCCGGCAAGTTCGTGCAGCGTGGCAAGGTGATCGCCTATGTCGCGCACTTCGACAAGCCGACCATTCGGGTCATCGTCCCGGAGGAGGATGCCGACCTCGTTCGCTCGCAGACACGGGACGTAAGCCTGCGTTTCGTCGAGGATATCTCGAAGGTCTACAGGGCGTCCGTTGTCCGTGAGGTTCCGGCGCTAACCGACACATTGCCCAATGCAGCGCTCAGTACCGTGGGCGGCGGCACCATTGCACTCGACCCACGCGACCCGTCACAGCGGCGGGTGCTTGCCAATCTCTTGCATCTCGATCTGGTGCTGACCGAGAGCCCGACCGTGCCTCGGGTGGGCGGACGCGTCTTTGTGAGGTTCTCCCACGGGTCTTCCCCCATGGCAAGTAGAATTTATCGTTCAACGCGGCAAATATTCCTCCGATTATTTAAAGTTTGACTGGACACGAAGTCTAATAAAGTGTTCGATTAAATTAGCCTGAGTAAAAATCCGGCGGCTGTCTTCTCGAATACCTGAGTAACGCTTACAAGATACTAGAGGGAAAACACCATGGCAGCACAACTTCTTTTCTATCAAGACGTGCATCCCGTCTCGGCTGATCGCCACAAGGATGTCTCCATCAAGGCTGGAACTTCCTACAAGTTCGCAAAAGAAGTGAACTCGGTTCCGGTGACGGCCATCGAATTTGCTCAGGCTGCCGCCGAATATCCGATCGTCTTTGCCGGCACGGACGACACGGTCACGCCTGCGGTGGTTCTCGGCGCCCAGCAGACCCAGAACCTCTTCGTCGATGATGATGGTGCCTGGCTCGGCAAATATGTGCCGGCCTTCGTCCGTCGCTATCCGTTCGTGTTCTCGACGGACCGTGGCGGCAAGACGTTCATCCTTCACATCGATGAGAGTTTCGACGGCTTCAATCGCGAAGGCCGCGGCGAGCGCCTGTTCGACAGTGAGGGGCAGCAAACGCAATACCTGAAGAGCGTGCTGGGCTTCCTGCAGGACTATCAGGCAAGGCACCAGCGAACCCGCCAATATTGCGAGCGGTTGAAATCACTGGGGCTGCTGCAGCCGATGCAGGCCCAGTTCAACCTCAACAGTGGCGAACGCCGCTCGCTTTCCGGCTTCATGACGGTCAACCGTGAAAAGCTGAAGGCGCTGGCGAGCGAAGAGCTGCAGGCGATGTTCACCAATGACGAGTTGGAGTGCACATACCTGCATCTTCACTCGCTCAGGCATTTCTCCAGCATGCTGGAGCGCATGCCCGAAGCCGTGGATGTTGCCGGTAAGGGCGACGCTCCCCCCGCCGTGGCGAAGCAGTCGAAGAGCTACCGGAACGGCCATGATGCGCCCGTCGAGGAAGCGAGCGCCTAAGGGGGGCCGGGCAAGCGACCATGAATATCCTCGTCCCGAGCTGGTCGCCGCCTCCACTGGTCGCCTACCCCGAACGCCAGGAGCGAGCCGAGCACTGGCTTGACGGCACCGAGAAGATGGTGACCAGCGTTCCGCAGATGGTTGCCGGTCGTTTGCACCGGCGCCATCTGAGGGAACTCGTCCAGAGGATCAATGCGACGGAAGCCGCCTTGCGCGGCGAAACCGGACAGGGGCTTGCAGCCCGCATCGACGAAGTCCGTGCGGCCCTGCGGTGCCACGGCCTCACCGATGCCAATATTTGCTTCGGCTTTGCGATCGTGCGCGAAGTTTCGCGGCGCACGATCGGATTGCGCCATCTCGACGTCCAGATCCTTGCCGGTCTTGCCATGCTGAAGGGGCGCGTGGCCGAGATGGACACGGGCGAGGGCAAGACCTTGACTGCCGGCCTGACGGCCTCGATCGCCGCGCTTGCCGGGCTTCCGGTTCATGTCATCACCGTCAACGATTACTTGGCGGCGCGCGATCGGGATATACTTCGCCCCATCTACGATTTTCTTGGGCTGACGACGGGTCTCGTCAACAGTACTGTCCCACGCCCGGAGCGGCCGGCCGCCTATGCCTGCGACATCGTCTATGCCAGCAACAAGGAAATCGCCTTCGACTATCTGCGCGACCGCATCACCTTTGGCGGCCAGCCACGGCCCGTTCATGCGAAGATAAACCGCATGCTCGACGAGCGCCGCGGTCAGGAGCCGCCTTTCGTCATGCGTGGACTGCATTTCGCTATCGTCGATGAAGCCGACAGCGTGCTGGTGGACGAGGCGAGAACGCCTCTCATCATTTCCCAGGAAACGGACGCGGACGGCGAGCGGCAATGGGTGGAGCAGACCTTCGCGCTGATCGACGGTTTCAAGGAACCGACCCATTATCACCTGCTGGTCGACGAACGCAGGCTGGAATTGACCGAAGCCGGAAAGGCCAAGCTTGCGGCGCGTGCCGAAGCGATCGGCGGGATCTGGCGCAATCGCATCCGGCGAGAGGAGGCCGCCAGCCAAGCGCTCGTCGCGCTGCTGCTCTTCAGGAAGGGCGAGCACTATCTGGTCAGCGATGGCAAGGTCCAGATCATCGACGAATATACCGGCCGTGTGATGCCCGATCGCTCCTGGAGCGACGGTCTCCATCAACTGGTCGAGGGCAAGGAAGGCTGCGAGATCACCAGCCGCAAGCTAACAATGGCGCGGATGACCTATCAGCGGTTCTTCCGCCGCTACCTCCACCTGGCAGGAATGACGGGGACCGCCCGCGAAATCACCGAAGAACTGCGGCATGTCTACGGGCTGCAGGTGATGCGCATTCCCCCGAACGCGCCTTCGCGGCGGTCGAAATTGCCGACGACGATTTGCCCCACGCTCGAGGACAAATGGCTGGCAATCGTCCGACGGGTCCAGGAACTGCAAATCGCCGGTCGACCGGTCCTGATTGCGACGCGCTCGGTCTCCGCTTCCGAGGCGGTCAGCGCGGTGCTTGAGGGGCAGGGGATCGAGCATCGCGTCCTCAATGCCGAACAGAGTTCGGAAGAGGCCGAAATCATTGCACAGGCCGGCGGCGTCGGTCGGGTGACGGTCGCCACGAACATGGCGGGACGCGGCGTCGACATTGCCGTGGTCCCGGAGGCTCTCGCGCTCGGTGGCCTTCACGTTTTGCTCAGTGAGCGACATGACGCGGGGCGCATCGACAGACAGATGGAGGGGCGAACCGCCCGCAAGGGAGATCCGGGAAGTACGGAAGCAATCCTGTCCCTGGAAGACCCGCTGCTTGATCTCATTCCCTGGCAGCCGCTGCGTCTGCTCGGCCGCTGCGGACAGCGCACCGGACTTTGGCTCTTCCACTTGGCCCAGCAGCGGGCGGAACGCTCGCATGCCAGGGACCGAAAGAACCTTCTCGCTCAGGATCGACGCCTGGGCACATTGCTTGCCTTTTCGGGCCTGCCGGAGTGATGCGATGACAAAAGACCGGACGGATAAACCCCTACCGGAAAGGCCCAACGGGATGCGGCAGTTGCTGGCCGTTCTTTTTCCCCTATGGGCCCTCTTGCCGGCTTCGGCGCAAGCCTACGATTGCGTCATTGACCCTTCTGTCGTCGTCCGCATCGGGAGTCCGGTTCCCGGCCTGTTGAAAGAGGTGCTGATCGCGCGCGGCGACCATGTGAGCGAAAACCAGATCATCGCCAGGCTCCATTCGGATACGGAGCAGGCGACCGTCGAACTGATGTCCGAGCAGGCCGCGAGTACCTCCGAAATCGAGGCGCAAAAGGCGCGCCTCGATCTTGCGCGCAACCGCATGAAACGGGCGGAGGCGCTGCTGGCCCGCAACGTCACCTCGACCGACAAGCTCGAAGAGGCCGTGGCCGAGATGGAGGTCATCCAGAAGGAGCTTGCGACTGCCGAAACCCGCAAGCGCAGCGCAGAGCTGGAACTGCAAAGGGCGCAGACGGTGCTCGAGCAAAGGACGATCCGCAGTCCGATCAGCGGCGTTGTGCTCGAGCGTTCACTCTTCAATGGAGAATACCTGGACCAGGACGGCAAGCTGGCGACGATCGCCAAGCTTGACCCGCTTTTTGTCGAAGCCTTCATCCCGGTCAGCGAGTTCGGCAAGTTACAGGTGGGAATGGAGGCGCAGGTGGTCCCGAATGCGCCGATCCAGGGCCGCTTTGCGGGTAAGATCAAGGTGATTGATCAGGTCTTCGACGCAGCGAGCGGCACGTTCGGCTTGCGGATAGAGCTTCCCAACCCTGACAACTACATACCGGCCGGGCACCGCTGCACCGTGACCTTTGACGACGGAGTCGAGGGGCTCGAATAGGCGGCGCCCGAATTGGCATTCAAGTTCATAAAATCAGGGTGTTAGATTGGCGCGCCGTTCGTGTGGTGTGTGCTTTGGTGCCCCTTTCAGGTTCATGTCAGGTTTTGATGGCCCTCTAGCCCACAGATCGGTCGCTGCCGCAACGCAGGCAGGGTGCCGGCACTGGAAGTGCTTCGGAAGGACAAAGGAACCTGCGAATGGTTGGCAAGGTACCGCACCTACAGGTGCACGAGAATAACAACAGGCGGGACGAGGTTTTCGCAGCGCCGGATCAGCCGGTGGGCGACTTCGCGTTTAACGCGACCGTGGCCGCCGTCTTCGACGACATGGTCAGCCGCTCGGTTCCCTATTACGGCGAGATCCAGCGCATGGTCTGTGAACTCGCCGCGGATTTCGCAGAAGCCGGCAGCGATCTCTACGACATCGGGTGTTCGACGGCCACTACGCTCCTTGGGCTTGACGCCAAGGTCGATCCCGCCGTGCGTTTTGTCGGCATCGACAATGCACCCGACATGATCGAGAAGGCCAAGGAAAAGATCGCGCAAGCCGAGATCAGCCGGGCGATCGAATTGAGGGTCGGGGACCTGCATCAGGGGATCGACGTACACAATGCCAGCGTCGTAATGATGCTGCTGACGCTGCAGTTCGTGCGCCCGCTCTATCGCGAGCGCATCATGCGCACGATCTATGAGGGGCTCAACGAACGCGGCGCACTTCTGCTCGTCGAAAAACTGACCAGCGAAGATTCGACGTTCAATCGTCTCTTCATCGAGCATTATTACGACTTCAAGCGCCGCAACGGCTATTCCGAGACCGAGATCGCCAAGAAACGCGAAGCTCTCGAAAACGTGCTCATTCCCTACCGTCTGGAGGAAAACCTCCAGCTCCTGAAGGAAGCAGGCTTCCGCAGCGTCGAGGTCTTTTTCCGCTGGTACAATTTCTGCGGCATCATCGCGATCAAGTAGGAAAGTCAGGCCATGATCGCGATCGGCAATTTTCTCTTCCGCTTCCGGAACCAGCTCTTTCCGGCCATCATCATTGTTCTGTTCCTGCTGGCTCCGCCTCCGGCCCTGGTGCTGGATAGCCCGGCGCTGACGCTCGCCAAGGACCTTGCGGCCGTATTGGTCATCCTGGCCGGGCTCGCCTTGCGTGCGACCGTGGTCGGGTACAAATACATTCAGCGCGGCGGCCTGAAGAAAAAGGTCTATGCCAAGGATCTCGTTACGGAAGGCATGTTCGGCGTCTGCCGCAACCCGCTTTACGTTGGGAACATGCTGCTTTACTCGGGCGTGTTCCTTCTGCACGGCAACCCGCTTCTCGCCGTCTTCGGCATCGGGCTCTTTGCCTTCATGTACCAGTGCATCGTCTATGCTGAAGAAGCCTTTCTGAACAGGACATTCGGGGAAGCCTACCAGGCCTATTGCCGTGACGTGCCGCGATGGGCATTGCGCATGAGAAACTTCGCCCAGTCGACCGAGGGCATGACGTTCAACGTCAAGCGCGTCATCGGCAAGGACTATTCGACCGTCTCGGCCGCGATGATCGCGATTCTGGCAACCGAAATGTACAAATTCGCGAGCAATGCGCCGGTTGAACACAACACATTTACGCTCACGGCGCTCGGCGTTTTGATAGCGCTCGTCGGCATTGGCACGGCGATCATCAGCTACATGAAAAGGCGCGGTGCGTTTCGCGAACGCGCCGCATCCTAGCCATCCGTCAGCGCCCGTTCGCGGCTCAATCGCGATCATCATGCGCCGGCCATGCCGTTGCCGCATGGCGATACGAACCCAGCCGCGAACGCTCGAGGGCTTGACGCCCATCTCCCCGTCGAACATAGGCAAGGACGAACAAGTGTCCGGTGATATCTTGAGAGTCCTATTAGTCGAAGACGATCAGGTTCTGGGGGAAGCGCTGCGCGACCATGTCGCGGCGGGCGGTCACGCCGTCGACTGGTTTACACGCATCGTCGATGCCACGGCAGCGACGGAGACGGTTTTATACGGTCTCATACTGCTCGACCTTCGACTGCCCGATGGTTCGGGCTTGTCGTTGCTGCGATCTCTGCGAATACGCGGCGACGGCACACCCGTCATCATTCTGACGGCACACGACCAGATTTCCGATCGCATCGAAGGATTGAACAGCGGGGCCGACGACTATCTGGTCAAGCCGTTCGATCTCGGCGAACTGACTGCGCGCATGCTGGCCGTTTCCAGGCGGTATGTCGGCAATGCGACGCCAACGGTCAGGCTTCCCGGCATCGAGATCGACCAGGTTCATCGCAAGGTGCTGGTTGAAGGGGAAAGCCTGAGCCTCAGTGCCAGGGAATGGGCCGTGCTCGACAAACTCGTCGCCCATCCCGGTGCACTTGTATCGAAAGAGCAGCTCCACGACGCGCTCTACGCCTTTGGCGCCGAAATCGAGAGCAATACGGTCGAGGTCTATATCAGCCGCCTGCGCAAGAAGATCGGCTCCGACCGGATAGAGACGGTTCGGGGCCTCGGCTACAGCATCAGGTGACCCGATGGCGCGCGTGGCAAGCATGACCCGCAGGCTGACCATTGCGCTGACGAGCGTCGTCGCCGTCTTCTGGCTCGTCGCGCTCGGCCTTGGCGTTTATGTCATGCAGGATGAATTCACCGAGATTTTCGACAGCGGGGTCCAGGAGACGGCCGAGCGCCTGTTGCAGATCGTCGTCGATGACATCGCCCGTGACCGTGCCGACGGCACGCCCGCAGCCGGCCTCATTGCGCCTCCGCTGAATTCACAATATCTGATCTATCAGGTCCGCGATCGTGGCGGCAGGGTTTTGTTTGACGACGGCGCACCGGCACCCTTCGCGGTTCCGCTTGAGGTCGGCTTCTCGCAAACGGCCACGCACCGTATCTACACCGCCGGGACGACCGACGGCTCTCTTTTCGTCCAGGTGGCCGATGCCTTCGACCATCGTACCGAAGCTCTCTTCGAAGGCGGTACAGCGCTTTTCTTGCCGCTGCTGGTGCTGATCCCAACCAGCATAATTGCCATCATCCTCGTCGCGCGCCGCGCGCTTGCGCCGGTCGAACAGTTGCGCGAAGAAATCCTCACGAAGGACAGCGGCAATATGGCTCCGCTCGACGAAGCCGCGCTCCCGAGAGAACTTCGCGCAATTGCCCGTTCGGTGAACCTGCTACTGACGAGGCTCAAGGCCGCGCTCGAAGCGGAGCGGGACTTCACCTCGAACAGTGCCCATGAACTGAGGACCCCGATCGCCGGCGCGCTTGCGCAAACACAGCGGTTGATGAGTGAGGTGCCTCCGGCCTTTCGGCAGCGAGCCGGTCAGATCGAGCGCGCGCTGCTTCATCTCGGTCGACTGGCCGAGAAGCTGTTGCAGATGTCGCGAGCGGAGGCAGGGATCGCTATCGCGGACGAAAGCACGGACCTGTTGCCAGTGCTGGCTCTTGTGCTGGAAGACATGGAACGCTCGGTGCTCGGCGCAAGCCGCCTCAAGATTCATGTCGCGGACGGCGCCGAACTCGTGCGTCCGATCCGCGCCGATGCCTTTGCGATCGTGCTGCGCAATCTTCTGGAAAACGCGTTGATACACAGCCCGTCCGGCAGCCCGGTCAGCATCGACGTGGACGCGCATGGTGTGCGCGTCACCAACGACAGCGCCGTCATCGACGCGGAAACGCTGGATGGCCTGACCAAGCGTTTCAGTCGCGGGCCAACCGAAGCTTCGGGTTCCGGCCTCGGCCTTGCGATCGTGCATCGGCTGGTGGAACAAATGCACGGACGATTGCGCATCGCCTCGCCGGCCCCGGGGATGGACCGGGGCTTCCACGTCGAGGTTTGCCTCTGACGAGACAAGGTAGAGCGGCTGCTGCCGTCACTACTGCTGATCGAGTGCCCGGGAAAGGCTGAGCGCCGCGATCGTGCAGATCGCACCCGAAATCAGATATCCGCCGATGAAGATGATGCCAAAGCTGCTGGCGAGACCGAGCGCCACGAGCGGCGCAAAGGCGGCACCAACGAGCCAGGCAAGATCCGACGTCAGTGCGGCGCCGGTGTAGCGATAATACTGCGTGAAGCGCGAAGATACAGCACCGGAGGACTGGCCGAAGGAGAGCCCGAGGATCGCAAAGCCGATCAGGATATAGGCATCCTGGCCCTTGCCGCCAGCATCGAGCAGGAAGGGCGCGGAGAAGCTGAAGATTGCGATCAGGATCGCGCCGATCATCAGCTGGTTGCGGCGGCCGACCCGGTCGGCGATCACGCCGGACAGCACGATGCCGATCGCGCCGACGGCCGCACCTGCCACCTGCACCCAAAGAAATTCAGCAGCCGACTGCCCACCATTGAGCGTTACCCAGCTCAATGGGAAGATGGTGACGAGATGGAACATCGCGAAGCTTGCAAGCGGCACGAAGGCGCCGAGAACGACGTCGATGCTGTGTTTGCTCAGCATTTCGAAGATCGGCCGGGCCTCGAGTTCCTTGGCCTCCATGGCTGCGCCGAATTCCTTGCTGGCAACGATGCGCAGGCGCGCGAAGAGCGCGACGACGTTGATCGCAAAGGCGACGAAGAAGGGATAGCGCCACCCCCAGGCGAGGAAGTCCGCCTCCGAGAGGTTGCTGACGAAAAAGCCGAAGAGAATGCTCGCCAGTGCAAAGCCGATCGGCGCGCCGAGCTGCGGGATCATCGCGTACCAGCCGCGATGATTTTGCGGCACGTTGAGGTTCAACAGCGTGGCGAGGCCATCCCAGGCGCCGCCGAGGGCGAACCCCTGTCCCAATCGAAACAGCGCCAATAGGGCCACGGCCCAGTAGCCGATCGTATCGTAGCCGGGCAGAAAGGCGATCGACGCCGTCGAACCGCCGAGTATGACGAGGGCCACAGTCAGCTTCGTGCCGCGCCCGTAGTTCCGGTCGATCCACATGAAGACGAAGGAGCCGACCGGGCGAGCAAGAAAGGCGAGGGGGAACAGCGCGAAGGACATCAGCGTCGCGGTCACCGCATTGGGCGCGAACGGGAAGATCAGCTTTGGGAAGACAAGGATCGAGCCGAGGCCGTAAACGAAGAAATCGAAGAATTCCGAGGTTCGCCCGATCACCACGCCGATGGCGATGCTGCCCGGAGAGAGGGGCTTGTCATCCTCATGAATGCGACGTGCATCGCGTTCGAGACCGGACGATGTGGGGTGAGCGACCGAAACCATGAACTTCTCCGACGAACTTGCGTCTTGTCGTTAGAGTGTTGACCAATTGGCGTCTGATATCAAGAATGCCGTGCACGTACTTGCGCACATGCCTCATTCGAGTTCGCGCCCAGCGTTCGCCGGAACGGCAGGCATCGAACCGATAATAGCCATTACGCCAGTACAACGCGCATAGAGCGATAATGCCGTCACTGCACTGCGGCAAAATGCTGCGCTGCGACGATGGACCTCACTTCCATGCGCGATCGTGCCCGAGTAATGCCGACTAGACAAAACGCAAGTTGAGGCCGCAATGCCGAAGCCATTCAGTTTAGCCGGACGATCGGTGATATCAGTCCTGTTGCTCTCTGTACTCACCGGATGCAGCATGGTCGTCATGTCGCCATCCGGCGATATTGCCGCACAGCAGAGGGATCTGATCGTCATCTCGACGGTCCTGATGCTGCTGATCATCGTCCCCGTCATTTTCCTGACGCTCTTCTTCGCCTGGCGCTATCGCCAGTCGAACACGGCTGCCAAATATGATCCGGAATGGCATCATTCCACGGGCCTCGAAGTCATCATCTGGTCGGCGCCGCTGGCGATCATCATCGCGCTCGGCGCAATCACCTGGGTGAGCACCCACAAGCTCGATCCTTATCGGCCGCTCGACCGGATCGATGCGGCTCGACCGGTGAGCGAAGAGACGAAGCCGATCACGGTCGAGGTCGTAGCCCTCGATTGGAAATGGCTGTTCTTCTATCCGGACTATGGCATCGCCACCGTCAACGAGATGGCCGCGCCGGTCGACGTACCGGTCAACTTCAAGATCACCGCATCCTCGGTGATGAACTCCTTCTACGTTCCGGCGCTCGCCGGCATGATCTATGCCATGCCCGGCATGGAGACCAAGCTGCACGCCGTCATCAACAAGGCAGGCGAATACGAAGGACTTTCATCCAATTACAGCGGCGCCGGCTTCTCGCACATGCGCTTCAAGTTCCACGGTGTGGACCAAGCGGGCTTCGACCAGTGGGTCGCCCAGGTGAAGCAGAACGGCACGATGCTCAACCGTGATGCCTACCTGAAGCTCGAAAAACCGAGCGTCAAGGAACCGGTGCGCTACTTCGCCTCCGTCGAAGACGGCCTCTATGACGCCGTGCTCAACATGTGTGTGCGGGCCGGGCAGATGTGCATGAACGAGATGATGCACATCGACATGATGGGTGGCGCCGGCGTCGAAAGCCACGAGAATCGCGCCAAACTCGAGCATGACAACCGCCACGCGGGCGGCGTGATCGAAGCGGCTGCGCCCGGCGCGACGGCTTCGGAAGCTGGCAACGCCGCCGGTAGCGAGCAGCCGGGCGAAGGCAGCGAACAGCAGCCGGCGGCCGAACCGATGAACCACGACATGCACAAGACAAACTAGGACTTTCGCGCGCTTGCCAGCCCTCCGGCGGGCGCCCAGGCCTTCGGGCCGCATACAAAGATAAATTGGACGACCCATGTTTGGTGACACCAGCCTCACGCAATTCATCTTCGGACGGCTTACCTGGGAAGCAATTCCCTATCATGAGCCAATCCTCGTCGTGACCTTCGCGGTCGTGGCGGTGGTCGGTCTCGCGATCCTCGCCCTGATCACGAAGTACAAGCTCTGGGGCTATCTCTGGCACGAGTGGTTCACGAGCGTCGATCACAAGAAGATCGGCATCATGTACATCATCCTGGCGATCATCATGTTGCTGCGCGGCTTTGCCGATGCCCTCATGATGCGCCTGCAGCAGGCGATCGCCTTCAACGGCAGCGAAGGCTACCTCAACCCGCATCACTACGACCAGATCTTCACCGCCCATGGCGTGATCATGATCTTCTTCGTGGCCATGCCTTTCGTCACCGGTTTCATGAACTATGTCGTGCCGCTGCAGATCGGCGCACGCGACGTTTCCTTCCCCTTCCTCAACAACTTCTCGTTCTGGATGACCGTCGGCGGCGCCGTCATCATCATGATGTCGCTGTTCGTTGGTGAATTCGCGCGCACCGGATGGCTGGCCTATCCCCCGCTTTCGGGCGCGGATTACAGTCCCGGCGTCGGCGTCGATTATTACATCTGGGGTCTACAGGTGGCGGGCGTGGGCACGACACTATCGGGCATCAACCTGATCGCCACCATCGTCAAGATGCGCGCGCCGGGCATGACTTTCATGAAGATGCCGGTGTTCACCTGGACGTCGCTCTGCACCAACATCCTGATCGTCGCGACCTTCCCGATCCTGACCGCCACGCTGGCGCTGCTGTCGCTCGACCGCTACGTCGGCATGAACTTCTTCACCAATGACCTTGGCGGCAATCCGATGATGTACATCAACCTCATCTGGATCTGGGGCCACCCGGAGGTCTACATCCTCGTCCTGCCGGCCTTCGGCATCTTCTCCGAGGTTGTCGCAACCTTCTGCGGCAAGCGCCTGTTCGGCTACACCTCCATGGTCTACGCCACCTGCGTCATCATGATCCTGTCCTACATCGTGTGGCTGCACCACTTCTTCACGATGGGTTCGGGCGCCTCGGTCAACGCCTTCTTCGGCATTACCACGATGATCATCTCGATCCCGACGGGCGCGAAGATGTTCAACTGGCTCTTCACCATGTATCGCGGCCGCATCCGCTACGAATTACCGATGCTGTGGACCATCGGTTTCATGGTGACCTTTGTCATCGGCGGCATGACCGGCGTGATGCTGGCGATCCCGCCGGCCGACTTCGTGCTGCACAACTCGCTGTTCCTCATCGCCCACTTCCACAACGTCATCATCGGCGGCGTTCTGTTCGGGTTGATGGCCGGGCTCGTCTATTGGTGGCCGAAGGCCTTCGGCTACAAGCTCGATCCGTTCTGGGGCAAGATGAGTTTCTGGTTCTGGCAGATCGGCTTCTTCTTCGCCTTCATGCCGCTCTATGTCCTCGGCCTCATGGGCGTCACCCGCCGCGTCAGCCAGTTCGAAGACCCATCGCTGCAGATCTGGTTCATCATCGCCGCCTTCGGCGCGGTGTTGATCGCGATCGGCATCGCGTCCTTCATCATGCAACTGATCGTCAGCTTCCTTCGCCGCGACCAACTGCGCGAGACATCCGGCGACGCCTGGGATGGGCGCACGCTCGAATGGTCGACGTCATCGCCACCGCCAGACTACAATTTCGCGTTCACGCCGGTCGTGCACGATCATGACGGCTGGTATGACATGAAGAACCGCGGCTACGAGCGTCCGCTCGAAGGCTTCAAGCCGATCCACATGCCGAAGAACACTGGCACGGGCATCACCCTCGCCGGCATCAGCGTCGTGCTTGCCTTCGCACTGATCTGGTATATCTGGTGGCTGGCGGCCGTGTCCTTCATCGCCCTGCTGACGGTCGCAATTGGCCATACCTTCAACTATCAGCGAGATTTCTTCATCCCCGCAGAGACTGTTGCGGCGACTGAGGATGCGCGCTCCAAGCTGCTCGCGGAACGGACCTGAGACCGATGAACGAGACCCAAGTCCAAGAGAAAGAAAAGCCGCAGTTCTATCTGACGGAAGAGCATCATCCGGAACACAGCACCATGCTGGGCTTCTGGCTCTACCTGATGAGCGACTGCCTGATCTTCGCAGTGCTGTTTGCCACCCACGGCGTCGTCGGCCGCAACTACGCGGCGGGACCGTCGCCGGCCGACCTGTTCGACCTCGGCCTCGTTGCCTTCAACACGGCGATGCTCCTTCTGTCGTCGATCACCTATGGCTTTGCCATGCTGCAGATGGAGCGCAACGCCAAGATGGAGACGCTGTTCTGGCTCGGTGTCACCGGCGTGTTCGGCGCGACATTCCTCGCAGTCGAACTCTACGAGTTCTATCACCTCATTCATGAGGGCGCCGGTCCGACGCGCTCGGCCTTCCTGTCGTCGTTCTTCACGCTGGTCGGCACCCACGGCCTGCACGTCACCTTCGGCACGATCTGGCTGATCACGCTGATGGTGCAGGTCAGCAAACACGGGCTGATCCCGGATAACCGGCGCCGCCTGATGTGCCTGTCGATGTTCTGGCACTTCCTCGACGTCATCTGGATCGGCGTCTTCTCCTTCGTCTATTTGCTCGGAGTTCTCGGATGAGCGCACATTCTGATCATGAAAGCGCATTCGAACCTCATCACGCGCATAGCCATCACGGTGACGCTGCCGGCCACGGATCGTTCAAGAGCTATATGACGGGCTTCATCCTGTCAGTGATCCTGACGGCCATTCCATTCTGGCTGGTCATGGGCGGCGTGCTCGACAGCAAGCTTTTGACTGCCGTCATCGTCATGGGCATTGGCGTCGTCCAGATCGTCGTGCACGTCATCTACTTCCTGCACATGAACGCCCGCTCCGAAGGCGGCTGGACGCTGATGGCGCTGATCTTCACGATCGTCATCGTCGGCATCGCGCTCGCAGGATCGCTTTGGGTCATGCATCACCTCAACACGAACATGATGCCGATGAGCCACGAAATGATGAAGAACATGCCCTGAGCGCCGGACAGGCCATGCGGACACGACGATGATTGCCGATCGTGAGGTGAGGGGAACAGACCGCGCATCCTCGCGCGCCCGCCTGAAACTGATGGGCGCCCTGGTGCTTCTCACCGTCGTGTTCGCTCTGCTCGGCGGCTGGCAGGTCCAACGGCTTTTCTGGAAGCTCGATCTCATCGCTCGGGTAGAGGCGCGCGTCCATGCACAGCCGACGCCAGCGCCCATCAGAGAAAAGTGGAACGAGATCAGTCGTGAGAAGCACGAGTACCGCCGCGTCACCGCGACGGGTGCCTTCAGCTACGATAAATCGGTGCTTGTCCAGGCGGTGACGGAGCGCGGCGCCGGTTTCTGGGTGTTGACGCCCATGCTGCGCGAGGATGGTTCGGCGGTCCTCATCAATCGTGGCTTCGTCCCCTCCGATCGCCGCGATGTCGGCGACCGCGCCGGGGGCGAGCTTGCCGGAAATGTGACGGTCACGGGCCTGCTGCGTATCAGCGAGCCCGGTGGCGCCTTCCTGCGATCGAATGATCCGGCGCACGATCGCTGGTTTTCCCGCGATGTCGCGGCGATCGCCGCGGCGAAGGCCCTGCAGGATGTTGCACCCTATTTCATCGACGCGGACGCTACGCCCAATCCTGGTGGGCTGCCGATCGGCGGCCTTACGATCGTCCGCTTTCGCAACAGCCATCTGGTCTATGCGCTGACGTGGTTCGCACTCGCGACGATGAGCGCCGCAGGTGCGTATCTCGTCTATCGCCAGCGGATCAAGGCGGGCTGAGAGCCCTGGGTAAGGTCGATTGCGGCAGGAGATCGATGATTTCGCTTATCGACGACATCGCCGACAGTATTCCCGTTCAACGAAACAGGGCGCTCGACCCGTGTTCCGGGGAGCGCCCTGCTCGAACCCGGAGTGCCGTCATTGAATGCCAATGGCATCGCTGATGACAAGCTCTCGAAACGGGTGGTGGCCCTTAGATGGAGTGGGCGGCTGTAATTTCAAGGGGTCAGCGCGGAGCCGGGTTCGGCCAATCATGCTTCCTGCTGATTGAGGGGGCGGAGCGCTCGGATGTTCGCTGTCGAGTTCTCCGACATATCGCCTGATTCACAACCCCCCAGCTCTCGCCAGGGGGGTGTCAGCGGTCTGGGTGGCCGTCCTGGGACGGCCACCTCTGATGCTCTGCAGATGACTTGGCGCAGATTATTTGGCGCCGATTGCCTGGAGGCCGGCCGTTGCGCAGTTCGCGTCGATATCGCCCGACGGTGCTCCACCGACGCCGATACCGCCCACCAGGGCCTTGCCGAACTTGATCGGCACGCCACCGGCCTGGATCACCATGCGTGCGTCCATGTCGCGAAGACCTTCATTCGCCGGCTTGGAGGCGATGAACTCGCCGAGGCCAGCCGTATCGCGGCCCATGGCAGCGGAGGTGAAGGCCTTGCCCTGTGCGCTTTGACCGGTATGCGGGCCGGAATTGTCAGCCTTCAGCAGCACCTTGGTTGCGCCATCGCGACCAACCACGGCAACGCTGACATTGTGGCCTTCCGCGGCGCAGGCCTTCACCGCGGCTTCGGCAGCCTTGACGGCCATGTCGAGCGGCAGGTAGGCCGCGGTCGGCAATTCCTGCGCCGTGGCGGCGACAGGAGCGAGAAGCGCGGCGGCGAGCACGATATTGCGGATCATCATGGGTTCCTTTCCTGTTGATGCGGAAAGGTTATCCCGCCTCGGATATCGCGAATATTCGTAGGCCTTGCACGCCTATCCGTAGTTCTACGGAGTTTTCGTTCCATCCAGCCAGATGCGGGTCATCTCCGCCTGCGACGTGCTGCCGAGCTTGGCACCGATCGCCGCCCGGTGGCTTTCGACCGTGCGCGGCGAAAGACCGAGACCTTCGGCGATCTGCCGGGTGGTAAACCCCGCAGCGATGCGGTCGAGAACCTCGCGCTCACGTTGGGTGAGCGATGCCAGCAAAGCGAGCGTTTCCGCCTTCTCGGCATGCGCGCGCATCGTGCGCTCCAGCAGTTCGTGGCCCTTGTGGATCGCGTCGATCAAGTCCTGCTCGTCCACCGGCTTCGAGAGAAAGTCGATCGCGCCATTGCGAAAGGCGCGTCGGCAGGCTTCGATATCGCCGTGCCCGGAGATCACGATCGTCGGCCAGTCTATCCCATGGTCTGCCAGTTTTTCCTGCAGCTTCAGGCCGGAGATGGCGGGCATGCGGATATCGAGCACCAGGCAACCGGGGTCGAGGCGAGAAACCTGCGCGAGAAAGGCTTGCGGATCGGAAAAGCCCGTGACCTTGATGCCGACGGTCGACAGCAACAGGCTGAGCGCACGACGCACCGCGTCGTCGTCGTCAACGAGATAGACGGGGAGGGTCATCGCATCGGCTCCTCGGTTCGGCGGGGCCGGGGCAGCGTTACGCTGAAGATGGCGCCGCGCTCGCTCTCAACCAGGGCGATCTCGCCACCGGCCCGCTCCACCAGTCGCTGGCTCAGCGCCAGACCGAGCCCGGTGCCACCGGCCCGGGTCGTCACGAACGGCGTGAACAGCCGCGGCCGAAGTGTTCTCGGGACTCCGGGGCCGTTGTCGGCGACCTCGAAGACCACCGAGGTGTCGTTCTCGCTCAATGTAACGATGACACGCCCTGTGTCGCCGGCCTGGGTGGCCAATGCCTCCAGCGCGTTACGGACGAGATTGAATGTGACCTGCTCGATCTCGACAGGGTCGGCAACGACCGAAACTGGCGTTCCCGGAACCCGAAAATCAAGTTGAATGCCGCGCGATCTCGCATCCGGTTGAAGTAGCGCTTCAACATTTAAGAGCGCGTGACGGAGATCGAAAGCAGCGACCGGCGCTGCATGGGGCTGCGACCAGTTGCGGAACCTTTCCAGTATGGCGGACGCCCGGCGCGCTTGGCTCACCGTATCCTCCAGCACCGGAGCAAGTGCGGCATCCTGCCCTTGAGTAAGCAGCCGGCGCCCGGCCTGCGCCTGCGCCAGGATCGCGGTCAGGGGCTGGGTCAATTCATGCGCCATGCCGCTCGCCATTTCTCCGAGCGCGTTGACACGTGATGCGTGCGTCAGCCGCGATTCCAGGGCGCTGAGCGTTGCCGACCGTTCGGCGGCGCGCGTGCGGGCGCGCTGGCGCAACGCCGCCAAACCCGCGAGATAGGCGAGACTGACCCCAACAAGCGTCAGGCCGGTCTGCACGGGCGGGAACATGTCCGCAAGCCCTATTTCCATGCCTGTTTCCAAAAGCAACGGCTGCGATGCACTGCTCAGCGCTTTTGAGAACCGGATTGCGTCCGGCAGGGCGGTCGGCTCGAGCAGGCGGTGTCCGTCGGGCAGCGACAGGCGCACCGCGACACCCGTGCGAGACCAGAACGGCCCGCCGTCGCCGATCAATTTTGCGGCATCTATCCCGAGCATCAAACCATAGCGCGCCTCGTCTGTGTTCGGGCTGCGCTTGATCATGATGTAGTGGTCGGGGCGTTGCGGATGGGGCAGGAGCGTGATGCGCCCGTCCGATACTCTTGCTGCCGCACGGATAAGCTCTGCTGCTCCGACGTCGAGTGGGGCGGTTCCGACCGTCTCCGCATTGGAATCCAGCGGAACGAGCTGAACCTCGTCGATCCGCGGATAGAAGCGCGCAATCGTGCGGGAGACTTCCAGAAACAGGTCGTGCCTGCGGCCCTCGGAGGCGACAGCCACGGCCGACAGCGCCGTCAGGTGCGCATCGTGCTGATCGACACGCTGTGAGGCCAGGCTGTGGAGGAGCGTGCTCTCTTCCTCAAGCTCGGCCACCAGCACCTGCCGCTCCCAGCCCGCAAGCATGCCTCCGCCGAGAAGCAGAAGGAGGCACCAAAGGACGATCAGAGTAAGGGGGCGTTCGAAGATCGAACGATTGCCGTGCTTCATCGGTTCAGCGGTCTTGTCGTTATGCCTTCAGCAAAGAGCGATGGTGCTCGCCTGGATCATCTCGCCGTTGGAGTGCGCTCTGTCAATCCGTCGAGCCGCAAGCGCCGGCCAAGATGGCGTAACAGCAGGGCCGTGCCGATCGTGAATGCATGCGGTGACGGTTGCCATTCAAGCCAAAACGGTCGGCTCTCCGCGCCGCGCCTCCGCCTTCCTTCGCCGCTCTTGCGGACATGCTGAAAGAAACCCTGCGTCAGTTCATGGGTACCGCTGATCGAGATGCGTCCCGTCAGGCTGGCAAGTCTTCGCGGTAGGGTACGGGGCAATTCGGACCCCAGAGCGCGGGAATGATTGGCGGGCCGCGCTCTGGGGTCACTAGCGTCAAAGGTGCGGTTAACGCTCAACTAGTAATGGCGGCGCCGTTCAGATTCGACAATGCCGTTAGGACCTTTGCCGGAGCACACCGGACTTAAGTCGGAGTTTTCCCGTCGCCCATGGCTCTGGGAACCAATTGCGACCGGGGCGATTGGATGCTGGCCTGGATCGAACATCATCGGGCAGCCGAGAGAGTTTTGGAGGACTATAATGGATTGGGATCGCGTCGAAGGTAACTGGAAACAGGTAAAGGGCAAAGTCAAGGAACAATGGGGGCGTCTCACGGATGACGATCTGGATGAGATTGCCGGGGTGCGCGAGCAGCTCGAAGGCAAAATCCAGGAGCGCTATGGGATCGAGAAGGATCGCGTGCGCCGGGATATTGATGATTGGTATTCGCGACAGACGTGGACCTGGTAGTCTCGGGACCACGGGAAAACTGTCTTCTAAGCCATCATTTGGCTTAGCGACGCCGGTCACGGGCAACCAACTCGCATGACGATGCGGTTGGCCCCGCCAGCGTTCACGTCCCCGACCTTCATGATCGAACCGTCACAATCCAGCCTACGTGGCATGGAAGACCGCCAATTGAGCGGCAAAGGCGCGCTTGTATGCGGGCCGCGCTTCGCCGCGCGCCACATAGGCGGAAAGGTTTGGAAATTCGTCCAGCAAGGCCGATCCCTTCAATCTGAGCAGCACCGAAACCATCTGCAGATCACCGACGCTGAATTCCCCGTCGAGCCAATCGGCATCACCGAGCCGGTTGGAAAGCTCGCCCAGACGCTTGCGGATGCGGTCCTCGACGGCCGATAGTCGCTGCTTGTACCAGCTCTCGCCGCGTTCGAGCAGCCTGGTCACCTCGCGATCGAGGATCGGTGGTTCCATCGTGCTGAGTGCGGCAAACATCCATGTGATTGCGCGCGCCCTGGCATTGGCATCGTCTGGCAGCAGACCCTCGTGGTGCTCTGCAATGTGGAATACGATCGCGCCGGATTCGAACAGGGTGAGTTCGCCGTCCTCATAGGTCGGGATCTGCCCGAAGGGGTGAAGCGCAAGATGCGCCGGTTCTTTCATCGCCTCGAAAGAAAGCAGGCGAACCTCGTAGGGCTGACCAACTTCTTCGAGCGCCCAGCGAACACGCATGTCACGCGCCAAACCCTTGCCGCGGTCGGGCGACCGTTCAAAGGCGGTAATCGTGATCGGCATCGTCATCCTCCCTGGCTTGTCTGTCTTGAAGACGACTGATGGGACGAGAGTCCGACACTTGGTGAAAAACTCATTCTCTCAACGGATGCGTTTGTCACTATTTGATAGGCGGCACCATTCCCAATCCGGAAGCGAGGAAGTCCTTGCCGTTGCTGGTTCACGCCACCAGACAGGAGGGTCACTTCTCACATAGCCGCCGCCCGCCATAATAGGGCTGGTAGGTGCAGTCCGACGGCCGGAAGGAACGGTAGCTACGGGAGCAGGCGGTGATATTGCAGGACTGCGGCGCGGCCTGGCCTTCGACAAGCGCGTCTGCCGCCGGCGCTGCCATTGCTTCCCGCATGAAATCTCGCCAAATATGCGCTGGCAAGGCGCCGCCCGTAACCCCCTTCATCGGCGTGTCGTCGTCATTGCCAACCCATACGCCGGCCACGAGCGGCTCGGTGAAGCCGACGAACCAGGCGTCGCGATTGTTTTGGCTGGTGCCGGTCTTGCCGGCCGCGAACGCGCCGGGATCGGCACCACGTCCGGTTCCGCGCTCGACCACCAACTGCAGAAGGCCGAGAAGATCTGGCTGATAGGCCGAAAGATCTGTGGCCGGCGCGGCTGGCGGATCAACCCGAAACGCCTTCGGCTGTCCGGCTGCCTGAAAGTCGATGATACCCCAGGGCTTGACGGGTGCCTTGCCGAGATGGACGGACGCATAGGCACTCGTCAGGTCAAGCAAGCTGACCTCCGATGTGCCGAGTGCCAGGGACGGTGTGTTGGCGAGCGGTGTGGTGATGCCGAGCTCGCGCGCAGCGGCGATCACATTATCGAGGCCGACCTCTTGGGCAAGCGCCACCGCCGGAGCATTCAGCGACCGGGCGAAAGCTTCGGCAAGCGTCACCCAGCCGCGATAATGGCCACTGGAATTGTCCGGCGACCAGCCATTGATGTCGATCGGCGCGTCCAGGATCTGGTCAGACAGGGTGAACCCCGCCTTCAGCGCTGCATAGTAGACGAACAGCTTGAAGGTGGAGCCCGGTTGCCTCATCGCGGTCACCGCGCGGTTGAACTGGCTTTGCCTGTAGTCGCGGCCGCCAACCATGGCGACGACTGCGCCGTCGGGCGTCATCGCAACCAACGCGGCCTGAGATGCCCCAACAGCTTTTCCTTCCGTGTCCAAGGCTTTTGCCAGGACTTTTTCTGCGATCCGTTGCAGTTGTGGGGACAGTGTCGTGCGCACCGTGGTCGAACCCGGCGATGCGCCGGCGATTTCGCTCGCCTGCGGCGAAATCCAGTCCGCGAACCAGCTTCCCGAGCGTGGCGTCGGCGTCGTCGGGTGAATCGTCGCGAAGCTCATCTTGGCTTGTGCAGCCTCGGGCTCGGTGATCTTGCCATTGGCCACCATCGTGTCGAGGACGACGGAGGTGCGTTGCCGGGCGCCTTCGAAATTGTCGATTGGGTTCCATTGGCTCGGCGCCCGCAGCAACCCCGCCAGCATCGCCGATTCCGGCAAGTTGAGTGCGCCGATGTCCTTGTTGAAATAGATCCGCGCGGCCGCAGGCATGCCGGTTGCGCCGGCGCCGAGATAGGCGCTGTTAAGGTAACGTGTCAGAATTTCTTGTTTGCCGAGCTTCCACTCCAGCCAGAGAGCAATAACGAACTCCTGTATCTTTCGTTTTATCGTTCGGTCGCTGTCGAGATATTGCAGCTTGATGAGCTGCTGGGTGATCGTGCTGCCGCCCTCCACCACCGAACCCGCTTCGAAGTTCCGCACGAGCGCCCGTCCGATCCCTCTGAGATCGATGCCGAAATGATCCATGAACCGGCGGTCTTCAATAGACAGGACCGCATCGATCAACCGTGGCGGGAATTCACCGTATTGCGCATAAGGTCCTTGATAAGGGCCCTGTCTCACCAGCGGTTCTCCGTCCGCCGTTTCCAGCACCACGATAGGCTTCAGGGTGCCGTCCCTGATCTCACTCCAGGGAACATCCTTCAACGCCCACACGAGCACGCTTGCCGGAAGAAGAAGACCGGCAAGGAGGCCCACGCCCATGGCGACTTTCCACCGGCTCGACCTGGCGGAGGTGCCGCCGCGAACTTCGGAACGCCTTTCACGCAGAGCGCGAACGCGGCTCCCGACCTTGGCCAGGGCAGCAAAGAACCACCCAGGGGACACGTCGATCGTTGATGCGGCTTCGTCTCCATTCGAAGGCCGGAATTTCTTTCTCAAGCGGTTAGCCGCATGTTTGGCATTTGCACGGGCCAAGGTCAAAGTCGCCTGCAAATCATGGCCGAGCGCATGGAGAAGATGTTGGACCGCCTGACTGCTTTGGCTGAATAATCTGCGGGGCGGTGGCGTTTCAGTGGATTGGCTGACCCCTTCTGATGGGACTGAAGCCGAGATCTGCGGTTCGCTATGCTCAACGGTCGATTGCGGCCCCTCCGGGGGGGCGATCCCCGCACTTGAGCTATTGATATTCTGGGGGGAGGTTTCGGGAGGACGTGGCATCGGTTACCGCTAAAAGAATTTTCAGAATTTAGCGCGGCCTTGTGGCCTGACAATGTTCACGACGCGTTGTGAAATGGGCCGGCAGGCCCGCGATTGCGACGGCTGAGATCATCTTCCGCGCCCAATTACGCGATCCCATGGCGTACCCGCGAAAGGCGCCTATCGTTCGGCTAGGTTAACGGCAGTCGCGCGCCGTCAGCGCTTAGGACTGGTCTGGGAACAGGACCACTTAGCGCCGGCACATAGGCGATGAGGAACAGCCCCCATGCCAGCATCCAGCATGCCGCCGCGGTGACGATGGGATCGAAATAGGCGCCACCGATCCAGCCGGCCAAAACGCGTGCCATCGTCGCGACGCAAATAAGGGCGAAGGCGCACGCCATCATACGGCTGAGCAAGAGCATACCTCCGTCCCGCGCCATAGCGGCGCGCATCATGACGGCCGCCATCATTGTTCCCATTGCCCCCATCGTCGCCGAATGCAGCGCGGCCGCAGGTGGGAGCTGGTCCGGAAACATGTTTGCGAACCCGATGAGCAGGAGAGCCGCCGGCGTCCAGGCAAACGCCAGGTTCAGGATGAACAGCGCCGGGTAGCGACGGGTTTTGAGGCATTGCCAGCCGCTCATCTGTAACACCAGCGCTAAACCGGACAGCACGAGGGCAATGCCCTCTGCCTGCGTTTGTTTGGCAGCACTGAACCAGGCCGCGGAAATTACGCCGCCGATCGCCAGATAGGAAAGTTTGGGCCGGTTGCGAATGCAACGTCCGACATTGGATCGAGCGATCCAGGAATGCGTGAAAGCGGGCACGGCGCGGCCGCCGATCAGGATGATCAAAACGAGGAAAACCCGCGGCACTGAGTCTGCGACGAGATCGTTCGCCTCTCCGTCAAGCCACAGCAGCTTGAGCAGGCCAATCAGCACCATGGCGAACGGTGCCCAGATGCGTAGCCCCGCTCTGCTCGACGCAATCGCGTGAGCGAGAACGGCCGCGACAAACACAAAGTAGGCGGATGCTCCGAACACGCCGGCGGCGGCCGGCAGGTGCTGAGACAAGGCCGTAGACAGGCGGGCCACGCACCACAGAACGGTCGCGAATATGGTGACACCGGGGGAGACCGGGCCCTTCTTCGTCCAGGCGGGCAGGGCGGTCAACAAGTAGCCACCTGCCGCCGCCCCGGCCATGCCGAAGAGAAGCTCTTGGCGATGCCAGGCCACTTTGTCCAACTGAACACCTTCCGGCAGAAGCCAGACCGCAGGTGCGACAAGCGCCCACAGGCCTGCCAGAAAGAACAGGGGCCGGTGCGGAGCCTGCCACATCACTGTCCACGCCCTTGGCGCGCGTGATCATCAAACCGTCTGGAGGCCGGCCTCGAAGCGCGGAAACAGCACGGCATTTTCGAGATGCATGTGCGTGACCAGGTTCTTGGTGAGCTTGCGCAATCCGGTATAGAGCGCCGTCCAGGAACCGCAGGCGCCTTCCGGCAGCGAAAGACCGTGGGTGACATGCTCGATCATTCGCAGATGCTCCACTTCGTCATCATGCTCGCGGCGCATCTGTGCGATCGGATAGGAAATCGTCGTGCTATCGCCGCGCTGCATCATAGGGAAGAGGACGAGTTCTTCCTTCATCATGTGGCTTTCGAGTTCGTCCCGGAGCGCTTCCAGGGCCTGGGAAAGCCCGACCGGCGCCGACGGATGGCCGCCGTGCACCCGTTCCACTTTCTGGGCGAGCGGGATCAACCATGCAAACTCCGCACGGTGCGTCTGGTGGTATCTGTGGAGGAGATGAGCGATAAGGTCGGCGGTCTCCTCCGGTGCATCTCGACTTGCCGCCCGCTCAAGCATTTCCAGCTCTGAAAGCAGCGCCGAAGGGGTAAGACCGGCCTTGAGTGCGGCTTCCGAGAGCAACATCTTGCCGCCGCAACAGAAGCTGATGCCGTAACGGCGGAACAGTTCCGCGGCCCCCGGCAATTCGGCGGCGATCGTTGCGACTGTGCTTTCGAGGTTGAGAACGGTCATCATCTGTTCCTTGTTGGACGTTTGCAGACGAATTCCGAGCGACGCTTGGTCGAACCGGATGCATCGAAACCGTCTGGGACTGCAGGCAACATGTATCGGCCCCTCTGGCCATCGGCGACTGCCGGGTCGCCGTGCGGCGCAGAGATCGCCTTGATTAGGCGGGGGAGGGATCTTCGTCTTTGTGCCTGCGCAAACAGTCAGGATCGGGTGTGGGTCTCTGCGCTGACGGTAGGAGCAGATCGAGATCGCGCCGATGCGGCGAAAGCTGGTGATGCTTAACGCAGAGTAAATGTCACGCTCGGGTCACGCGACAAAAGGACGAGGTCGCGATAAGTTGCTGGGTCATTTCAAACCCTGCAATGCCGCTTATAGCGCCTTCGGTTCCTTTGGTATGGCCAGCGCCGGCGTGGCATCCCGTACGGAGTGGAATATCATGCGCCGCTATCTCTTCAATATCTATGCAGCAGGCGTCGTCAGCCGCGATGAAGTTGGCCGGAAATACCCGTCAGACGGACCCGCAGTTGCCTATGGTCAAAGACTTGTCGATGAACTGACCAAGGACGACGAGTATCACGACGCCGTCATCGATGTGATCACGGCGTCGGGGCGCCTGGTTGCGCGCCTGATATCGAGGGAAACGCCGTTGATACATCATGTGAGGCAACCAACACGCCAGGCTTCGCTGCACTGAACCCTTGCTGATCTCGGCAATCTCGGGACGCCCATGCTAGATCGATCCGGTGGGCATCCAACGGTAAAGGTTAAGCAGCCTGTTCGCGGCCTGAGTTATGATCGAATAACGTCCGCGCTGCGGCCGCCAGCAGATCCGTTTGCGAAATCAGTCCCAACACATGATGGCCCTCATCGACTATGATGACCGCGTGAATTGCTCCGCTGGTCAGCGCCGGGAGCAAGCTCATCGCCCGGTCGTCTTGGCGCGCGACGACCGGCGTCGCGACGTTGCTGCCGACGGTGGCGCCGGGCTCAGTCAACTCCCTTAGACCGACCGTGCCGACAAGCCTCTCATTCCCATCCTTCACCGGGATGGTCCGGATATTGTGTTTGAGAAGCAACGAGCGCGCGGCCCCGCTGCTGTCGTCCTGATGGACGCAGATGACGTCGCGCGACATGATATCCCGGCACAGAATGTGCGGTGTTGCCCGAATTGCCGCCTGCAATTCCACCTGGCGCAGCAACCGATCAAGATCCTCTCGGCTGATGTCAAATGTTTCATCCAGCGCTTCCAGCGCTGCATCGACGTCTGCACCGGTAAAACCGACCCGGCGACTGGCCGGCGGGTCAATGGTCGCGTGCGTGTTTGCCGGAGGAGCGACGACATGCGGGTAGTTACGCCTCGCCAGCTTGTGAAACAGGATCCCAAGGGCGACCAGGAGACACGAATTGAGCGCGACGGGCACCAACGGAAACAGGAGGCCCCAGTTCGCCACGACAGGCCCGCCAAGCACTGCTGTCAATGCGGCAGCGCCGCCGGGCGGATGAAGGCAGCGGGTGAAGGACATTACCGCAATCGCGACCGCCACGGCGATACCGGTTGCGATCAGCGGATCCGGCACGAACATCGCCGACAGGACACCGACGAAGGCAGAGATCGTGTTGCCACCGACAATCGACCACGGCTGGGCAAGCGGGCTCGCGGGAACCGCAAACAGCAGAACCGCGGATGCGCCCATGGGCGCAACGATCAACGGGAGGCTGGTACCGCCGCCGAAGATGCTGCCGCTGATCATGCCTGTCAGAAGGATACCAACCAGCGCTCCGAGACACGCAATCAGGCGCTCCCTCAACGTCGCACCCGCCAGGATCGGCGCAAAGAAGCGGCGGCCCGGCGGTTGCTGGGATGCGGGGTTGGGCGAATTGGTCATGCAGTCACCTGTGATTGGCCGTGCGTAGGTTCTATTTTTCAGTGGACGCCAACGTCGTCGAGCAATTCGCGACGCAGGATTTCAATCGCGGGGGAGCAGGCCCCCTTGCGATAGACGAGCAGTGTCTGAATTTCTCGCAAAGAATGGGTTTGAGCGTCGCCGGGCCAGTCCATGAGCTCGAATACGGAGCGTGGTACTACACCGATCGCGTCACCCGCCGCAACGCTCGCCAACATCGCGTGGTAGGAGGAAACCTCCTTGGTCGCGATCGTCGCGGACGGACGCGCCCACTGTTCCGCAACACGGCGGTACGTGCATCCCGGTTCCAACGCAGCCAACCAGGTGACGCGCACGTCGAGGGCGGTCTTGATTGGCGGATGGGATGCGGGCAAGACGATCAATACGTCTTCGCGATAGATCGGATCGCCGTCGAGTTCATCCAGCAGATCAGGTCGCGAGATGGCGATATCGCCTGGCAAACGCGCGATCAGGGCGCAGTCGATTTCTTCGGCAAGCACGGCGCGGGTCAGTTCCTCCGTCGAGCCCATCGTGAGCCTCAGCGCCAAATTCGGGTGCGCCCGGGTAATCGACTGCAGAACCGGCGGCAAGCGGCTGGCGGCGGTACTCTCCATGCTGCCCAGCCGCAAGACGTCTGGCATCAACGACGGTTTGAGCGCGTTGCGCGCTTCGTCACCAAGCGCGACCAATCGGGCGGCATAGGAACGAAAAAGTCGGCCCTCGCGCGTCAGCGTCATCTTCTTGCCGTCGCGATTGAACAGGCTGACGCCCAGCTCCTCCTCGAGTGCCCGAATACGATTGGTCACGTTGGATGGCGCGCGGCCGATCTCCGTGGCGGCGCGGGTTACGCTGGTGCGTTCGGCCACCAGAAGGAAAATCTCGAGAGTCGTGAAGTCCATTTTTATCTGCGAAGGGAATGAAGCTGCTTTATTGTTCTCGAACGGGAAACGATAATCAAGGTGATCTCGTGAAACTGCGTTCGAAACATTTCCGGAAACGGAGAAAGGCAATCGACTATGAGCATGCCTGAAGAGGACGATATTCCGCCGCGCTTTTCGTCGCCGCCATGCCTGATGCATGAGGTAGATCCAGCCTATATGGGCCTCGATCTTCCGGGGACCATCACGACTGCCGAATGGCGCGAGCAGGAGCGAAAAAGGCTGATACCCGCACGGCAGGGCATTCCCGCGAGAGAACGGTCGGCAAAGACAGATGCCATTGTCACCGCGCTCGACAAGCTTCTGTCCGACGTTCGTGGCGAAACGGTTTCATTGTATTGGCCGTTCCGCGGCGAGCCGGATCTACGCGGTTGGATGCGCACGCTCATTGCCCGAGGGGCAGACTGTGCGCTTCCGGTGGTACTCGCCAGGGCGAAACCTCTCGGCTTTCGATCCTGGCGCGCTGGGAAGGACCTCGAGCGAGGCGTTTGGGGGATCCCAATTCCGGCAAAGGGGAGGGAGGTTCAACCGACCATCGTTATCGCACCGGTCGTCGGTTTCGATGAGAGCGGCTATCGCTTGGGCTACGGCGGCGGCTATTACGACCGCACGCTCGCCGTCCTGCGACCGAAGCCGTTCGTGATCGGCGTTGGGTTCGAGCAGCAAAGGATGGAGAGCATTAGACCGCAATGGCACGACATCGCGATGGATGCCATCGTGACCGAAGAGCGAGCACCCTCACCACCCCTTGGCTAAGGGGTTTAATGATGCGAGTTCGCCAACTGCAGATAGAAGCCGAGCGAAAGGACGGCTATGGCGAGAGCAACTGTCCGTGAGGCGAACCGTGCCGCGAGCCACGAAAGCCCTATGCCAGTAACGACCGCCATCACACCCAATGACGGCCCCTGATGACTGAAGGCCAGCCCCAAGGCGGTCAAACCGGCTGACATTGCAAGCGTCGCCCGCACCGCATCGCCGCGCGCCTGCGGGCCACTGTCATTCCGCACGAAACTGAGTTCCGTCAGACTGAAAGCCATCGAAACACTCAGCAGCAACGACAGCAACAACCCACTCCACATCATCCGACAATCCCTTGGCTGGATGTTTCAGTTGGTGTGAAGCAAGAGTTGGGCCATCTGAAACGGTGCCGTATTTTCTGCGTTTGCGCGCCCGATCGGAGGGAGAAACCAGCGGGCGCCAGGCAAATGCCCGTTCCTTGTGCAAAATCACGTGCTGGCGAAAGCCTGGGCAAGATCGGCTTTCAGGTCACGCTCGCCTTCGAGGCCCACGGACATGCGAAGCAATCCTTCGCCGATGCCCGCAGCCCGACGTGCGTCGGCGCCCATCGATGCGTGCGTCATCGTCGCAGGGTGGGCGATAAGGCTCTCAACCCCGCCGAGCGACTCCGCCAGGGTGATGAGCTTGATGTTGGACACGAAGCGCCGCACCGCCTCCAGGCCACCCTGGAGTTCGAAGCTCAGCATGGCGCCGAAGCCCAATTGTTGCTTGCGAGCCAACCCGTGCCCCGAATGGGAGCAAAGACCCGGGTAGTGAACTGCGCGGACCTGCGGCTGTCCTTCCAGAAACTCTGCGAGCGCCATTGCGGTGATCTGTTGCCGTTCGATGCGCGCGAACAAGCTGCGAATGCCCCGCAGCGTGAGATAGGAATCGAAGGGCGAACCGGTCACCCCTGTCAGATTTGCCCAGTCTCGCAACGGTTCGACGTCGACCGCCTTGGCTGCAACGACGACGCCACCGACCACATCGGAGTGGCCGTTCAGATATTTGGTGGTGGAATGGACGACGAAGTCGGCACGATGCGCTATCGGGCGCTGGAGGGCCGGTGACAGAAACGTGTTGTCGACCGCAACCTTGGCACCCGCGGCGTGGGCGATGTCGGCAATCGCCCTGATGTCGGTTACCCGCATCAGCGGATTGCTCGGCGTCTCTATCAGCACCAGCGCAGCCGCTGGTGAGCAGGCTGCCGCCACGGATGCAAAATCAGACTGATCGACAAACTGCACATCGAAATGACCCTTGGCCTGCCTCGAGACCAGCAGGCGGTAGACGCCGCCGTAGCAATCATGGGGAGCAACGATCCTTTGTCCCGGGTTCAACTGGTCGAGAAGCAGGTTGACGGCCGCCATTCCCGACGACGTCACCACCGCGCCGGCTCCGCCCTCAAGCAAGGCGAGCGTTTCCGACAACAGGCTCCGCGTCGGATTGGACGTGCGGGAATACTCGAATGCCCCCGGTTTCTCCAATGCCGGAAATGCGTAGTTGCTCGACAGGTAGATCGGCGGCGTCACGGCGCCGAACGCACTGTCGGTTGCGATGCCATTGACCGCTGCGATCGTGCGCTCGTCCCTTGAGCTTGTATCCATCTGTGTCTCCTGATCTGACGTCGTCGCAAATAGAAACATCCGGAGTAATTCCGAATATGAAAATGATATGGCGATATCATTCTCACAATCCGTGAACGTCAAGCGATAAACAGATCAGCAAAAGTTATAGGGAGGGCAGAATGCATCACCGCTGATCGGCGATTGACAACCGCCCAACGCAAGCCGGCGGGTCCGATGCTGAAAGGAACTCAATTCTCGCGGCGGAGGTGATGTTTTCGTGATTTGGTTGTAGGCTTGGTGGTAGCTTCCAGAGGCAACCGGGAGGGTGTCATGAGTGACCATGTCTACAAGAAAGTAGAACTTGTCGGCAGTTCGAAGTCTTCCGTCACCGAGGCGATCGAAACGGCGATCGCGCGGGCTTCGAAAACCATGAGAAATCTCGAATGGTTCGAGGTCGAACAGATCCGGGGCCACATCAAGGATGGCGAAGTGGCGCACTACCAGGTGGTCATGAAGGTCGGGTTCCGGATTGACGACTGACCCGCGACGGGGGGGCGATCTCCGGCCCTTTCGCCAAACCACCCTATAAGCGAATAGATTATTGGCGCTTGCGTGAAGCGAGATCGTTCTCGGATTCCCTAAGCGTCGGCGCAGGCGACGAAGCAGCAGGCGTTCGCTGCACAAGCCGGGCGCAGCGGATGGATGATGATGGCTGAACGACGATATGGCGAGGCGCCACCGAAGACAGATATCAAGATTGCCGGCGCCGACTGGTATGGCCGGCAGATCGATCGCGAGCGTCATCAGAACACCTTGTTCGTCGATCTCGATCTGACCGAGGCCCAGACCGTTGGCGTCGTCTTCCACGAATGCACCTTTCGGCGCGCGCGGTTCAATGCCTCGTCGCATCAGGCGGGTGCTTTCGTGAATTGCACCTTCGTGTCCTGCAAATTCTTCGACAGCCGTTTCACCGAGTGCAAGTTCGTCGGCAGCATGTTCGACGCCTGCGACTTCGACCAGATGCAGGTCGCAGGCGGCGATTGGTCCTTCGTCGGCTTGCCCGGCGCCGCTCTCGGCCACGCATCTTTCAAGGAAACCCGCTTGCGGGAAGCAGACCTTACCGGCGCCTCCTGCAAGGGTGGTTCGCTAAGGGACGTCGACCTCTCCGGCGCCTGGCTGCACGGCGTAGACTTCACTGCCTGTGACCTCAGGGGCAGCGACCTCAGTGCAATCGAACCGGAAAACGCCCGACTCAAGGACGCGATCATCACGATCGACCAGACCATCACCATCGCCGAGGCGCTGGGCCTCGACGTACGGCGGAAATGAATCGTCCCAAAAGTGGATACATTGACGGGCTTCCACGGCCACCGAGAAAAATCAGCCGCGCCCGTCGACATAACCCGCCCTTGTGCGCGTTGCGAACAGCTAATCATGCGCCAAAACTTTAGAGCCCGCGCCGAATGATCACTGATAGCCACTTCCTCAGAACCGATTACCGCACCTTGTTCCGACTGCGTCCCGACGGGAGAATAGCACGCGAGAACGACCCGGACGAAAGCGAAGGACCCCGGTTCTGGCTCGCAGGCTGCCCGGAGGGCAATGTCTTTGGACTTCGTGCCGATCTGCCGGATGACTTGGCGGCAAGGCTTGAAGATCTCGCTTTCGCGGAACCGCCACTCGTACACCCCGCGACACCGCAGCATCTTGACCGCTACCTGTCATTGCTCGGTGGCGATGGCGCCGCTGCCTACCATCTTGGCCTAATCTACGAACTTCCACACGCACATCCCTATCCGAGCGGGGTTCGTCTCATAACCAGCGACACCAGCGACGGTCACGCTCTGGTGCGGTCCTGGGCGGGAGCAGGCATGCCCGCTGGCCTGGTTGAGCTTGGCTTCCAGACTCTGGCCGACCTATGGGCGCCCTGGTGTGTCGCGGTCATCGACGGCGAAGTCGCATCCATCGCCTTCGCTGCGCGGCTCGCCGACGACGGTGCCGAATTGGGCGTCGTAACCGTGGAAACTTTCAGAGGGCAGGGCCTCGCTGCGGCGGTGACTGCGGGCTGGTCGCGAATTCCTGCGCTTCGCTCGCGCACGCTCTTTTACGGTACAACCCTCGATAATGTCTCGTCACAACGCGTAGCAGCCCGCCTCGACCTCCCGCACCGTGGGACAAGCCTACGGATACCGTAAAGAGGACTGGCCGCACGCGAAGGCCCGCACCCCGCGCAAGCATGATCGATCGCAACTCACCAGGCCACTCTGGATGTTGGTGCCCTGCGTCTATTGAGGTTTGGGGCGCGACCCGAAGATCAGATCACTCCGCGGTAAGACCGTCAAAAATCTCAAGCATGGCATCGCTGATGGCTTGGCCGAGCGCAGCCGCCGTTTCGGCGAGCATCTCCTCGTTCATATCGCGAGCCGCCATCGCAAAGGCCGCGCCCTCGACCGTGACGATTTCCTGGGCACGCTGGATTGCCCAGAGCGCAAAGTCACTGCGGCCATTGATCTCGACGGTTTCCATAATTCCTCCTGATTGGTTCGAGCGTGCCGCTTATAGCCGATTTAACGGGAGCTGCACGCTGAGAATGAATTTGAAAACCCCTGCCTGCCATTGGATGCCTTCTCATCGAACCATCCTTTCGAGCGCCGAGTGTCCGTGGCTGCGCAGTCGCCCAGCCACCAGGGCTGTTCCCCTTGCTTTCCGCCTAGCCCAAATTGAGTAGTTCGCCACCCTTTTGATTCATTGCCTTCGACGGCTGCCGCTGTCACGTTGATAGCGCGTGAGTGGCCACCGGATGGGCGGTATCCCCCGTAGTGCTCGCCGGATTCATTGCCGGTCACTCATGGCATTGCTTGTAGGAATATTTCGAGCCTGTCGTGAACTACGGGACGGAGGAGGAGCCGCCCCGTCTTCACGCCGCAACGCACTGCTCGCGGACAAAGCTACCGTGCGTTGCCGGGCCGCGAGGATTACTTTCCAATCGCCTGTGGGATGTACACGACAACCTGATCGCTACCGTCCGAGAAGGCGCCCCCGACGGCGAGATAGGCGGTTATGGCTAATGCTGAAAGAAGCATGATGCCGACCGGCAGCCCGGTTGATGCCCTTTGTTCTGGCCAACGCTCCCTGTCGTACATCGTCCGATCCTTTCGTGGCGCTTCACAACCGGGCGAAGGCGCCCGGCGAAAATAGGAACGCTGAAAGACGGGGAGAGTTCCAACCCTGCTGCAACCGAACGCACGCATGGACCTCGTCTATAGCGCCGCGCCGCGTGTCAGACGCGCAAAGGTCGCCAACCGCGACTGCATGCCGAGAATGATGCGAATCGATGGGCGCCTGCGACCGCTTCCGACAGCGTTGCCGTGCGCGATCCCGGTCGATAGGCTGGCAGCCTGTGTCGAATCGGTCTCGTTTGGCCAGGAGCGTTTCAGGGCCTGTTCATGCACCGCGGGAGGCGCCGGCAATTGCTGTCGGCGAGCCGGATATCCCGTTTTGGAGCATTTTTCTTGGAAAGCCTGCGCACTGCATAAAGTTGTAGGTACTATGGAAATGGAATATCCATAGACTCGCGCTAGACCGATCGACATTGGTGAATCGGGAGCGGCGCATGCGAAGAGAAGTACAGTTCAACGGGCAAAGGGACTGGCGAATCGCGCGATATGTCATCGGCGGCATTGTTGGCTTCGCCGTATTCGCGCAGGTTTTGGTCTATCTGAGCCTGGTCGCTCTCGTCGATCGGCCCTATGCCGCCGCCATGGTCGGAGCCGCGTTGATCTCGCTGCTGATGGGTGTGCCGCTGATCGTGCTCGCAGCGACGCAGTTTCGCCGGGCCCAGCGCCTTCGCAACCAGATCAACCACGTCGTCGCCCACGATGCCACGACCGGCTGCGTAACCGGCCGCGGGCTGGTGCAGCAGGTCAACGGTCTCGAGCGCCGCCGGCAACGCGCCGGCGAAGAGCTTCACGGCGCGCTCATCCACCTCAGAATCAACAACCTCGATGACGTCGGTGCCGCTTTCGGTCCGGCCTGGAGCGAGGAACTGCTCCAATTCGTCGCCTCCACCATCAGCACCTCGGTGCGGCGCGATGACATCGTCGCTCGAACCGGCCCGGCAAGCTTTGACGTGCTCCTGATCGGCGCGACCGAATCAGACGCCGAACAAGTTTCCATGCGCCTGACAAAGGCGTTGGCTTCGGCGCACTTCTCAGCCGACGGCAGCAAGGTCGATCTGGCGCTGAGCGTCGGCGGCGCTTTGTTCGACGGTAGCGTCGATCTCGAACGGTTGCGCCGTGCCGCAGCATCCGAGACGGTGATGGTTGCCGGCGAAGGAACCCAAAGCGTCGATTTCGTCCGGCTGCCTTCGGCCTGATATACTTGATTCCATCGCGTGTGCGCGGGAAGAGATCTGCTCTTCGCTCGCAGTGGATGAGGTTGCAGGAGTGAATTCGCGCTGACGTTGAGCTGTCGGCGGCGTTGCAGTTGAACGAGGCGCCTCACGACCTTGTCCGTCTGCGCATGATTTATTTTATTTCAATAGGTTAACGGTTTCTCTTGCTGCCGCGCGGATGTTCCATTTTTGCAACATAGCCGTGCGAAAGCTTGCGACGCTCGGGAACCACCCCAAAATTGGTGGCCGCGTTATATTACCTCTGTATTATCTATCGATAAATTTCGGCAGTTGTAACGCACGCTCGGATTAGCCAGCATGACGTACTGATTGCGAGGGGGATAATATTGAACGTCGGGAAAACTTTTAAGAGCGGGCTTTTTTCCATTCTGCTCACCTCCACCGTCTTTGCGGGTGGCACGGCCGAAGCGATGACGTTGAAGGAAGCGCTCCAGATCGCGATGGAATCGAACCCGGAAATCGGGCAGTCGGTCGAAAACCGCGAGGCAATCGAGTTCGAGCTGCGGCAGGCACGCGGTCTCTATCTGCCGAGCGTCGATGTCGAAGCTTCAACCGGCGTGCGCCATCTCGAGGATGAGAGCCGTCGACTGGGCTCCATCGAGAACGATCCGCTCTATCCGTCCGACGTCGGGGTTACCATCACGCAGAAGCTCTTTGATGGCGGTGGCCGTCGCGCCGAGCTGGAGCGTCAGGCGGCGCGCGTTGACAGCGCATCCTTCCGCGTCCTCGAACGCTCCGAGACGATCGGTCTCCAGATCGTCCGCGAGTATTTCGAATACATCCTCCAGCAGCAGATCGTTGCCGAAGCGCGCAAGAACGTCAGCGTCCACCAGTCGATCCTGTCGGATATCAGCTCGCTGATTTCAGGCGGGGCCTTGACCGACGCCGATCGCCAGCAGGCAAGTGAACGGCTATTGTCGGCGAAGGCTCGCCTGCAGGAAGCTGAAGAAGCGCTCGAAACCGTAAAGATCAGCTTCAATCGCCTGGTCGGCCAACCGCTCACGAAGCCGTCCATGCCGAAGTCGGTTGCCGGCGTCCTCCCGAAGACGCTGGAGACGGCAATCGGTATTGCCCGTGGCAACAATCCGCGCATCAAGGCCGCCGATTCCGACATTAGCGCTGCGGATTCGCAGGTCAAAGCCGCGCGCTCGAACATGCTTCCGGAAGTTTTCGCCGAGGGGCGCGTACGCACGGGCAACGATATCGACGGCTCGACCGGCAATACCTGGGATGCCCAGGCACGCATCGTGGCGAAGTGGAACCTCTATCGCGGCGGTATCGATATCGCCAACGAGCAGGAGCAGATGCGCCGCGCCAGCGAACAGCGGCTGGTCTTCCACCAGGCACATCGCGAGGTCGAGGAGGCCGTTCGCATCTCCTGGGAACGCCGCACCAGCCAGTATGAAATCGCCCGTACTCTGAATGCGCAGGCTCAGATGAACGTACAGCTCGTCGAATCCTATCGCGAACAGCTCAAGGTCGGACAGCGCTCGTTGCTCGACGTGCTTGGCGCCCAGAACTCGCGTTTCAACGTCAGCGTGCTCGCAAAGACCGCGCAGTACGCCGCCCTGTTTGCCGAGTACCGCCTGCTTGCGGCTACCGGCCAGCTCTTGTCGACGATGCAGATCAAGGCCCCGGCCCAGGCCGAAGCCTATGCTCGCAACGAGTTCAATGTCCCGGAGACGCCGGCTACGGAGACCTATCGCCGTGTTCCGTCGCGCCAGACGAACGACTTGCCGCTCGATTTGTTGGCGCCGATCCGGCAGAAATGATAGTCCTCGTCAGGGCGGACACAATCGGTGGTAGTGCAAAGCATTGACAGGCATGTGCAGATTGGCCCGTCTGTGACTGGGTTTTCCGAGGCGTTCAAGGAGATCTGTATCTTCTTGAACCGTCCCTCGTCGGACAGCGTGCTTTATTCGGATGTTCCCTTCGACGCACGCTTGCCGAGCGCCGAGGACGTCTCGCGTATTGCAGAGCGCGTCGGCCTGGAAACGGAACCCGTGTCCGGGCGCGCGATCGGCAATCGTGATTTCGTATATCCTCTGCTGCTCGTTTTTCGCGACGGCAGTGCCATGGCGCTTTTGGAAGAGGCACCTGACGGTACCTTGAGCCTTTCGAACAGAGCCGCCGCTCCGGGCGAAGCGGCGATGAAGCTCTCCGAGCTCCAGCTCGGGAGTCTCGCCTATGCGGTATCCTTCTCGGCCACTTATCTCAATGCGGCGACGGGCCGTGGCGTTGGCGAGGCCCGCAACATTGACCGCCGGCATTGGCTGACAGCCACTGTCAAGCCTTTCTGGCAGGCCTATGTGCAAGTGGCGATCGCGGCCTTTTTCATCAACGTGCTGGCGCTTGCCGCGCCGCTCTTCACGATGAACGTTTACGATCGGATCCTCCCGAACAAGGCGATCGCGACACTTTGGGTGCTGGCGCTTGGCATCAGCACGGCCATCCTGTTCGACTTCCTGCTGAAGACGGTTCGTGCGGCACTGATCGACTTTGCCGGGCGGAAGGCCGATCTGAAGCTCTCCTACATGCTGTTCGAGAAGATCCTGCATGCAACGATGGCCTCGCGGCCGCCTTCTACCGGCGAATATGCCAACAGGGCGATGCAGTATGAATTCGTTCGCGAATTCTTCACGTCGAATACACTGAGCACCCTGATCGACAGCCTTTTCGTCTTCGTTTTCATCGCGGCCGTCTATGCGGTCGCGGGCTTGATTGCACTTGTGCCGGCAATCGCTTTTCTCTTGAGCCTCGTGATCGGCTATGTCGCGCAGTATAAGATCGGCAACCGTGTCGCTGCGGCGTCGAACGAATCTGCCCAGCGTCAGGCGCTGCTGGTCGAGACCATCAGCGCCATCGAGACGGTGAAGACTCTGCATTCGGAAAAGCAGCTTTTGCGCCGCTGGAACGAACTGGCCAAGCATTCTTCGAACACGGCCGAGCAGATCAAGGAAATCTCCTCCTGGGCCTCGCACGCCACACAGTTCGTGCAGCAATTGGTGACCGTCTGCATTGTCGTTGCCGGCGCCTACCAGTTTACCGAGGGCAAGATCTCCTCCGGTGCGATCATTGCGGCCAGTATGCTGGCGGGCCGCGCCGTCGCGCCGCTCGGACAGATCGCGATGACGCTGGCCCGGTTGCGTCAGGCGATTTTGTCGCTGCGCATCCTGAATGCAGTGATGGAACAGCCGGAGGACCGGCCCGACACGATTGGCTTCGTCAATCGCGAGATCCGCAACGGCAGCATTACTTTTACCAATCTCGACTTCGCTTATCCGGGAACCGACTACAAAGTGGTCAGCGGTATGAACGTCACGATAAGGGCGGGCGAACGCGTTGGCATCATCGGCCGCATCGGTTCGGGCAAGACCACGATCGGCCGGCTTCTCGCCGGTCTCTACGCGCCCAGCGCCGGCCGGATCCTGCTCGATGGTGTCGATATCCGACAGTTGCATCCCTCTGTGGTCCGCTCGGCGGTTTCCTTCGTGTCGCAGAATTCCGACCTGTTTTCCGGTACCATCAAGGAAAACCTGCTGATGGCGAATCCGACCGCCAGCGATGAAGAGGTGGTCGCGGCAGCACGGCTCGCTGGCGTCGACGATTTCGTCTCCCATCATCCGCGCGGCTATGACATGCCGGTGGGCGAGCGCGGTTCGCAACTTTCCGGCGGGCAGCGCCAGGCGGTCGCCATCGCCCGGCTGTTGTTGCGCAAGCCGAAGGTTGTGTTCCTTGACGAGCCATCCGGGGCAATGGACCTCGCAAGCGAGCGCGAGTTGATCAACAAACTTTCCAACGTTTTCAGCAGCGATGTCACCCTTTTGATATCCACGCACCGCCACAGCATGCTGAGCCTCGTCGATCGCCTGCTTGTCCTCGACCGCGGGCGACTGGTTGCCGATGGTCCCAAGGCTGCAGTTATCGAACAGCTGCAGAGGCGGTCCGGTCCTGCCGGACCGGTGGAGGGGGCCGGGCTATGATCGATGCTCTCGGCATGACGGTCAAAGAATATCGGTCCGCAAGTGGCGGGAGGGCGGCAGCATGACTGAGAAACCGCCGCTTGCCGCACGTGCGGGCCTGCTTGTCATCGGCCTGCTGATCAGCTGTTTTGTCGCCTGGGCGGCGATAGCCGAGGTTGACGAAATTGCTCGCGGCGAAGGCAAGGTCATTCCCGTTTCGAAGACGCAGATCATCCAGTCGAGTGAGCCTGGAATTGTGCGCGAGATCGCCGTGCAGCCCGGCCAGGTCGTTCGCCGCGGCGATCTGATCCTGCGGCTCGACGATACGGCCAGTGGCTCCTCGCTAGGCGAGCTCGAGGCCAAGGCACGGTCACTGCGGGCGCAAGTCGCGCGCCTGGAGCTCGAGGAGACCGGGGCTTACGACGCAAAATACAATTGCCCTGAGGACATCGCCAAGGTCGCACCGGCGATCTGCGCCAACGAAGAACAGCTACTTCAGGCGAAAGCTGGCAACTTCAACAACAAGCTGTCGGTCATGCAGGCCCGGGAAGGCCAGCGCCAGAAGGAACTGGCCGAAGCAGAAGCCAACATCACCCGGCTCACCGAGAGCCTGCAGGTCACCGAGCGGGAGCAGGCGCTGCTCGAGCCGATGGCCAAGCGCAAGCTCGTCGCTCAGACGGAACTGTTGCGGGTCGAAAAGGAACTGACCGACACCCGCGGGCAGCTTGCCCTCTGGAAGGAGTCGGTCGGCAAGCTGGAGGCGGCGCTCAAGGAGGCGAGCCTCCAAGTGACTGAGCTCTCGCTGCAACTCAAGCAGGAAGCCCTGGCGGAAAAGACGGAGGCGCTCTCGCAGCTTTCGGTGATCGAGGAGACGATCCGCGGGGCGAGCAGCCGGGTCGCCAATACCGACATTCGTTCGCCTGTTGATGGCATCATCAACACGCTGGATGTCAACACGGTCGGTGCCTATGTGACGCCGGGCGCGGTGATCGGCGGCGTCGTGCCGACGTCGGAGACACTGCTCGTCGAGGCAAGGCTTTCACCGCGCGACGTGGCCTTCGTGCGCGCAGGCCAACCTGCACTAATCAAGATTTCGGCCTATGACTTCTCGATCTATGGCGGCCTCGGCGGGATCGTGGAAACCGTCAGCGCCGACAGCCTCGTCGACCAGAACAATGGCGAGACCTATTATCTCGTGCGCGTCAAAACCGACACGGCCGCGCTCGTGAAGGACGGGCGCGAATATGCGATCATGCCCGGCATGATCGCATCGGTCGATATCATGACCGGCAAGAAGACCATCCTTGCCTATCTGATGAAACCGATCAACAAGGCGCGTGAGGAAGCCCTGCGGGAGCGTTAATGAATGGACGAAACGCAGCCTCCACTGTCCGATGAGGACCTGAGCGCGCTGCGGTTTCGCGTCGTCACCGTCGGCGGTCAGCGCCGCGGGATCAAGCTCGAGGAAATCTATTGGCAGTGCCTTGGCGAGCTTGCAGCACGGCAGGGGCGTCGGCTTGCCGATATTGTTGCGGCCTGTGAAAGAGAACTCGAAGGCGAGGGGAACCTGACGGCCCGACTGCGTTATGTCGCGACCCGCCACCTGCGTGAAGAACTGAGGACGGCCAAGGATCGCAGCAATCTCGCGGTCGTGGCGGGACAGGTCCGGGCCAGCCCGTCGCCAGCCTTCGCGCTCACCGGGAACAAGCATATCATTGCCTATAATCCCGCATTTCTCTCCTTCATCCAGTCCCGCGTCCTGCGCTCGCAGCAACCGCAACCGGCGCGCGGCCTGAGGCTCTCTTTCGACGTTCAGTTCGCCGATCTCGTCCGTCGCTTGAAGACAGCCCCCGGGGAGCCGCAACCGGCCGGCTTTACCATCGGCGTGCAGGGGCAGGTGACGCGCGGCAAGCTCAACGCGGCGCTGGCGCCGCTCGCCGACCAGGACGTGATCATTGGCTTCATCCTGGCGTGAGCGCGCGGGAGTAGCCGTCAGGGCACAGTGAAAATGTCGACGTTAGAGACGATGCTCAGCGAACCGCGATACCTTCGCCGGGCATTACGTCCGCGAGGGGCGCCGCAGCGGCGACCTTGTCTCCGGTGGTCTTGATGCCGTGGATCCAGGAGCGGTCGGCACTGACCGAAAACAGTGGCTGATAGCTCGGAAGCGCACGATCGAGCTTCACCTCGTCGCTCAGATTGTCGAGGATGAAATGGCCCTGGCTCGTCGTGATCGCGAGCACCGCGTGATAGAGGTTGCGTCGGACATCGCGAAGGACCACGATCGACATGGCCTCTGACGGCAGGCCGGCTGCCCTCAGGGCAGCCATCTTCAGGATGGCATAGTCTTCGCAGTCACCCTTGCCGCGGGCAAGAATTTCATCCGGCGTCGCCCAATAGTCCTTGGAACCGTAGTTCTCAGTGTCCGGCTGGTAGCGTACGATTCGGTTCACCGTGCGGTTGATGCCGCTGATCTTCTGGCGGAATGCGAGGCCGTTGGCGTTTTCGATCGCCTTGCCGACGATGCCGCGGGCGGCACACCCGTTCTGCTGTGCGCAATGGTTGAAATCCGCAGCCACGACTGCCGGATAAACGGTCTTCCATTTGCGCGCCACGGGGATTGACGAGACACGGAAGGCAACCGAATGGAACACGGCGGAAGGTTCCGATGCTGCCGGCGCCTGACTACCAAGGCTTGGGCGTGCAGTCACCGCCACTTTCTGCACCTGCTGGCTCTTCAGCGCCTCGGCAGCTTGCTTCGACCAGGTGTTGATCGTCTCCGTGGCGACGGCTGCCAGGGGGCTTGCCATGCTCAGCATCTGTTGGAAAAGGCCGGGGTGGAGCATGCCGGGTTGGCCCGCCTGAACGGACGATGTCGCGGATAACGACACCAAGCCGATCGCGAACACCGAAGTCTTCAGGTATTTTCCGCAGCGCTTCCAGCTCTTCTTGTTCATTGCCGTGTCTCTCGGTTTCGTGAGGACACTGTACGAACGAAAAGAAAAACGCCGGTAAAGCTGTATGTATTATTTAGTGTGTTTCGGAGTAATACGTTTTACATAAAATTTTATTCAAATTCTATACTTATGTATTCTTTTGATACGGATACAGCCCGACTTCGCCGATGCACCAATATCACCATCGATGGCGGCATGTGGCGGCAGTTGCCGATCGCGACCGCTTGTTTCGATCGGGCACCCATATGGCTCCCTCAGCGACAAGCCTGCACCGCGAGTGAACGGAAGAAATCCGGTGTCATGGAGCACGATTTCGGGGCACTTAATCGAGTCGCCGTTCGCCCACGCGGCGGATGGTTACGAGCCGATGACCAGAAATACTAAATTTGTACTAACGTCACCAATTTTGGGTATTGGCATAAGATATTATGCTGTTTTTCGCGAATCTCGCCCGAACCGATTGCGATCCAAAAAGCTTGGTGTTTTCGTACTCGCAAAGGTCGAGGGGTATTTCTATGGCAACCGAAGGCACCGCAATTTCCAACGAAGCCGCCGCTGCGCAGGCAGACACAATCGAGTTCCGCAACGCGCCGGATGGCAAGCCTGATCGGCTGGTGGCACAGGCTGCGACCGGAGCGGAGGGAGAACCCCAGCTCGTCGATCCTGCGACCGGCGCGCCGGTGAAAGGTGCCGAGACTGCGCCCCAGACGCCGCCCATGCCGGCGACGGTCACCGCCGATGCTTCGAACGTAGTGCACCTGCCCGCAGGAGCGTCGATCGAGAAAATCAAGGTCGTCGGTAGCGATATCGTTTTGGAACAGCCGGACGGCTCGACCATCACCATTCACAACGCCGCGTTAAAGGTTCCGACCTTCGTGATCGGCGACGCCGAAATTCCGCGCGAAACGCTCGTGGCAGTGCTCGGCGAAAACGGCATCAACGTTGCAGCCGGCCCGGACGGCAGCATCAGCGTCGTTTCGAACCAGAGCAGCGGCGGCGGCTTCTCCGATGCCAACGGCGACATCGGCCAGGCTGGCCCGGTCATCGATCTGCTGCCGCCGACATCCCTGCAGTTTCCGGCGCTCGAGGCGACCGAGCTTCTTCCCTTCACGCTTGACGCCAATGAGAACCCGTCGATCATCCCTGACGGCGGCAGCAGTGATCCTAGCGGCATCTTCGTGAGCGACCGTGAGGTTGACGAAGCCGGCCTCGCCAGCGGATCGCGCGCCGGCGATGGCAGCGCTTCGGTCAACGGCGTCTTCACGATTTCCGATCCGGATGGCCTCGGTGATGTCGCCAGCCTGACGATCAACGGTCAGACTTTTGCAATCGGCGGCCTCGCCGGGCAATCGGTAACGGGCCTGTTTGGCGTGCTGACGATCACCGCTTACGACCCGGTCACCGGTGTCGCGCAATATACCTATGAACTGACGAGCCCCGTTACCGGCTCAGGTCCCGGCACGAATGTCGAACAGGACCGGGACACCTTCAACTTGACAGTGACCGACGCCGACGGCGCGACTGGGACTGCGGCACTCCGCATCGACGTTGTCGACGACGTTCCGGTGATCGGCATCACGGATCCGGTCTCGTCGAACGTCGTCGAAGGTCAGACGCTTTCCGGCAACTGGACGCTGGCGGCCGGTGCTGACGGTGTCGGCACGGTGAACGTGACGGTCGGCAACACGACGCAGACGCTGACGCTTGCGGCCGGTCAGAAGGTGGTGTTCGCGCTGGCCGAGGGCACGCTGACGGTCAATGCCGACAAGAGCTGGTCGTTTGCTGCGGCCAACAACCTCAACAATGCTGGTGGTGTCAATGTCAGCTTCTCGCTGTCGGCCGCGGACGCCGATGGCGACACGACGAGTGACAGCCAGACGATCACGGTTGTCGATGGCGACGGCCCAAAGGTCGATCCGCTGGCGGCTTCGGCCGCGCTGACGCTCGACGACCAGAACCTTGCCGACGGCTCGACGCCGGCCGGCGGTGCTGAGACCAGCAGCGGCACGATCGGCTTCGTTGCCGGTTCGGATGCGATTGCGACGATCGCCTTCAGCAACGACGTCAGCGGCCTGAGCGGTACGCTGACCTGGGATCGGGTCTCCGACACGCAGATCGTCGGCCGCGCCGGCGGTGTTGCGATCGTGACGCTCGACCTGGTGCGCAGCGGCGACAGCGCGACGGTGACAGCGACGCTGAATGACAACTACGCCAGCCATCCCGGCATCAACGCCGACGACCTCGCCAACCTCGGCTCGGTCAAGGTGATTGCGTCCGATACGGACGGCGACAAGGCCGAAGGCACGGTCACGGTCTCGGTCTCGGACGACGTTCCGGTGATCGATGTGAGCAAGATTGCGGCCCCGGCAGCAGCGACGGTCGACGAGACGGTGCTGGGCACGGATGCCTCCTTCACGGTCGCGAGCGTGTTCCAGGCCGGGTTCTCGGCCTATGGCGCGGATGGCGCGGGCTCGGTGAGCTATGGGCTGCAGCTGTCGGGCAACAATGTCGGCTCGGGTCTGTTCGCCCACGGGGCCAATGGCGCCAAGGGTGCGGAGATCCTGCTCAGCCAGTCCGGCAACGTGATCACCGGTGCAGTGAACGGCACGACCTACTTCACCATCACGCTGGCCAATGGCCAGGTGACGCTCGACCAGCTCAAGGCGATCTGGCACGGCAACACGGGCAGCCATGACGAGCCGCTGAGCCTGAACATCGCAGGCGGCACACTGCAGCTGGTGGCGACGGTGACCGATGCCGATGGCGACACGGCCAGCCACAGCGTCAACCTGGGTGGCGGCAGCACCTTCACCTTCAAGGACGATGGCCCGTCGATCGATGTGAGCAAGATTGCGGCCCCGGCAGCAGCGACGGTCGACGAGACGGTGCTGGGCACGGATGCCTCCTTCACGGTCGCGAGCGTGTTCCAGGCCGGGTTCTCGGCCTATGGCGCGGATGGCGCGGGCTCGGTGAGCTATGGGCTGCAGCTGTCGGGCAACAATGTCGGCTCGGGTCTGTTCGCCCACGGGGCCAATGGCGCCAAGGGTGCGGAGATCCTGCTCAGCCAGTCCGGCAACGTGATCACCGGTGCAGTGAACGGCACGACCTACTTCACCATCACGCTGGCCAATGGCCAGGTGACGCTCGACCAGCTCAAGGCGATCTGGCACGGCAACACGGGCAGCCATGACGAGCCGCTGAGCCTGAACATCGCAGGCGGCACACTGCAGCTGGTGGCGACGGTGACCGATGCCGATGGCGACACGGCCAGCCACAGCGTCAACCTGGGTGGCGGCAGCACCTTCACCTTCAAGGACGATGGCCCGTCGATCGATGTGGATGACTTATCCGTCTACAGAACGCCTGGGGTTACGGTCGGCGAATATGAATTCCATGTCGGAGCAGACGCAGCGACCTTTGATACGTCTTTTCCGGCGGGCGCTCTGGTTTGGACGAACAAGCCCACTGGATATGATTTCGGCCTTAAGGCCGGAACAACCAGCACCTATGCGGCAACTTATCAGGACGGCGGCACCGCGAAGACTTATTTCGAGTTAACGATCAAGAATGATGGCACCTACGAATTCAATCTTGTGTCGCCGGCGCCTTCGATCGTTGTCAACACAGAATCCCTGCTAGCCGGACTTTCCAAAACCAGTAGCGATGTAATGAGCTACACGTTTCCGAAGTCTAATTTCGGCGGTGCGTTTGAACTGGTCGCAACCGGGTATAACAACGGTGTTCAAGAAAAACTAAGCATTTCTTCAAGTGAACTTGGCGTTGGGGACGGTGTGATTCACAACACTAACACAAAGAATGAAGTTTTGCGGCTCGACGTACAGCAACAGCCGGGGCACGATAATGCGACCATTAGCTCGCTTACCTTGGGGCTTGCCTCCACAGGTAGCTTGGCTGCAGGAGACCATTTGCTGCTCATGGTCAAATACACGGATGGGACCTCGGTAGACGTTCCTAGAGACTACAACGGATCTGGAGCGGTCACATTTAGCATCGATACAAGCAAAACTGTTGACTACGTAGAGTTCGATATTGTCAGCAGCAATGTCAACGCAAAGATTACAGGCGTAAGCTTGGGGTACACGACCACTGTGAACCCGGCAGATTCGCAGCTGGCATTTGAACTTGGGGGTAGGGATGCCGACCACGACACGGCGACCGCCTCGTTCACAGTCGACGTAATGGCGGGCACCGCTGGCAACGATGTCATCTCAACCGGCGCGGCAGCTGATCAGATCTCGGGGGGAGCTGGCAATGATACGCTTTTCTCGGGCGAGGGGGCTGACTACCTGTTTGGCGGGGACGGCGACGATATGCTTTACGGCGGTACTGGCCTCGACCACGTGACCGGCGGCGCGGGTCGCGATACCTTCGTCATGGATCCCGACTCACTGCAACTCAGCATTGATGACGTCATCACCGACTACAATCACAACGAAGGGGATACTGTCGACCTGTCTGCGTTGCTAGGCAATTTGCCTTCGACAACAATCATGCAGGATAATTACGTTCGTGTTGAGGACGCGGGCGGCGGCAATGCCAATCTCCAGGTCGACACTGACGGCAGCGCCGGCAACGGTTCTGGCTGGCACACGGTCGCAGTGCTGGAAGACTTCCAGGCCTCTACCGACGTCGTGAAGATATTGTTCAACAACACCAACGGGACGAAAACAGACCAAGACATTCATTAACAGCACGTCGGTCTCGACAGTTCAGCGGTTCTCGGTAATCATCCGGGGACCGCATTTTCCAGGGGGAATCTTTTCATGATCAGAAGCATGCTGGTGGGGGCGATGGTCGCTCTTATGCCCGTTTCAGGATTCGCGGCCGATCTCATCGTCGATTATGCGCCAGCCGCGAGGCAGTGCGCCGAAGCCAGCCAATCCTCGCTCACCATTGACCAGGACGTCGCGACACTGACCAAGGAGGTCGTGTCGCGCATGGACGAAGCGATCGCGGTCGCCGATGACCCGCACTGGATCTCGTCGACCCGGCCGACCTTCGTCTGGGCATCCGAGACCAAGGTTGCCTGCGGCAAGGCCTATGGTTACCTGCAATCCAACTGGCGCGACGAGGACTACATCGCCAAATGCGATTGCTTCTACACCAAGATGCGGAATTACATGAATTGAGGCTGGCGGTTTGATCGTCATGTCCCACGCTGTCGTTTCACAGACGACGCGGGCGTCGTCCTGTCGGCGGTGGCTGGCCCTCGGCGTCCTCGCACTCGGCACACTTGCGGGCTGCCAGGGCGCACCCACGCCCCAGGACGTTCTCGACGTGGAATCACCGCAGGCGAGACACGCGCGGCGCGCTGCCGAGCACGCCGTGAAGCCACAGGAAACCTTCGGCAGCGGGGCAACACGCGTCGCGCTCATCACCGCCCTGATGGCTCCGTCGGGCGAAACCGTGCGCGAACGCGATATCCGGGACGGCGCGTCGCTCGCGATCGATGAGGTCGGCGGCGGCCAACTCTCGTTGCTGGTCGAAAACACCGACGGTTCGCCACAGCAGATCCAGGAGGCGGCAAAGCGGCTTGCCGGCCAAAAGGTCGCGCTCGTCGCGGTGTCGATCGCCGACGTGCCTGTCAGCACCGTGCGCCAGGGGCTCGGCGCGTCTCGGGCGCCTCTATTGGTCCTGCGCGGCAACGGCGCCGAGCGGCCGGCTGGCACTTTCGCTTTCGTGTCCGACCGCATCGACAGTGCCGTCGAGGGGGCATCCTATGCGGTGGCGTCCGGCCGCAAGCGGCTCGTCGTGCTCTTGCCGAGCGATGTTTCCCCCGCCGAGCGACAAAGGCTCGATCGCGGGCTTGCCGGATATGGCATCAAGCCGGCCCTCGTCGCCGTGACGGGCGCCACGGCATTTACCGGCGACGCGGCCTCCAAGGCCAAGCTCAAAGATACCGATGGCGTGCTCCTGATCGGTTCCGGCGAGCCAGATGTCGGCGCGCTGTCGCAGCTCAAGGCCAACGGCTACCTGAAACCGAACGCGATGGTCGTCGGCAGCTCCGGATGGGAGAATTCCGCCTACAAGCGCCCCGAACTTTCGGGAAGCCATCTCTGCCTGTTCGGTCCGGAAAACGGTTCACGCATGACGTCGCGCTATCTCGATCGGTACGAGCGCGCCGCCGGCGCCGATGCGGCCTATGGCTTCGATGTGATCGCGCTTGCCGCCGGTCTCGTGCGCAGCCAGGGCGAAGCCGCCATCACGCAGGAGAGCCTTCGGTCTCCAAATGGCTTCATCGGCGCGGCGGCAGCCTTCCGATTCGCGGGGAACGGCTCCGTTGAGCGAACCTGCGCGATCTACCAGGTTACTTCCGGGAGTGTGAAGCTGCTGGATCCAGCGCCACGCTCGTTCTAAGGCGCGAGCGCTGGCCCAAAGCTCTGCCCATCGCTGCTGGGACGGTGGCGCCCGAAGACACGTGCGTCTAGCTGATGGTGGTGCGACTGTTGCGGGGGGCGTGACAAACGTTAATCGCCCGGCGCTAAACCCGGACTGCGATGAGTATTGATCGTCGCCGATTCCGTAGCGTTGGCCTGCTCATGCACCACTTACAGCGCCCTGATCCTGACTTTGCCGGTATTGAGGTCGTCCAGCGGGACGACCTCGTAGGATAGACGTCGAAGCTCGCGCTTTCGCGCTGGTTCGGCGGATGTCCATGTCACCAAGGAATAGGGCCCGCCGGCGTGGAGCAACGGTCGGCCCATATCTACGACAATCACCCTTCACGCTCGCCGGTGAAATTCAGCAGCAGCTGGAAGATGTTGACGAAGTTCAGGTAGAGCGACAGGGCACCGAAAACCGCGAGCTTCTGTTGCGATTCCTGGTCGAAATTATCGGCGTACTGTTCCTTGATGTTCTGCGTGTCCCAGGCGGTCAGGCCGACGAAGACGACGATACCGATCACCGAAACGGCAAACTGAAGAGCGCTCGAGCCGAGGAAGATGTTGACGATCGAGGCGATCATCACGCCAATCAGGCCCATGATCAGGAACGAACCGAACTTCGCCAGGTCTCGTTTCGTCACATAGCCGTAGAGGCTCGTCGCACCAAACATGGTGGCGGCGATGAAAAAGGTGCGGGCGATGCTGGCTCCGGTGAAGACGAGGAAGACAGAGGCGAGCGACAGCCCCATGACGGCGCAGAAAGCCCAGAAGATCATCTGCGCTGACGACGCAGACATCGAATGCATCTTGAAGGAAAAAAAGAAAACGAAGGCCAGCGGAGCCAGCATCACCACCCACTTCAGCGGGGTCGAGAAGATCGGCACATAGAGCGCCGGCGTGGTGCCTACGATGAAGGCCACAAGGCCCGTGACGACGAGGCCGAGGCCCATATAGTTGTAGACGCGCAGCATATGCTGGCGAAGGCCCTCGTCGAGGGCAGCGGCAGAAGCCTGGCTCATGCCGCCGAAGCGGTTCTGGTTCGAATACATGTAGGTTTCCTCAGTTCAGTAAAGTGAGCTTTTGAGTAGCTCGGCCTCATCGCTGAGGCCGATGCCAGGCGTACTTGAGACGACGGCATAGGCGACCTCGCCGACCTGCCACCACGCAGCCTCGGCACTGGAGAGATTGAGGTCCTTCACAGGCTCGACCGCGAAGTACCCCGGCCTGCCGGCGAAGAGTGATATGACTGCGCCAGCATCGGTCTTGACGCTCGTCTCGACACTAGGACCGAAATCCGAGGGGAAGACCTGGACATCGACGACGTTCCAATCCTTCGGAAGCTCCGGCATGACGATGGCGGTCGCCGCACGAATGTCGTCCGGGTCGTAGGTCTGCGCTTCCGGTTGTGACGGCATTCCCGCTCTGACCAGCGCGGTCTGATGCGCGCGGATCGCATGCTCCACGAAAGCCGGCGGATGGGCCGAGGCATTGACTTCGCTCGGGCCGACGGACGAATGGGCAATCCACCCCACCGAAACCATCAACCCGACTGCGGCGACCTTTTGCATGGCGTTCCACACGCGCGCATTCGCCAGTCCCGACGAAAGGCGGCGGGCGGCCTCGCGCGTCTCGGGGCGTGCGGCAACGACATCCGACGTCATCGCCAGCTTGAGCGTGGTTCGCATGCCGAGGTCGGCCATGACACGCGCCGCCGCATCCGGATTCCTGGCGAGCCAGGTCTCAACCCGCAGCCGCCCCGCCGCATCGAGCTGGTTATCCACATAGGCATCGAGATCGGTATCGATAATCGCGTCCACGTCAGTCATGATCGCCTCCGACAAGCCTCAGGTGGTTGGGCCTTTTCGTTCCGCTCTCGAAATCTCTCAGGCTCGCTCTTGCACGGGAGACACGCGACATCAGAGTCCCGACGGGAATATCGAGTATGTTGGCAGCCTCTTGATAGGAGAGGTCCTCGACCGCAACGAGATGCAGCGCTTCGCGCTGCTCTTCGGGAAGCATCATGAACGCTTCGCGGACCTGAGCCAGCCGTACGCTATGTTCCTGGTGGGCCGGGTAGGATGATGCAGCTTCCTGCGCCGTCTGGTCGTCACGCTGGCCGCGAGAGATCGCGGATCGCACGCGGTCGATATGCGTGTTGCGAACGATGGCGAAGAGCCAGTTTCTAAGGCTTTCCCCAGAGCGGAACGTCGAGCGTCGCTCATAGGCTCTCACCAATGCATCGTGAACGAGATCCTCGGCGTCCGGCGAATTGCGCGCAAGTGAACGCGCATAGCGCCTCAGCGCAGCCAACTGCCCAATAACGTCAAAGGCGCCCTTTTTCGAATCCATACCCGCATATACGGAGTGGCGACGGCTTCTCATCCATTGCGTTGAAAAAAAACTTAAAAAATCTGAGCGGCGCCTTCAGGCGCTTGGCTCCGCGCGCTGGTGGCTTGGGCCTGCCGAAACGCCTTGCCCCGTCGGGCTCTTTCGTGCCCACGCGCCCGGATGCAGTATCGGACCACCGTGCAGAGGCGCGATGGTCCGATACTATTCTCGTCCTGTCAGAGCCCGCAACGCGGGGTATTCTCGGGCCCGTTCTATGCAGGCTGCTGCGTCTGCCGGCTGACCTTGCTGACGAAGCCGACGATCAGCACGAAGGTCAGCGCCTCGACGGCCGCCACCAGCCACAGGCCGTGGGTCATGACGCCGGTCGTGTCCTTCAGGTAGCCCATGAGATAGGGGGCGCCGAAGCCGGCGAGGTTCGCGACAGAGTTGATCAGCGCGATGCCGACTGCTGCCGCGGAACCCGCCAGACAATGGTTCGGCATCTGCCAGAAGACCGGGATTGCGGACATGGTGCCGACGATCGCCAGCCCCAGAGCAGCGAGCGACAGGGCAGGGCTGACCGGAAGGACGAAGCCCAGGACCATGAGGCCGGTGGCACCCGCAAGTGCCGCAAAGGCGCAGTGGTAGCGCACCTCTGAGGTACGATCGGAATGCATGCCGTTCAGGATCATGCCGGCAGCACCGCCGAGATAGATGGCAGCCATGATCCAGCCGACCGTGGCCGGACTTGAGAAACCGACTTCACGCACCACGGAGGGGCCGAAGAAGGTCAGCGTCGAATTCGCCATGATGATACAGAAATAAATGGCAATGAACTTCCATACGGTCGGGTTCTTCAGCGCCTTGAGCACGCTGTGCTCACGATGGCCGAGCGCCTTCTTGTCCTGCTCGATATCCTGGATGAGCAGGGCCTTTTCCTCCGAGGTCAGCCAATGCGCCTTCTCAGGCTTGTCGGTCAGGTAAAAGATGGTGGCAATACCGGCGAGGATCGACGGGACGCCTTCGAGCAAGAACACCCACTGCCAGCCGGCCCAGCCATTGGCGCCTCCGAGCTGGGTCATGATCGTGCCTGCCAGCGGCCCGCCAATGACGCCAGCAAGTGCCGAGGCGGACATGAACAGGCCGAAGGCCCTGGCGCGACGCAGCGACGGATACCAATAGGTGAGGTAGAGGATGATGCCGGGGTAGAAGCCGGCCTCGAACACGCCAAGCAGGAAGCGCAGCGTATAGAACTGCCAGGGTTGGGTGACGAACATCATCAGCACGCAGATGATGCCCCAGCCGATGGTGATGCGGGCGATCGTGGCGCGGGCACCGATCCGTTCGAGCCACATGTTGCTCGGCACTTCGAAGAAGAAATAGCCAAGGAAGAAGATACCGGCACCGAGGCCGTAAACGGTTTCGCTGAACTGCAGGTCCTGCAGCATGGTGAGCTTCGCGAAACCAACATTGACCCGGTCGATCCATGCCAGGATCCACAGGAACATCAGGAAGGGAAGGAGCCGCCATGTCACCTTGCGGTAGACGGACTCCAGTTTTTCGGGGTTCGCGGCTGGTGAGCCGCCTCTGTGCCCCGCAGGTGCTGCCGATGCCATTGTGGACTACCTCCCGTATAAGTCCATTTCAGGATACCGGCCGCTATGCGGCCGGCGTGATAACCTCCTGTGCCTCCTCCTTGACGAGGGCACCCAGTCGATAGCGGCTGATGCTGGCGATCTGCCGCAGTGCTTCCGCAAGCTCGGCATCGGTCTCCCGTCCGATGCGATGCTTGAATTCGGCGAAGATGCCGGCCTTGGTGTAATGGCGAACGCAGACGATGAACGGAAAGCCGTGCCGGGCGCGATAGCGCCGGTTCAGATCGTCGATCAGCGCCATTTCGTGGCTCGCCAGGTTGTCGAGCCCGGCCGTTCCCTGTTCGATGGTCGATGCCGCGGTCATCCGGCCCTGCTTGGCCTCCTTGCCGGCAAGATCCGGATGTGCGCCCAGGAATTCGACCTTGGACGCCGTGTCTCGCGCCAGGATCTGGCTGAACATCACGGTATGCAAAGCCACGATGTCGGCGAACGGCCGCTTCTGCCAACTGCACTGCGCCACCCAAGGCGAATTCTCGAAAACAGGACCGAGGTAAGCGACGAAGTCGTCGCAGTCCATGTGGTTGATCGCATCGATATCAAGCATGTCTTGCCCTGAAATTCAGCCACCGCATCGCGGCATTTCCTGCGCAAACGGTGCTCGGCCGGCCCGATTTGGTCAACGCGGGCGGGCAAATACCCATTATTAGCCAGACGAATAAAGCCGGTGTTGACCTGTTGGCCGGCTCGCCCTGTCGGATTTTGTTGGCTATCCTGAAATGCAAATGTCGAAAGAAGATACCGTTGACGCACATCTCCTAAGGGTATTCTGCGCGCTCATGGCCGAGGGCAGTGTGACGCGTGCGGCCGTCAAGCTGGAGCAATCCCAGCCGGCGGTCAGTCTGGCGCTGGGAAAGCTGCGCGAGATCTTTTCCGACCAATTGCTTGTGCGCGGCCGCGACGGAATGGTGCCGACGGAGCGCGCGCTGGCGATCTTGCCGCGCGCGCAGGCCCTGTTGGCCGATCTCACAGGCTTGGTCGACGCGACGGCACCGTTTGACGCTTCGTCAAGCAATCACAGCTTCACGATCGCTTCGCCAGATTACATGGCGCCGGTCTTCCTCTCGGAGATCGTCGACCAGATCAGGCGCAAGGCGCCGAGTGCGAGCCTCGTGATACGGGCGCTCGGTCCCGATTTCGACTTTGAAGGGGCGCTTGCCCGGGGCGATGTCGATGTCGTCATCGGCAACTGGCCATCTCCTCCGGCCTATCTCAAGCGCTCGATCCTCCTGCAGGACGACATCGTTTGCCTGATGCGGGAGTCCCATCCGCTGGCGCAGGGGACGTTCAGCGAAGCCGACTATCTGGCAGCAGCCCATATCGTACCGGTTGCCTATTCGATGGCCCATCGCGGTGTTGTCGAAACCCATCTGTCGAGCCTGCGCGTCAGCCGCGCGCGCACCGTCGCGCTTTCCTATTTCACGACCGCACCGTACCTCCTACTGCAGTCCGACCTGATCTTCTCGACCAGCCATCATTTCGCCAGCTACTTTGCGGGTCTTCTGCCGCTTGTCGTCCGTCAGCCACCGATCGAGTTCCCGCAGATGGTCTTCCACATGCTATGGCACGACCGCTCGCATCATTCGCCGATGCATCGGTGGCTACGTGAAATCATCATGCAGGCGCGCAACAGGATCGCGACCTAGATTTCCGGATCAGGTGGGTGCTCTCCGAGTAGCCTGGCACTCACGCTCAATCCTTCATCGCCGTGTCGGCGGTGGCCCAACAGAGTTGCGGACCACCAGGTCGGGCCTCAGCAGGATCTCCGTTTGGGAGGGGGTGCGGTCCGAAAGCATTTCGAGAAGCAGTGCCATCGCGTGCTTGCCGATGGCGGTGCGCGGCTGGCGGATCGTGGTCAGGGAAGGGGTCATGAAACTGGCTTGCGGGACGTCATCAAAGCCGGTGACTGAAAAGTGATCCGGTATGTCGTAGCCGCGCGCCTTGAGGCCGAGAGCAACGCCAAGGGCAGTCTGATCGTTGACGCACATGAAGGCGGTCGGAAGGTCGTCGCGCATGAAGAGCTGTTCCAGCGCCAGCCTGCCGCTTTCTACGGTTCCGTCACCTTCGAGGATAAGGCGGCGGTTCGGGGGGATGCCGGCCGCAGCAAGCCCGGCCTCGTACCCTGACCGACGACGGCTATATGCCAGGCGCGTATGAGAGTCTCCGATGAATGCGATCCGTCGATGCCCCTCGGAAATGAGAAGATCAACGGCCTTGCGCGCGCCTTCGATGTCGTCGACGCCGACATAGGGAATGCCTCCGTTAAACACGGGCTCGAAAACGCCGACCGTCGGCGGCAGGCGCGGCGTCACCTCCTGGTGGCCAAAAGGAAGAATTCCCGTGAACAGGATCAGGCCGGCCGCCTGGTTCGAATTGAAGAACTTCAGGTACTCCAATCCACGTTGGGCATCATTCTGGGTATGCCCGATCAGCACGCCGTAACCATGAGCGCGCGCTTCGTTTTCGAGGCCGACAAGAATGCTGGAGAAATTCGGGTCACCGATATCGGGCGCCACCACCAATATCATGTTCGACCGGCCGAGCCTCAGGCTGCGCGCCATCGCATTGGTGGTGTAGCCCGTCAGTGCGATGGCCTGATTGACCTTCAGCCGCGTGGACTTGGCAACCTTCTCCGGCATGTGAATGGCCCGCGAGACCGTCGCGATCGACACTTCGGCGATCCGTGCGACGTCTTCGATGGTTGCGGGGGTGGAATCGGACACTCGGCTGGCCTCGGGCTTTGTTGCGAGACACTACACAGACTTGCCGAGCGGTCAAACGCGCAAGCCGAAAAAATTGTCGAACAAACATGATGTAAACCTTTACACTGGCCGATGTAAAGGTTTACATCATGGGAAAAGGCGGTGGAGGCCGCAGGGAGGGGAATATGACCACGGAGGTTGTCGACGGGGCGCCCGTCGTGCTGTCTGCGCGCCGCATCAGCAAGTCCTTCAGCGGCGTGCAGGTGCTTTTCAGCGTCGATTTCGAGCTGCGCCAGGGCGAAATCCACGCACTGATGGGCGAGAATGGCGCCGGCAAATCCACGCTCGTCAAGATATTGTCCGGCTTTGCGCAGCCGACCTCGGGCGAGATCCTGCTTGACGGCAAGTCGATGAAACTTCCGGCAAACGGCGCGGCCGAAGCACTCGGCATCGTCATCATCCATCAGGAATTCAATCTTGCCGAACACCTCACCGTCACCGAGAGCCTGTTTCTCGGCCGCGAGGTGACCAAATTCGGCGTGCTCGACCGCAAGTTCATGCGCGCGGAAACACGCCGCGTTCTCGATCTCCTCGGTTCTCATGTCGACGAGAATGCAATGGTCGGCTCGCTGTCGATCGCCGAAAAACAGATGGTGGAGATCGCCAAGGCCATCAGCCGTGACGCACGTGTCGTCTTCATGGACGAGCCGACCGCCGTGCTCTCTCGGGAGGAGACGAACTTCCTGTTCCGGCTGGTGCGCAAGCTGCGCGACAAGGGAACGAGCTTCGTCTTCGTGTCGCACAAGCTCGACGAGGTCATGGAGCTCACCGATCGGGTGACTGTGCTGCGCGACGGCCAGTGGATCAAGACATCGCCGACCTCCATTCTCGATGGCGAGGCGATCGCCCAGTTGATGGTCGGCCGGGAACTGTCGAGCCTCTATCCCGCCAAGACCGAACCGGACATCGACGAGGAGGTCGTGCTGCGGGTCAACGGGCTTTCGACCGGATATGTTCGCGATGCGAGCTTCGAGGTCCGCCGGGGCGAAATCCTCGGCTTTTCCGGGATGATCGGCTCGGGGCGGACGGAATTGATGGAGGCGATCGTCGGATTGCGTCCCCGTCTGGCCGGCGAGGTTTTTGTTCGTGGCCAGCCGGTTTCATCCGGCGACGTGCATGCGGTCAACAATGCCGGTCTCGCCTACATGACCAAGGACCGGAAGGCAAAGGGCCTGTTGCTTGACGCCGGCATGATGGCGAACCTGACGCTACAATCGCTCGACCGACACACCCGGCTCGGCTACCTTGATCCCGGAAGCGAAGAAGCGGCGCTCGTCAAGGCGCGCCGCCGTTTCGACATCCGCGTCCGGGATGACAGCGTCGTTGCCGGGCGCATGTCGGGCGGCAATCAGCAGAAGCTGCTGCTCGCCAAGGTCATGGAGACCGATCCTGATATCATCATCATCGACGAGCCGACACGCGGCATCGATGTCGGTACCAAGCAGCAGATCTATCACTTCATCTCGGCGCTGGCCCGCGACGGTCGCTCGATCATCGTCGTTTCGTCGGAGATGCCCGAGGTCATCGGCCTCTGCAGTCGCGTGGTCGTCATGCGCGAAGGCCACATCGCCGGCATCCTCGAGGGCGACGAGATCTCCGAGCAGGAGATCATGCGCTACGCCGCAGGCTTGAAGAAGAAAACGGCGGCCTGAGATCGCGGCGGCGCATGCCGCACAGATGCCGAGAACAAAAAGATTCCCGACAGATGGGACGGAGGTTCAATTGGATATGAGCGTAAACGAGGAAGGCAGTCAGGGCGTAATTCGCCGCCGCAGCTGGCGTGACATCGATCTCAGGGCTGTGGCGCCATTCGTCGCGCTGGCGCTGCTCCTGTTGGTGGGCGCGCTGGTCAATCCCAATTTCATCAGCATCAACAACCTCGCCAACGTCGCCACCCGCAGCGCCTTCATCGCCATCATCGCGGTCGGCGCCACCTTCGTGATTTCATCGGGCGATCTCGACCTGTCGGTTGGGGCGATGGTCGCCTTCATCGCCAGCCTGATGATCCTCTTCATGAACTCCGGCGTGATTGCCGATCCGGCGCTCATGCTTCTGGCGGCGGTCCTGTTCACCATCGTCGCCGGCGCGCTTTGTGGTCTCACCAACGGTCTGATCACCACAGTCGGGAAGATCGAGCCCTTCATCGCGACGCTCGGCACGATGGGCATCTATCGGGGACTGACGACCTGGCTGTCGCAAGGCGGCGCAATCACCCTCAAGGAACCGGAACTCCAGGAGATATATCGTCCCGCCTACTTCGGCACCATCTTCGGCGTTCCCGTTCCGATCGTCGTCATCCTCGCGGTCACTGCCGTGGCGGCCTTCATCCTCTATCGCACGCGTTACGGCAGGCACGTCGTCGCCGTCGGCTCCAACCGCGACGTTGCGCGCTACTCAGGCATTTCCGTCAACCGCGTCCGCACCGTCGCCTTCGTGATCCAGGGCCTGTGCGTGGCGGCCGCCGTCCTCCTTTATGTGCCGCGACTCGGCTCGACGTCGGCGACGACCGGCATCCTTTGGGAGTTGCAGGCGATCACCGCCGTCGTCGTCGGCGGCACGGCGCTCAAAGGCGGCGCCGGTCGTGTCTGGGGCACGATCTGTGGCGCGTTCATCCTCGAGCTGGTCGGCAACATCATGCTGCTTTCCAACTTCATCAGCGAATACCTGATCGGCGCCATCCAGGGCGCGATCATCATCATTGCGATGCTCGTCCAGCGCTCGCTGGTGCGCAAATCGTGAGACGGCCGGGTCCACAGGTCTCCCGGCCTGCAACAGGCTGACCTGATATTTTGGGAGGAACTTAATGCGTAATAAGCTATTCGGCCTGACCCTCGCGGCCATGACAGCACTTGCTGGCGTGTCGCACGCGCAGGAGGAAAAGAAGGTCACGATCGGTGTCTCGATTCCGGCAGCCGATCATGGTTGGACGGCCGGCGTGGTCTTCCATGCCGAGCGGGTCGCCAAGATCCTGATGGAGCGCAATCCGGGGCTCAACGTCATCGTCAAGACTTCGCCCGATCCGGCAAGCCAGGCCAACGCCGTGCAGGACCTCGAAACACAGGGCATCGACGCTCTCGTGATCCTGCCCACCGATCCGGATCCGCTCGTCAATGCCATCAAGGAAGTGAAGGGCAAGGGGACCTTCGTCGCGCTCGTCGACCGTGCGCCGAGTGTCAACGACAATTCCGTGCGCGATCTCTATGTCGCCGGCAACAACCCGGCGCTTGGCCAGGTTGCTGGCGAATACATCAAGGCAACGACACCGGATGCTGAAGTCGTCGTCATCCGCGGCCTGCCGATCCCGATCGACCAGCAGCGCCAGGACGGCTTCGACAAGGGCATCGACGGATCGGACGTCAAGGTTCTCGACCGACAGTACGGCAACTGGAACCGCGACGATGCCTTCAAGGTCATGCAGGACTATCTGACCAAGTACCCGAAGATCGACGTCGTCTGGTGCCAGGACGACGACATGGCCGTCGGTGTGCTGCAGGCGATCGAGCAGGCAAAGCGTACCGATATCAAGTATGTCGTCGCCGGCGCCGGCTCGAAGGAGATGATCAAGAAGGTCATGGACGGCGACAAGATGATCCCGGTCGACGTACTCTATCCGCCGGCGATGGTGGGTACCGCGCTCGAAATGACCGTCGCCAACTTCTACGGCCAGGTTCCGGTCCGCGGCGTCTACACGATCGATGCAACACTCGTGACAAAGGACAATGCGAAGGACTTCTACTTCCCGGATTCGCCATTCTGATCCGCTGAAGCAATGGGCGGCCCGTCATTGGCGCGGGCCGCCACCAATTTGCATCGACTTCTGCGCATGAGCGCAACAGGCCTGGGTCGGCGTGTCTGGAAAACCGAAAATCCGGTGGTCTTTGGCCCCGCTGGCGTGGGGACGCCTTCCAGCCGTTCAGCAAAATTTCAACGGAGGAGACGAGACATGAAGACCATCAAGGGGCCAGGGCTCTTTCTTGCGCAATTTGCCGGCGATGCGGCGCCGTTCAATTCCTGGGACGCGATCACCAAATGGGCAGCGGATTGCGGCTACAGGGGCGTACAGGTGCCGAGCTGGGACGGGCGGCTGATCGACCTGAAGAAGGCGGCGAGCTCGAAGGCCTATTGCGACGAGTTCGCCGGCACGGCACGCGAAAACGGCGTCGAGGTGACCGAGCTGTCGACGCATCTGCAGGGCCAGCTCGTGGCTGTGCACCCGGCCTATGACGAGGCCTTCGACGGCTTTGCCGCCGCGGAGGTGCGCGGCAATCCCAAGGCACGGCAGCAATGGGCGGTCGAGCAGGTGAAGCTGGCGCTGACGGCCTCGAAGCACCTCGGCTTGAATGCGATGGCAAGCTTCTCCGGCGCGCTCGCCTGGCCCTTCGTCTATCCCTGGCCGCAGCGGCCGGCCGGCCTCGTCGAGACCGCCTTCGACGAACTGGCGAAGCGCTGGACGCCGATCCTCGATCACGCCGAGGACTGTGGCGTCGACATCTGCTACGAGATCCATCCGGGCGAGGACCTGCACGACGGCATCACCTACGAGATGTTTCTGGAGCGCACCGGCAACCATGCGCGCGCCTGCATGCTCTACGACCCGTCGCACTACGTGCTGCAGTGCCTCGACTATCTCGACAACATCGACATCTACAAGGAGCGCATCCGCATGTTCCACGTCAAGGATGCGGAGTTCAACCCAAGCGGACGGCAGGGCGTCTATGGCGGCTATCAGGGCTGGGTCAACCGCGCCGGCCGCTTCCGCTCGCCCGGCGACGGCCAGGTGGATTTCGGCGCGGTGTTCTCGAAGATGGCGGCCAACGACTTTGCCGGCTGGGCGGTGGTCGAGTGGGAATGCGCGCTGAAGCATCCGGAGGATGGCGCGCGGGAAGGCGCCGACTTCGTCAGGCACCACATCATCCGCGTCACCGAGAAGGCCTTCGACGATTTCGCCGGCGCCGGCACCGACGAGGCGGCGAACCGGCGCATGCTGGGGATCTGAGGCTTTTCCTCGCGGCAGCGCTTAGGAGTACCGTTTCCGTCCAGCGCTTGAGGCCGCCCCTGCCCAGGGGCGGCGCACCGAGGCCGTTTCGGTCGGCCTGCACAAGGCGGGAAGAGCCGGGCGCAACTTAAGATCGCAAACGGACGATCCGCGCTGGTGCAGCGGTTCAGCGCATCCTTGTCTGCCGCTTCTCCTTAAGCCAGCGGTGGATCTCCTCGGAATTTGCCTTGCCGGCCCGCGGACCGTGGATGGTGACGGAGCGGGAGGCGGCGGCGACGGAGAAGTCCAGCGCCTCTTCGATGGTCTGACCTTGCGACAAGCACCAGGTCAATGTGCCTCCGAACGTGTCGCCGGCGCCGGTGACGTCGGCAACGTCAACCGGAAAACCGGCTACGCGAAGAACCGTGTCGCCGTTACTGGCCTCGGCGCCATCCGCGGCAAGGGTACGTATCACCCAGCCGATTTCGTGCGCGTGCATCCAGTCGCCGATCATCGTGATTTCGTCATGACCGAAGGCCGCACGGAAACCGACCTGGTTAAAGTTGACGACCGCGGCGCCGGCGAGGTAAGGCATATCTTCCGGCACGCAGCCGCCGACATCGAGATCAAAGATGACGCGGCGGCCGTGTTGGCGCAGATCTGCAAGAAGGTCGGCTTGCTTGAGGACCCCTTGATCCGTCCGCGCATGGAGACGGCGCACACGATAGAGTGTCGTGTAGAGAAAGCCCGGTTGGCGCAGCGCCCCGAGAGCGGCTGCGTCGAGCCACATCGGTTGCTCGCCCATCTCCACCGTCAGAACGACATGTTCGCCATCGACGAGAAAGATGAAGTTTCTCGATTCCGGAATGGCCGGATCGATCAGCATGTGGTCGACACCGACCCCGTTCTCCTTCAAATCGGCAATCAGTCGTTGCGATAGTGGGCTGTCGTTGAGCAGCGAGATGAACTGCGTCTCGCCGCCAAGTCCAGCGTGTACGACGGCGGCATTGGCAATGGAGCCGCCGGCTTCGGCCGGTAGCTCCTTGACCATGCCCTTGTCGGCGCGGCCCGGCCAGCGATCGGCGGTGTAGTATTCGTCGAGGGCCACGTCGCCGATGAAGAAGCTTGTCATGCGATTGGTCCTTCGCCCGGAACGGCCTGCACCAATTTCGAGCCGCCGGAAACTGGCACCCACGGACTCTCGCCGAGGCCGCAAACCGCCATCCAGTAATAGGGCGCAGGACCGGAAACACCCCGGCAGGCATCGTGCCAGACGTTACGTTTCATCACCACGACCTGCCCGGGCATGACCACGAAGGCCTCGATGTCATCGCGATGCGGCGCGGCGCCATCCGAGGCCGGTGCCACCGCCAGAATTACCGCTTGGGCGAGGCAGAAGATCGCCTCTTCGGTTTGTGGATGCCGCTCCATTGCGCTGCAGTGCCACGGCGCGCTGCCGCCGCGAGTGACGCCGAGATGCCCGCGACCGTCGATCAATGGTGTCTTCGTGAAGCCGTCATGCCAGCCGTCGCCAGCGGTCCAGATCGCCTTGGGATCGGCGTCGCCGGTCAGGTCGTAGACCTTGCCGTATCGCGAAAAATTCGTGGCCGTGACCGGCTGGGCCAGGACGGTATCGGTGGCGGTCATGCGGCGCTCCTGATCGCGCGCACGACACGCATCAGCCCAGCGACATGGGCGGCCTCGACACGGCCTGAGTCCTTGTGGTCGTGCTTGAACCAGCTACCGACGACGGCGCCATCGGCCCTTGCCAATTGCTCCGCGGCATTGCCTTCAGTCAGACCGGCACCGATCAGCAGCGGTGTCACTCCGCCGGTCGCGGCGCGGAAGCGCTCCACCTTTTCCATGTCGGTCGGCTGACCGGTGGCGTCGGAGGTCACCACCAGCCCGTCGCAGCGCGCCGCGCCAATGCGCACGTCTTCCGATTCAGTCCGGCCGGACAGAACCGGCTGATATTTGAACCGCACACCACCGAGCAACAGTGCGGAAACGCCTTCCCGTCGTGCGGCAAGAGCGGCTGCGAAGGGTTCGTCCGTATCAGGCGGCAGGTGGCCGGCGACCGAATCGACCTGAATGAAGGAAACGGGGTACATTTTGGCGAGCGCGAAGGCGCGCGCGTCGTCGCGCAGCACATTGACGCCGATGCGGGTCCCGAGGTCGAGGCCGAAAAGCCGTTCCAGCACCCGCTCAACATCCTCGGCATCGCCGAAATAGTTTTCGACGACCAGTCCGTCGACACCTTCGCCTGCCATGATGCGGGCCTCTTCCTCCGCCTGGGCGAGCTTGGCGGCCGGGCCGTCGCCAGCAAGGTGCAGCATGCCGAGGATGGGTTTTGGGGTCGTGAAGGTGTCGCCGAAGCGGCTCATGTCTTGTTCTCCTGCGCGCTATGTGCAGCAGTCTCGCGGCCCCAGCGCGTTGCGAATTTCATCTGGACCGCCGGCGAGTAGACGATCGACGTGCGCTCGACCAAACGGTCGTCGGCATCGAGCACATCCCCGCTGGCGCAAAGGTAGCCCGGCACGTCAGGCGCCGGGGCAAAGACCTCCTTGAGGCGTTCGGAGGCGGGCACGACGGTCAGCAGCAATTCCGAGCGCAAGGGATGGCGGTCATAGTCGCGGCGCAAGACCTCATAGAGCGATTGCGCCGCGAAATCGTAACGCTCGATGCCCGGGTAGAGGGCGAGATCGAGCTCGGATGTGTCGACGTTCAGCCACGTCACGCTGTCGCCGTTGGCAAGCCCACGGGCGCGCACCAGCAAGAGTTCGCCGTTCTCCACCCGGTGTTCCAGCACCCGCGTCACCGGACGCTGGCCCTGTCTGCGGGCGAGCTCCGTAAAGCTGCCGAAGTTCCAGATGTTGTGGCTGATCGGCCGGTGCGACACGATCGTGCCGCGGCCCCGAACCTGTTGGACCAGCCCTTCCGACACCAGCAGCGCCATCGCGTTGCGCACGGTGGTTCGGGCAATCCCGAACTGGTCGCGCAACTGGTTCTCCGAGGGAATGGCTTCGCCTTCGGAGAAATCGCCGCTGAGGATCGCAGCGCGCAGCGCCCGATAGAGCTGCCGGTAGAGCTGCTCGCTCGAATAGAGATCGAGGCGTAGCCTGGACAGTCGGTCGTCCGGGCGTTCACCCGCTGCGGTTGAGGCGTCTGACATGGAAGGATGGGTCAAGGCAGGCTCCGGCGCGTTTCTCGTTACTTCGTGGCTCCGTTTATCTTGAACTCTTCGACCGCAGCCTGTTTCAAGCCATAGCGGTCGAGGATCTGTGCATAAGTGCCATCGGCCTTCATCGCGTCGAGCGCGCCCTTGACGGCATCGCGCAGTTGCCCGTTCGCCTTGGCGAATGCGATGCCGTAGTGGTTGACATCACCGACGTCGCCAATCTGGTAGAACTTGTCCGGCTCCTGCTTCATCAGGTCGAGCAATCCCTCGAGACCGATGACGGAGGCCTGGGCGCGCCCTTGGCGGATCTGCATGATGTGTTCGGCCTGGGTCGGGATCTGGATGACCGTGATCAGCTTGTCGGGCGCGCAATTGGCCTTTCCGACATCTTCCGCCCAGGTGACCCAGCTCGTGCCTGTCGCGACCGCGACCGTCTTGCCGCAGAGATCCGCTTCGGCCTTGATCTCGCCCTGGTGATCGGCGGTTGAATAAAAGACGTTGCCGGTCTTGAAGTAGTCGATGAAGTCGAGCTGCGTTTGGCGCTCCACCTTGTCGGAGAAGGCGGTCATGATCAGGTCCGAACGACCGGTGACGACCTGCGGGATCAGTTGCGGGAACTCGACGTTCTGGAACTCAGCCGTCAGCCCGAGCCGCTCGGCGATTGCCTTCGCAAGATCGATGTCGAAACCCTTCAGTTCCGTCGAGCCGGCATCGCTATATTCCATCGGCGGATAGGCGAGGCTGATCGTGACATTCAGCTTGCCGGCATCGCGCACGGCATCCGGCAGCGCGGCAACCAACTTCTCGTCGGCGGCGCACGCAAAGCTCCCCGCAGCAAGGCTTATGAACGTCGCGGAGGCAAGCCCCAGAACCATCGGCAGCATTCGATTCATTTCCTGTTCTCCCTTTATTGAACTCTTTTCGTCAGGCCAGCACCCGGCTGAGGAAGCTCCGCACGCGCGGATCGCCGGGGTTGCTCAGAACTTGCTGGGGCGCGCCATTTTCGCGGATCTCGCCGTCGATCATCACGACGACGCGATCGGCGACCTCGCGCGCAAAACCGATCTCGTGGGTGACGACGATCATCGTCGTGCCGCCGCGCGCGAGATTGCGCATCACCTCCAGCACCTCGCCGACGAGTTCCGGATCGAGCGCGCTGGTCGGCTCGTCGAACAACATCACGCGCGGCTCCATGGCGAGCGCCCGGGCGATGGCCACTCGCTGCTTCTGGCCGCCGGAAAGCTGCGACGGATAGTGTGACGCCTTGGCGACCATGCCCACCTGCTCCAGCAGGCCCATGGCGCGGGTCTCGGCCTCGGCGCGGCTCAGGCCGCGCACCACCATCGGCCCTTCGATGACATTGCCGAGCACGGTGCGGTGCGCGAAAAGATTGAAATGCTGGAACACCATGCCGAGCTGGCTTTGCTGGGCGCGCAGCCGCTTGACCGGCAATTCCTGAAGCGCGCCGCGGTGAAGATCGTAACCCATGATCGCGCCGTCCACCCAGACATAGCCCCCATCCGGCGTCTCCAAGTGATTGATGCAGCGCAGGAACGTGCTCTTGCCGCTACCCGAGGGCCCGAGGATGCAGAGCACCTCTCCGTAGGTAACGTCCAGGTCGAGGCCCTTCAGCACCTCGTGGCTGCCAAAACTCTTGCGGATACCGACCGCCTTGACTGCGAGGCTCATGCTTCACCCGCCACGGCGGGACGCCGCGCCCATCGTTTGAACCAGCTGCGATCGCTGGTGGTCGCTGCGGCGTCGCGGCCGAAATGACGCTCGAGATAATATTGGCCTATCGATAGAACGGTGGTTCCCGCCAGGTACCAGACGGCGCAGACGAACAGGAGCTCGATAACGGCGCCATTGATGAAGTAGATGCGCTGGGCCGCGTTCAACATCTCGCCCATGGCGATGGTGGCGGCAAGCGAGGAGAACTTGAGCATGCCGATCGCACTGTTGCCGAGCACCGGCAGGATCAGCCGCAGGGTCTGAGGCAGAATGATACGCCGCATTGTCTGCCCGGGTGTCATGCCGAGCGTATGGGCTGCTTCCTTCTGGCCTTTGTCGACCGAAGCGATGCCCCCGCGGACGACCTCCGTCAGATAGGATCCTTCGTTGACGCCGAGGCCGAGGACCGCGGCGACGAAGGGCGTCACCACATCGACCATGCGGGCATCGACGAGACCGGGAATGTAGAGCCTCGGAAAGACCAGCGCGATGTTGAACCAGATGAGAAGCTGCAGCAGCACCGGCGTGCCACGGAACACCCAGACATAGAGCCATGCGGCAAAGCGCAGGATCGGATTTTCCGACAGCCGCATGATGCCGAAAGCAAAACCGAGCAAGACACCGAGCACCAACGCGCAGGCGGAGATCAGGAGTGTCCAGCCAAACCCGCCGACGATGACGCCCGCCGTCAGGAACTCACCGACCACGGTCCACTGGATCTGTCCGACCGCGAAAGCGCGTCCGATCACGGCAAGTAGGAGGATGACGAGGCCGCCACTGATCCACCGTCCCGGGTGGCGCAACCGGCGGATGGCGACGTCTGGACCAGGAAGGTCGGCGAGGGACAGCGCGGGCGCTGAGGGTGATTGAGAGTGATGCATGGCTTCCGCTTGTAGGGTTAGGCCTACAACTTGATAGGGGCATACCTAGTGGGGTGTCAAGCCGGCGTCCGGAGAATATTTCTCGCTGCGGATATTTGAGCTGAACGCGCGGCAGGATTGGAAGCCAACCGCTGCAAATGGCGGCCTTCTCGACAAGTCCGTCATGGCCGGTCAGGCGACAGGGACTTGCGCCTGAAGCAATTGATATCTCTGCAGAAACCCGCCGGGCGAAGCAGCCAGCACGGCTCCCAGGGCAGCTACGAAACCGCGTCGTCAACGGCAGTGAGAATCGACAAGACTGGAGTGCTCTATAGGCGTTGCCATATTGGGCAGTGGGCGCGCCCGCCATGAGCGACACCTGAAAAACCTCGCCATGCTGCCTGTGCTATGCCTAGCCTCGCGCGGATGGGAGCAGGGGGAGGGCGAGGGGATTATCGTACCTTCCCTTCGCTCCGCCGCGTGTCGATCCGCTGCAGGCGATCGCTCGGCCATCGAGATCGGAAGTGGCCCTTCCGGCAATGCGGCGCGCGGGCTTTTCCGCCGGAGTCGGATCGTCGTTTCGGGCGTCGCATGGCGGAGCGCGTCGATCCGCGCCAGCGTCTGCCCGGTTACAAGCGTCAGACTTTTCATCAAGGTCGTTTTCGATCGCGGCAAGCCGAACTCTCGCGTCGCTCTTCCATCGCAATGGGGTCTATTTTTGCCTATTTTTCCCGCAGCGCCCGACGGAAATTCTGCGTGATCGGCTCGGCAAGGTAGGCAAGTACGGTGCGGGAACCTGTCCGGATCATCGCCTCGCTTGTCATGCCGGGCAACAGTTTGCGGCCCTCGAGCTTGGCGAGCTCGTGTCTGTCAATCAACACGGTCGCGGCGAAGTATGGCGCCCCGCTGCGTTCCTCCACCATGCGGTCCGCCGATACGATCTCCACGGTGCCGTCGAGCGGCGGCAGATTGTAACGGGCGAAGGCCGGGAAGCTGACGCGTGCCGGCTGACCGGGGGCGATCGTCTCGACATCCTCGGGCTTGACCATAGCCTCGATCACGAGTTGCTGCCCGAGCGGGACCACCGTCATCAACGTTTCGCCGGGCTTCACGACACCGCCGGCCGTGTGGACCTTCAGGTCCATGACGATGCCGTCGACTGGTGCGACGACATCGGTGCGGGCAAGCACGTCGTTGGCGGAACGCTCCTGCTGTTTGAGGTCGAACAGCTCCGACTCGACCTTGCTCAAATCCTCGACAGCCTCTTTCAGCCGCACGGTGTTGAGGTTCAGAATTTGCGCGTCAATCTCGGCCATGGCGCTTCTGGCACGCGCGATCGCCGCAATATTGGTGGCGCGTTCCCCCTCGATCTCCCGCTGTTGCCGTCTGAGCAACAGGTTCCGCTCGCGGGTGGTCAGAGCCTTCTTGAGCAGAGCCTCAAGATCCTTGGTTTCTCCCTCGAGAGCCTGGATCTGCCTGTCCTCGGTCGCAACGAGTGTCTCCAATCCCGTTATCTCCTCCTCGGCCTGGTGGCGGCGCTGTCCGAGAATGAACCGCTCGTCGCTCAAATTGCGGCGCTTGGCCGCGAACACGTCGCGCTGAGTTGCGACCGCGTCCTTAGCGGCGGCCGCAGTATTGTCGAGCAGCGCCGGATCAAAAGCGATCTCGGCCTTGTCGTCGCGCTCCGCCCTGAGGCGGGCGGCCAGGGCTTCACGCGTTGCGATCCGGTTCCGAACCAGGTCCAGTTGAGCCTTTGCCTGCGTGTCGTCGAGCCGGACGAGAACCTTGCCAGCCTTAACGATATCACCGTTGGCGGCGTCCAACTCCGCGATGATGCCGCCCTCAAGATGCTGGATGAGCTTGCGGTCGCCGGCGACCTTGACAACGCCCGGTGCCACTGCGGCGCTGTCCAAGGGTGCCAGCGCCGCCCACCCTCCAGCCGCGCCGAAGAAGAGGAGCATAATCGTGAACCCGGCCCAGGTCACGCCCGCGAGACGCAAGGGGAGCGGCTGGGGTATCGACGGCGGCGGGGCGGGTAACGGCACAACGGTCATATCTGTTTCCGCTCCGATGGTTGTGCAGCGCCTGCATCCGTTCCTGAGACTCCTCCCACAACAAGGTTCCGGACCACGAATTGACGTGCCGGACCGGGGGCGCGGTCCTGGTTCGCCGCTATGGTCGGGATCTGAACCACCTCGCGGCTGCGCCGGGCGAGTTCGTTGAAGACATGGTCACGCGGACCGAAGAGATCTTGCTGGCCCCGATTGAGAACGAGTACCCTGTCAACCTTTTCCATGATGCTCGGTCGGTGCGCGATCAGGATGATCGTCGTGCCTGCCGCCTTGAGCGTGCTGAGGGCCCTGATCAATGCCTCCTCACCTTCGCGATCGAGATTGGAATTTGGCTCGTCCAAGATAAGAAGTGCCGGGTCGCCGTAGAGTGCTCTCGCCAACCCGATGCGTTGACGTTGTCCACCTGAGAGTGCAGCACCGGACTCGCCGATCTCGGTAGAGTAGCCTTTCGGCAATCCCTTGATCAGTTCGTGAACTCCCGCCAACTGCGCGGCTTTGACCACATTGTTGAAGACCGCCGCGTCGAGCTTCGCGAAGCGGCAGATGTTCTCGGAGACAGTACCGGCGAAGAGTTCGATGTCCTGCGGCAAGTACCCGACATAGCGACCACGGTCCTCCGCCGCCCATTGAGCGACGTCCATGCCATCCAGCAACGCACGTCCGCCGGATGGGCGCCAGGCGCCGGCCAGTATCCGCGCTAAGCTCGTCTTGCCGGCGGCACTTGGGCCGACCAACGCCATGACCTCACCCGGTTTGAGCTGGAAGCTGATCCCTTTCAGAATATGTTCGCCGCCCTGCCGGGCGAGCATGAGGTTCTCGGCCTCAAATCTACCCTTCGGCCGCGGGAGCGGCAGAACCGGCGTGGCCTCCAGGTGCTTACCGGCGACTGCGGCAAGCCGACGATAGGCGGCCCGCGCCCCGACCGTCGCCTTCCAGGTGCCGATCGCCTGCTCGACCGGGGACAATGCGCGCCCCATGAGGATCGAGGCGGAGATCATGATGCCGGGCGAGGCTTCGTTGCGAAGGACGAGATAGGCCCCAAGGCCCAGGATCGCCATCTGCAAGGCTAAGCGGTGACACCGCGCAATGGCCGCGATGACGCCGCCACGGTTGGCGGCGAGAACCTGTCCCTGGTTTGCCTCATCCTGCTGTGCCTTCCACCCCTCCAGCAGCGGCTTTAGCATGCCCATCGCCTGCACAACCTCCGCATTGCGGATGGACGCCTCGGCCTGCAAGTAGGCACGCGACTGGGCGCTTTGCGCCTCGGTCAACGGCTTGCGTGTGAGATATTCGTTGAGCAGTGCCAACCCGAACAGGACGATCCCCCCACCCAGCGCCAACCACCCGAGCCAAGGATGCATGAGGAATATCGCTCCGAAAAACAGGGGCGCCCAGGGTGCGTCAAGGATCGGGAAGATGCTCGGGCTGGTGAAGAAATTCCGGACTTGATCCAGGTCGCGCAATGGACGGGCATTGACCTGGCCGGGCGCTGAAGCGGCATATTCCACCGCTGCCGTGAGGAGGACCGGCGCTAACCGCGCGTTCATCCAGGATCCGACTATGGCGAGCAGACGCCCACGCACGATTTCCAGCCCGGCCATTGTGACGAGCGCACCTGCCGCCATCAGCGACAGCATCCCCAGCGTTTCCAGGCTGTGGCTGGACAACACGCGATGGTAGACTTGGAGCATGTAGATCGCGCCGGTCAGCATCAGCACGTTGATGCCGGCGCTGAACCAGATAAGTGGCCGGATGGCGCGGCTGGCTTCTTTCATCACAACCTGCAGGGCAGGGCGCTGTTGGCTGGTTTTCATCATTTGCATCTCTGACTATGTGCGTCCGGTAGAACCCACCCGGCAGACATTCCGTGCAACAGAATGCGGGGGCAGGCTTGGCTGCCCCCGTGGAGACGTGTCAGGAGACGTCAACAAGGATGTGCTGCGTCGCTGTCTGGTCCGCGTCCGCGTCCACGACCTGGAATGCGAAGTCGAGGTTGGCGTCGATTGTCCCGCTGGTCTGCTGGACAAACCCGATGTCGACGATCTTCAGGACATCGTTATCGGTCGGGTCGAAAGCGGTCAGGTTGGTGGTGGCATGGCTGCCGCCATTGTCCCCGGTCGCGCCGATGAGATTGATGGCGTTGCCCGTCAACCCGTTGGCGCTTTGCATGATCTGGATGCCCTGGATCTGGTAGGTCTCGCCGGCGACGGTGTAGTCGTTCTGTTCGATGATGAGCAGGGCATCGTTGTTATCCAGCGTGAACTCGGTGCTGTACGGGAAGGGGATATTGGCGTTCCCCTTGATCAGATCCGCGTTCTCCACGTTGACCGCTCTCGTCACCTCGTTGCCGTTGGCATCCTTCAGATCGAGGATCAGCACCAGGTCTTCACTGTTGCCGATGCCATCGAATTTGATGACGACGCCGCTGGCGCTCGCGGTCGGATCAAGTCGCTCAGTGCCACCGCCGGGGGAGTTCGGGCTTACATCCGACAGGATGTTCTCCTCGAAGAACCGCAGGGTCAGGAGTTCACCCTTCTGGATCGTGTCGCCGGCGACGCCATTTGTCGCCTGGGTCGCACTAACCCAGTCTTCGTTGGCATTGGTGACCATATCATGGGCACCCTGCGTGAACGCCGTATCGGTAGGCGGTCCATTCGGTGCTCCGTCACCGGTTGAGTTGAACCCGAACCCGATCTGCCGGGTAATCGAGTTCCCTGTGAACTGAACAAAGAACGGATCCGGATCGTTGTTGGCCGTTAGCTGCTCCGCCACGATCAGCGGATGGCCGGTGTTGCCCGTTGGCTGCTTAGCCAAGAGCTCATTGGTGTGCAGCACGTCGAAGCTGAACCCGTCGATCACGTCCGTCAGGGTGAAGGTATAGGTGTCGGCCGCCTTGTCGAAGACGAGCGTGCCGCCCGCCGTTGCGTCCTGCACGCCGGCCGTGATCGGATCCTTATCGTAGTGGAATGAGAAATTGAACGACGCGGATGCCGCGGTCTCGGCCGTGAGGGTTGCGACCGCTTGGGTGATGTTCGGATTCTGCGCGTTGTCGACAGTGCCGGTGAGCCCGATCTGGATGCCCGCCAAAGCACCGTTGACATCGACAAAGTCGCTGACGCCCGCCGCATACTCTGCGGCCGTGTGCTTGTCCGTCATGTCGTAGCCAAAGGCCCCGATCGCCGTAGCGTTGAGCGTGTTGGCCAGCGTCTCGTGGGTTCCAGGGGCACCGGTCTGGTCACCGTCGAACGGTACCGTAATCGTCGGATCGGTGTCGTTGAAGGTGAGCGACAGACCCGAGCTCGCGCTTTGCTCAGACACGACGTCTTCGTCGCCGTCCGTCACCGTCACGGTCGCCACGACGTTGATCAGACCGCTGAGGTCGAGGGTGTTGTCCTCGCCGACGCCCTGTGGCGCGTTTGCATGCTCAAGGGCAACCGACGACGTCAGCGTCACCGTCGCGCCGGACAGCGTCACCGTGAACGCCGTCGCATCGAGGACGGTGTCCCCGTCGCTGTCATACTGGCCCGAGATCTGGTTGGCCGAGTCGAACACCAACGTGATCGCATGGTTGCCTTCCGTGGTCTGTAACCCGGTCGTTGTTGCGCCCGCCAGCGCCAGTGCGTAGCTCACATTCGTCGTCTTGCCGTCGACTGCGCTTGCGTTGAAAGTCGGGGGCGTGATTGTCACCTGGTTCTGCCCACCAGCCCCGCTCGCTTCGCCCACGTCGGCAGCGCCGACCACCGGTGCGGCCGTGATCGAAAGCGTCGGATCGGTGTCGTCGAAGGTCAGCGACAGCGCCGAGCTGGTGCTTTGCTGCGATACGACGTCCTCGTCGCCGTCCGTCACCGTCACCGTTGCCACGACATTGATCAGGCCGTTGAGATCGAGTGTGTTGTCTTCGCCCGCACCTTGCGGTGCGTTTGAGTGCTCGAGGGCGACCGACGACGTCAGCGTCACCGTGGTACCGGACAGCGTTACTGTGAACGCCGTCGCATCGAGTACGGCGTCCCCGTCGCTGTCATACTTGCCCGAGATCTGGCTGGCCGAGTCGGCCACCAGCGTGATCGCGTGGTTGCCGTCCGTGGTCGTGAGTCCGGTCGCCGTCCCGCCAGCAAGCGCCAGCGCGTAGCTGACATTGGTCGTCTTGCCATCGACCGCGCTTGCGTTGAAGGTCGGGGCGGCGATCGTTGCCTGGCTCTGTCCGCCAGCCCCGCTAGCCTCGACCACCTCGGCTGCGCCGACCACAGGTATTGCCGTGATCAATAGTGTCGGATCGGTGTCGTCGATCGTCAGTGACAGCGCCGAGCTGGTGCTTTGCTGCGACACGACGTCTTCGTCGCCGTCCGTCACCGTCACCGTTGCCACGACCTTGATCAGGCCGTTGAGGTCGAGCGTGTTGTCTTCGCCCGCACCTTGCGGTGCGTTTGAGTGCTCAAGGGCAACCGACGAGGTCAGCGTCACCGTCGTCCCGGACAGCGTCACTGTGAACGCCGTCTCATCGAGAGATCCGTTACCATCGCTGTCGAACTTGCCCGAGATCTGGCTGGCCGAGTCGGCGACCAACGTGATCGCATGGTTGCCTTCCGTGGTCTGTAGTCCTGTCGCCGTTGCGCCCGCCAGGGTGAGCGCGTAGGTCACATTTGTCGTCTTGCCGTCGACCGCGCTTGCGTTGAAGGTCGGGGGCGTAATTATCACCTGGTTCTGCCCACCAGCCCCGCTCGCCTCGACCACCTCGGCGGCGCCGACCACCGGTGCTGCCGTGATCGAAAGCGTTGGCCCGGAGTCATCGAAGTTGATGAACGAGCCGACCTGTTCGACGTGGGCGTTGGGAGTTTGCGACGTGAAATGGAACTCGGTGATGTCGCAGCCTTCGTTCGCATCGACCCCCGTAACCGTCAGGCGGTCCATCTGGCTGGCGGTCGTGATATCGACGGTTGTGACATTGTCCAGCCCGGTGATGGTAACGGCGTTGCCAGTGCCGCTGAGACCCGTGATGGTAACGCTGCCGCTGCCCGTGGCATAGGTGCCATCGGCGGTGATGGTGGTGGCAAACCCGGATTTGCCCGCTAGCTTGACGCTGACGATGTCAACGGCATTGGTCGTTGTTCCGTCGTAGAAGTCCGATCCTTGCTCGTTGCCGGTATTGTCGAAGGCCTTGATGGTGATGTCCACCCGCAGGTTCGGATTTGAGGGCGTGATCTGGTTGATCGTGAACCCGGCCTGCGTGACGTTGTTCAGATGGCTGCCGTACTGGATTTGCGAGCCACTACCCGCGGCGAGATTGCCGCCGGTGACGAAATCGACCTGCAGCGTTTCGGTCGGATTGATGCTTTGGTTATTGACGCCGAACCCTTGCGTACTCACGTTGGCGGTGGCATTTGCTGAATTCACGAAACCCGTCACAAGCAACTGCTTGGAGGCGTCGGTGGGCGAATTGATCAGGTAAAAATCATGATTGCCGGGAGCGGCGTTCTGGCCTGTGAAACTAACCACCGTCGTCCCGGAGACCGATGCGAAGACCTTGTCAGTCAGATCGATCCGTTCATCGATTTGGTCCGGATCCGGATGGAACAACGGTACGTATTGAACCAGGTAGAGGTCGGCATTAGCATTGCTTGTCGGATCCAGCCCAAAGGCGAAGGCCAGCGGTCCGGTCTCATCGGGCTCAACGGCCGGGTCGGAGGTGCCAATGACACCGATCACGACGTTTGGATGCGTTGGATCCTGGAACAGCCAGACATAATTGCCATCGACCGTGCGAATGCCGCTGTTCACGCCGACGGTAGTGGAAAATGGCGTTCCCGAGTCATTCTGCGCCAGAATGACTGAGTTGATGGTTTCCCCGGCGCTCGCCGAGGCCTGTACGAAATTGGCTTGATAGGCGACCTCAGGTGAACTCAGCCCGCCCGGATCGTCGAGGCTCAGGAGATACAGCAACGTGGTGTTGGTGCTGGCCGACGAGTCAATATCGTCATCCGTAAGGCCGGTGCTCTCGTCGATGATGATGTCTTGAGTGAGAATATCCAATGCCATCGATCAATCTCCCAATAGAACGAATGGGCCAAAGAAAGAGACCCCAGCCACCCAAGTGACGGGGTCGTCTTCCACTTCGACAAGCAGTTTTTGTCTGGTAAATATTTCCCCTCGTGCGTGTTATCATCACGCCTTCTTATGCGCTCTACTAAGAGGCTCTTGATTTGGACTTGGACGCTACGCCCCTTTTATGAAGCCTTCAAGTCATCCGTAATGACTAGCTAATATACCGGTGGTTGTGCCGCGCTTCGAAGCCAGATTAGCTCAACGGCATCGATAGCGTTGCGGCTGAACGGGTCGAGCCGTCACAAATGGCGCGGTAGGGAACAGGATCACATGAGGGGGATCGTTTTCAGCGCGGATGCAACCACCAGGAGCTTGATGCTGTGGCCCAGAGTCGCCCGGAAAGGCGTCGCAAGCGACTCTGGAGCCACTTTTGCGACCTTGGCGGTGGATGACGCCAAGGTTGTATCAGGATATTTCGCGATCGAATTGCCCGGCAAGGAGAGTAGGACCTTTGCCGCCTTATATAGGACTTAGGTCCCATATGGCGGAACCTTTGACAACGAATCCGGCAACTAATCTACTCCTCAACCCGCTGTACCAGCCCATCGTGGCACAGTCACGGATCGAAGCGTTGAAGACCGGAGCACCGGAACGCGCGACAGCCGAACTAAGACTTTTGCCGCAAGGAATGAGACTGAAGTCCCATGGCGGACACTTTGGCTCCTCTCTACCTTGTGGGGACGCTCCATACACAGGAGCTGCAGTTTCCAGGCCCGCCCTACGGTAAGCCTACAACTGGGGTCAACCGGGAGCCTTCACAGATCGGCGATCCTGACACTTGGCCTCTTCGTTTACCTCAACGGCTCCTTAGGGAGAACTCCTCGGGGGGCCGTCTTTTTAGCCGGACTGCGGCAGCAGGCTCAACCCGACAATAGTCAGCAGAACAGGCTCAGGCGCGCCTGCCGATCTGATCTGCCGGATCTCATCCACGGATCCCCGCCCGGTCTTCCGACCATAGTCTGGTTTGGATAGGACGAAGGTCCGGCGGGGCTGGGGGGAAAGGTCCGGTACAGGCAGGATCTTTGCTGGGGCGAGTTGACTGCGTGTCTCGGTCAGGGGCAAAGTCGGTTTGTTGCCCGCCGCGCCGAGTGCGCTTTGCGCACGAAAAGACCTTGGAGATATGATGATCACGCGTCGGATGATCCTGACAGCATTCTGGCCGGCAGTCTGCACCCTCGCCATCTCTTTACCTTATAGCGTCGAAACGTCGGGCACCGGGCTTACGGTCGTCAAGTCGGTAGCCTTCGCCAACAATGGCAATGGTGGCGGAAGCGGGGGCGGCAATGGCGGCGGGAACGGTGGAGGAAATGGCGGCGGGAACGGGGGCGGCGGTTCGAATGGCGGTGATCGCTCTAACTCCAACAGCGACCGTTCCAACAACTCCAATCGTGGCAACGCGAAGGCCAAGGGAGAGGATGTTGGCGTTCGTCACGAAGGCGGCATTACCGAAGAAATTGCGAATGGCCGCTACATCATGAAGGATGCCCGCGGACGCACGATCATCAACCGCCGCGCGACGGCGATCGATAGAAAACGAATCGACTCGTTCCTGCATTAGCCGGCGGCGGTCGCATAAAGCCGATTATGTGGTTCTGGTTCGATGTGGATCAGACGTCGCGCGCATCGCGCAGCACCATCGCCGCTTCGGTGCGGTTGGCGGCCCCCAGCTTCGTCATGATCTGCGTCATGTGATGCTTTACGGTCTTTTCCTGGAGGTCAAGCTCGATTGCAACATGCTTGTTGCTCATGCCGGCTGCCACCAATTCCAGAACCTCCCGTTCACGAGGCGTTAGGTTGGCGACCAGACCAGACTTGCTGCCCGCCGCCGGCGCCCGGCTGGACAGGAGCTTGGCCGACAGGGTCGGCGCAACGTAGCGGTCCCCCGAAGCCACCGTGCGAATGACATCGGCAAGTGCTCTTGCGCCAACGCCCTTCAGCACATAGCCGGTGGCCCCTCGATCCAGTGCAGTTGTCACGTCATCGCCGTCTTCGGAAACGGTGAGCATGATAATCTTCTGCGACGGGACGATATGCAGGACCGCCGGTATCGCCTCCAGCCCGCCGCCGGGCATGGAAATATCCATGAGCATGACATCCGGCCGAAGGTTCTCCGCGATCTGGGCGGCATCATCCTTCGAGCTGCCCTCAGCGACAATTTCGAAGCCCTCGATCTCCGACAGGCTGCGGATCACACCTTCCCGAAACAAGGGGTGGTCGTCCACGACAGCAACGCGAATTGGAAACACCATAATTGTCATAGCTCCCTGACGCTGGTCGTCATGCGAACGGTTGTCCCGGTCGCCGCTGTGACGACCTCGAACGTTCCTCCGAGACTTTCGATCCGTTCTCTGAGGCCGGCAAGACCAAGACTTGTGGGCAGAACTGTGTCCGGATCAAAACCGGGTCCATTGTCCACAACCTCGATCATGACGCGGTCGCCATCCATCCGCTGGGACACCCGTTGCCCAATACCGCCGCCGTGACGAAAGCCGTTGTTGAGGGTTTCCTGCACGAATCGGTAGATGCATATCTTCGCGGCGTGCGAGAGGCGTTCGGGAGGCTTCGTCAACTGCAGTTCGACCGGCGCCCCCGTCCGCCGCTGATGCGCCTTTACGCACCGCTCCAGGATTTCAGTCAGACCCGCTGTCTCTATCTGCGGCAGGACCAGACCGCCGCAGATCGTGCGAATCTCCTGCATCGCTTCGTCCAAGCTCGCCTTTATCGCAGCGATTTCGCGATCTCGCGTGGCGATCGGCATTTTGCTGCGCTTCAAGGCTTCGCTATCCAACCTGAGCGACGCATAGGCTACGAGTTGGGCAGGGCCATCGTGCAGGTCCGCCCCGATGCGTCTCAGATAGCTTTCGTTCAACGCGGTCGCGCGCTGCGACGCACGCTGGAGGCGACCCCGCAAGATTTCATTCTGGGCGAGTGATGCCGAGAGCTCATCGACCCTTTGCTTGAGGGCATGGCGCTGAATCTCGATCGTCTTGCTGCCGCGAAATACGATTACCGATAGCACAACAAAGAAGGCGAGCGTGAAGGCTGCGACCGCCAGCCAGGTGTGCATACGCGCCTGATTGAGACTTTGCTGAAACTCATTGGCAACCTCGTGGAACTCCGACACCGCAACCACCTGTCCGGACCAGGGCTGCAGCACGGGATTGTAAATAACGAGCGCCGGCACGGCCGAGCCTTTGTCAGCCGCTACGTCTCCTTCCGGATCGAAGCGTGCGGCCATCTTGCCGGAGAATGCGGTTTGCAATTCATCGCTAAGCCCGACCTTCGTACCGACAGCGGCCCGATCGCTCGAATAGAGGAGCGTACCGTCCGCACGCCAAAGGCGAAAGGAGAGAAGCCGATCGCCCAGTGCGCCCTGGCCAAGGGTCTCGTCCAGCGCCCGAGCCACGGTCTCGTCGAGGACTTCATTCTTCTGCATGTCGGGCAACAGCGGCGCGATCACGCTATCGACGTAGAGTGCTGTCGTCGCGGCCGAGTTTCGGGTGACGGCATCTTCGATCCTGTTCGAAACGAAGGCTCCGATCAGCACCATGGCGCATGCAGCAACGGCACCTCCGATCAGCAGGAACTGCGTGGCAAGCGATTGAGAATTCCAACGGGTGATGAGTCGATTTACGCGCACCAGGTCTCTCGGATCGGGCCGCCGGCTCGTACGGCGTGACGATTGTAGCAAGGCCACGCCAACCTAACCACTCTCAGGACGCGGTCAATGGCGTGGCAATCTCAGCAATTTTGATCGGACCTTTGATGTCCCGAGGCTCAGACCTAAGTCCCGGGCACGGAGGCAATGGTCGGGGGCCGGTGGCGCCGTTTCCGGCGCGCAGATATCGTCCTTGCATCAAACGCCGTCCGCTCGGTTCTGCGAGAGGACGGTAATAGCAAGTCGGAATAAGGAGTTTCACATGGCTACGACGACGAAACTAGTCGCGCGAGGCATCATGGCATTGACGCTGGCAATCGCGCCCGTGGCTGGCGGTAGCTTGGCACTGAGCGGGGTCGCCTATGCCAAGGGCGGTAACGGCGGCGATCACGGTGGCGACCATGGAGGCGGCCACGGCAGCGATCGTGGCGGCAATTCCGGCCACGGTAAATCCGACGATGCGAAGAGCACCAAGGAGACGAAGGAGACGAAGGGAAGCAAGTCCGGCGAGAAGTCGCACCGGAAGTCGAACGTCTCGAAGAGCAAAGAAAATGCGTCTAAGCCGGTGAAGGCCGAAAAGGTCGTCAAACCAGCGCCGGTGGTGGTTGAACCTGTTGTTGAGCCGGTCGTTGAGCCTGTGGTTGAACCTGTGACGCCGGGAGCCACACCGGGTTTCGCTTCGCTCAACCGCAACTACCACGCTTACCTCAATTCGAACGATCCGAAGATGGCCGGAATCTCGGCCTACGCGAAGGCCTATGCCGAGTTTGAGGCTGAAAATGGCGTGGATGCCGTCCCCGCGGATCCGGCCTTGAGCGACGAAGCTTTGCGCGATGCGCTCGCCGGCTTCACCAAGGACGGTGTCGTGACCGACGACATGGTCGATGAGGCCAAGGAGATCCTCGGTGTTGGCCCTGCGGTCGGAAAGATCGACGAAATCCGCGAAACTCTGCCGCCAGCGACAGTGGATGAGACGGATCCGGACGCGGAAATCGCCCAGTAAAACAAAGACAGGCAGCCGGCTCCGGCGACTGTCGTCGGGTCGGTTGCCAACCAGGCGGAGTTCGAATGTTTGATCGTGTTGCCGAGGCCTTCGACGAGGCAGTAAGAAACAGACGCGTTGGCTTTTCACTTCAACACATCAACTCAGCCGCCGATGTCGGCAGCGTCCTTTATTCAGAATGCTTGGGAAGGCTCGTCAAACCCGACGGCGAAATCATGACAGCCAGCGAGTTCGTCGGCTATCTGGAGGCGGCTGGCCGCATCGCGGCACTCGACAGACATATGCTCGCCCTCGCTTTTGACTGGCTCGCATGCCAGCCGCACGGTGTCCTCGGCTGCAACATTTCGGTCGAGAGCATTTCCGACGAACGCAACAGAACGCTTCTCTACGATCTGCTGTCTGCAAACACGCGGTTTGCATCGCGACTTGTCCTCGAATTGACGGAAAGCCTGCCCATGTCGGGATTTCCGGCGGCCGGCCGGTTCCTCCAAAATCTGCAGGCGCTCGGCTACAGGATTGCCGTCGATGACTTCGGCACAGGGTTCTCGACGCCTGAGGCGCTCTTGTCGCTGCCGGTCGACATTGTGAAGATCGACGGATTTTTCCTGCGTCTGGATCGTAGTGACGCGCAGCGTTTTCTCTCGCACATGGTCGGTCTTGCATCCTGCGTTGCGCCGATCGTGGTCATCGAAGGCGTTGAAACCTATGCGCAGTTCGAAGCCGCGCAGGCCGCAGGGGCAACGCATGTTCAAGGGTTTCTGCTCTCCGAGCCTACCCTCACTCCGCTATTTGGCGGAGAATTCCACGCTCGCGCGACGATGGAGTGCTGAGGAGGTAGCCTGCGGCGGGAAGTCCGGTGCTCTTCTATGATCGAACGGCATCAAGGACTGTCTGTATCAGTCGGCCATCGGGTAGGCTCCTTCGGCCCTCAGACATCTCCTTCGCTAAAATAGTCCATCACTTCCAGATCCACGAATCTATGTGCACAAGCCCTTATCTGACCGCCACCGCAGCAATGAAGCGAAGTGGACTGACTATGCCGACGATCAACGCGTAGACGGCAAGCCCAGGCCGTTCAGCGGGCGTAGTTCCACGGCATGAGCGCGTCGATTTCTGAGCTCGGCCAGCCGTTGGCAATGCGCTCGAGGGTCTGGGTGAGCGAAGCAAGCGGATTGATATTGTCATCTTCGCTGCCTGCAGCAGCGTCGCGATGGTTGCCCAGGTAGGACCAATTCCACACGTTCAGACTCTCTTATGATGCGGTCGCCGTCGAACAGTCGTGCAATCCGATTGGCAGTCTCAAATGCTTGTTCGGCTATTTCGGTGATTCCATCGTGAGAGAACTCGAGCCAAGTTTTCCCAGGTGCCGTATTCGCGAACTTCCTGCAGCAGCCGGTAACAATCGGCCTGGGGGGCACGAACATTGCGTTTCCTGCCCGAGTTCCTCCCATCCAGTTCTGGGACATGCGGAACTCACCAAGGCTGGGGAGCGCCGCGCGCATGGCGCGAGAAGAGGGGATCCCAGAGCATCTGGTCGCTTGGGGCTGGGGGTGCTCTGGGATCCCAAGCGCCATCGGTGCCGTTGGCGCTCACCAAGGAATGTCAGGGCAAATCGGATTCGGCAATGCAACTACGACCTTTGCCTGAGCGTGTCGGACCTAAGTCTTAGGTTGTACTGCGTCCCGAGTGAAGAACGGCGGCAGCAGGTAGGATGATTGTGCAGCACAGTCAGTCACGATGGGGGCACGGAGGATACCGGTGTTTCACGCTGCTTCACGCTGTTGAACCTATGCGGATTGGGGCATGTAGGGAAATTTCGCATATTTAGCGGGCTTTTGGGTAGGTAGTATGGAGTGCAAACTGCGGGTCATAGCGCCGGCTCGTAGTCACCCCACTTGTCAGCCTACTGCAAGTCCACTCAACATGCCGAGCGTGCGCTTCTGCTGGATGACGGCGCTAGGACTGGTCAACTGACGCGAAGCTGCGCTCTGTCTTAGGATGCCGATAGCCGCGTCCGCACCCCTGAGGCTCGGCATCGAAAGCGGACCGGATTCCAGCATTCTCGATGTCCGCAACGTCGAGGTTGACGGTTGGGCCGGTGAAGGGACCGGCCGATGGTGGGTCGAGGCTGTGAAGGAAGGTTCTCGTCATAGGGCCAGTGCACGCTTCAGGTCGTCATGCTCGAAGGCGCTTGCCATGCGGTTGATCTCGGCGCTGCGTGCACCGACCAGCTTCGCAGTGTCACGCCAGTTTGCGGTGACAGTGGCGACTTCCTTGATGATCGAGCGGGCCTGCGGCAGCGTCAGCGCGAAGAATTCAGACGCGGCTTCGAGTAGGTCGAGCGAACAGGTGCCTTCATCGAGATCGATGTTAGTGGTCAGAATCCGTGCCTTGAGATCGGTCGGAACGGGATTGAGGTCGTAGGCAGGGGAGAGCGACCATCCCGCCTTTCCCAGCCACAGAAAGCCGTGGTTGCGCAGATGATCGTCGACATTGGAGATGAGCACGTTGAAGACGACGCGCCGGTAGAGCGCGTGGGCGTCCGTCTTTCCCTGTGCACCATGTTGCGCAAGGGCGTCGACGATTTCGGGGTAGCTGCCGCGGTCGCCGTCCTTGACGCCCATCATGGCCATTGCGGAAAGAAAGGGGATGCGGATTGCGCCATCACGATCGAAGCGTCGCGACAGCATGACCGCTTTGCCGCCTACCTCGACGAGTTCGTGTTGTGGGGTGGCGATGCCTGCTTGACCGGCCAGCCGCAGCGCGATCTCCTCCCAGGTTTCGATACTGTAGTCGTCGGTCTCCTTCGGAAACTTGGCGATGGAGAGATGGCCATGCTGGTCGATGACCGACGCCTTCGGCCGCGCACCGCCGAGGGAGGAGCCGGGCGCGAAGATGAGTTGAAGGTCTTCCTCCGTTTCCTCGTCCCGCAGGATCCGTTCGGTGATCTGAAGCAGGCGGCCAAGCTCGATCAGGGCAGGGACGCCGGTACGGATCGGTGCTTGGAAGACCTCGTCGCCGACCCAGCGGAAGCGGAGCGCGCCAAGCCTGGTCTCGTCGGCCACGCCGAGCAGGTAGTCGCTTTCCGCAAGGGTACGAACGGCACGGCCTTCGCGTTCGGCGAGGCGGCGCTCAGCGCGCTGCATGAGGCGGCGGCCCCAAGTATCCGGCGCCGAGTCGCCGATGGAGCCGAAAGTCGCCAATCCGGCAGGGGGAGCGAAGGCACCACGCGTCAGTGCAAGTGCTGGCTCCAGCGAGAAGCGGTCCGGGTCCGCAAGCCATGCTCCATCGTACTCGAACAGGGTGGTCTCCGCGCCTCGGCCGCGGTTTCTCCTCGCCAGTCCTATCGGGCGCGTACGGCCGTGCAGATCGATATGCACCTCAAAGTCAGCCATCGCGGGACGATCCGCTCGGCCGCTTGAGGTGGATGTGCTTGGGCAAATCTGCGCTGGCCAGCGCCTGCCCGACGCTGTCGTTGCTGATATCGGCAACCCGGCTTAGGCCGTCGAGCAGGCCGAGCGCCTGCAGGACGCCAGCATAAATGCCGATGCTGACGTTGGTGTCGCCGGCTTCAACTCTTTGCAATGTCGAACGAGACGTAAAGGCGCGCTCAGCTACGACTGCCATTGGCAGCCGTCGGCGTCGACGGGCATCGTGGATGTCCGCCCCAAGCTTGCGCAGCGCGCGCCGTACCGCCACAGGAGGATTATGGGGAGTGGGCATTTGGCACCTTCGCACTACAGATTTAGCGAATATGTAGCATGAAGATTACAAATTTTCTAGACTCTCAAGGGTGTTGCCCTAACAGGGCGCGAAGACTTGATTTTACCGCCGCCGCTTAGCGTCGGCGACCGTCTGCTTAAGCCGCAACTCGCCATCGCCGATATTTTGGCAATCGGCCCGCCTGCCGGCACCAAGTCCGCGGCGCTGAACACGATCGTCGAGAAATTCGGGCGCACAACCGGCTACACCAGGGGCTACGTAGACAGCGTCAGCGGACCTCAAGGTGCCCTACGACATCGGGACGATTCTGTTCCACGATCAGATCGCGATTAAATCGATCGATGCCCTTCCGTTCAGCGAGCAGGGCGATTCCGGGGCACTCATCCTTGAGCAGACAACAGGCATGGCAATTGGACTGCTATTCGCGGGAACTTCAACCATTTCATTCGCGAACCACATCGCCGACGTGCTCGACTCGTTCGGCCTGGAGATTGACAGAGAACTCCAGCGACGGCTTCAGCACATCGCTCCAGATCGTGGCTCCGAAACGCGGAGCGCCGAAAGAACCGCCGATGACCATTCCGGGGAATCGTCAATTGACTGGTAATGGGGAGCAGCAGCCGAAACCGCACTGTATCAAAGAATTCACGGCGGCTCGAACAGCGGTTTAAGCGCAAAAAGCAACACTTACGAAACCGCAGTCCCGTTCCATAATGTATGTTATGTGATCTTTGTGTGTAGCGGCATTTTAGAGATGCGACATATAGGCCAGTTAGAGATGCGACAGTCGTCGCCTCTTGGGATGCTGGTCGAAAGTCAGCGTTGGGGAGCAAGATCCGCGACTTGCATCGTGGCCAGGGCCATCTGTGTTCGGAGTCGTCATGTCTTGTTTGATCGTCATGTCGCAGAAAGAATTGCATCGCCTTGAACTCATTCAGCGGATTCGCGGTGGCAGCCTGAGCGTCGTCGAGGCGGCCGAGTTGCTTCGTCTCAGTCGCAGTCAGGTCCACCGGCTGTTGCAGGCTTATGATCTGGCCGGCGCCGACGGACTGGTCTCGAAGAAGCGCGGCCGTCCGAGCAACCGACGTCACAGCGAGGATTTCCGCAATCTGGTGCTCGACCTGGTGCGTGAGCATTACGTGGATTTTGGACCAACGTTGGCGGCCGAGAAGCTGATCGAACGCCACCGGATTGCGGTCAGCAAGGAGACGCTGCGTCAGTGGATGATGGAAGCCGGCATCTGGGTATCGCGACGCGAGCGCAAGAAGCGGGTTTTCCAGCCGCGCGGCCGACGTGATTGTTTCGGCGAACTGGTCCAGATCGATGGCTCGCATCATTGGTGGTTCGAGGACCGCGGCCCCAAGTGCGCCCTGCTCGTCTATATTGACGATGCCACCGGCAAACTGTTGCACTTACGCTTTGCGACTTCAGAGAACACCTTCGACTATCTGCACGCGACAAAGGCGTATCTGCAGCAATGGAGCAAGCCGATTGCGTTTTACAGCGACAAGCATGGCGTTTTCCGCAGCACGCATGCGTCGGAGAAGGACCGGACGAGCGGCCTGACCCAGTTCGGTCGGGCGCTTTACGAACTCAATATCGACATCATCTGTGCCAACACCCCGCAGGCCAAGGGCCGTGTCGAGCGCGCCAACCAGACATTACAGGATCGGCTGGTCAAGGAGCTGCGGCTGCGCGGCATCGACACGATCGCGGCGGCGAACGCCTTTGCACCAGAGTTCATGGCCGACTTCAATCGTCGCTTTGGCAAGGCACCGCGTAATCCGAAGGACATGCATCGGCCGTTTGCCGATCACGAGAACCTCGATGGCGCCATGTGTCGCAAGGAGGTTCGGAAGCTGTCGAATTCGTTGACGCTGCGCTATGACAAGGTGATGTTCCTTCTCGATCCGACAGATCGAG
>NZ_JBCHVG010000016.1:0-218806 GCF_050474445.1 Ensifer sp. B1-9
TTGCCGTCGACGAGGATCGGGCGGTTGCCGCGGTTGCGCAGCGCCGTGTGCAGCACGGCGCGCTCTTCGGTGATGTTGATGATGTCGCCGCGGAACATGGCGTCCCGCTTCTCCTCGACCTTGGCGGCCTTGGCGAGCGCCTCGAGGCCGTCGAGCACCCTGTCGTTGACGGCGCATTTCGAATAATCGAACAGCATGTCGCCGAATCGCACGCTGTACTTCGTGAAACGGTTGGGGTCAGCAGAGAAAGCGGCCTTTATGTCCGTTGCCTGGATTGCGGTAGCAACCGAAACAAGGCGCATTACTTCTTTCTTCATTCACGTATCCTGCAATGCTCGCGCCTGCCGTCTTTGGCGGATGCCTACGACGGGCGGCCGAACTTCTCCAGTGCCTGCTTCAATTCCGGATGGCTTCGCGCATAGACATCGAGCTCAATGCCCTCTTGCGCTGCCTCCCAGGCTTGCCTGACTGCCTTGACGCCAGCGCCAGGGCCTCCCGGGTGACTGACTACGCCGCCACCGCAGAGGTATAGAAGATCGAGTGTCCGCCCCGTACGCCGATATGTTTCCGGTGCCTGACCGCCCCACTGACCGGAGCACACCACCGGCATCGGGCTTTGCTTTTCTGCTTGAAGCGGGAGAGCGAGATCGTGGAAAGACTGGATGAACGAGTCGTCGGGTTCCCAATACTTGGACCCAATGCCGTTGATCTGAAACTGGTCGACTCCGAGCAGGCGCCAGTATTGTTGATAGACGGAAAAGTTCATACCCAGTCCAGGGTGGCGTGTGAGGATATCCCATCCATTCCGATGAGCATGCAGCGCCAACCGGGAACGTTTTCTGAGGAAAAGAAACGAGCCTTGGCCGATCGAATTGATATTGATCACCGCTGCGTTCCCGCCGGCCGTGGCCACCACGTCATGGTTCCGCATCATAACATCAGGATCGACATGAGAGATGTTGAAGGCGTACATCACCTTCTTGCCGGTCCGCTGCTCATGGTCTTTGATTAAGGGCATGATCGCAGCCACCCGGTCTTCGAGCGAAGAATAGGGCGGACCGCATAGTTTTTCGTCGTCCTTAATGAAGTCCACGCCGGAAGCGATGAGTTCCTTCACCATTTCGGCAGTCTCTTGCGGGCGTAGCCCAAGCGCGGGCTTGATTATTGTTCCGATTATGGGACGGTTCTCGACCCCCGTAAGCTGGCGCGTTCCGTTTATGCCGAATTGGGGACCTGGGTAGGCTGCCCCAAATCCATAGGGCAACTGCATGCGCAGAACCCGGATTCCGGTGAATCCGCGGATCGAAAAGACTCCGCCCACGGTTATGGTCATCAAGGCGGCTAGGTCGTCGCCGATCGCTTCCATCGGAAACGCGATGTCGGCCTCCGCTCTGCGATATGGTCCGCCACCGGCCGTCTGCGGGATCGAGGCGCGCGCGATTGGCGAAATTTCGCGTACTTCGAGTACGCGAGCCGCAACCCGCGCCTTCAGTTCCGGCGTTTCGCCCGGAAGATCCACAAAGGTACCGGTTGATTGGTCGCTGGCGATCTTGGTGGCATAGGCAAGTGGATCGCCTTCGCATTCGATCAGGTACGTCATGATGACGTGGTCTTGTGCATTCATCTCAGAAACACCGCTTACGCAAGATCAACATCACACCCTGGAAACTTCGTTTTCGGCGAGACACACTTCGATAATCTGCAGGCCACGATCGGACACCCGTGACGGATATAGCTCGGCCAGCTTTTCTTCGTGGACGGGTATAATCCGTCGCTCGTCATTCCCCACGATGGCCAGCATTTCGTCCGCTGCCTCAATCAGCTTCGTTTGGCTGCCATTGGCGAGACCCGGTGGCACGAAGCACGGATTCGATGGGTCATCACCTGTCAGATTTTGGTAGGTATAGATGACGTCCCCCGATAGGACCAACTTATCAGCGCCGCCTCGATCAACGACCACATACTGCGATCCCGCCGTATGCGTATCGTGCGCAGGATACAGGTGGATGCCGGGGAGAGCGTTTTCCCGGTCACCATCAACGAGTTCGAGACGACCTTCGATGTTCGCCTGGGTGAGGTACAGGATGTCCGCGGGGTTTAGACCTGCTTGCAGCGATCGGAACCGAGGACCCTTTGCGAGAATCCACATCCAGGACTCCAACTCCTTCTTTTGAAGATAGATCGTCGCGTTAGGAAAGAATTTGAGGCCCCCTATGTGATCGAAGTGCGCATGCGTGAGGAAAATTTGGGTGACGTCCTCAGGGCGAACACCGCACTCCGACAGCACCACCTCTGGCGGTGTCCAACCGGTGACCCCGATTGAATTTGCGATTTCTCCTCCAAAATCGTTTGCATCATGGCCTACGTCCACCAGTGCGACCGCACCGGCTGTCTTTATCAAGATATAAGCGAACGGAAGGTTCATCGTACCTTTGTTGTGTGCGCCATACAGGACGCCGCTGACCGGATGGACCGGGCTACGCGCGTACTCAAGTACCCAAACGGAATGTGTTCCCATCCCACTTCTCCATGTTGGCAAAAGCTCCTCTAGCGCAGCAGCCAGTTGTGTCGAACATCGTAGTACCCAAAACGGCTGAAGCGGCTTTCAATTCCGTCAAGGCTATGGACAGTACGTGCATCGCTCGCCCATGAACGACATTACCAACCCGGGCGAGCTTGAGCCGCTCAAGTTCTGTGCGGACCCGTCTTAAATGTCGCCGGGTATGCTCGGTTGCCATTAGCGGCTTCAAAGCAGCTTCCCTTTCCCGCACGGTGCCCAGAAGCTGCGTCGCACGCTCGTTGAGTAAAGCGGAGTGCACCTCAAGGCCCCGCGCGGCGCCAAGATGGATGAACGACAACAAGGCTACGATCTCGCCATAGGCGCGAACCAATACCGAAAGATCGTCCCACTGCTCTTGACGTTCGATCGCACTCGGTTCCTCGCTGCAAGCGAATAGCGATCGATTTTGCACCGCTCCGCCGTACATCAGGCGGCTGCCGGAAGCGGCGCGGTGGCAGGCAGGAGGCCGGCAGTCGTCAGTGCGCTCCAAAATCCGGGCGGGATTGCTTCGTTGATCGACGCAACGTTCTGCATGACTTCCTTACTGCCCTTTGCCCCCATGACCAGCGTGGCCACGGCCGGGTGAGCGTAAACGAACTGCATCGCTGCGGCAGGAAGACTGACCTTGAATTCTCTGCAAACTGCCTCGATTTCCCTGACGCGATCGAGGACGGCGCTTGGGACCTTGCCGTAGTCGTAGGTCGCGATCGAACCACCAGTTCCAGTAGCCAGGATTCCCGAGTTGAAAATCCCGCCGGCGATAATCGAAACATTGCGCGCCAGCAGTTCGTCGAAGGCTGAGTTCAGGGGCTCGTGATTGAGTAGCGTGTAACGTCCTGCAACTAATGCGCAGTCAATTGAAAACTCCCTCGAGACGCCGATCACCGACTCTGTCTCGTTGACCCCGAGACCGATGGCCGAAACACATTTGTTCGAACGCAGCTCATCGAGCGCCCTATATCCAGAGGCACGCAACTGGTTCCAATAGAATTCGCTTTGATCGCCGTGCCACGCCCGACCCACGTCGTGAACAAGCAGCACGTCTATATGGTCGAGACCGAGACGATGCTGACTATCCTCAAAGGATCTCATGATCCCGTCGTAGCTATAGTCGTAGGTGTCCAGGAAGGGTAGGGGATCTATCCATTCGATCCCGTAGACGGTCTCAAGCTTTGCAGTGCGGCTTGCGGGTTTTAGGACGCGGCCGACTTTCGTGCTGATGACGACATCTTTTCGCAGATCATTCACTCGGAGTGCGTGTCCGAGAAAGTGCTCGGACTTCCCAAAGCCATACATTGGGGCACAATCGAAGTAACGTATCCCGGACTCGTACCCCGCCAGGATCGTAGCCTCGAATTCGGCGTACGAGACGGCCGCGTTGAAACCGGACAGCGGTACCGTTCCTAATCCCAATGACGTCACGTGCACGTTGGAACTGCCAAGTGGACGAAGTTCAAGCTCCGGCATTTCTTACTCCCCTAATAATTGGCGCTACAGTCATGCGGCCAGATCGATGATCGGCGCGGCGTTCGGAATGAGGCCTCTCGCCTTTAGTTCGGACCAGAATTCAGATGGAACCTTCGCAGAGATTGCTGCGACGTTTGCCTCGACGTGGCGAGTGCTGAGGGCACCCTGAACAACCGCCGTTACAGCTGGATGCGAGTACACAAACTGCGTAGCAGCGGTGGCTAGCGAAATATCGAACTCCGAGCAGACGATCTCAAGAGCCTCTACTCGCCTTAGGATCTCGGGGCTCGCCAATTGATAATCATAGGTTCTCACCGCCGCCGCGCCTTTGCTTCCTTCAGCGAGGATACCGGAGTTGTAAACTCCGCCGGCAATGATCGCGATCCCACGGCGCTGGGCTTCGGGGAAAAAATCCTCAAGCGGCTGATGGTTGAGCAGTGTGTAGCGGCCAGCGACCAAGGAGCAGTCGAGATTGAATTCCGCTGCGACCTGAAGCACGGAGGCGGTTTCGTTCACGCCGAGACCGATCGCCTTGACCGCTCCGCTGCTGCGCAATTCGTCGCATGCGCGATAGCCGCTTTCGCGAAGCTGCGAGAGGTAGCGATCGTAGCTGTCGCGGTGCCAAACGCCACTCACATCATGCAGGTAGAGGATGTCGATGCCATCCACGCCCATGCGCTGCTGACTGTCCTCGAAAGATCGCATGATACCCTCGTATGAATAGTCATATTCGTCGACATACGGAAGCGGCTCGATCCAATCGATGCCATAAAGACTTTCGGCTCGTTTAGAGCGACTCGCAGGTTTAAGGATGCGGCCAGCTTTGGTGCTGATCACAACGTCCTTGAGAAGCCCATTCACGCGAAGCACATGCCCCAGACTGTGCTCGGACTTTCCAAGTCCATAGAGGGGCGCAGTGTCGAAATACCGCACCCCGAGCTCGTAAGCTTTGAGGATTACAGCTTCGAAATCAGCAAACGGGACGCTCACCCCGCACCCACCCAACGGCGACGTCCCGAGGCCCAGTGAAGTCAGCTCGACACCGGTATTTCCGATTTTTCTCTTCTCTAGCACAGTCATTTTGTCACCTTGATCAAAATAGTGGCGAGCCCGGCAGGTCGGGCTCGCCGATAATAATCACTTGTATGTTTTCACGTTGTCCTTATCCAAGACGAGCCACGGAACCGTGTAGTCCTTTTGAGTTCCGTCCTTCCACTCCATCAGTTCCATCCAGACGTCCGACTGAGGCTTGTATTCCGGTCCGATTATTTGGCGTAATGCCAAATCTACTGCGCCTTGACCCTCCGCCCGGGCATACTTGTAAAGCGTGACTGCCATCTCGCCGCTCTCCACGGCGCGCATCGCGTCCGGGATACCGTCGATAGCGATAACCGGCACCTTGCTGAGGTCTACGTTGGCAGCCTTCATCGCCTCGATTGCGCCAAGCGCCATCTCGTCATTCTCGGCAAGAATGCCGTTGATCTGGTTCGGATAGGCGGAAAGCCAGTTTTCCATGAGGGCCTGGCCTTCGGCGCGGCTCCAGTTGCCACTCTTGTCTACCAGCAGTTTGAGGTTCGAATGCGTTGCAAGTCCGGCGTCAACGCCGGCGCGGCGTTCGATCTGAGCTGACTGGCCGATCGGACCTTCCATGAGCACCAGGTTGCCCCCGTTCGGCAGGCGCTTGGCCATCTCTTCGGCGATGATCCTGCCACCCTCGCGGTCGTCGACGATGATCGAAGCGGTGTAGTTCTGCGATGCGGTCTTCAGCGCCGAAACAATCACCGGAATCTTGGCTTCAGCCGCTTTGTCGATTGCGGGCGCAGATGCTTCAAGATCGAACGGCGCCATGATGATGGCGTTGAACTGTTGCGTCACTGCGGTATCGATCTGGTTGGATTGCACCAATGGATCGTACTTGCCGTCGAACACAGTGATCTCGACCTTGCCTTCTTTGACCGCCGGGTGATTCTGGATCTCCGTTGACCAGGCTTTCATGTATTCGCCGGACTCGCCGAACGAGAGCGCAGCGATTCGGATTTTGTCCTGAGCGGCTGCAAGGCTGGCGCTGAGCAAAACCGTAGAAGCTGCAATCGTTGCAATAAATGTACGTCGTTTCATAGTATTCTCCTCCACTTTGTTATCCCTATTTCGTTGTTATTTCCGAATCTGATCGGCAATTACGGCTAGTACGATGATGGCTCCTTTCAATAGTTGCTGGTAATAGGAAGAGACGCCCATCAGATCCATGCCGTTGTTGATGGTGCCGATGATCAGCGCGCCGAAAAGTGTTCCAACGAGCGAGCCGCGTCCGCCAGATAAACTCGTTCCACCGATGACGACCGCGGCAATAGCGTCGAGTTCATAGCCGATACCGGCTTGCGGCAATGCCGCTGTGGTGCGTGCCGTAAGAACCAGACCCCCAAGTCCCGCAAGTAGGCCGGAAATGACATAGGTGGAGGCAATGACAGTGCGTGTCGAAATACCGCTCGTACGCGCAGCCTTCTCGTTGCCGCCCACCGCGTAGATGTAACGCCCGAATGTCGTACGGGAGAGGGTGACCCACCCGATGATGAAGACGGCGAAAAACACCAGGACGGGGACAGGAAGCCCTAGCACGTTGCCGCTTCCAATCCAGCGCAACGAAGCAGAAAGATTGGCGATCGGGCGCCCGTCTGAATAGATGAGCGTAACTCCTCGGGCCATGCTCAGCATCCCGAGAGTCGCGACGAAGGGCGGCACGTTGATGCGTGCAATGAGCCCGCCGTTGATAAGGCCCAGGATTGCACCAGTTCCGAGTGCAGCGAGGATGGCAAAGATTAATGGGTTCTCGTTGCCGGTTGTGACGAGATTGGCCGCCACCATGCCCGCCAAGGCCATGACTGAACCGACGGACAGATCGATGCCCTTGGTAAGGATTACGAATGTGACGCCGATGGCGAGGATGCCGTTGATGCTCGACTGCCGCAGTAGGTTTAGCCAGTTATTCCATGTCAGGAAGTATTGGTTTAGCGATGTGAAGAGTATGCAGATCCCGAGAAACACCAGGATGATGCTGAACGACTTTATGAAGTCCTTGGTGATCTCGGCTTTCCGCCGTTCCGAAGGCGTGCCGGTGGCGAGCTTGGTGATGTTAGCATTCATTTTAGTTCGTCCCGAATTCCCGGTTGAGGCCGGTGACACTGCTGTTTGCGAAACCTGAAGGTCGGGGAGCGCAGGCTCCTCAGCTGGCAAGCTCCATGATTGTTTGTTGTGTAGCTCCGTGTCCGTCGATTACGTCCATTAAGGTGCCGGCTTTGAAAATCGCGATGCGATCACTGACCTGCAGGATTTCCGGAGCTTCGGATGACACAACAAGGACGCCGTGGCCTTTCGCGGCAAAATCACGAAGGAACGCGTAGATTTCCTGCTTAGACCCTTCGTCGATGCCACGTGTCGGCTCGTCACAGATTAACAGGCGAGGGTTCGTCGTCAGGCAGCGGGCGAAGACAACCTTTTGCTGGTTTCCACCACTGAGACTTTCGACAGAGAGATCGGATGAGCTGGCCTTAATCCGTTGGGATCGGATCATCTCATCTACGATCTCGCGTTCTTTCTGCTGCTTGACAAAGCCGCTCACTGCCATCAGCGAAAGGGCCGATAGTGTGATGTTGTGTGCGATCGAAGACGACAGCACGAGGCCACTGTCTTTGCGGTCCTCCGAGACCATCGCCATGCCCATCCGTATGGACTCGCGCGGCTTACCCTTGGGGACCCGCTTGCCGGCCAATACCACCTCACCGGAAGTCGGCTCTTCCATCCCGTAAACCGCCTCCAGGAACTCGGTACGCCCGGAGCCGAGGAGGCCGTAGATGCCGAAGACCTCTCCGGCTGCTACAGAAATCGAGATATCCTTGAATTCATTGTCGCGAGATAGGTTCTTTACCTCGAGCAATATCGGCGCGCCCGCATTCGGGCGCTCCTTCTCGACGACTTTAACCTCGCGTCCGACGATGTGGGTGACGAGTTCCTTTCGCGTGATGTCCGTCATGGGGCCGCTGACTATGTAGTTGCCGTCACGGAACACCGTGTATTCGTCCGCGATCTCGAAGATCTCCGATAGCTTGTGAGACACATAGATGATCCCAGAGCCGCGGCGCTTCAGCCTATCTATGGCACCAAATAAGATGTGGGCCTCGTGTTCGCCGATCGCCGACGTCGGCTCATCCATAATGACGATGTCGGCGTCAAAGCTCAGCGCCTTCGCAATCTCAACCAGTTGAGTTTCGGCGAGGCTGAGGCTGGACATCCGAGCGCCGGCGCGAATCGGAAAGCCGATGTCGTCCAGCAACGTCTGCGCTTGAGCTTCCAGTGCGGAAAAATCTATGAATGCTCCGAAGCGCTTGGGCTCTCGCCCGAGATAGATGTTCTCGGCCACAGTCATCTCAAGGACAGGCGAGAGTTCCTGCGTGATGATTGCGATCCCGTGATCGAGGGCTTCGCTCGCCGATCGGAAATCGACTTCTTCGCCCTTGATCCTGATTGAACCCTCGTCTCTGCGCAGAAGACCCATGACGATGTTCAGGAACGTCGACTTGCCAGCGCCATTGCCGCCACACAGAGCGTGGACGGTACCCGGTCGCAATTTCAAGTGACCCTGGCGCAAGGCGGGCACACCGTGGAACGCCTTGGCGACCCCGTCGGCCTCGAGCAGCAAAGGGCTGGCAGGCGCGTCAATGTTGACACTCGCGGTTTTCATAAGACCTCCCATCGACCAACTCCTCAATTGGTCTTTAATGAAAGGTATAAGGTCATACCTATTTTGACAAGCGGTTTTTTCAGCGGTATTTGATGCGTGGAAAATTGAGGGCTCTTTTGATGATTATGGACGTCGCTGCGAACGAAATCCAAGCGATCCGGTTAGCCGCGCAGGCGCTTGAAAGGGGAGAGGTAATCGCGATCCCGACAGAGACTGTCTACGGCCTCGCGGCGGATGCGACGAACGAAAGGGCCGTTGTACGGATCTTCGAAGTCAAGCGACGGCCGAGCTTTAACCCTCTGATTTGCCACTGCTCTGATTTGGATATGGTGTCTGAGTATGCCATCTTGGATCCCGTCAGCCTGCGCCTTGCCAAGGCCTTCTGGCCGGGTCCGATGACGTTGGTGCTCAAGTCGAACCCCGAGCACAGACTGCCCTCCAGGACGACGGCGGGATTAGAGACGGTCGCTATCCGGATACCCGCCGGGTTCAGCAACGAACTTATCCGCTCTTTTGGTCGCCCTCTTGCTGCGCCCAGCGCGAACATCTCCGGTAAAGTCAGCGCGACGGCAGCAGCCCATGTGAGAGATGATTTTGGTGACGAAGTTCCCCTTATTCTGGATGGGGGGCCGACAGAGATCGGCGTGGAATCGACGATCCTCATGGTCAAAGATGGCGGTGTTGAGCTGCTTCGGCCGGGCGGCCTTCCAATCGAAACTTTGCAGCCCGTCGCAAATGTCCCGATCTCGGCTCGGACATTCGAGGGGCGCTTGTTAGCGCCGGGAATGTTGAAATCGCACTATGCTCCGCGGGCGACGGTACGTCTCGAAGCGACGGAAGTGAGGCGCGGCGAAGCTTTGATAAAATTCGGCAGCGATACTGTACCAGGTGAGGCCGATTGCCCTCATGTCTTCAATCTGAGCCCCAGGGGTGACCTGGCAGAGGTTGCTGCGGCTCTCTACGCGGCATTGAAGCTAGCAGACGAGGTGGGCGTTTCCGAAATCGCCATTGTCCCGATCCCCATAAGCGGGCTTGGGCTGGCCATTAACGATCGCCTTAGCAGGGCGGCAGCTCCGCGAGGTCTTAGCCCCGACGAGGCCGTGCTTGGGAGGCTTTAGTTCGACAGGCTAGGACTGTCCGAAACGCCCCAAGCGAGGGGGCGTTCCAGATGTAGCGGTTGGTACTCGGCTGCGGCACTCACATAAGACCCACGACTTCGTGTGGGACATAAGGCGCTTCGAGACGATTAATCTCTGCATCTGTAAGTTTGACGGCGAGCGCGCCCACGGCGTCTTCCAGATGACTTGATTTGGTCGCTCCGATAATGGGGCAGGTGACTCCCGGCTTTTGCAGGACCCAAGCCAGCGCCACTTGCGCGCGGGGCAGATTGCGTTCGCGCGCAATCTTGGCCACCTCGTCTACGACCGTTTGGTCTGCAACTGCCGCCTTCTTGTAAAAACGTCCGGTCACGTTATCTGTCTCGGCTCGCTTGGATTGGGTGCCGCTGTCTTTCGTCAGGATGCCGCGCGCCAACGGGCTGAATGTCATGACGCCGATACCTTCGGCGCGGCAAAGTGGCAGCATCTCACGCTCTTCCTCGCGATAGATGAGGTTGAGATGTAGCTGCATTGAGGCGAATGCGGCCCAGCCCTTGCGCTTCGACATCTGGATAGCTGTCGCGAATTGCCAAGCGTACATATTGCTCGCCCCGATGTAGCGAACTTTCCCAGCCCGCACGACGTCGTTCAGCGCTTCGAGCGTTTCCTCCACCGGTGTGTCGTTATCCCAGAAGTGGGTCTGGTAGAGGTCGATATAGTCCGTTCCCAGGCGCCGTAGACTGTTGTCCACTTCGGAAAGGATGGCCTTGCGAGACAAGCCTGCTCCGTTCGGGCTCGTGTTCATCCTTCCAAAGACTTTGGTAGCCAGCACAACTTCATCGCGGCGGCCATGTTCCTTGATGAGCTTTCCGACAATTTCCTCGCTGGTTCCGTCTGAGTAAACGTTGGCTGTGTCAAGGAAATTGATGCCTGCGTCCAGAGCCTTTCGAAACAGCGGACGCGCTTCTGCTTCAGTTAGCGTCCATTGATGATTACCGCGATCCGGTTCGCCGAAACTCATGCAGCCGAGTGCCAGCCGTGAGACTTTCAGTCCAGTCGCTCCCAAGCGCACATATTCCATTCGCTCTCTCCAATGGTATGATGTATGATCTTAATAACAGATAGCGCGCCTGTAAGTCACGTAAAATCTAGCGGTGTGTGATCAAAGCTATCAAAATCACATAAGCTATGTGATTTTGTGATTACATATTGTGATTTTGCGTCTGATAGATCATATTCGCCTCCACTCATGAAGGAGGGTCACATGACAGAAGTCTCCGATCGCGATCTCGCGACCGCCATTCGAGTCCTATCAATTGACGCGGTAGAAACGGCCAATTCCGGCCACCCAGGTATGCCGATGGGGATGGCTGACGCCGCGGCTGTTCTGTTCTCCAAGCACCTGAAATTCGACGCGAGCAAACCTACATGGCCCGATCGCGATCGGTTCGTGCTGTCGAACGGACATGGATCGATGCTCCTCTACAGCCTGCTTTATCTGACGGGCTACGAAGACATGCCCATCGAGGAGATACGCAACTTTCGCCAATGGGGATCGAAGACCCCGGGTCACCCTGAATACGGCCATACAGCAGGCGTCGAGACCACTACGGGCCCGCTTGGGCAGGGTATTGCTTCAGCTGTGGGCATGGCGATTGCGGAGCGCCGCCTCGCCGAAGAATTCGGCTCCGCACTTGTCGACCACCATACGTACGTATTTTGCGGTGACGGGTGCCTAATGGAAGGAGTAGGTCAGGAAGCAGGCTCGCTTGCGGGCCACCTCCAACTAGGCAAGCTGATTGTCCTGTATGACGACAACGCTATAACGATTGACGGTTCCACAGATATCGCCTTCTCTGAAGACGTCCTGGGTCGGTTCGAAGCCTACGGGTGGCACACGCAGCGTATTGACGGCCACTCCGCCGCGGCGATCGATCACGCCATTTTAGGGGCCAAGGCTGAGACAGGCCGACCGTCACTCATCGCCTTGAAGACTGTGATTGGCTACGGCTCTCCCGGGAAGGCCGGAAAAAGTTCTTCACACGGTGCGCCGCTTGGAGCCAACGAGGCAGCTGCGACAAAGGCCGTTTACGGATGGACGTCTGCTCCTTTTGAAATTCCCGAACCGATCCTCAGGCGTTGGCGAGAGATTGGAGCCCGGGGCGCCGGCGCACGCGAAATGTGGCAAGCTCGTTTGCGTGGCACCGAAAGTGAAACAAGAATCGAATTCGAGCGTCGAGCAGCTGGCACCCTTCCTTCCGAGTACTCCTCTGCAATACAAGACGCGAAGGCGCGACTTCTTGACACGCCCCAGGCGGTGGCAACCCGCAAGGCGAGCCAGATAGCGCTGGAGGCACTGACAAAGCTGCTCCCCGAAATGATCGGCGGCTCCGCGGACCTGACCCACTCCAACCTCACACGTGTCCCGGCGGTAGACACCGATTTTACGCCTACCGAGAGTGGACGGTACGTGAGCTACGGCGTCCGCGAATTCGCGATGGCTGCGGCGATAAACGGTATCGCGGTGCATGGTGGGTTCATCCCCTATGGCGGCACGTTCCTTGTTTTTTCGGACTACTGTCGAAACGCAATTCGTGTTGCGGCTCTCATGGGTGCGCGATCTATTTTCGTCCTGACGCACGATTCCATCGGCCTTGGCGAAGATGGGCCGACACATCAGCCGGTCGAGCATCTCGCGAGCCTCCGGGCGATGCCCAACCTGCATGTGTTTCGCCCCGCAGACACTATCGAAACGCTCGAATGTTGGGACTTGGCACTCCGCAGCGACAGAACACCCTCCGTCTTGGCACTTTCGCGCCAGAACGTGCCGCAACTGCGCACTGACCGCGACGCAACAAATCTCAGCGCTCAGGGAGCCTATGTGCTCAGGGAAGCCAGTGGCGAGCGCGCGATCACGCTGATAGCAACAGGAACTGAAGTTTCTCTCGCGGTTAAGGCAGCCCAGGCGTTGGAAGCCCAGAACGTGCCGACTGCGGTGGTATCGATGCCGAGCTGGGATCTTTTCGACAAGCAACCGAAGACCTACCGCGACGGGGTCCTGGGTAAGGCGCCGCGTATCGCTGTAGAAGCTCTGTCGAAATTCGGATGGACGAAGTACGTCGACAGCGAGGACGACGTCATCGGTATGTCGGGCTTCGGGGCGTCTGCACCTGCCGAAACCCTCTACGCGATGTTCGGGATCACAGAGGACGCCATTGTCGCTCGGGCAATTGCCAAGGTGGGAGGCGCGGAGTGAATTCGGCGGCCCCCACCTTGAGCGAAGAGTCCGTCCGCCAATCGCGTACGGTAGATCAGTACCTTTCTGATTGGGCCTGCGGTGACGCTTCACGCGAAGCCGTTTCATCGCTGATCCACGGGATTCTCGATGCGGCATGCGTCTTGGCGGGCCGCATCGCGACTGGTTCCTTGGAGGGAGATCCGACGCGGCTGGTAGGCTCGAATACGGACGGAGATGCGCAGAAGGCCATCGATGTCGCTTCGCATGAACTCTTCGTCGAGTTGCTCGAACGGGCGGGGGCCGCGCGAATTCTCTCAGAAGAAGCCGACGAGGTGATAGTCTTCAGGAATTCCGGCCTGGGCGTTGCAATCGATCCGATCGACGGTTCGGGAAACGTTGGGCTCGGCGCGCCCGTCGGCACGATCTTCTCGATCATCCCGTTTGGCGAGGATCAAGATCCGTTCCTCATGCCGGGCAGGACGCAAATTGCGGCAGGTTACGTGTTGTTCGGCAATACGGTCGATCTCGGCCTTACTGTCGGCAACGGTGTTCTGCTCGCTACGATGCACCCTCAGACGGGGGAATTCCTCATCGTGCGTCGTGAAGTGCAGGTAGCGCAAAATACGTCCGAACTCGCCTTCAACGCTTCCGTACAGCGCCACCTTCAGCCGGAAATGGGCCGCTACGTTTCGGATTGCCTGGCTGGCCAGGACGGACCGCGCGCCCGAGACTTCAACATGCGCTGGCTCGGTTCGGCAGTCGGCGATGTACACCGCATTCTATTGAAGGGCGGCGTCTTCTTCTATGCGGCCGACAAACGACCCGGTTATCAGAACGGCAGGCTTCGCCTTCAGTACGAGGCAAATCCCATCGCCTTCCTCATGGAGCAGGCGGGAGGGAAGGCGACGGACGGCGGCGTACCGATCCTCGATAAGGTTCCGGCAGAAAACCACTGCCGTACGCCTCTCGTCTTCGGCTCGGCGAGCGAAGTCGACACGATTGCCAACTACCTCAATTTCAACTCAAATCACTGAGCGAGACATCATGGCCAAGATTACGCTTCGCCAGCTGCTGGATGATGCAGCGGAGTACGGATATGGCGTTCCGGCGTTCAACATAAACAACATGGAACAGGCTCTTGCCATCATGGAGGCGGCCGAGGCCACAGACTCACCGGTTATCCTCCAGGCAAGCCGCGGTGCGCGAGCCTATGTCAACGACATCATGTTGCGGCACATGATGGACGCGGTGACCGAGATGTACCCGAGCATCCCTGTTTGCGTTCATCTCGATCACGGAAACGAACCTAGCACGTGTGCAACCGCGATCCAGAACGGCTTCACCTCGGTCATGATGGACGGATCTATCCTGGCCGACGGCAAGACGCCGGCGGATTGGGACTACAATGTCAACGTCACCAAAGCCGTTAGTGAGATGGCTCACTGGTCCGGCGTCTCTGTTGAAGGTGAACTTGGCGTCCTTGGTTCACTTGAAACTGGAATGGGCGAAGCAGAAGACGGACATGGAGCGGAAGGCAAGCTGGAACGCCATCAGCTTCTGACCGATCCTGACGAGGCTGCGAAGTTCGTGAGGGAGACAAAGGTGGATGCCCTTGCCGTTGCGATGGGGACGAGCCACGGTGCGTACAAGTTCTCCCGCCGTCCGGATGGCGAGGTTCTGGCAATGGATGTCATCGAGGCGATCCATCGGAAACTGCCGAACACGCATCTCGTCATGCACGGCTCATCCAGCGTTCCGGAGGAGCTGCAGGACATCATCAATCGTTTCGGGGGGCAGATGAAGCCGACGTGGGGAGTGCCGCTCGAGGAAATTCAACGAGGCATCCGTCATGGAGTACGAAAGATCAACATTGATACTGACTGCCGCATGGCCATGACGGCTCAGGTCAGGAAGGTCCTATTCGAGGACCCAGCTGAATTTGATCCGCGGAAGTATTTGAAGCCAGCAATGACGGCTCTCTCCAAGCTATGTCGTGAGCGATTTGAGGCATTCGGGTCAGCTGGACGCGCTGGCAAGATTGCGGAAATTCCCCTTGCGGAAATGGCAAAACGCTATAGGGCAGGTTCCGTCTAGGTCAGTGACGGCGGTTTGGAGCGCGGAGTAAATTGAAGCGGGACGAGCGAAGGCAGCAGATCGTCGACATGCTGGTCGAAAACAAGACGGTCGACCTTGACGATCTGGCCAGTCATTTCGCGGTGTCGAAAATGACCATCCACCGCGATCTGGACGACCTGGAACAGGCTGGCGTCCTTAGGAAGGTCCGCGGCGGGGCCACGATCGACGCCGGAACGCAATTCGAAAGTGACTTCCGCATCCGCGAGCGGCAGGGGAGCGACGCCAAGACCGCGATGGCGCAATGCGCACTGCGCCTCGTCGAGCCGGGAATGACGGTTATGGTCAATGACGGCTCGATGGCCGCTGTACTCGGCGAGATGCTGCTACAGAAGCGGCCATTGACCTTAATTACCAACAATGCCGCCGTCATGGAGCGGCTGAAGAGTGAAAGTGGGATCACACTTATCGCACTCGGCGGCACCTACTCCGCGAAGTTCAATGCTTACCTTGGGGTGGTCACAGAAGAGGCGTTGTCGCGTCTGACCGCCGATATCGCCTTCATCTCGACACCTGCGGTGAGTGGAATGCTCGCGTATCATATGGATGACAACGTCGTTCGTGCGAAGCGCGCGATGATGGCGTCGTCGGTCGTAAAATGTCTGCTGGTCAATCACCAGCGCATCGGCCATAGGGCGTTGCATGTGCTGGCGCCCCTTTCCGACTTCGATGAGGTGATCACCGACAGCGCACCAGAAGTCTCACTCATCCGCGAGATCGAACAAGCCGGCGTCGAGCTCACCATCGCATCGATGCAGGACGAGAAATGACCAAGGCCCAGTCGTTGGTCGATCAAATCGGCGCATCCGGCCTCGCGACGTAGAGATCGCGCGAGCGCTCGAGATGCCGGACGAGCGCAGCCTCGGCTAGATCGGCATTACCCGACCTAATGGCTTCCAGGATGTCCTCGTGTTCGGACAGGGTGACGCCTTCCTTGCCCGATCGACGCAGCAGTTCGATGTGGAACGCCTGCAACCAATTGAGCATTGCCTCACTCACTGCGCAAAAGACAGAGTTGCGCGTGATCCTTGCGATCTGCGTGTGAAATGCCATATCCGCGGCAATGAACGCGTCGGGTTGCCCCAAAGACTTCTTTTGGTTCTGAATCGCTACCTTGAGCTGTTCGATGTCGAAGGAATTTGCTTTCAGCGCCGCCTCTCGCACCACACCCCGCTCGAAAAGGAGACGGGCCGCTTTAAGGTCCTCCAAACTACTCGGCGAACCTGCCAGAAGCATCTTGGCTGCCATATCGACCTGTTGGATGAGAGATTTTGCGGTCAATGGAACGACCTTGGAACGCTCTCCCTGCGAAATTTCGATAAGCCCTCGCGAAGCCAAAGCTTGCATCGCCTCTCGGATGGCCGGACGGCCAACATGAAGCGACTCCATGAGCATTCGCTCTGATGGAACTTCGTCCCCTGGCTTGAGTTCTCCGACTTCGATCAGGTGCTTCAGCTTGTCAAATACCTCGTCGGAGAGCTTTCTCCGTGCAATGGGAGAAAGCCCCTCAATTAGCTTTCCTGGCTGCCGGCTGACCATGGCGTTGGCCTCTGTGTTTCCTGTGCGTGCATAGAGCCCCGATGCCTTGCGAGAACGCGCCACGGGGCTCCGCATGATGGCTAATGCCGCGCGAACCTATCGCATCCAGCTTAGCGGCAACGTCACAATTTGCGGGACGAGCAACAGTAGGACAAGTACGGCGGTGTGGGCGACAAGGAACGGGTTAGCCCCTCGTATAACATCTTCCATTTTTATTCGTGTAACGCCAGTGACCGCGTTTAGAACCGTGCCAACAGGGGGCGTAATAAGTCCGATCGAGTTGGCAATGATGAAAATGATACCGAAGTAGATCGGATCGATGCCCGCCTCTCTCACCACGGGCATCAGAACAGGTGTCAGGATCAGGATCGTCGGTGTCATGTCCATCGCCGTCCCGACGAGGAGGACGATCGCCACGATAACGAACATAAGAAATTGCGGAGAGCCGACCAAGGGAGCGAGCAACTCGCTGAGCATTACAGGAAGGTCGGCGATTACGATCAGCCACGACGTCACGACCGCCGCTCCTACGAGGAACATCACCATGGCAGTACTCTTTGCGGCCGCCACGAATACCTCGTACAGGGCAGCAAGGCTCAGTTCCTTATAGACGACGACGGAAACGAATATGGCGTACACGGCGGCCACCACCGCAGCCTCGGTCGGCGTGAATACGCCTAGCTTCAAGCCGAACACGATGATGACGGGCATCAAAAGCGCCCATCCCGCCCGGCGGACGTTCGTCAGAACAACTCCGGCCGCCGCGCGTGACGGAAGATCCACCTTTTCCTTGCTTGCCAGGTAGAACCAGGTGGCTGTCAGACCCATGGCCATCACAATCCCAGGAATGATACCACCAAGGAACAGGCCGGTAATCGATACGTTTGCTGTGACGCCGAAAAGCACCAACCCAATGCTTGGTGGGATCACCGGCGCGATGATGCTCGAAGATGCTACGAGGCCAGCAGAACGCGCCGGTTGGTGCCCGGCGGCCACCATTGCCGGAACCAGCAACGCTGCGAGAGCGGCTGCATCGGCGATCGCCGATCCTGAGATGGCGGAAAGCAGCGTTGCCGAGATGATGACGACGTAGCCGAGGCCCCCGCGCAAGTGACCGACGATAGAAAGAGCAAGATCGATGACGCGTCGCGAAAGACCGCCTCGGTTCATGACTTCGCCGGCGAGCATGAAGAACGGTACCGCCATCAGGGGGAAACTGTCGACGCCGCCGATTAGGTTCTGGGCGATGATTTGAGAATCGAACAACCCCAGTTGCAGCATCATTGCGCCCGCTGAGACGAGAAGGGCAAAGGCAATAGGCATTCCCAGCGCCATGGCGGCTAGGAGCGAGGCAAGAAATACGACGATGATCATTGGCGTCACTCCACGATGTAGCCAGGCTGCGTCGAGTCCGGGTCCGGACTGCCATGTCGAATGATCTCGATGATCTGAATGATCAAGATTGCAATCGAGGCGATGCCGAAGATCACGCCCGGCAGATAGTAGAAGAGCATCGGCAGGCCCGTGGCTGGCGCATGTGCACCAAGATTGAGCCAGCTTTGTGCGTAGCTTCCTTTTAGTATCAGCCAGGAAACGCCAATCATTATAAGTGCGCTAGCGATATTGCAGAAAGACTGCACTCGGCGGGGAAGGGAATGAAGGATGCCCTCCATTGCGATGTGGCCCCTCTCGTAGACCGCGAGGATCGAGCCAATGAAAACCAGCCAGACATAGAACCATCGCGAAAGTTCCTCCGAAAAGGAAAGACCGCTGTTGGCGGCGTATCGCAGGACCACGTTGGTGAATGTGAGAACGACCATGCCCATGAGCAAAAGGGCAATGGCCATGCGGATGGTCCGCATAATCAGCAGCGTCGGTTTTTGCATGTTTGAACCTCGTGGGGGTTACGGGCGCAGCTCAAGGCATCGCGCCCGCTGGGAAGGGGTTAGTTGGCCTTCCTCAATTCCTCGAGCGCCTTGAGAGCGCCGTCGACGGTTTCGCGGCCGATACGGTCGGCATGCTTGTCGTAGACTGGTTTCAGAGCTTCCTGGATGCGGCTCAGCTCTTCCGCGGAAACCTCGTTGGCTTCCATCCCCTCGGCGACGAGGTTCTCCTTCAGTTTCGGGTCGTCTTCGCGGTTCTTGCCCCGTTCAAATGCGCGAGCTTCTTCGCAGCCCTTTCTCAGAAGGGTGCGCTCGTCATCATTCAACTGGTCCCAGAGGTCCTTGCTTGCAAGCACGACTGCGGCGCCGTAGATGTGGCCCGTCTCACTCACATACTTCTGGACCTCGTAGAACCTGCTAGTCGAGATACTGTTGTGCGGTGTTTCCTGTCCATCAATCGCGCCCGTCTCAAGCGCTGAATAGACTTCTGTGAAGGCCATTGGAACTGCGTTCGCGCCGAGCGTATTGAAGGTGTCGATAAACACTGGGTTCTCTATGGTTCGGATCTTCAATCCTGCGAAGTCCTCCAACTTCGTGATCGGATGCTTGTTGTTCGTCACGTGACGGAAGCCGTTTTCCCAGTAGCAAAGTCCCACCAAGGAGTTCTCCTCAAGCTTTCCGAGAACCTCCGTGCCGATCTCGCCGTCAAGGATCGCATCCGCTTCGGCGTGCGTGCGGAAAAGGTAGGGCATATCGAAAAGGCCGAATGCCGGCACGGTCGTGGCGGCGGCTGCAGTCGAGACCACCGCGAGCTGGATGACGTTGCCCTTCGCGCCGGAGATGGATTGAACCTCGGCACCCAGCAGGCCGTCTGGATAACCCTTCAGTTTGATCTTGCCGCCGGATTTCTCCTGGAGCCAGTTTTCCAGGAACTCGACGCCGGCCCCATAGGAATGTGACTTGGGTACAACGTAGCTCAGCTTCAAGCTATGTTCGTTGTACTCCTGTGCTGCTGCGGGCGCCGCGATGGTAGACGCCGCGAACACTAGCTTGATCAACGTGGATGTATGCGATGCCTTCATTTTCTCCTCCCGAGTAGATGGATGGCATTTACGGTTTCTTAGGCTAGGATCTCCCGCGCCTCCGTGGTTGAAGCCACCGTGCCGCCGGCAGCCTCGATTGCCTTCGCCGTGGCCTCCACCAGGGCGAGGTTTCCGATCTCCGAACCAAGATCGAAATCTTCTAGTCCTGCTCGAACATGGCCTCCGCGGTCCACGACCTCGGGAACGAGCGGCAGGACGTTGGTTCCCAAGCCCGCTACCATCCAAGGCGCCGAAATCCCAAGTTCACGGTAGAGCTCCAAGTAGGCCTGGAGCGCGTAGGTACGGGGCGGGAACCCGAAGGTCAGTTGTTCCGAGAACATGAACCGATACATCGGCTTTTTCAGCTTGGCGTTTTGCGAAACGAGGTGGTGAGCAAGACGAAGATAGCCGGGGTCGTAGATGGCCATCGTCGGATTCAGCCCGAACTCAGCCGCCACGTTCAGTCCATGCCGGATTGCAATTGGTGTGTTGATATCGACAACCGCATCTTCCAGATTGAGGTCGCTGTACCGCACGAGGTTTGTGGAACCTGGATCAACGATGAGCCAGTCGAGCTTTCTCGTTTCGCCCAGAGTGGCAAAATGGCTGTAACGTCTCTCCCCAGCAGAGGGCTCGATGGCTTGCGCGTTACTCATGTAGCGGATCGCCGGGTAGACAAGGACATCGACCTCCGCGCGGATTGCAGAGATGATTTCCTCGATCACGGATAGATCGGTCGTCTGGTTGCCGGTCGTGATATCGTATGCATGGAAATGGATCACCGATGCCCCGGCGCTGGCGCATGCAACTGCTTCAGTGACGATCTCATCGATTGCGATTGGTATTTTGGGTTGTCGTTCGCGGGTCCACGGCCCGTTCACAGCGGCCTCGATAATCGTGGCGCTCATTTTCTGATGCTCCGATTGTGATGCAAATCGACGGCGTCAGGTGATACGGCGGATGCTTTCCGCGATCTCCTGAGGTTCGAAGACCTTCTTCCAGTCGTCCTTCATCAGAACCGGGATTCCGAATTCGATCGCTTTGTTGCACGCATCGGAGAAAACGCCTGGCGTCTCTTCAAAAATGACTGCGCCGAGCACGTTCATGTGGCCTAGCAAGAAATCGCGCGCCGCTTCTTTGGGCACGCCGCGCGAAACGCATTCGTCCATGGCTTGCCGCATGACGTAGAGAAGCGATGCACAGACAGTCTCAGAAAGGCCCGGCTCCAGCAGCGCGATTTGTTCCACAGTGACCCGGTGTGAACGCATGACCGGGGCCCAGATTACCTTCGCTATTTCTTCCCCAAGCGCCCAGTGCTCCTCAGGCCCCTGCATGAGAGCGGAAACGATGTGCTGCTTGGCTGCGACGCCACCAAAAAAGTCGCGCTTCGCAACGAGGTCCGTCTCGTCGTTGAAAATCGGAGGGTGGCAGGGGTGGGTAACGAAATACGTGAGATCAGGGCGGATCGGAAGGTGCCCGGCGGCGGGAGCGGCTGCATCCAGTGCGATGACGATCGTTCCCGACTGGAGCTTCTGCGCAATACTCGCAGCTACTTTGCCGATCACGGTATCCGGTACCGCCAGGATCACCACATCGACGCCGTTCAGCGCCTCATCAACTCCGACCGTTTCAAGACCTAGTTCGTTCCTCAGGCGTTCCGTGCCTTCCGCGCTCACTTCGACGTGGCGGACGTCGAACCTAGAACCCTTCAAGTTTTTGGAAAGGCGGCAGCCCATTTTCCCACCTGCACCAAACAGCGCGATCGCAGTCATCTATTCCTCCATGCATCCTATGATGTATGAGGTAATACCTATACTGGTATAACGAGTCAATAATCATGTCAGTGAATTCAGTGACTTTGACTCAACCGCGTGGGCGCGTTGACTCAAATGAGGGACTGATTGCGAACGCCATCGAGGCTGCAGCAGACGCGTTCGCGTCCCTTGGTCGCCGTTGCAACCGAAAGCGCAGCCGCACTGTTGTTCGGCAAGCGGTCGATTTGCTGGAGAAATCCGCTAGGCGACGGACATAGGCGATATACTCAGCTATCGTGGCTCGTTCAGGATTACCTGGGGAAGTGACACGAAACGGCGACCGCCAGCGTCTGCATCGAGCCTTCAATACCCTTCGGAGGCATGTCGCTACGGAGTTGGCGGCCGACCGGTGTTGATCCAGTTAGCCATCAGCTTTCAAAGCGCAGTCGCGATCGCGATAGTGGGAAATCGGAGTCCACGGGGTCGTTGCGGACACGGTCGGTAGTGGAGCCAAGCGCTACTCTGCACAGGGCGTCTTGGTGTCGCAATGCGCCCTGGCATCAAAAGAAAATTGGTCGTCTGGCGTGATCAACACTCAAGAATGTCCGCTAGCTCCTTCAGGTCTGCCGCCACGATTGTCCATTGTCCGTGCGCCGAGAGATCGGATGTTTGCTCCGGTCCGTGCTCCGTTGGCCGGAGGACGAAAAACGTGCTCATGCCGCACTCGGCCGCAGCTTCCAGGTCATCATTGTGCGCAGCAACCATCGCGGTCTGGCCGATGTCGAGACCGGCACGCTCCGCTGATAGGCGGTAGACCTCGGGGCGTGGTTTGTAGTTCCTCGCAACCTCAGCGCCGAGAATTACGTCCCAGCGTAGGTCGGCGTACTTTGCGAGCCACAACATCCCCGCGGTATGCCCGTTCGAGATCGTGCCGACAGCAAACTTGCGTTTAAGACGGCAGATCGCCTCAACGGAATCCGGCCACGGATCGAGACGCTCCCAGGCGGCGTTGAGTTCTTTGAGCTGAGACAGGCTGAAACGCTCCGCGTCGATGCCGTGATCCGCCATAGTTGCCTTGAGGTTCTCCAAGTTTAAGACGTCAAGCGTTACCCATGGGCGAGCACCTTGGCGGATTGGCTCCATGGCGGGCTGGTAAAGGGACCGCCAGTCCGTAGCAAATTTGAAGGGGTCGACCTCGCAGTTCGCGTTTAAGAAGAACGCCTCGACGTGCCGAGCGACGCTCCCACGCCAATCTACGACCGTGCCGTATACGTCGAAGCCGAGAAGTCTCACGCTTTGAAAATCTGGCATTTCTGAAATTGCTCCTCCGGTTGGAAGCCGGACTCCGAGGAGCCCGGCATCTGCGTTCAGGCGGTTTTGGGCTTCACGAAGTACAAGGCGCAAAGAGCGGTTACAGTCCAGACGACGGCTACCAGATAGATGCCGGCGTCGGTCGCACCCGTTGCGGCGGTGAGATAGCCGATGATGGACGGTGCGACGAAGCCAGCGGTTAGCGCAATACTGTTCACGAAGGCTATGCCGGTGGCCGCAGCTTTTCCTTTAAGTATCGCTGTGGGAAGGGTCCAAAAGACGGGCAGTGCAGCCATGACGCCACTGATGGCCATGCTGAGGCCTGTGACGACCATAACGATGTTTGTCTTGAAAAGCGTCGCGACAACGAACCCGGCGATGCCAAGCGCGCAGCTTCCGAAAAGGTGCCAACGGCGCTCACCCATACGGTCGGAATTCCGGTTGACGAGCAGCATCACCACAACGGCGGCTCCATAGGGGACTGCCGAGAGGATGCCGATCTCAATGGTGTCTGTGATCCCGGCGTTGCGGATAAGCGAAGGCAGATAGAAGAAGACACCAGACTGCGAGAGGACGATACCGAAAAGGATGCCGCTCAAGGCCAGTACATTCTTGTCAAAGAAGACGCGAGTGAACCGCATTTCATGCTTCAACAGATCTTCGCTATCGAGGTTCGCGCGTAACGTCTTTTTCTCCGACGGCGAAAGCCACGAGGCGTCCTCGATACTGTTGGTTAGCCATTTCATGACCACAAATGCGAGAAGAACCGCGGGAAGGCCTTCAATAATGAACATCCACTGCCAACCGGAAATACCAAGGGCACCATGCGTTCCGGCGATGATTACGGCGGAAAGCGGAGCACCGAGTACACCTGCAAGGGGTGCTGCCAAATACAGCAGCGATGTGATCCGCGCGCGCCGGTGTGACGGATACCACGTCAAAAGGAAGAATATAACGCCGGGAAAGAGACCTGCCTCACCCACGCCGAGCAGGATTCGTAGGATATAGAACGACGTTTCCGAATACACGAAAGCCATCGCCATCGAGATGCAACCCCACGTGAACAGTATTCTCGCCAACCACCGCCTAGCGCCGAAACGGTGAAGCATCAGGTTGCTAGGCACCTCCGCGAGCGCATAGCCAATGAAGAACAGTCCGGCCCCCAAGCCATAGACAGCTTCGCTAAACCGCAGCTCCTCATTCATTGCGATCTTCGCGAAGCTGATATTGATACGATCCAGATAGGATACCATGTAGCAAACCAGCAGGAGCGGCAGGAGCCGCCACGTCACTTTTCTGTAGAGTCCATCCTCCGCTTCGTTTCGGGCGCCCTCCATGGCGGACAGGCGCACAGCTTCAGTGTGTCCAGACATATGACCTCCTCTTCATATACTTGGCCGATTGACTTGATTGAGAGATTGAAGCCGCTCATTTTGACCGGTTCAGCAGCGCCTCCTTTTGGGCTGCGGTCAGCGGTCGAATGTCGCGGTGTTGGAGAAGAAGAAAGAGCTTGGCTGTCTCCTCCAACTCTTCTGTGGCGTACTGCGCGTCCTCAAGCGTCTTGCCCGCCACGACAGGCCCGTGGTTCGCCATAAGAACGGCGTGATGTTTCTCCGCTGCCGCACCGACCGCGGCCGCGAGGGCTTCATCGCCTGGCGGAAAATAGGGGACCAACGGAAGGCTTCCCACGCGCATCACATAGTAGGCGGTGAGCGGAGGAAGGACGTCATGCTCGTTAACGTCTCTTAGAATGCTTGCCGCGACGGAGTAGGTGGAGTGCAGATGGACGACCGCGCTTCGTGACCTGTCGCAATACATGCATTTGTGGAGAAACGCTTCTTTGGTCGGCTTGTCGCCGCCTACGTGGACGCCTTCCGCGGAGAAGAGAGAGAGCCGTTCCGGCTCAAGCATTCCGAGAGAAGCGTTGGTAGGGGTCATCAACATTCGGTCGTCAGAGAGCCGCACACTGATGTTGCCGGTCGAGCCAGAAGTTAGGCCTCGGTCGAATATAGACTTCCCGACCCTGGCGATGTTGTCGCGGGTTCTGGTTTCCTCAGATACGATGGCCGTCATCGAATTTTATCCCAAGCGTCCACGAAGAACTCGCGCCCGCCAAAATTTCCGGACTTCAGGGCTAGCCACAGCTGCCCGGAACGGAGCGGGGCACTGACCCATGGCACACCAGGCGCGATCTCGTTGCCGATATCAAGTTGGTTTATGCCAAGATGTTTGACGACAGCGCCCGACGTCTCGCCACCGGCAACAATCAATTCGGACACACCGAGATCGACGAGAGAGCCGGCAATCCGTGCAAGCGCGCTTTCGACCATCTCGCCGGCTTTGCCGATACCGAAACTCGACTGGTTTGCTTTCACTTCCTCGGGATTTGCTGTCGCATAAAAGAGGATGGGCTTCCGGCCCAGCCTATCTGCCGCCCAACCCAGTGCTGCGGAAACGACATCTTCTCCTGCTGCGAGCGATGCGACGTCGACCTTGAAGCCCTCGTGACCTCTCAGCATTGCCGCGACTTGGCCATTAGTTGCCACTGAGCAACTGCCCGACACCACGGCCCTTGATCCGTGAGTACTCGCGAACTCAGGTTTGCTTTGCGATGTCGGTCGATCTTTAAAGAGGACTGTCGCCAACCCAAGCGCTAAACCCGACGCACCCGTTAGGAGCGGGGTGTCGGCGAAGGCTTGCGCCACGACTTCGAGGTCTTCGTCGGCAATGGCGTCCACAATCGCCACTCCAAACCCGTCTGCCCTCGTTTTGTCTGCCCAGGCCCGCACTTCGCCTACGCCTGCGCTGACTGTATCTCGATAGCAGGCGGTAACCTTGTGCCTTGTCTGCGGTGAGAGGACTCTTACAAGGTTCGAATCCGTCATCGGCGTGAGCGGATGCTGCTTCATGCCGGACTCGTTCAGCGGGACATCGCCGACGAAAAGGTTGCCCTTGTAAATCGTCCGGCCGTTCGCCGGAAAAGCTGGACACGCGATAGTGAAGCCGCTGTCCAGTTCCTCAAGCATGGCATCGATAACCGGTCCGATGTTGCCGTTTGCCGTTGAGTCGAACGTCGAGCAGTACTTGAAGTAGATCCGCTCGGAACCTCGATCGCGTAGCCACCGGAGGGCCGCGAGAGATTGGCGCACCGCCTCACTAGGAGGGGCAGTGCGCGTCTTCAGCGCGATAACGACAACATCGGCGTCGATCGATAACCCACCCTCGGGGACGTCGATCAGAACCGTGGTCTTCATTCCGGACTTCGCGAAGATCCCGGCGACGTCAGTTGCGCCTGTGAAGTCGTCCGCCACGCAACCGATGAGGAGTCTCCTGTGATTCGTCATCGTGTCACCGCATGATGAAAGGGTTCGCGACGCTGTCCGCTGTCGAGATCATTACGCTCTTCGTTTGCAGGTAGTTCTGGATCGAAGCCATGCCGTTCTCGCGGCCGATGCCCGAGTGTTTGTAGCCACCGAGCGGCGACATGTAGCTGATGGTGCGATAGGTGTTGACCCAGACAGTCCCGGCTTGGATCGCCGACGAAACACGAAGAATCCGCCTCATATCCTGCGTCCAGAACCCCGCGGCGAGTCCATAAACGGTGTCGTTTGCAATTTGGATCGCTTCCTCTTCGGTGTCGAAAGGAATAACTGATAGAACAGGACCGAACACTTCCTCCTGGGCGATGCGCATGTCGTTCCGCACACCAGCGAAGATTGTCGGTTCGACAAACCAGCCATCTGCGAACTCGGGCGCGGAAGGTCTGCCGCCGCCAAGAAGGCATTCGGCGCCTTCGGCCCTTGCGATGTCGATATAGCCGAGGATCTTCTCGAGCTGCGGCGGAGTGGTGACCGGGCCAACCTGCGTGGCAGTGGACAGGGGGTCTCCCATCCGCGCGGTTCGAGCCAGCGCGATTACCTTCTCGAGAAACTGGTCGTGGATCTTGCGCTCCACAAGCAGGCGCGAGCCCGCGATGCAGGTCTGGCCGGTTGCAGCGAAGATGCCGGAAATGACACCGTTCACCGCATTGTTGATCTCGGCGTCTGCAAAGACGATATGTGGGCTTTTCCCGCCAAGCTCCAACGTGACCTTCTTGAAACTGCGGACAGCCAGCTCTCCGATCTTGCGCCCTGTCGCCTCGCTGCCCGTGAAGGCGATCTTCGCGACGTGCCTGTGGGTTGTCAGTGTCTCTCCAACATCCGCGCCGAAACCCGTCACCACATTGAAGACCCCGGCAGGGAAGCCGGCCCTCTCCACCAGTTTGGCGAACTCGAGCGTGGATGCCGATGTGAATTCAGAGGGCTTCGCGACAAAGGTATTTCCCGCCGCAAGTGCCGGAGCAAGCTTGTAGGCAAGAAGAAGGAGCGGAGAATTCCACGGTGTGATCCCGACGCAGACACCGAGCGGCTCGTTGCGGGTGAAGTTGAATGTTTCCGGCTTGTCTATCGGGATGACCGTGCCTTCGATCTTGTCGGCGAGGCCCCCGAAGTAATAGTACCACTGCGGAATGTATTTCAGCTGGAACAGCATTTCATTGATGAGTTTGCCGTTGTCTGTGGTCTCTATCGTCGCGAGGCGCTCGGCGTTTTCGGCGATCAGGTCGCCAAGCTTCCTGAGGAGATGCCCTCGGTCGCTCGCGGTCAGTCTCGGCCACGGGCCGGACGTGAACGCCCTGTGTGCAGCCTCAACGGCGCGTTCAGCATCGTCCCTGTTGCCTTTGGGTATCAACGCCCAGGGCTTTCCGATGAACGGATTGTGGGACGCGAAGGTCTCTCCTGTGGTGGAGTCTTCCCATTTCCCGTCAATGAGCATCTTGTAGGTTTGCATGTGCGTATTCCTTTAGCAGCCTAGCTGAGCCGCCAGATGGTTCAGGTCTTCTGCGACGTAGTCCCAGTTTTGTTCCGCTTTCAGATCGGTGGTCTGTCCGGGGCCATATTCGGTGGGGCGAGGAATGAAGGCGGTTTTGAGCCCCAGGCTGCGCGCCGCTGCGAGATCGTAATTGTGTGCCGCGCACATCATGACCGCCTCGGGCTTCAGATAGAGCATTTTGCACACGCCGAGATATGTCTCTGGATCCGGCTTGTAATGACGGAAGAGTTCACACGAGAACACATTGTCCCAAGGCAGATCGGCATGCTTGGCCATGTTCACGAGAATGGCGACATTGGCGTTTGAAAGCGGGCCGATGATGAACTTCCGCTTGAGGCGATGCAGGCCTGCCGATGCATCCGGCCAACCGGAGAGCCGATGCCAAACCCTGTTGACATGAAGCAATCTTGTTTCGTCGAGAAGAGGAATTCCCATTTCGTCGAAGACGGCATACAATGCCTCAAGGTGAAGCTCGTCGAGGTTGGTCCAGGGTAATTCACCGCTCCGGACGCGAGCCTTCTGCGGATTGTAGCGATCGCGCCAGCGATCGACCAACTCTGCCCAGTCCACCTCGATGCCTTGAAGCGTGCCCCAAGCGCTGAGATCACTGATGATCGAGCCGCGCCAGTCTACGACGGTTCCGAAAGTATCGAACACGATCGCCTTGATCTTCTCGGTCATAGTTTGCCTCCGTCCAGTAGGGCGGGAACGCGTTGCAGGGTTTCGACCCGCTTTTCGACGACCCATGGCTGGGACATCTCGTTGAAGCGTAGGAAGTGTGAACTCGCCAGATGGACGTCGAAGGCCGCCCGGTCCCGATAGACTTCGTACAGGTAGACACGGTTCGGGCGCTCGGGGTCCTGGCACACCTCGAAAACGGAGCAATCTGGCTCGTCGCGCAGCGACATTGCGGCATTTTCGACGATGGCCGGCAGGAACCGTTCCATGCACCCGTCGTGAACTTGAAAATCGACCACCACAACGAACCCGGTCATGCGACCTCCCTGCGGACAGCTGACAGGGAGTTGATGACCGACCTCGTCATCTCGGTGCAGTTGGCCGTGCCGCCGTATTCCATCGGAACAGCCAACTTTGTGGACAGCGTGTGTTCGACCGCACCCTCGATCATCCTCGCCGCGTCCGCGAGTTTCTCGTCAGCATGATGGGCGGCGAGCCAGTCAAGCATCATCGCGCCGGAAAGGAGCATGGCACAGGGGTTCGCAATGCCTTTGCCCGCGATATCAGGGGCCGTCCCGTGAGCGGGCTGGAACAGACCATACTTCTCACCGATGTCGGCCGAGGGAGCCATGCCCATGCCGCCGATCAGGCCTGCGGCCAAGTCGGAAAGAATGTCGCCAAACATATTCTCAGTAACCAGGACATCGAGCGTCCACGGCTTTTTCACCATTGTCAGCGCGAGAGCATCGACATAGGCGTGGTCTCGCTGAAGACTGGGATGGCGCGCAGCGACCTCGTCGAAAATCTTCCGGAAAAAAGCCATCGAACTGAAGACGTTTGCTTTGTCGACACAGGTGACCGTACCGGATTTGCCTCGGCGCTTGCGCTGCGCCGCCAATTGGAAGGCAAACTCGGCAACGCGTTCGGTGCCCGCACGAGTGATCTGCATCGTGTCGTACGCTTCGGCGTCGTTGACTATCTCACCTCTGCCACGAGCGTAGAACAGACCCTCTGTCTGCTCGCGGACGAGCACGAAATCGATATCTTCGGCACGGGGGTCAGTCAGGACCCTCGGAAGTCCTGGAAACCAACGGATCGGTCGGACTCCAGCGAACAATCCGAGTTCCATTCGGAGATCGAGTTGCGGAATTATCTCGGTTCCATCGGGGAATCGAATATCCGGCCAACCCATCGCGCCGAAGAGGATCGCATCGGACGACTTGCATGCGTCGAGGGTCACGGAAGGGAGCGCTTCTCCAGTTTCGGAGTAATATTGTGCGCCTGCGTTGTGGACCTCGAAGGTCATAGGTGCTGCACCGACCGAGGATATCGCTGCTGCGAGGACCTCCAGGCATGCGGGCATCACTTCTTTGCCAATCCCGTCTCCGGGGAGGACTGCGATTTTGAACGACTGGTTCGAGATGGTCATTGTTGTACCTGTTCAAAGGTGGTTGAGGCCCAGATGGTCGAGAAGCGCGAGTAATTCTCGACCGGCCCTTTCGCGATGTGCCTTGTGGATGTTCCGCGCCTTTTCGCGATCACCTTCCCGAATGGCTTCCACCAGTTGGGCGTGCTCGCGGGTCGAGTTCACCGGCTTGGGGCGCATTTTGAGCGTGAGCATGCGGACGCGGTGCGCCCGATCGATGAAGTTGAGGACGACTGATTTGAGCATCTGGTTACCGCCAAGTTCCAGAAGCTGCTCGTGGAACCGGGCGTCAGCCTGCGCCCATCGCTCGAGGTCGTCTTCCTCAAGCGCCTTGTCCATGTCCGCGGTGGCCTTCTCGAGGCCCTCGAGTTGCTGATCGGAGAGATTCCGGCCGGCGGCAAGCTCGGCCGCCGTGCTTTCGAGCGACGTCAGGATATCGTAGATTTCCTTCATGTCGGCAGACGACACTGGAAGCACGCGCATTCCGTGCCGCGGGATGACTGACACCAGGCCGTCCTGTTGAAGTCGCATTAACGCTTCCCTGACCGGAGTACGGCTCATGCCGAGCGTTGATGCCACTTCCTGCTCGGTCGCCTGGAAACCCGGCGGCCACTTGTTATCGAGGATCAGCTGGCGGATTCTCAGATGGGCGGTTGCCGTCATGGTCTTGGCAAACGTATCTTCCTTCGCTTCGGCGGCGATCTCGAACTTCTTTGTAGAGGCCATGCGCTTTCTCCAGACAGTATGGTTGCGTTAGGAGCCTGCGTATCGACGCCAGCTGTGCTCGGGCTTGTATCCCAGAACGGCTTTCGCTTTTTCGATGGAAAGGAGCGTCTCGTGGTCTGCAACGGTCCTGCCGAACGGCACTCCGGGATAGAATTTGTCTACGAGGACCTTGTTGGGCGTGGTCATCACACCGTCCTCGTTCGCGATAATGAAGACTTCGGCACCCGTCCCAGACCATTCGAGTGATTTCCGGATCGCCTGAGCGCCGTCACGCGCATCGATGTAGGTCCAGAGATTGAAGCGTCTGCTGCCGGGATTGCTTTCGAAGTCCGGAAACGAGGTGTATTCGCTTTCGTCCATGACGTTTGAAAAGCGCAGGCAGACAATCTTGAGATCCTTGTCCCAGCGGCAAAACTGCTTGGCCATTTCCTCTCCGAGATGCTTCGAGAGGGAATACGAAGTTTCCGGCCGGGACTCGAAACTTTCGTCCGCTGGAAAGTAGTCAGGCTTGATGTCATAGGGGATGCCGAGAAGGGTCTCGCTGGAGGCCCAAACGACGTTTTTGATGCCGAGCAGCCGGCATGCTTCGAAGACATTATAGGTCGAGATCGTATTGACCCTGAAAACGTCAGCCGGGGCCACTCTCCCAGGCATGGGGACCGCAGCTAGATGTACGACGGCTTCGGTCTTCCGGTTGTGATCCCAATCGAAGCCGGCGATCGCTTCGAGCGTGGCCCGCATGTCCTCGAAATTGACACGCACGAATGGGCATAGGTTGTGTTCCGGCTCCACATGATCGGCGTTGATGACGTCGTGTCCGCTTTCAATCAGATGCTTGACCGTTGCTCGTCCAAGCTTTCCGCTGCCGCCGGTGACAATTACTCGCATTGCTATTCCTCCAGATAATGACTTCGACTTAGCGACCGCGCCCGACCGCTACTGCAAGGATAATCAGCGCTCCGCGCGCGATTAGTTGTTGGCTGTATTCAAGACCAGCGAGGATCAGCCCGTTATTGATGACGCCGATCAAAAGCGCCCCGACAATTGATCCAATGACCGTACCGCGACCGCCGAAAAGACTTGTGCCTCCAAGGACCACTGCGGCAATGACCGAAAGCTCGTCGCCTTCACCGAGTTGGAAGCGGCCGGACTGCAGACGCCCCGCGTAGAGCATTCCAGCGATGGCCGCTGCCATTCCCGTGAGGATGAGAACCTGAAACTTGATGTTGCGGACGTCGATACCGCTGTAGCGCGCAGCGACCGGATTCCCGCCGGCGGACATCACTTTGCGACCGAACGGAGTTTTCCGGAGCGCGATGTGCGCGATACTGCCAAGGATTGCGACCCACAAGACGAGAACAGGCACCGGGCCAATGTTTCCGGATCCGAAGATGAATATGAACGCTTCGTCGATGACCGGAACAGGGGATGTTCCGCTAACCCACATGCCCACGCCTCTGGCTATGCCCATCATGCCGAGTGTCACGAGAAATGATGGGATACCAAGATAGGCCGTGAGCGCGCCGTTCACGGCGCCCACTGCCGCCCCGAGCGCGAGACCGGCGAGAATTCCGGGAACAAGGCCATATTGAATAAGAACAAGGCCTGCCACCACCGAACTCAGGCCTGCGACAGCGCCGACCGAGAGGTCGATTTCACCCGCTGACAATACAAAAGACATGGCCATCGCGATGATCGCCACGATTGCCGTCTGCCGGATTATGTTCAGCAGGTTGTTCGTTGAAAGGAATCCGCGGTCTTGCAAGGCAATTGCGAAAACGACGAATATTGCGACGAAGCCGATGTAAACGACATAGTCCCGCCAGTTTCCGAGAATGGAGCTTTTGGTGCGAGCCGAGGCGTCGGCGGTCAGGGTTTTGCCATCAGTGGACATGGTGATTTGCCTTCTGTATCGCGACCTGCAGGCCTAGTTCCGTACGGATCAGAGAAGATTGGGTTTCATCGCCAACATTGGTGGCCCAACTGTCGATCTCGTCGCGCGTGATTTCCCGGGCGAGGCGGCCGTTGCAAAGCACGAGGATGCGGTCGCTTGTGGCGAGGAGTTCTGCTGGCTCCGACGAAATGACGATGACCGACTTTCCAGCGTCGGCGATGCCGCGAATCAGATCGACGATTTCCGCCTTCGAGCCGATGTCTACACCTGCTGTCGGTTCGTCGAGGATCACGACAGAAGGATCGATAGCCAGCCATTTTGCTATGACGATCTTTTGTTGATTTCCACCCGAAAGGTTGCGCACCCGGTTTTCGGCATTTGGCGTCTTGATCCGGAGCCTGGAAATCAAGCTCGATGTCAACTCCCCCTCCTTGCGGCGATCGATCAAGACCCCTCGGGTTACGAGATCGATCTGGGGGAGGGTGAGGTTGTCACCGACGCTGTGTTCGATGACGAGCCCTTCTTCATGGCGGCTTTCCGGAACCAGTACGATGCCGGCCTTAATGGCATCAGCGGGTTCCGAGAGTTGGAGACCGCGGCCGTGGAGCTCGATCTCGCCGGCGGTTTTTCTGTCGATACCGAAGAGAACTCTAGCAAGCTCGCTGCGTCCCGCTCCCATGAGGCCCGCGATGCCCAGTACCTCTCCTTTGAACAGGTCGAACGAGACGGCGTCGGGCTTTCCGGCGGGACCGGATACGCCCCGCACGCGCAAGGCTGGGCTGACGGTCCTGTCTACCGTACGGGACCGGTATTCGAAGCCGCTCACGCGTTTGCCGACCATGTGCTGCACGATGCTGTCCAGTGTGAAGTCGGCCACCTTACCGGACGTGACGTTCTGGCCGTCGCGCAGGATGGTTATGTCATCAGCGATCGTTATGATTTCGGTCATGCGATGCGAGACATAGATTATGGCTGTGCCCGCGGCGGTCAACTTCCGCAGCATGCCGAAAAGCGTATCGACTTCCTGGGAGCTTAGCGAAGAAGTCGGCTCGTCCAAGATAAGCACTCGTGCATTCTTGGAGATTGCTTTTGCAATTTCGGTGAGTTGGGTCTGTCCTGGGCTGAGCTCGGACACCAGCGTGCGGGGATCAATGTGGAGATTGAGTTGAGCGATGATCTCAGCCGCTCGATCGACTTCCTCCTTCTCGTCCACGAGCATCGAAAACCGCTTCGGCTCGCAGTTCAGAAATATGTTCTGCGCGATCGAAAGCGAAGGAATGAGGCTTAGGTCCTGGAAGATCATCTCGATCCCTAGACGGCGTGCATTCTCCGGCGTGCACACTGTCATCGGCTCGCCGTGGACGTTGATCGTGCCCTCGGTCGGAGTGACCACGCCCTGAAGGATCTTCAGCAAACTCGACTTACCCGCGCCGTTCTCCCCGACCAGGGCATGAATGGTTCCGGGACTGACCTTTAGATTGACACCGCGCAGGGCATGGACCCCACCGTAGGATTTCTTGATGTCGCACATCCTGACGGCCGCGACTGTTTCCGTGTCTGAGATGTCGGTCATGATGTCTTCCGATCTCGCTTGTTGGGGAACGGCGAACTGGCGCCGCTCCCCGTTACGGTCAGTTCATCGCGCTCGTCAGGATGCCGGGAGCTTGATCGCCGTTGGAAAGAGGCCATGCCTCAAGGAGGTTGTCACGGGTCACCGCTAGCGCGGGAAGAACGACGTATGGCGGGGCTTCCTTGCCGAGCAGAGCGTAACCAGCGAGGATGCCTTCGGCATAGCCTGCGCCGTAGGGGCGCTGCGATCCAGTACCTTTGACGTAGCCCTTCTTTGCCATGTCGAGCGAGATGTTTACGCCCAGATCGCATGTCGTGATTACGAGGTCAGTCGATGCGCCGACGGAGCGGGCTGCGGAAAGCACGCCTTCGGTCGGGACGTCCCAGACGGCCCAGATCCCGTTGAGGGTCGGATGGGCGGTCAACATGGCGGACGCCACGCGTTCTGCTTCGCCTGCGAAATTCGGGCCGCCTACGCCGCTTTCCTCAACGACCTTGATGTCCGGGAAGTCCTTGATCGCCTCCTTGAAGCCGACCACTCGCTCCTTGGTGGCAAAGAGGTCAGAAGCATGCGGGATCAGGCCGACTTCGCCTTTGCCTTCGAGCGCCTGGGCCATCAGGAGGGCAGCGACCTTTCCCATGCCCCGGTTGTCGGAAGAGACCAAGCTGACATAGTCCTTGCCGGCCTGCATGCCCGCGCCGGTCTGGTCGAGGAAGACGATTTTGATACCGGCTTCGGCCGCCTTCTTGTAAGCGGCGGCTGTGGCGGATTGTTCGGCCGGAACACTGATCATGATATCCGGCTTGAGCGCCATAACGCTTTCGATGTCGGCAACTTGTTGTTCTGCGCGGTAGCCGGCATCGGTTACAGCAACGATTTCGATGCCGAGCTCATCGAGGGCCTTTTTCTGTCCGGCCATCTGTGCCTTCGCCCAGTCGGAGGCGGTGTAGTGCATGACGATCGCTGCTTTGGCGTGCTTGGCCTTTATCTGCTCGATTTCTTCAGGGGTAAGCTTGAGGTCACTGGCAAGCGTCGCCGGCTCGCCGTTGGGGCCGGGAGCCGGATGCTTCTCGATGTCGCTGATCTGCTGGGTGATATCGATCGCATAGGCTGAATGAGCAAAGGACACGCCCGCTAACAGAGCGGCCGCCGTAGCTAAAGTCCGGACGGACTTGCGAAAATGATAAGACATCTGACTCCTCCCAAAGTGCGATAATCGAATGAATTCGGTTTGTGCATCCGATAACGTATACATTAACGAATTTGTTGATGTGGTCAACATACCAGAGCGAGCAGTTCGACGGATTCCGTTCAATTTCGGGAGTGGGTGCCGCGACGAGACTTACGCAGCGCTGTAACGACGCGGACATTCCTTCACGCTGAAAGCGGCCATCGCCGTAGGCGATGTTTTGCCGGTCGACGCGTTCAGGTGAATTTTCCTCACCTATTTCGCCAAATATTACGTTTGAAATAGCGCCCGGATCGGACGATGTTTCATACGCGGAGGCAATCGGGATGGAGATCGCCTGACAATCTGATGTAACGCGCAGTAAATAGGCGTCTTCAATGTGGAATAGTCCTATTCCGCAAACGGGACGATTTTGCGCGAATTCGAATCTGGAGGAACTATAGTGAATATTTCCGCAAAAGCGTCAGTAGGATCGCGTAATAACGCTGTCCTGGCGGGGCTCGAGCCTGCGATCTTCTTCGGCTTTTTCGAAGAGCTTAGTGCGATCCCACGGGGTTCGTTCAACGAGAAGCAGGTCAGCGACCATATCGCCAATTTCGCCCGGGTCCGAGGCCTCGAGGTTTATCAGGATGAAATCTGGAACCTGCTCATCAGAAAGCCCGGCACTCCTGGCTATGAAAATGCTCCAACTCTTATCCTTCACGGTCATACCGACATCGTCTGCGAAAGCGACGAAGGCGTCGAGCACGACTTCGCCAACGAAGGTATCAAGCTGCGTGTCGTGGGCGATTTTATTCACGGTACGGGAACGACCCTGGGGGCAGACAACACTGTCGGCGTAGCGCTCGCCATGTCGCTTCTGGCCTCCGACGACATCCCGCATCCGCCACTCGAAGTGGTGCTGACCGTGCAGGAAGAAGTCGGGAAGGGTGGTGCGCAGCATTTCGACGGCTCGAAGTTGACGGGTAAGCGCCTGCTCGACATGAACTGGCATGACCCGAAATCTCTGTTTGCCGGATGCGCCGGAGACATCTCTGCGCGCTTCAAGATACCGCTCGAATGGCGGGATCGCCCCGCCGGGCAGAAAGCAGCGGTGCTCCGCGTATCCGGTCTCAGCAGCGGGCATTCCGAATTCGACATTCATCTCGAACGCGCAAACGCCATTGTGCTTCTCGGCCGCCTGCTACGTTTCGCGATGAAGAACAGCAATATCGGCGTGATCCAGGTCAATGGCGGCGTGAACCGCTACGTCATTCCGGGTGAAGCCGAAGCGGTCATCTCACTCGACGCGTCCGGCCTCCCCAAGCTGAAGAGCGCAATCGAAGCCGAAGGGAAGGCGATCGCAGCGGAGTATTCCGTCAGTGATCCCGAGCTAAAGGTCACGCTGACCGAAACCGATATCGACACGGGCGCCGTTTTCGCGCCGGAAACAGCGAAGGCGATGGTCTCGGCAATGAACCTGCTTCCAAACGGGGTTCAAAGCCGGAGCCTAGTCGTCGACAATCTCGTCGAAAGTTCGAACACGGTCGCGTTGCTTTCCAACGACCAGGACCGCATCGAAATCGTCTCTACGATCCCAAGCGCCATCAGTTCGCGCAGGTACAACATCGTAGACAAAATCCGGGAGTTGTCCGAAGTCGTCGGAACAGGTGCGACGGTTGAGACGTTCGCAGACTGCCCGGAGTGGCCGTACAATCCGGATTCCCGAATGCTTGCCGCAGGACGCGCGGCCTACGAGAAGGAATTCGGTGAACGCCCGCATGTTGAGGTCTCGCATTCGAGCCTCGAGCTTGGCTTGTTCCGCAAAAAGGTCCCGGACATCGACATGCTCTCAATCGGTCCGGAAGCGTTTGACGTCCACACGACGCGCGAGCGCCTTAACCACACGACCGTCGACTCCACCTGGCGTCTGCTCAAGGCGCTGCTAGCGGAACTGAAGATCTGAGGCGCTAACGATGACCATTCCCGCGTACTTTGGAAACTTCCCGTTCCCTCCGGGCGAGAAAAGACCTCATCATCTTACAGCCGATCGGTTCAAGATGTTCATCTATACGGGCGCAAAGCCGTATACGAGCGACCTGAATTACCTGCTCGCCAGCACAGACAAGATGACTACGGGCATTTATCAACTTGCTCCTGGCAGTAACTTCGATCCTGCAGACATTCATGCCGGCGACGAGGTCTACTATGTCCTCGAAGGAGAGGTACATCTACTCAATCCCGAAACAGGGCACACGGAGCGCTTGGGGCCGGGTGATTCAATCCTGATCCCGATGGGCGTGCCTCATCGCGGCTACAACTTCACGGACAAAGCCGCCGTGATCCTGTTCTGCATCGCTCCGAAGATTTGGGACGAGAACGGACCGCCGACGGGTTATTTCGGTGCGACCCGTCTCTTCAAGTCCGAACGGAGGGTTTCCAAATGAGCCTCGAAAAACTTGGAAAATACCCGGTCGATGGTGCGGAAGCGCGCGAGACTGGTGCACTGGTCAAGGTCGCCCGGGAGGATCGGCTCAACCTCATTTTCGGCCAGGACCACCCCGTCCTGCTCGAGATGTGCGTGTCGAACGACTACATGCACGTGGGTGAGATCGTGATCCCAGTCGGAGGCGTGGGGCCCCGCGCCAGTGAGCCGAACAGCCACGAGGGGGACGCGATCTTTTATGTCCTCGAGGGGCCTGCAACATTCTACGTGGCCGATGGCGATGAGACGTTCCACATCCGGGATAGGGAGGCGTTCTTCCTGCCGGCTGACATCAACTACCAATGCCTGAACTATGGCTCCAGACCAATCCGCATGGTCTTCACCATAGCGCCTGGCCTCTGATCCGCTGACCACATTGACCAAACGAATACCTCCGCGGGCAATGCCCGCGGACGGGAGGACCGCGTCTTGTCACAACCAGGGAGGATCACGTGACAAATCTGAAACGTACTCTACTAGGAGCCGCCGTAGCGATCGCATCGGTCGTTTCGTTCCAGTCAGCTCTTGCACAGCAGCCCGACTACAATGCTGTGTTTCCCGGAATCTTGATGGACAAGGACATCAAGCCGACGGGTCAGGAAATGAAGCCCGTAAAGAAGGATAACCGTCCGCTCAAAGTGGGCTTCCTTCCGACGGCCATGGATACATACTACCAGCGTGTTCTTGCCGGCGTGAAGGAAGAGATCGACAAGCGCGGCGGCGGTGAAACCATCGAGCTTCTCGTACAGGCCCCGAGCAGCCAGTCCGCCACCGACGACCAGATCAGGACAATGGAAGCCTGGATCAACGATGGCGTCGACGCGATCGCGGTCGCCCTGTACAACGAGGGTGCTCTCCTGCCGTCGATCCGACGCGCGACCGAAGTCGGCATCCCGGTCTTTCTCTTCAACTCCCCGGTCGCCGACAATCCTTATTACGTCAGCGATATCGGCTACGACCAGGCTGACGGCGGCCGCGCCCAGGCGCAGTGGATGGTCGACACTTATGGCGACAAAGAGCTGAACGTCGGCATCCTCGAGGGTCTGCCGGGCCCGCACACGAGCCAACGCATGAAGGGGTTCAACGAGATCATCTCCAAGCACCCGAACTTCAAGATCGTGGCACAGCAGCCTGCTGGCTGGGTCCGCGCTCAGGGCCTGTCAGTCACAGAAAACATGTTCACGGCTCATCCGGATATCGACGTGCTCGTCGCCCTCTATGACGAAATGGCCCTCGGTGGTCTCCAGGCACTCAAGGCCAAGGGGCTGAACGGCAAGGTCGCTATTGTCGGCTACGAGAACATGAAGGAAGCGAACGACGCGATTTTGACGGGCGATTTCGCTGCGACCGTCGACACGGGTGCGAAGGAGGAGGGCCGCAACATCATTCGTGCGGTCGAGGAGTTCGTGATGAAAGGCAATCCGCTGCCAAAGAAAATCTTCATCGCGCCGACGACCTACGACTTGAAGAACATCAAGACCTTCAATCAGGACGATTACGTCTACGTCCCCCAGCAGAAGATGTGACCAACCAGCGGCCCTCGCTGGAGGGCCGCTTCTTCCCAAGGGGTGAACGAGATGACGCAGAGTCCGCTTCTGGAAATGAAGGGCATCAGCAAGCGCTTCGGCAACATGCTAGCGCTTAACGGTATCAACCTGGTCCTGAATCCGGGAGAGGTCCTGGGTCTGGTGGGAGAAAACGGGGCTGGCAAAAGCACGCTCATGAAAATTCTCGCCGGCGCCTATGGCCGCGATGAAGGCACGATCTCCGTTCGCGGCGATGTCGTCGACCTAGATGATCCCCGCGCAGGGGCGGATGCCGGGATTTCGATCATATACCAGGAGCTTAGCCTCTTCCCAGATTTCGACGCCGGCGAGAATGTCTTCGCGGGCAGGGAACTCACTCGCGGGCGTTTCGGATTGGCCCCGTTGGATCACGGCCGGATGCGCGAAGAGGCTCGCCGCATACTCACGGAAGATCTCGGCGTCGATATCCCGGTCGACCGTCCCGTCCGCGAACTGAGCCTATCGCACAGGCAGATGATCGAGATCGCGAAGGCTCTCGGCACCAATGCCGACATCATCATCATGGACGAACCGACCGAGGCACTGGAGGAAGCCGAACGCAGGCAGCTGTTTGCGGCGATCAAAAGACTCCAGAGCGCCGGTAAGGCGATCATCTATGTTTCACACAGAATTCAGGAGCTTCTCGGCATTTGTACCCGGGTGATGGTGCTCAGGGACGGCAATACCGTCGCCGACTATCCGACGGCCGGTCTTGATGTCGACAAGGTCGTCAGCGCGATGATCGGTGGCTCGCTTGCAAAGCAGTTTCCTCCCCGTGCCCCTGCGAAGTCCGAACCTTCGCTGGAAGTGCGCGGCTTGACGAAGAAGGGATCGTTCGAGGACATCTCGTTCACGCTCGCCAAAGGGGAAATCTTCGGATTCGCGGGCCTCGAAGGGTCGGGCAAAAGCGCACTGCTTCGGTCCCTGTTCGGTCAACACCCTTACGACGCTGGCGAGATAAGGATCGGCGGAAGCCCAGCGGAAATCAAAGACCCTGTGGACGCCATCCGCGCCCGGATGGCGTTCCTCCCGGCGGAACGAAAGACGGAGGGCATCTTCCCGCTACGATCCGTCGCCTGGAATCTCTCGATCGCCAACCTAAAGGCCATCGGTAAAGCGACGCTCAATCCGAGCAAGGAGCGTGAAGTCGCATCGGACTACATCGCGAAGCTCGGCGTGAAATGCAACGGCCCGCACGCTGAAATCACCTCGTTGAGCGGCGGCAATCAGCAGAAGGTCCTGCTGGCTCGCTGGCTGCTGACAGGGCCTAAGCTTCTTATGCTCGAGGAACCCACGCGTGGCGTCGATGTGCGCGCCAAATCTGAAGTCTACGCACTCATTCAAGCGGCCGCGAAGGACGGCTGCTCGGTTCTCGTCGTGTCGGCGGACAACGCGGAGCTTCTCGGGCTCTGCCACCGTGTCGCGGTCATGTTCGAAGGAAAGATCACAACCGTGGTGGATGCCGCCACGTCGAAGGAAGAGACGCTCGCCCTGCACACAGTCAGGTCGCCGAAAGTCCTTCAGCACCAGGGAGAAAACAATGTCTGACGTCGCAGTCACCCGTGCGTGGCCGGCTCTCAAGTTCGGCCGTAACAGTGGCAACGCTGGCGTATTCGTCGCGTTCGCCGTCTTGCTTATAGCCCTCGGCTTCGCCGCGCCACGCTTTTTCACCGTCGGCAATTTGACCGATGTGCTCCGACAGGCTGTGCCGATCGCCGTCATCTCGTTTGGGGCTACCTTCGTCATCGGTATGCGCGGTATCGACCTCTCGGTCGGTTCCACGCTTGCGCTCACTGGATTGGCCACTGCAAACCTCATCGTGCTCGGCTATCCCGTCGCGATCGCTTGTGCCGCAGGGATTGCCGTCGGTGCGGTCATCGGCTTCGTGAACGGCATACTGATTACCAAGATCGGGATCACGGACTTCATCGCGACGATGGCCGTCATGGTCATTTGCCGTGGCATAGTGATGGTCTACACCCAGGGCATCCCGATCGTAGGTGCTTCCGATCCCGCCTTTCGCGTAATCGGTCAGAGCTATCTCGTGGGCATCCCGGTTCCCGTGATCCTCACCGTCATCGTCTTCGCAGTTGCCTACTATCTGATGTACTACACCCGGTTCGGTCGCTTCGTCCTATCGATCGGAAGCAATCCTGACGCCGCGCGACTGGTCGGTATACCGACCGACAAGGTGAGGATCGGAGTGTATGTACTTGGGGGTGTCCTAGCATCATTCGCGGGCGTCCTGCTGACTTCTCGCCTTGAGGCCGCCATGCCGGAAGCGGGGCAGGGGTACGAACTCGACGTGATTGCAGCCGTCGTCATCGGGGGAACGGGACTCTCCGGAGGCCGCGCCACGCTGCTCGGAACCGCCGTAGGAGCGGTCCTTATGGCGGTCGTGCGGAACGCGCTCAACCTCCTCAACGTGAACACCTTCTGGCACCAGGTCGTCATCGGAACCATCATCCTGATCGCCGTCGCCGCAGACCGGTTCAACCGACGTCAGAAGTCCTAAGGAGGCGACCGTGAAGTATTCCGAACTGCGCAAATCGGTTCTCGACGCAAACTTTGAGCTCTATGAGAGCGGTCTCGTGATCTCGACCTTCGGCAATGTAAGCGCCATTGACCGCGAGCAGGGGCTGGTGGCGATCAAGCCAAGCGGCGTGTCGTACAAGGCCATGAACGTCGGCGACATCGTTGTCACCGACCTCTCCGGAAAGATCGTGGACGGAGAATTACGCCCGTCTTCGGACCTCGACACCCATCTCGAATTATACCTGGCCTTCCCGTCAATCGGAGCCGTCGTGCACACCCATTCGTTCTTCGCGACAGCGTGGGCCCAATCGGGGCAAGGCATTCCGGCGATGGGTACGACCCATGCTGACTATTTCAATGGCCCTATTCCGGTGACGAGGCAACTCACGGAAGATGAGATCGGCGACGATTACGTCCGCAACACGGGCAGGGTGATCGTTGAAGCGTTGGGGAACAAGCCTCCACTGTCGATACCTGCTGCCCTGGTCAACGACCACGGTCCGTTTTGCTGGGGTACCGACGCAGCCGACGCGGTTCACAATGCCGAGATGCTAGAGGCGGTCGCGAGGATCGCATTTCACTCGCGGCAGATCAGCAAGGATGACCCGGAAATCTCGAGCGCGCTTTTGCAGCGCCACTTCCAGCGCAAGCACGGCCAGTCGGCGACGTACGGCCAAGCTGGACGGTCAAAGTAGGAACTGTCATGTCGGTAGTAGCAGGTGTTGATTTTGGAACGCTGAGCGTTCGCGTGACCTTGGCGGACACCCAGAGCGGACCTCTCGGGACGGCCGTCGCTGAATATCCGCTCAAAAAACTCCGCTCCGATCCTGACCATGCGACGCAAGCTCACGCGGACCATATGGACGCACTGGTGCTTGCCGTGCGTGGTGCGCTGAGGGAATGCGGGATGAAAGGCTCGGAAGTGCGCGCCTTGGCGATCGACACGACCGGATCCTCGGTGTTGCCCGTGGACAGAAATCTTCAGCCACTAGGCGACTATTATCTTTGGTGCGATCACCGGGCAAAGGCGGAGGCCGAAGAAATCACGGCGGTGGCGAAGGAGAGCCACCTCGAGGCGATCGAGTGGTGCGGAGGAACCTATTCGCATGAGTGGGGCTTCGCGAAGCTGCTCCATTTTCTGAGACACAACTCGGATTTGCGGGAACGCTTCGCGACGGCCGTGGAACACTGCGATATGGCGGCGGCCGTGCTCACAGGCGCAACGGACAGCTCTTCAATCGTCCGTAGCGTCTGCGCCATGGGACACAAATGGATGTGGAATTCCAAGTGGGGCGGTCTGCCGTCGCAGGCCTTTCTGTCCCGGGTAGATCCGCTGTTCGACGGAGTGCGCGAGAAGATTGGCGGCACCTATCTCACGTCGGCAAGGGTCGCAGGCCACCTTAGCCCGTACTGGGCGGAGCGGCTCGGGTTGCCGGCGGGCATCCCAGTTCCGGCGGGAGCGTTCGACGCCCATTGGGACGCGATCGGCGCCGGATGCCGCCTCGGCGACGTCGTCAATGTCATAGGCACTTCGACTTGCATCATCGCGGTTAGCGAACGCGTCAAACTGATCCCGGGCGTATGTGGCGTCGTTCCGGGCAGTGCGCATCCTGATCTTGTCGGCGTGGAGGCCGGGCTCTCTGCGACCGGAGACATCTTCGACGCGATCGCAAGACGCGCGGGGACCTCGGTGGCGCGGCTGTCCGAAGGGCTAGAGTCGCTTGAAGGTGGACGCACGGGATTGATGAGGTTCTCGTGGGATAACGGCGACCGAACCGTGCTGGTTCGGTCGGACCTCGGCGGCATGACGATTGGCTGGCATCTCGGCCATACGGCCCAGGACGAATTGTATGCCGCGATCGAAGGCACCGCATTTCACACGAGGATCATTCTCGAGCGGATGGAACAACATGGTGTCCCAGTACACCGCGTCATCAACGGAGGCGGCATCCCGCAGAAGAACCCTCTCCTGAACCAGATCTACGCGAACGTTCTCGGAAAACCGATACTCGTGCCAGACGGCATCCCGACGGGGCTTGGCTCGAGCATCTTCGCAAGCATAGCAAGCAAGGATCATGCATCTGTCGAGAGTGCACAGTCCGCGATGTGCCTTGGATATAGAAGATTCGAACCCGATCCCGCGACCCGTGGCCGTTATGAGACACTGTATCAACTCTACAAACAGGTCTACATGGGGTTCGGAACGTCGGGGCTCAGCGATTTCTCCGAAGTGCTTGGCGACATCAAGCGCATCGCCGCCGGAGAGGCGACCAGGGCCGGTACCGGACATCGCTCAGCCCGCAAGGTCGCCGCGATATGACGAGGCCCGGTAGAAGGAGACGAGGCAATCTGGGATCGGAGAAGCCATGATTTCGGTTCCTTCGATGCGTGCGATACAATCGTTTGTGGCCGCTGGAAGGATGGGATCTTTCTTGGAAGCAGCTGCTCAACTGCAACTGACGCCTTCGGCTATCAGCCACCAAATTCGATTGATGGAGGAGGACCTCGGGGAGAAGCTGTTTCACCGCATTGGCCGGACGGTTTCCCTGACCGAAGTCGGAGAGCAGTACCACCGTCATCTATCGGAAGCTTTGTCGATGATCGAGAACGCCACCGATGAAGTATCCCGTCGCAACAGCGCGGACGTGCTGAGTGTCGGCTGTTCCCCGAGCTTGGCGTCGTTGTGGTTGATGCCTCGGCTGTCGATGTTCGAAGAGCGGCATCCCTCGATCGAAATAAGACTGATCTCTTCCACCGACCAATCGATGCTCCATGACGGCTCAGTGGACGTGGAGATTTCTCATGGAAGCGTGCCCCGTCTGGGTTCGATCGCGGTTGATGAATTTCCGCTGGAAACAATTGTCGTCGCGTGCTCCCCGGAACTCGCAGCGAAGGAAAAGAAAATCCGCCAACCCTCTGATCTGATTGGGCACACGCTTATAAAGTCGGAGCAAACGCTATACAGTTGGCATCAATGGGCGAAGGACCACAATCTCGCGATCGACGTGAACCGGGGACCCCGTTTCCGCGACGCCTTCATGTCTATCGCCGCAGCCGTCGAAAGCCGCGGGGTCTGCCTGGAAAGCTTCAGGCTGCTGCGCAGAGACGTCGAAAAAGGAAATCTGGTTCTGCCCTTCGGGATGACAGGCCCCAACCTTCGTTGCCACAGCTTATGCTACATCCGGTCAAAGCTCAGGTCGCATAAGGTCAGCGCCTTCAAACAATGGCTGGAGCACACTTGGACCGGCGACAGCGTGCTGAGTGAAATGCGAAGTTAGGGAAAGTTGGCTCCGAGACCGAAACTTCGGAAACTGATGAGCAGGCTTGAAGGTGTCAGCGCCACTCCCGCCAAAGCCTGAGTAGTGCATCCAAGAATGTCTGGCAATTGGTTGCGCTCCACGTAACCGGCGTACTTCCAAGGAGGCTATGTATCCCATTCGCGCATTTGAACTGGGACCGATCCGCTTGCGCTATGAAGTCGTAGGTCGCGGCGACCGTCTTTTGGAAAGATTTGCCAAACATCTCGGTCGGCACATTATAGAGCATGCCTTCGATGAAGTATGATGGTGCAATTCCTTCCGGCAGTACTCTCCGATCTATCATGCAATTCCGCATGTTCTTGTAGATCCGTACCGTTGGCTTGAACCACGAGTCTGTCTGTTGGTGTTTTGACGTGCAGTTGGCTGAATGCTGCTTTGGATAATTCACAATCTGCGTTCCGTCTGGCAGATAGAAGCAGATACCGCTCGCATAGGACTGATCGGTCAGGGATTTGAAGCTATAGTAGTATCGATACTCGATGGCCGGCAGCACATCGCAATCTCTTCGGTTTTTTCCCGCAGGGATGAAAATTGCCTTCTTCCCTGGCGTAACTTCTTTTCCATAGTTGGTGATGAGCCACGCCGTCACGTCCGCTTTGTATTGGCGGTATGAATACGCTGCGGAACCCTTGTAGGCGCCTTGGAAGGCCTCGTACTGTTCGGTTCTCAGTGTGTCGGCGTCATGAGCGAAGGTGGTATCAATCATCGATACGACGTCAACATCGCTTTCGCGAGCGACATTGGTGTCATTTCCATAAGATCCCTGCAAAAAGACGTTGGGCCGCTTGTCCGCGAAGGGTGCCCTCCAATCCTCCAAAACTTCCTTTACCGCTCTGTAGGTGTCCCGAGATGGGCCGGCTGCGGGTTGATGCGACCATGTCTCAAGCTGACGTTCCGGAATGGCCATTTCACACCCTTAGAAGAACTTTTTCAGATCGGCCTCGTACTCGCGAAACGACTCGCGGCCGCGTTGATAAATTTGATCCAACTTGTCGTGGTTTGCCTCGAAAAGATCGGCCGCCATGCTTGGTTCACTGTAAGTCTTGCTTATGCGGATCGTTGGGACGTCGTTGAACAATACGCTTCGAAGTTGATGCATAGACTTTGTGTTGATTTCCAAAACCTTCTGTAACAAGCGCACGGTGAAGAGGTATCCCACCCAATGGGCGATGCTCGTGTAGCGCTTCGGTGCTGGGTATGAGCCGACACCGATACTGACGACCCGAACGTTTGCTCTTGGCACTCCATATGCCTCGATGGCGTCGGCGATGGCGTAGAGCGTGGGATTGTTGGCGCAGAAGCCGCCGTCTGCGGCAAGGATTTTCTGACCGTCGCTGGTGAGGATGAGCTTCCGGCTGAAGAACGGGTAGGCCGAGCATGACGCTTGAACGGCGTCTCCGATAGTGCAGCCCCACCCTGGTTCGAACGTTCCATGGTCGCCGTGGGCTTGATCGACTGAGGTTTTGAAGATCAACGGCGTCTCAAACGCCCAGCGTGTCGCGACAATACCGATGTCGGTCCTGAAATCCGGAAACTTCTTGCCCTGGAAAACTTCGGCCGATAGCTCCTCCAATGCCTTCGATTTCGTCCATGGGAACCTCCGCCGCATGATTTTCACAACGTGGTCTTTATAGAGCGCGTGGATCTCGTCCACGCTGAAGCCGAGACAAATAAGTGCCGCGATGATCGACCCTGTGCTGGTCCCGTACACAAGGTCAAACCGCTCATGGAGGCGGCAGCCCAGCATCCCTTCGATGCCTTTTAGAACGCCAAGCGAATAGAATCCCTTCGCGCCCCCACCGTCGAGGCTGAGGATGCGAAAAGGTCGGCTGGACGAGTTCCCCTCCATGATTCTCCAAGCAATGTTCACCTATATGGGTATTATTGCATGTAGCCCCCTGCAAGCCTAGCTGGCGCTTTCGGCGATGCCCGGTCAACGGCCAGTTTAGTGAATCGGCGCACTCATCACGCCGAGAAGCGCCGGTCGAGCCCGGCATGGAAGGCTCAACAGGGAAGGGATGGGAAGCCTACTGAAGCCTCCGGCGCGCACCTTCTGACAGTTCTTTAAGAATGATCGCGCACGAAGTTGCGCCGGCGTCGAGCACTCCGAGCGAACGCTCGCCGAGCCGGCTGGCCCTGCCGATGCGCGCGACCATGTTAAACGTGGAATCGCGACCCGCCTCGGAAGCGGTAACCAGCGCTGCCAACGCTTCGCCGAACGACTTTCCATCTGCTGTCGCCCGGTCGAAAGCCTCGACAGCTGGTACAAGCGTGTCGATCAGTGTCTTGTCGCCGACCTTGGCGGAGCCAATGGATTGGATACCCGCTAGGCCGGCATGAAGCATGCGGCTGTAGGCTTCGTTGTCGATGTGTTCAACATCATCAATCTGCTCGGCAAACTCGGTGAACATCACGCCATAAAGCGGACCCATGGAGCCACCGATCTCGGTCATCAGGACAGTGCCCAACGTGTCGAGTGCGGTCGCGAGCGAGAGTTCTTTGCCCCTAAGACGATCGGCCACCATGCCGAAGCCCTTGGCCATGTTGATACCGTGGTCGCCGTCGCCGATCTTGCCGTCGATCTCGCTCAGATAGGCGCGGTTCTCGATGATGCGTTCTGCGAGCGACAGCACGATCGCGCCTGAATTGGCGTTGCTAAACGTTTGCATGATGCGCTTCCTTCCTCACAGGATGGTGGTGCAGCGGACCTCGACGTCGAGGAGCGCCTTGAGTTCGTCGTCGAGTGCCAGCACGGTCAGCGTAGCGCCGACCATCTCCAACGATGTGAAGTAATTGCCGATATAGGTGCGGTAGATGCTAAGGCCGCGGGCGGTGATTTCCTTCTCGATCGTATCGTTCAGGATATAGAGCTCGTTGAGCGGCGTGGCCCCGAGGCCAGAAACCAGCACCGCAACCTCCGTTCCTGACGCCAGGTTGTGATCGTCGAGCACGATCTGGCACATGTCCTTGGCGACTTCGTCGGCGGTCTTCAGCGCTTCGACCCGCACGCCCGGTTCGCCGTGGTGGCCGATGCCGACTTCCATCGTGCCGGGCTCGATCTGGAAGTTCGGATGGCCGACGGCGGGAAGCGTGCAGGGACCAAGGCCGACGCCGATCGAGCGGCAGTTGTCGATCGCCTTCTGCGCGGTCGCGCGCACCTCTTCGAGACTTGCGCCTTCGGCCGCCTTGGCGCCGCCGATCTTCCACATGAAGATCTCGCCGGCCACGCCGCGGCGCTTCTCGCGCTCTTCCGGCGGTGCCGAGCAGACGTCGTCATTGGCAACGACGGTCAGCACCTCGATGCCATCCTTGGCAGCGAGCTTCGTCGCCATCTTCACGTTCATGTTGTCGCCGGCATAGTTGCCGTAGAGGCAGACGACGCCCTTGCCGCCATTGGCTTCACGGATCGCATCGTGGAAGCTCTTGGCGGTCGGTGAAGAGAAAAGCTCGCCGACGGCAACGGCATCCAGCATGTTGCGGCCGGTGTAGCCGATGAAGGCCGGCTCGTGGCCGGAGCCGCCGCCGGTGACGACACCGACCTTGCCGGCAACCGGCGCGCCCTTGGCGACGACCACGCGCGGGTTGTCAGCCAGGCGAACGATGTCGGAGTGAGCCTTGACGAAGCCCTTGACGGTGTCCTCGACCACCTCGTCGGGATTGTTGATAAAACGTTGCATCGCGTCCTCCTCCAGACACTGCTTTATTGAGTTGTTCCGAGTGCTTTCCGTACGTTCTTCAATGAACGGGTGAGCACCTCTTCGATGGTTGCCAGCGGTACCGGGTCGTATCGGCGGACAGGCTGAGCATCGGCTCCGCGATGCAGGCGCAATGGCAACTCGATACTTATAGGGAAGCTTGCCAACGCGGCGATTGCACTTAGCAGGCGTGAGCAGCCAACCTCACCGTCGCCGATCGGTGTGAAGAACCACCCTTGCGCGGTCCGACGCACATCTTTGATGTGGGCGTGGGCAGATGCGGGAAGCGCCAGGATCGCGTCTTCTGCCAGTCGCTCCATATCGGGTCGATGGGAGGCAGTATTCGCGGCGTCGTAATTCAGCTTGAGGAACGGCGAAGCGAGACGCTCGACGAGTGCGACACCGTCCTTCGCGGTGTTGATGACGTTGTCGCTACCGTCGCCGGGGTTCTCGAGTGCGATGGTGATCTGAAGCGCTTCTGCGCGCCTTAAAAGGACGTCGATGTTGCGAAAGAACGACGCTTCCCGCGACCGCGCAGCTGCATTGGTCGCGATGACTTTCGCGCCGAGCGCGGCCGCAAATTCCATGCGACCTGTGAAAACCTCAACCGAATTCTCGAACCCGAGATCCATGTGTGACGAGAACGCGTGGCAGGATAGGCCGGCGGCAGTGATTGCTTTGAGCCAATCAGTCGCTTGTGACGAGGAAAAAGCCGTCTCGTCGAACGGCTCGGTGTATCCAACGATGAATGCGGGCTCAAAATGCGTGAAGCCGATCTTGGCAATGCTGTCCAACATCGCGCCCCGGCTGTGACCGTCATACGGAGCGCCCGACGCTGATATTATCCGGTCTGTCATGTATTCCTCCCTGTAGGGCAAAGACCTGAGGCCCTTCCTGGTCAGGGAAAATGTTGAATTATGCTTCTCCAAACAAGCGAATTCGATGTCCTGAATGATGAAGCAGATTCACCTTAATTGAAGATTGTGTTAAGGAGGCTCATGCAATGTGGGTCAAAACACTGAGGAACTGACGCAGTTTGGCCGGGCATACGTTGCCATCAACGGTGCCAGCCGGGCTAGATATATCTACGGGGGGAATTGATATGACCATGCGTGAGTTTCCTTCGCTGCGTTCCCTGCAGGTACTCGAGTCGGTTGCGCGCCTCGGGTCGTTTGGCAAAGCGGCGGAGGAGCTCAGCATCAGCCCGTCAGCTGTCAGCCATCAGATGGCCGCATTGGAGGCTGAGCTGGGAATTGCGCTGTTCCATCGATCAGGTCGCACAATCATGCTGACCGATGCTGGCCGGGTTTATGCAGAGGAAATCAGCGCATCGTTTCAGCGGATCGAGAGCGCCACACGCAATTTCACCAACAAAGGCAAGAGTGACATCCTGAACATCCATTCGGTGGTCAGTCTCGCGTCCCAATGGCTGATGCCGCGCCTCGCACGTTTCAGCGCCAAATATCCGGAGATTGACTTACGCCTGCACGCGTCGGGCGATCCGGCCGAGTTGCGGACCGGCACGGTGGACATCGATATCCGTTACGGAACGCAGCCCGCAGAGGTCGGCATCGCAGTTGAGCCGTTTCCTTCTGAACCGATCATCGCGCTCTGCGCCCCGGCACTTGTCGAAGGCGAAAACGGTATTCGTACGCCGGAGGACCTTGCCAGATTTCCGCTGATCCACTCAGAAGTAAATCTCTATCGCTGGCAGGATTGGGCGGATGACCATAGTGTGAAGCTGAACCTGGATCGCGGGCTTCGGTTCGACCGTTCGTTTATGTCAATCAATGCCGCTGCCGATGGTCTAGGGGTTTGCCTGGAGAGCCTCATGCTCGTTCACCAGGACCTGAAGAGCGGCAGGTTGGTCGCGCCGTTCGGGCTCGAAGGTGCGATGATCAATTGTCATAGCCTTGTCTATCTGCGTTCGCGGGCACGAACGCCCAAGATCGCCCTGTTTCGTCAGTGGATCGAAGATGCCCTGAAAGACGACGAGGATTCGCTGCGGCAGCGGAGCGAGTGATCGGGTAGCGGCATCGGTGGTGCGCGGCCGGAGGATGGCGCGCGCCACCGATACTAGGGAGCCCGAGGCTACTCGAAGAACTTCCTGAGTTCTTCAGCGATAAACTCAGGGGCCTCCTCGGCTACCCAGTGTCCGGAATTTGGAATGAGGCCACCCCGGACATTGTTCGCCACGCGTTCAAGCGACTCGAGGGTCTCCATCCCGCGGCCGAAGCCGCTGTCGCCGCCGAGAGCTAGCACTGGCATATCCAACTTCCCGCCCTCTGCGAGGAAAGCTTCATTGTCCTTCACGTCAGTCGGGAAGCCTCGGTAGTAGGCCAGAAGCGTGCGGAAGCCGCCTGGCTTGAGATACGTCCGAAAGTACTCGTTCTTGTCCTCCTGCGAGAGGACGTTGGTCCGGCTCCCGTAGTTGTCGAATAGCCACTCAAGGTAGATGTGTTCACGGCCCCCGAACATTGCCTCAGGCAGGTCAGGTGTTCGAAAGAAGGGATGATGCCAGCGGCGGCCACCTTGCGACATCTCGGCGCCATCTCCGGGGATAGTCACATCGAGAATAGCCAGTTTCTTTACGGCTTTGCGGTGCTGCGCGGTGAGGGCAAACGCGACGGGGCCACCCCAATCGTGTCCCACCAGGTGAAAGCTGTCGACTTTGAGATGCTCTGACAGCAACTCCCAGACGTCCGCTGCGACAGTCTTCTTGTCGTAACCGTGCATCGGACGCGAGGTGTCGCCGAGGCCACGCAGATCGGGAGCGATAATCGAGTATTTGTCTGCGAGGAATGGAATGACGTGCCGCCATTCGTGCGAACTCTGCGGGACGCCGTGCAGCAATACGAGCGGTTCGCCGGAGCCCGCAGTCAGATAGTGCATCGTGACTTCTGACAAGCGCGCGTAGTTGCTCTTGATCTCGGTGGTCATTTCTTTTCCTCCCTCTTTCCTGCGGTCATGTTTCGATATGCCCGAATTACCTGGCTGTCATCGGCCAGCCCTGCGCCTTGACCGGACGCAGCCAGAAAGAACTGGTGGGCGACCGATGCCAAAGGCAGCGCTGCTTTTGCCGAAGACCCGGCGGAAAGCACAATACCGAGGTCCTTTACGAAAATGTCGACAGCGCTGGTGACCTCCGGATCATTCTGAAGCATGCGCTGCCCCCGGTCGTTGAGCATCCAGCTGGCAGCGGCTGACCCGGACACGATCTCAAGCACGGTTGCCGTATCGAGCCCGGCCCTCTCGGCCAAGGCGAGTGCCTCAGCTGCGGCCGCCAGATGCACCCCGCACAACAACTGGTTCACGGCCTTGGCGACCGACGCCTGTCCTGGTCGTTCGCCGAGGAAATAGATTTTCGACCCAAGCACCTCGAAGAGATTGTGACATTCGTCGTAACTCGACCTGTCGCCAGCCACCATGATGGAAAGCGACGCCTTGCGTGCCCCGGCGACGCCGCCCGATACAGGAGCATCCAGGAAACGGCGGCCCTGAGCGTTCACATCCCTTGCCAATGCTTCGACATCACCAGGGGGGCACGTCGACATTAGCACGACGATGCAGTCTTCGGCCGAGTTGGCCAGCGCGCCTCCTTCAAACAGCGCTTGATGTGCTTGGGCGATGTTCACGACCATCAACATCAGCACACCAACGCCAGCGGCTGCGTCGACAGCGCTCGAAAAGGATCTCCCGCCGTTCTCCCCAAAACTCGTCCGTGCGTTTTCTGAAATATCGAAGCCCTTCACGGCGAACCCATCTCTCGAAAGATGGGACGCCATGGGTAACCCCATGGATCCCAGTCCGATAAATCCGATCGACGGTCTGCTCTGCTGGCTCGCTGGGCTGAGACTCGGTTCTAAAGCTTGGTGCACCTCAGGTTTCCTCCGGAATGCGCGTGCAACTCGGCCGAACCCTGAACGAAAACAGGGCTGACCTCCAACTGAGCGGTTACCATGCCGCTCACCGCCATTTCAAAAGAGATCGTTCCGCGGACATGTGATCTGAATTCATGTGCTGATGCCTTCGAGGAGCATATTCTGCGGTTTTCCTCGATGTTGGGCGATTGTTGCCTGAGTTCAGCTCATCAATTGTGCGCACCATTTCATTTGTGGAATGACTGGCTAAGCGCCTAGTTTGCATCAAGCCGTGAAGGAGGAGAGGTTCCGCGTTAGACGGAACGCTTTGCTCATCTTGTGATCAAGCACGGCCGCACCGCAGTGGGTTTCCGAGGAGAAGGCGCTTGACGCTGGAAGGCCCTGGGGTGCTTCAGGATCGATCAATGCGGGTTTTGAGGAGGAACCAATGATTAGCATCAGCCGGCGTACATTTATTGCAAGTTCTGTTGCGCTTTCGGCAGCTATGGCTGCCCCACGCATTTTGCGCGCCAACACACCAGAGTTCTCGCTCAAATTTGCCAACATCATGCCCGTTGACCATCCGCTCAACACCAGGATGAACGAGGCTTCCAAGAAGATCAGCGAACGGACCGACGGTCGCGTCAACATCCAGGTCTTCCCGGCCAGTCAGCTTGGAACGGACGCCGATATGCTCAGCCAGCTTCGCTCCGGTGCCTTGGACTTCCTGGCGCAAACGGGGCTGATCGCGGCGACCCTCGTTCCCGCAGCCGCCATCACCGGCGTAGGTTTTGCCTTCCATGACTACAGTCAGGTTTGGAAAGCGGTGGACGGCGATCTCGGCCGCAACATCCGCGGCGCCTTCGAGCAGGTCAACCTTGTTGCCTTCGAAAAGATGTGGGACAACGGTTTCCGCCAGACGACGTCGCTCGCTCAACCGATCAAGTCGCCCGAAGACCTCAAGGGCTTTAAGATCCGTGTCCCGCCTGCACCCCTCTGGACCTCCCTTTTCAAGTCTCTCGGCGCTGCGCCGACGTCGATCCCCTGGGGCGAGACGTATTCCGCTCTGCAGACACACGTAGCTGACGGCCTGGAAAACCCGCTCGCCGGCATCTATTTCGCGAAGATGTATGAGGTTCAGAAGTACCTGTCGCGCACCAATCACATGTGGGACGGCTTCTGGATTCTGGCAAACCGCGACAACTTCGAGATGCTCCCCGAGGATTTGCGCGACATCGTGGTGAACGAGATCAACGCGTCGGCCCTCACGCAGCGCGCGGATGTCGAGAAGCTGAATTCGGAACTCCAGACAGAGCTGACGAACAAGGGGCTCGAGTTCATCGACGTGGATATCGCGCAGTTCCGCGCTACGCTTCAGAACTCTTCGTTCTACGCCGACTGGAAGGAACGTTTCGGCGAAGAAGCCTGGTCGGTGCTGGAAGCCACCTCCGGCAAGCTGATCTGAGGCGCCACGATGACCACATCTGCGAACATGAGCCACCCGGTGGCCGGGTCATGGCCGGTGCTGACCAGAATCGAGACGGGTATTGTTCGCGTCGTCGAGTGGGCGGCGGCAGCCTTGGTTGTTGTCGAGGTTGGCGTGCTTTCGGCGGGCGTCGCAGCCCGCTACGTATGGGGCGAGCCGCTTGTCTGGTCCGACGAGCTTGCATCCATGCTTTTCCTATGGCTCTCGATGATGGGCGCGGTCCTTGCCTTTCATCGAGGCCAGCACATGAGAATGGGTGCCATCGCCGACGCGATGGCACCTGCCACCCGCGCCAGGCTTGAGGTGGCCGCACTGGTATTTTGCCTCGCAGTCTGCGTATTGCTGCTGCCCAAGGCTACGACCTACGCCCTCCACGAAATCCCGGTCGTGACACCTGCGATGGAGATTTCCGTTGCATGGCGATCCTTCGGTTTGCCGATCGGCCTCGGATTGATGGTCCTCTTGGGTGTCATGGATGCGGTCCGGCGCATAAAGCTCACGGACTTTGTCGTGGGGGTGCTGATCGCCGTGTGCATCATCGGGCTGGCACTAGCTGCGAAGCCTCTGATCCTCGCGATGGGTAACTGGAACCTGATCCTCTTCTTTGTCGTCTTCATCGGACTGGGCGTTCTCAGTGGAGTGCCGATTGCGTTCGTTTTCGCTCTGGCGGCGATCAGCTATGTCGCACTTGGCACGAGCCGACCGCTCACAGTCATCGCCGGTCGCCTAGATGAAGGGATGTCGCATCTGCTCCTCCTTGCGGTCCCGCTCTTCGTACTGCTCGGGATGCTTATGGAGGTGACAGGTATGGCGCGGGCCATGGTGAACTTCCTTGCGTCGCTCCTCGGGCATGTCCGGGGCGGGCTCTGCTACGTCCTCGTGGCGGCAATGTACCTCGTCTCCGGCATTTCCGGTTCGAAGACAGCCGACATGGCCGCCGTAGCACCGGCCTTGTTTCCGGAGATGAAGGCAAGAGGCTCTAAGCCCGGCGACCTCGTCGCCCTGCTTGCCGCCACCGGCGCACAGACCGAAACCATTCCGCCGAGCCTGGTTTTGATTACGATCGGTTCCGTGACGAGCGTTTCGATCTCGGCGCTGTTCATTGGCGGGTTGCTGCCTGCACTGGTGTGCGGCCTGATGCTGTGCGTGGTCGTATGGTGGCGCTACCGAAACGAGGACATGTCCGGCTTCCGCAAAGCCCCGCGTAAGGAAATCTTCCGCGCCTTCCTGATCTCGTTTCCGGCGCTCGCCCTGCCGTTTATCATCCGCACTGCGGTGGTGGAGGGCGTGGCTACCGCGACAGAAGTGTCGACTATTGGCATCGCATACTCGGTCCTGGTAGGGCTGCTGATCTACAGGCAGTTCGATTTGAAGCGTGTTGGCCCAATGTTGATCGACACCGCGGTGCTATCGGGCGCAATCCTGTTCATCATCGCTGCTGCCACAGCGGTGGCATGGTGCCTGACGCAGTCCGGCTTCTCGCGTGGCCTGGTTGAGGCCATGGGTAGCCTTCCCGGAGGCGCTCCGATGTTCATGTTCGTGTCCATCATCGCGTTCATCATCCTGGGAAGCGTGCTTGAGGGCATTCCAGCGATCGTGCTCTTCGCTCCGTTGGTATTCCCGATCGCCAAGGGACTGGGTATCCACGATGTCCACTATTCGATGGTCGTTATCCTGGCGATGGGCGTCGGCCTTTTCCTTCCACCGTTCGGCGTTGGATACTACGCGGCGTGCGCGATTGGCCGAGTCAATCCGGCGGAGGGTATTAAGCCTCTGTGGGGATACATGGTGGCCTTGGTGCTCGGATTGGGGCTGGTGGCCATGGTGCCTTGGATATCGATCGGGTTCCTCTAAAATTTGAAAACTGCTCTGGCCGTCCGAAGGGGGTGGCCAGAGCATTTCCTTGTAGTTTCGAAGGCCTGGGTATTCGTGGGTAGCGCGAAGGCCGAAACTCTCTGACGCTGCCTACTTACGGCGGCGCTTTTGTCGACTGGCCGCTAGCTCTTCGAGGACCTCGAGACAGCGAGCCAAACCGCGCGTGTGGGACTCATCTTGGGCAGTCGTCAGTGGGATTTGGAACTAGCACTACACGTGATCGAGCGCGCGTATTCTTCCGGAATTCTCGAACTCGACCGACCGGGGGAGCAGGTACAGAACGCAGCAGCCGTTTTGATACCGAACACAGAGGTCGGCGTAGTGGCGATGGATCTTGCCGTTCCGACGATAGTCGAACGGCCCTACTTGCACGCGGACAGCCACGACATCGTGGCGGGCCATGAAAATCTCCATCGCGCCTGCTTCGAGATCGCTCTCAAGCCGATGGGCGGCGTCCGTCCCATGCTCGCGTAGCGTGGGACGGTTGGATACGATGCTCATCCGTTCTTCGACGGGCTTCCTGTTCGGGGTGTTTCGGAGGGCAATGTTGCGGTCGGATTCCAGAATGGTGACCTGCTGACGCCACTCGATGGCCTCGACATCCGCCGCTTCTTCCTTACTGGCGTATTTCCCAACTTCCTGGCTTGGGTTCGACGTGAGTGGGGCGAACTTTCGGGACAGTCGCGAAATGGGTCTCCTGCTTGTAGGGCATGGAGATCATGTCGATGCCTTTGCGACGCTCGTGGATCGTTCGCACGATAAACTCGGGGGTCATGGCTCATCCTTCCCGCGTGCAGGGCACGCGCGCTAGTGCTCGTCATGTGGAAGTGGGCAGGCCCGATGCCTGATGACTACGCGGCCATGCGTATTATGTGGCGCGCCATTGACGAGTTATGGAGGGCGAGGCTCTCACCCGCGGGAAGGGTGATCAACGATCGTGGCCACGCGTGCGGCTCAGCAAGGCCGAATCGACAGCCTTGGCGCTGTTTCGGAACAATGGAGGAAGTTTTCGTCATTCTACCAAACCCCAGGTGTTGGTGGTCCACTGGGCTGCCGCAAGCTAGTAGTCGCGGCGGGTAGGCGCGCGTCTACAGAGGCTAAATCGGCAGCTGTTTACTTGTCTTCTGTATGTTGCCGGTGTGCATTTGTTGGTCCATTCCTGATAGAGCCGAGCAAGGTAATTGTTTATCTCCGGCGGAGAGTTGTAGAATAATTCCAATTTATACGTATAGGTCCCCGCCGGAATTGTCCTTCCGCAGGCTGAGTTATTCAGCTGGCTCGCGAGTGTATTTTAGGAAAGAAACATATAATATCGTAGCCTTCGGTTTTCAAGTAAAAAATGAAGTGATTGCACCAAATAATAACTGATATCAGAAATTAGGTGCTATCATGAAATATTGACACAGGGCACGTAATCCATTACTTTTTGAGACATGTTGTACATTTCGCGCCTGATAACCCGAATACGTTGATATGTTTTCCCGTTTTTACGGGAGAAAGTCGATGCGTATTTGAATTCGAGGTTGTCATGAGCTCCGAAATCGTTCGTGGAGCGCTTGCTGCTGCCAAGGCGAAAGCAACGTTCCGAATCTATTCTCCCACATGCACGGTAAAATGTGACGGGTTGCCGATGTTCCGTTCTCAGACAGCACGCGACTTGGCGTGCCTGCTGGACATCAACCCCTCGGTTGTCACATGGATTTGCATGCCGCAGGCAATCGTCGTCGGCGACCAACCGTTCGTGGCTGATTTCCTCGCTCAAAATGAAGACGGCGAACGCTGGCTCTTCGATGCTCCCGACAGGCGGTCTGACGAACGCTACGGAGGCATTGCCGAGGCCGCGCGTGAGAACTCGCTGCGCTACCGAAAAGTGCTGCCGGACGAACTTTACGATGGGCATCGCTTGCGCAATGCCAAGGACTTGCTGCGATACGGAAACCACCAGCCGGCTCTTGGAGACAGGATTCGGCTTTTGGCCGCGCTCGACGAACAGGGCTCGCTTACAGTCTCCGACGCTCTCAACACGATCCGGGAAAGTAACCCGGTGGCATCCCTTGCATCGATGATCCTGCACGGGTTCCTCGAGGTGGATCTCGATTCCGCGCCGATCGGTCCCGAAACGGTGGTGAGACGAATACGTCGCTAACGGCGTCTGAACCGTCTTTTCCCACTAGATTCCGAGGATTTTACGATGTTGAAGAACAGGAAGCCAAACACCTCCCGCTGGCTAACCGCAGGCCAGTCAATCACCAATCTGCCGATCGTAGTCGCCGGGTGCGCGATGCAGAGCATGACTAACCAGCTTCTCAAGGGATCGGCCGAGCCTTGCGTTGTCGTGGCGATTGTTCCCGAGTATTCCCATGCGATGCTCTACAAAGAGGCCGCCTCCGGGCTCCTGGAGTGTGCTGGGTTGCTGAAACCCAACGGGCGGTTTGATGTCGAAATTCTTCCGGATACGTCAAGGGGGATTGGGCAGCTCATCAGCACCATCGAGGATTGCCACAGCGTGTTTTTTATCGCTACGGACGAGGCAGCGATCACGCCGGAAGTCAACCTCTTGGTCGACGTCGTTGAAACCCTTGCCACACCCCAACCTCAAGATTACCTCGCTGCAGGCAAAGTCCTTGCCCTGCCAGAAATGACCGAAGAGGCTGCAACCTTCCTGGCTAGCCAAAACCTCGGTCGCGTCAGGCTTGCCAGCCGTAGTGGACGCCCTCTGGCACAAATCTTGGAAAGGCTGAAGGAATCCCCTGACCCGAGCGCATCGAAAACTCAAATCCAAACAAAGGGTCCGATGTTGCAAGACATGGCTGGGTACGGAGATGCCCAAACCTGGGGTCTGCGGCTCGCCGCTGATCTGGCGGCCTGGAAGAGAAATGAGATTGGGTGGTGTGATGTCGATCGTGGCATTCTACTTGAGGGACCACCCGGTTGCGGCAAGACGAGCTTTGCGCGCGCGTTGGCCAACACTTGCGGCGTTGAGCTTGTTCCCGCCTCGTTCGCTCAATGGCAAGCGTGTGGGCACCTTGGGGACTTCCTCGAAGCCATGCGGAAGAGCTTCGAATTGGCCAGGAAGAAGAAACCTTGCATCCTGTTTCTGGACGAATTGGACTCGTTCAGTACGAGACGTCCAAAATCGGCGTCGGACAACGCGGACTACCAACGGCAGGCTATCAACGGATTGCTGGAGCGGCTCGACCCCGTGGGTGGGCGCGAGGGTGTGGTTGTCGTAGGGGCTACCAACGACGCTTCGATCATCGATCCCGCGATCGTGAGACCAGGACGCCTTGAGCGGATCATTCGCATCGAGTTGCCCGATGCCGATAGCCGGCGTGCAATTCTGTTGGGCTATCTGGAGAACTGCGAGCCAGGGTCGTTGGAGGAGTTCGTAGCGTCGACCTCCGGGTGGACAGGAGCGCAGATCGAGAAGTTTGCGAGAGACATCCGTCGCATGGCCCGACATGAAGGGAGGCCTGTCGGCAAATCGGATATCGAAGCGCTCCTGCCGAAGCGGCTCATGCTGACTTCCGACAAGAAGCACCGTCTCGCCGTTCATGAGGCTGGACATGCGATTGTCGCCGTTGCTCTCGGCAAGAGCGTCCAAAAGGTCCGCATCACCGATCATGTTCTCGAAGGCTACGAAGGTCCGATCGGCGAGACGGTTTTCGCGAGCGACAGCAACCAGTTCCAGCGCGCGGAAGACTTCCAGAATTCAATCACCGTGATGCTAGGTGGAATTGCTGCCGAGAGATTGCTTCTCGGCGATCACGCATCGGGAGCAGGCGGGCAACATAGTTCCGACTTGGTCCGCGCTACGGACCTCGCTACCCTCATGGAGAGGTATTTTGCCTACGGGGACTCCCTCGAAACCGATTTGGGGACAGGGGATCGCCCTTTAGAGTGGCTTCGTCTTTCTGATCCGGATTTGCGGATCAAGGTGGAGTTGCGACTTCGAGCCGGAATGGAGCGCGCCACGGCCGTGTTATCAGACGCACGTGGGCCGCTGGAGGCCTTGGTGGTCGACCTCGTGTCAAACCACGTTGCCAGTGGTGAAACCGTGGTGCAGCTACTGGCGAAAGGTAACCAGAGAAGGACAAGCGCTCGCAGGCAACGATCTGTCAACAGGCGGCCGCGCGCCGGAAGATCCGATCAGGCAACTGACCGCGGGTGTTCGCCGTGAAGCTCTTTCAACGACACGTTTCGGCGACCGGGCAATTCATTTGCTGCGAGGTCAGAGACGACCCCAATGAGGCCGCTGAGGCCTCATTGGGGTCCGCGTTGGACGAGATCGGCTTCAAACCACTCGGTCGGAGAATCTTCATCCGGCCAAGCGTCACGAGCAATACGTTAAAGATCCGACCACGCGCACGCGAGGATCGAAACAAGTAGGATGAGGAGCGAGCCTGCGCGCTGACGACTATCTCGGTTCGGTGACGTTGGCCATTGCCAGGCTGTCATAGGCCGCCGACGTCACGAGCCGCCTGGTTCTCACACTGCTAAGGCCCCTACATAGTGGCCCCTAAGGCGTAGCCCGTGTCGTGGCTTTTAAAACGTTCACTCAGAACTTCACTGAGCAGGTAGCCAAGGGCGGGGTGCCCGACAAGGAACGGTGCTGCGGACGAGTGCACCCATTGCAGTCGTCGAACGCCTCGTTCCGGGTAGAGAACCGTAGTCGAGACCACGGCAACCAAGTGCAGTTGGACCCGGTACAGCGAAGCACTCCCATCCTTCGTGTACGCAAACGCACCGATCGGATCCAGCATCGGCACACCTACTACGCCGGCTTCGTCAAATGCCTCTCTTGCCGCTGCCACCGCTGAGGTTTCGCCGGCCTCTAAATGACCTTTGGGAACACCTCACAGCCCGCTGCTGCGGCCCGAAATTAGCAGGACTTTGTAGTCGCCAGGATTGCGTACTTTGCGATAGCAGATCGCCCCGGCCTGTTCGACCTGCGGTGAGGACTTCAAAAGCCAAGCGTAAGGGCTTCGGTGACTACAAATTTCTGTGAGCGGAGCCCCTGTCGGAGTCATAAGTCTCGAGGTCATTCTAGTCGGGTTGCCGACAGTGCTAGTGTCGGGCGGCCTTCCGAATCGTAGGAGAAGTTATCGAAAAGGTTGCGCTTTTGGGGTCTGGAATAATCCATTTCACATCCCACGACCCAGCCAGCTTCATTTCCCTAATGGAAGACCTCGCTTTCGATGCGAGTTCCTGAATTTTCCCGCTGCAAATTTCTCTGAGGTTCGGGCCCGTTGAAAACGAGAGACCTCTTTCAGACGGCCCCCGCCCCGGGGTGAGGCAGGTAATCGACGTTGTGCGTCAAAACGGGTCTGCTTATAGACCATGTATTCGCTAATTTAGGGGATGTGCAAAGTTGAGCCTCTTCCCGCGAAAAGTGCTCCAGCCACACCTCCTAATTGTGCCGGCAGCCGGAAGCAACGCCGACGCGGAGTCTTTCATTTGTGTTGAGGAGAATGGACCCAGCCGTAACCGTTTGGGAACCCGAGGTGGGACGTCGCGTCGTAGAAAATTGCAGACCTCGACCATTGATGTCGCGTCGATTGGGCGAGGGGAATTGGTGCCAGCAGGTCAATCAGAGGTGGCAGTGTGGAGTGCTGACCGTGGCCGACAGTTGCCAGAGTCACACTAGCCCGGAGAACAACCTCTCGTAGACCACAAAGAGTAGTTCGCGGAACGTGACATTGAAATTGGTCGATGGGGAGAATCTAATATTGTAACGATGTTAGCCCTCGGGCCATCACTCAATACAAGTAAGTACATCAGAAACAAAACGAGCCGCTCGTGCAACGCGGCTCATTGTGACAGGCGGTTGATGGATTCTAAAAAGTCAACCGCATAAGGCGAAAGGCGGTTTCACCATGTGTTACCCATAGCGCATCTGGCCCCAAAAATCAATGAGAACTCGGTGTCTATGGCCCCGTTCGCGCTAAAAGTGCGTTCGAACGCTCACCTTTCTTGTTGTCAGCCCGGCCGGAGGGGCATTCGCTCGGATCTGGTACGATCCGGGTCCATGCTCTTCGCACGGGCACTTTCATCTTCGTTGTCGACCTATGGTGGTTCTTAAACCGCCTAAGCCGATGAAATTACACACTTTCATGCCGTATCGCGTGTGCGATACGGCCGGAGGAGAAGCGCGATGGATGCCTTCCTGACCACGTGCGGCTTCAGCGAACCCATCAAACTGAGGCCCAATCCAACAGTACTTAGGTTTCTGAGACAAAACACTGTGTGGATCACGTTCCCGGTTTGTATGGACATTAACCGCGGGATCAGCCAACTCAAGGATAGAAAGCCGCAGAAAGCTCAGCGGCTTGCCGATTGGTGGGCTGCTACGCTTCAGACCTATCCCTATTGCGATGGCATGAGCCCGGCGGCCGCGGAGATTTATGCGGCCATGCAGGTTTGCCGAGGGTTGCGGGACCTTTGGGCCGCGCCCATCCAAGCGCGAAACCCGCGTTGGGGCGGAAATTTGATGATCGCGGCTATATCCTTGGCGGAAAACAAGCCTGTCGCCACCGTATGTGCGAAGAGATTCCTGCAAATCCGCGAGCATTTTCCGCAGTTGCGGGTCTACGGGATCGCCGACGGCTGTTGGCTGGAGCCGAAGCCTCCAACGACAAGAAGTGCGCGAAGCGCCTGGCCAAGTTTCCCGACGCGTTCACCCGCTTTTCCAGCCCTAAGGCTCGACGGTCAAAAGCGTACAGGAGGCGAGGCTCGTCCCTAGAAGGCTCTATCGCCTTTTTTTGGGGGGGGCGGTTTGTGTCGCCCCCCGGCCGATAGCTTAGAGAGGCTCACTTGGGATCATTGCAGACTAACGTCGAGCACAACTGAGGCGATGTGCCGGCTGTCGGAGGACAGCTTTTCTGCCTGTGCCGATAGCATGTGCGCTCGCCAGGCGGCTAACGATCACTCGCTGACAACTCCAGTAGCCGTGACCGAGCCGACTAAGCCGTCCCCAGTGCGTCGTCGCCGGACCCACGGGCACACCTATGCCCTTATCGACCAACCGGTTGATGAGTATTTCTCTCGACAGATCACTTCCCTTGATCGCCAGCAAAATGTAACCCTCCAATTCTTATATGAGAAATGATGATGTACATCGTAGTTTTCGGACGCGCCGGATAACCCAAAGCGCATAAAAGATTTGATCTATTAGATTCTGCTCATTTTTATATTTCCGCGGAAATGGATTTACAACACAGGCCAAAAAAACGTCTTTCTGTGAAACGCCATTCCAAATTCTACAGATGTGTCTTGGGCCATCTGCGTGTCTGTGGGACAAATCCTTTGTCTTCCTACAACAACAACATAACACTTCCCATCGCCCCTGCTTTGTCCTAGAAGGCACCCTGTAATCCGGTCGCAGCCTACCCGGTCAAAACAAGGACACCTATTATGAAGACCATTGTCATCTGCTCCGGCGGATTGGACTCGGTATCGCTTGCCCACAAGGTCGCAGCCGAGCAAGAGCTTGTCGGCCTGCTCTCCTTCGACTACGGCCAACGACACCGCAAGGAACTGGACTTTGCCGCGGCTTGCGCCAATCGTCTCGACGTTCCGCATCAGATCATCGACATCCGCGCGATCGGCGCCCATCTCACCGGATCGGCGCTGACGGATGACGTCGACGTGCCCGACGGCCACTATGCCGAGGAAACGATGAAGGCGACGGTTGTTCCGAACCGCAACGCCATCATGCTCGCCATTGCCTTCGGACTGGCGGCGGCACAGAAGGCGGATGCGGTGGCCGTCGCCGTGCATGGCGGCGATCATTTCATCTATCCCGACTGCCGACCCGGCTTCATCGACGCGTTCCAGGCGATGCAGAACCATGCACTCGATGGCTACGCCAAGGTCGCACTCTATGCGCCCTACGTGACGATCTCAAAGGCGGATATCGTCACCGATGGCGCACGCCATGCGACCCCCTTCGAGGAGACCTGGTCGTGCTACAAGGGCGGCGCCCGCCACTGTGGCCGCTGCGGCACCTGCGTCGAGCGACGCGAGGCCTTCCACCTCGCCGGCATTGCGGATCCGACCGACTATGAGGATCCGGATTTCTGGGTGGCTGCGACCTCGGCATATGCGGCAGAGGAGGTGAAGTGATGTTTCGGATCACCAAGGAGTTCCATTTCTCCGCTTCGCACCAACTGACGAGCCTGCCGGCCGACCATCAATGCGCCCGGCTGCACGGCCACAACTACGTCGTCGAAGTCGAACTCGCTGCCGAGGAATTGAATGTCCACGGTTTTGTCCGCGACTATCACGAGCTGGCGCCGCTGAAGCGCTATATCGACGAGAGCTTCGACCATCGTCACCTCAACGATGTCCTCGGCCACGACCAGGTGACGGCCGAATGTCTGGCGAAGCATTTCTACGACTGGTGCAAGGCGAGGCTGCCCGAAACCTCGGCGGTGCGCGTCAGCGAGACGCCGAAGACCTGGGCGGAATATCGGCCATGACCGGGCCCGGCGAAACGCGCATCCGCGTCAGTGAGATCTTCGGCCCGACGATCCAGGGCGAGGGCATCCTGATCGGCTTGCCGACCGTGTTCGTGCGCACGGGGGGCTGCGATTATCGTTGCAGCTGGTGCGATACGCTGCATGCCGTCGACAGCGAATACCGCGACCAATGGCTGCCGATGACGGTGGAGGAGATCTGGAGCGAAGTGATCCGGCTGTCCGGCAGCAAGCCGCTCACGGTCTCGCTGTCCGGCGGTAATCCGGCGATCCAGCCGCTCGGACCCCTGATCGCGCGCGGGCGAAAGGATGGCTACCGGTTTGCCCTGGAGACGCAGGGCAGTATCGCGAAGGACTGGTTCGCCGATCTCGACGTCCTGGTGTTGAGCCCGAAGCCGCCGTCGAGCGGCATGGAAACGAATTGGCACGACCTCGACGACTGTCTTTTGATGGCGGCGGAAAGGCCTGAGGTGGCGCTGAAAATCGTCGTGTTCGACGAGCGCGACTATGCTTATGCGCGTGACGTCGCGGCTCGTTATCCGCATCTGCCCCTCTACCTGCAGCCCGGCAACCACACGCCGCCACCGCCTGATGACGACAACGCCACCGTCGATATCGACGGTATCATCGACCGCATGCTCTGGCTCGTGGGCAAGGTAACGGAGGATCGCTGGTTCGAGGCTCGCGTTCTGCCGCAGTTGCATGTCCTGCTTTGGGGCAACAGGCGCGGGGTGTGACGCCCCAGCTCCCGGCCGTTGCCAAATACCGGAGCGCGATTGGACAAAGGCCCTGGGCTATGCTCCAACGGTGGAGAATGCGTGGGGGGCGGTCATGCAACTGAACACCAAACGTGTCTACGAGCCGAAAGCAGACAGCGACGGAATGCGCATTCTCGTCGATCGCCTGTGGCCGCGGGGTTTGACCAAGACGGAAGCCGCGGTCGATCTCTGGCTGAAGGAGATCGCGCCAACGACGGAACTGCGCCGCTGGTTTCATGGAGACCAGGGCACCTGGGCCGAGTTCAGCAAACGTTACCTTGCCGAGCTCGACAGTAACCAGGCCGCGGTCGAGCAGTTGCGGAAGCTCATCACCGAAGGCCCAGTGACGTTGCTCTACAGTGTGAAGGACGAGACGCACAATCACGCCGAGCTCCTCAAGGCCCATATGCTGAGGCGAGCATAGAGGTAGCGGACGCCTCGATTCCCCTGCGAGTCACGTTCTACTTGCTGCAATAAAAGCGCGAAATTTTATCGATTGTCGACGTCGGGATGGGAAAGCGCCGCACGTCTTAATCTCGACGGCGGTTTTGGACCGCGCAGACAATAAGGAGATTGAGAATGTTTCGTACCGCTTTGATTGCAGGCGCCCTGCTGATTTTCGGCAGCGCGTTTGCCGAGGCCCAGCCGGTTGGCAATCGCGTCGATGTCAATGGCATGAAGATGTATTACGAGGTCTCGGGCGAAGGCGAGCCGCTGGTCGTGCTGCACGGCGCCTATATGAATATTCCGTCGATGGGCGCGATCATCCCGAAGCTTGCCGAGACTCACAAGGTCTATGCGGTCGAGTTGCAGGGCCACGGCCGCACGACCGATATCGACCGGCCGATCACCTATCCGAACCTGGCTGACGATGTCGCCGCCTTCATGGATGCCGTCGATCTCGAGAAGGCCGATGTCTTCGGCTATTCGATGGGCGCGGCTGCCGGCCTGCAGCTCGCGATCCGGCATCCGGAGAAAGTCAACAATCTGGTGGCCGCATCCGTCGCCTATGATGCCGAGGGCTGGCAGCCGGAGTTCAAGGCGATCATCCCGCAAATGACCGTTGAGATGATCGTCGGCCTGCCCTTTGCCGAAGACTATCGCAAGCTCGCCGCCAACCCGGATGGCTTCCCGGAACTGGCCCGAAAGCTCATCCAGCTCGAAAAGGAGCCGATGGCCTGGGAGGCTGACGTCAAGGCTCTGAAGGCGCCGGTGCTGATCATTGCCGGCGATGCCGACGTGGCGACGCTCGAACACAACGTTGCGCTGTTTCGCCTGCTCGGCGGCGGAGCGATGGGCGACATGGGCAAGCCGCTTGCCGCCTCGCGCCTTGCGATCCTGCCGGCGACGTCGCACACCGCGGTCATCAACCAGACGGATCTCCTGTACGGATTCATCGAGCCTTTCCTGAGGGGCGAGACGCCAAAGGGCATGTTTCCGTAAGTGCGAGACTGCCGCGAGAGCGATGCATGGGTGAGTGACTTCCCCCCATTGTGGAGCGATCGGCCTACGGTTTGTCGCTCCGCAACCGCCATGCGCCGTTGCGGAGAGTAGCGGCCGATTGCCGATAGTGAAGGGCGGAACCGTCGCGGTGTTCCATGAAGGCGCGCGCTTTCGCTGGGGGCGGGACGGCTTCATCGAAGTTCTGCGGCGCCTCATCTGCCGACAGATAGGCGGGCCCCGTCGGCCCATCGTCGATGCGGCCGACAAGATGAACGAAATGAAGCGTGTCCTCGGCAAATCCCTGAAGCTGAGGATCGCAAAGGCTCTCTTCGATCCACGCCAGCATGCCGGTTTCCCCATCGAGCACGGCGATGCGGTGGGGGACCTCCGGCGAGGCCGCATAGGCCACCAGAGCGATGAAATCCCCTGTGGCTGAAATCCTATGGTCGAGCAACCATTCGCCCTCAAGAGCCTGGACACCGAAGGTACAGGTGAAGACATCACAGGACAGATCGGTATCCCGGCGCAGAAAATGCCACCGAATACGCTTCCCGGTATTCAGCGGCGCGCTCTCGATTGATTCCGTGGCGCCCCCTTCGACAAGCGGCAGGCACTGGCGAACAACCGGCTGCGGATAGGTCCGGCCATCGATCTCCAGCGGCGCATGCGCATAGCTGCTGAGCCGCCCGAACCGGCTATAACCAAGTTCCGGCTGAGCCAGCGTCCATCCGACCGCCAAATGGTCCGGATCGAGGGCGGCAAGGCCGTCACGGCTGGCATAGGGGCGGTTCGCGCCGATGTCGTGCCCTTTGGCGATCTCCCGCCATCCGTTCGCTGTTTTCCAGGACCAGTAGCCGCTCTCGTCGCGGTGGTCCTTTCGGTTTGCGAAGCAGGCAAACGCATTTGCATCCTCCCGCCACACGACATCCGGATAGCGCGTCGAGATGAGCAGCCCGCTCGTGACGCCATCGACGACGAGTTCGGCCATCGGGTGATAGAGCGGGTCCAGCGGCGCTTCGAGCGCCATCAGGCTGTCGGGCAGATAGGGAATGCTGGTGATGTCAGGGACTCCCGCCGGGCCGGCAGGCAGCGAGGCTTCGTCGCGGTCGCATATATCGGCCCAGTCCTTTGCGGGGATCTTAAGATCAACGACCGTCACCATCTGTTCCTTTTCGGCGCCGGCGATCAGTTCGGCGATCTGGGCACTGTAGGTCCGGTTCGAGGTGACCGGGCTGTGGCGACCGGTTATCGTCGTTTCGGTGACGAGGTCGATCTCCCAGAATGCTGTCGCATCGTCGCAGCGGTAGAGGATATGGCTGCGGCGATCGTAGATCAGCAGACCCCATTGCCCACGGGAGGGGCTCGGCGAAACGAAGTATTGCCTGTCCGCCGAGAAGCCGGTCGAAGAGCCTGCCCCGAGAATCACGCTGCCATCAGGGAGAAGGTAGTCGCAGATCACGGGGCCGCCCATGGCGATCTCATGACAGGCAAGCACGCGCAGGCTCTCTCCTTCGGGCGTGACCGGAACCGGACTGCCCCATGCGCTGTTGTCGCTGCGCGCGTCAGACTCTGCAGCGGCGATGGGAGGCTCCGGTGTCCGCTCGATCCGCATGTCTGTGCGTTTTTCCCAGAGACTTTGCAGCCAAAGCAGGAGCAGGAAGCAGGCAACGCCGGCGAGTACGGATGCCACCGTTCCGGACATCAGCATTGCAACGGCATAGCTCAGGCCGAAGCAACCGCCGAGCATCCATACGAAGGTATGGTCGACCTTTCCAAAGAGGCGATCTTCGATCCATTCGGCGGCCATGGCGCCGGCCCAATAGGCGATCGCAAACGGCAACGGCAGATAGAGCGGGATCACGAAAGGCACGACGAGGAACGCAAGGTTGAGCACCAGCCGCAGTAGCAGCACGTGTATCGGCTGATCGCTCGGGTCGGTCATGCAGACCGCCGGCAGAGTGCGCGGCTGAAAGCGTCGACAGCTATCGGCTGGCAGTCGACGTCGATGTAGCTGCGATCGGGGCGCACAATCATTATCCGCCGTTCGGTCTGCCCTGCATGCAAGCGACTCGCGCAGGGCGAGCGTTTGATACCAGTCGATACCACAGATTTGCACCAGAAAGCGCACGCCATGTTTTGTCGTCGTATGGCTGGTGACGGACGGGTTCCAACGGGTGCCAACGGGCGCAGTGAATGCGCCCCTTCCTGTCTTCGCCTGGAGCATCCTTTGTGCGTTCATCCGAACGCACGGATACGCTAGCGCAGGCGTCGGCCGTCAGCGTCGAACACCAACGCGACGGCCGGGTCGAAGCGAGCGGCGATGCTGTCGCCGGACTTGAGGCCGCGGCCGTTCTTCGTTTCGATGATGATCAGCTCGCCGTCGCCGTGGCGAGCATAGGCAAAGGTCTCGCCGCCGAGATGCTCGAGTATGTCGATCGTCAGGTCGAGGCTCGCCGGGCCACTTTCGCCGAAATGCTCGGGCCGGATACCGATCGTCACGGTGCTGCCCGGTGCCGCGCCCTTTGCGGTCAGCGGAAGCGTAGCATTGTCGAAGTCCGGAAGACGGACGTGTTTTTCTCCGCCAGCGCCCGCTTCGACGATCCCCTTCAGGAAATTCATCTTCGGCGAGCCGATGAAGCCGGCGACGAAGAGATTGGCGGGATCGTCATAGAGATCGAGGGGCGAACCGACCTGCTCGACCACGCCGCCGCGCATGACGACAATCTTGTCGGCAAGCGTCATCGCCTCGACCTGGTCGTGGGTGACGTAGATGATCGTGGTCGCCAACTTCTTGTGCAGCCTGGCGATCTCGATCCGCATGTGCACGCGCAGTTCCGCATCGAGATTGGACAGCGGCTCGTCAAAAAGGAAGATCTTCGGATGCCGTACGATCGCCCGGCCGATCGCCACGCGCTGGCGCTGGCCGCCGGAAAGCTGCTTCGGCTTGCGGTCGAGCAACGGTCCGAGTTCGAGAATATTCGCCGCTTCGCCGACGCGGCTGCCGATCTCGGCCTTCGGCACACCGGCAAAACGCAGTGCGAAGCCCATGTTTTCTCTGACCGTCATATGCGGATAGAGCGCATAGGACTGGAAGACCATGGCGATGCCGCGCTTCGAGGGATCGACATCGTTCATGCGCTCACCGCCGATCGTGAGATCGCCCGACGTGATCTCTTCGAGGCCGGCGATCATCCGGAGCAGGGTCGACTTGCCGCAGCCTGAGGGTCCGACGAAGACGACGAACTCGCCTGTCTTGATGTCGAGGTCTACGCCCTTGATGACCTCGAAGTTGCCATAGGATTTTCTGACGTTGCTGAGTTGGAGTTCGCTCATGCAGCCGCTGCCTCGTTGGCGATTGCCGAAAGTTCCAGTCTTACGGACCCAAGTCGTGTCGAGGCCACCGCGACCGCGATACCGCCGGCAGCCCCCGTCGTCTCCAGCCAGAAACCGGTCGAGCCACCCTGGAAGACGAGGCGTTCGGGTCCGAGCAGCCGGGCCGGGCCAGTGACGGTGACGTCGACCGCATCGTTGAGGAACGGCAGCACGTTGCCGGCCTGATCGAGCGCGCGCACGATCACGCGGACGCTGTCACGCCCTTCGGCTCTCAGCGTCGCGCTGTCGGCGACGACCTCCAGCGTCGTCGGCACGGGATCGGCGACCATGCGGAGGTTGGCAACGGCCTTGCCGTCGATAAAACCGGTGAAGGCGGCATCTTCCCACTTCATGCCCCAGACGCCGAGTTCGTCCTTGGTGAAGTGGCGATGGTCGATGACGACGGGCGGATGCGGCAGATGCGGGAAGTTCTCCCGGTCCGGACCGACGCGCTTCACCAGCGAGCCGTATTTCAGTTCGATCTCGTCGCAATTGGTGAGCACGATCAAGGGCAGCACGCCGCCGATGTTGCGCTCGCCGCGCGCCCAGAAGGTCACCGGCTTCATCACCACTTCCTCCGACGGTTCGCACTGGCTGGCATAGACATAGGCCGCGAATTTCGGCTGGCGGAACATGTCCATGACGCCGTGATAGCAGATCCGGTCGCCGGAGCCGAAGTCCTTGTGGGTGTTGTAGTCGAACATGCACCAGCCGATGGCGCCGGAAATGCTTGGGTCGCCATGGGCGGCGTTCAGCACCTCCAGGTGCCGGCGCACGTGCTCGGCCTGCCGCTGCTCCTGGTCGTAGATCTTCGTCGGAAACATGTGGCCGCCGAATTCGGTGATGAGATAGGGCACCTTGCGATTGAGCCCGGTGCATTCCTGCTGCGGGCGCAGCGCCGTGCGCGGGCGGTTTGCGCCGGGCAGTTCCTCGTTGCCGAGAATGAAGTCGTTCATCGTGTAGACGTCTTCCAGGTATTCGCTGTCGGTGATGTAGCGCACGCCGCCGGTCTGCCGCGTCGGGTCGAGTTCACGGGCGAGCCGGTTGGTTTCGACGTAGAAGTCATGCGAGTCCTGCGATTCATTGATGCGCACGCCCCAAATGATGATCGAAGGATGGTTCCAGTCGCGCTCGATCATGCGGCGGACGTTCTGGGTCGCCTCCTGTTTCCACGCCTCGCCGCCGATATGCTGCCAGCCGGGGATTTCCTCGAACACCAGCAGGCCGATGCGGTCGCAATGGTCGAGGAACCATTTGGACTGCGGGTAATGCGAGGTCCGCACCAAATTACAATGCAGCGTGTTCTTCAGCATCTCCGCATCGCGTTCCTGTGCCGTGCGGCCCATGGCATAGCCGACATAGGGGAAGGCCTGGTGGCGGTTGAGGCCGCGGATCTTTAGCGGCCGGCCGTTGAGCTTGAACCCATCCGTGGTGAACTCCGCCGTGCGGAAGCCGAAGCGCGAGGAGAGGCGGTCGCTGCCGCGATCGCTGCGCAGTTGCACTTCGATTTCATAGAGGACCGGATCGTCGATATCCCAGAGCGAAAGTCCGGTGAGGCCGGTCATCTCCAGCGCGATGCTGTCACCCCGGGTTTCGGTGACGGCTTCCGCCAAAACCTTGCCGTTCGCGTCCTTGAGGAGCGCCGTGACTGCGCCGGCGAAGGCCAGTCCTTGCGGATTGGCGAGATCGCAGCGGATCGAGACGGACTTGGTATCGCTGAGTGCGTCGCGGGTCTCGATCTTGATATTGGCGACCGAAACCGCGTCGGTGACCTTCAGCCACACGTCGCGATAGATGCCGGCATAGGTGAGATAGTCGATGCGGCCGCCGAAGGGCGGGATCTCCGAGTTCTCGCTACCGTCGATTTTGACCGTGATCAGGTTGTCTCCCTCTCGCAACCTATCCGTCAGCCGCGCCTCGAAGGGCGTATAGCCGTCCTTGTGGGCGACGATTTCTTCGCCGTTGAGGTAGACGACGGCGTCGGCCATGGCCGCGTCGAAGATGAGCGAGACTTCGCGGCCATGGAACTCTCGACGCCAGGTAAGCACTTTCTGATAGGTGAAGGTGCGTTGATAGGAGGTCTCGTCGAAATAGTTGAAGGGCAGTTCCACCGCATTGTGCGGCAGGCTGACGGGCTTGCCCGCCCGCAGACGGCCTGCTTCCGTGGCGGCGAAGCCTTCGGAGAAGACCCAGGTGTCGTTGAAAGAGCTAACAGAACGCATGATCATTCCTATTTGACTGAGCCCAGCATTCCCTGGACGAATTGGCGTTGCATGAAGAAGAAGACCGCGAGCGTGGGAAGCGTCGCGAGGATGGTGCCGACCATGACGACGCCGTAGTCGGGATAGTAGGCGGAGGCGAGCGAGGAGATGACGAGCGTGATCGTCTTCGTCTCGTTCGACTGCAGCACGATCAGCGGCCAGAGATAGTTGTTCCACGCCGTCATGAAGACGATGATGAAGGCCGCCGCATAGGTCGAGCGCATCACCGGCACGTAGATGTAGAGGAAGATCTGCCATTCCTTCAGCCCGTCGACCTTGGCCGCGTCGCGAAGCTCCGACGGGAACGCCTTGGTGCATTGGCGAAAATAGAAGACGACGAAGGCCGAGCCGATCGACGGCAGCACCACGGCGAGATGCGTGTTGATGAGGCCCGCCTTGCCCATCATGATAAAGAGCGGGATCATCAACGCGGCAAACGGGATCATCATCGTCAGCAGAAGAGCGCTGTAGATCCGGTCGCGACGGCGTGAGCGGAACATCTCGAAGCCGTAGCCGGCAAGCGACGATACGGCGAGCGTCAGCGCTGTCGCAAGAATGGCGATCTTGGCCGAATTCCAGAAGACCAGCGGCGCGTTCACCTGGGTGAAGAAGGTGCTGATATTGGTGGCAAGCGCGCTTCCAGGCAGCATTTTGCCTTTGATGATGTCGATCGACGAATTGGTGGCACCGAGCAGCATCCAGACGAATGGGAAGATCGAGAGAAACGCCATCAGCCCGACGAAGCCGTAGGTGACGATGGTGCTGACGATGCGTGCGGATCCGTTGTTCATCGGTCGCGCTCCCGTGCCGCGAAGAACTGAAGGCAGGCGAGAAGGGCGACGAGCACGACGATTACATAGGAGACCGTCGCCGCATAGCCGAAGTTCGGCATGAAGCGGAAGGTCAAGTTGTAGATGTAGAGCGACAGCGTCAGCGTCGCATTCGACGGCCCGCCCTTGCCTTCTGTCAGGTTGTAGACCTCATCGAAGAGCTGGATCGTGCCAATGGTCGAGATGATCGTGGTGAACAGGATGACGGGCTTCAACAGCGGGATGGTGATGTGGGTGAAGCGCGCCCAGGCAGGCACCCCATCGATGCGCGCGACCTCATAGATCGACTTGTCGATGTTCTGCATCGCCGCGAGGTAGAAGATCATGTTGTAGCCGGTCCAGCGCCAGGTGATGGCGATGATGACGAGCACCTTCGCCCAGAAGGGATGCGTCAGCCACGGGATCGGCGAAGCGATGATGCTGACCGCCGCGAGGGTCGAGTTGACGATTCCGTCGAGCGCGAACATTCCTTTGAAGAGAACGGAGTAGGCGACGAGCGAGGTGACGCAGGGCAGGAAGATGGCGGTACGGAAGAAGCCGCGGCCGACGAGCCTCGGATTGTTGAGCAATGACGCGAGGATCAGCGCCAGGAGGATCATGATCGGCACCTGCACGACGAAATAAGTCATCGTGTTGGTGAGCGCCTTGATGAAGACCGGATCGTTCCACAGACGGACGATGTTGGCGAAACCGGCGAACTTCAGCATCATGCCGCGGCCGGACTGGAACGACATCCAGAGCGACCAGAGGATCGGGTAGATCATGAAAAGGGCGATCAGCCCGAGCGCCGGCGCGACGAAGAGCCAGCCATCGATGTTGTAGTATCGGCCGATGCCGCCGCGACGTGCGAGAGCCATCATCATCCTCATGGATAGCAGGAGCCGTTGGCCGTGGCATACGCCGCCACGGCCGGGAATAATGCAGACAATCGCCGTGGCGATTACTGCACCTGTGCGCTGACCTCGGCGTCGATCGCCTTCAGGATGTCGTCGACGGGCGTTCCCTGCTGCAGCGCCGGAAGCTGTGCGGTGACGGCGGTGTCCGCCTCGTTGGTGAAGACGCCGTAGTTGACCGAGGGAACCTTCGCGAGCCAGTCGGAGAAGTTCTGCCAGACCTTTTCGCCGCCAAAGAAGGCATCGGCCTCGCCATAGGCCGCACCGCCGCGCGCGGCAAGCAGCGAGCCGACGGCGCCACGGTCCTGCAGGATCGTCTGGTAGAAATCGACGTCCTTGGCATAGACCGCGTTGAGGAAATCGATCGCCTCGGCCTTCTCGGCCGAGCTTTCAAGCACGTACCAGCTCGATCCGCCAAGGTTGGAGGCATGCGTCGCGCCATCGATCGAAAGGGCCGGGATCGGTGCCACGCCCCACTTGCCCGATTGATCCGGCTGCGCCTTGACGGTGCCGGTGATCCATACGCCGGTAATGACGGTGGCGACATCACCCGAGGTGAAGGTGCCGACCCAGTCGGACCAGCCGGCGGCCGGCTTGTAGATATTGGCCGACATGATCTTGCCGACCGTCTCCAGCGCCGCCTTCAGTGCGGCGTTGCCGGTGATGTTTGCCTTGCCTTCCTTGTCGAAATACCATTGGCCGGCCGATTGCATGATGATGCGGACTAGGCCGGCGTCGGTCGGATCGAGACCCATCATCTTCTTGCCGGTCTTAGCTTCGACCTGTTGGCCGATCTCGATGAAGCGATCCCAGGTGAGATCCTGCATGTCCTCGGGCTTGAAGCCAGCCTGCTCCAGATAGTCCTTGCGATAATAGAGGCCGGTCACGCCGGAATCGAAGGGCATGCCGTAGACCTGGCCATCCAACGTCATCAGCTCGACCTTGTAGGGAGCGAAGCCGGAATAATCGACCGTGCCGGAGAGTGGCGCGAAGGCGCCGGGAAAGGATTGAAGATATTTCTGCGCGCCGTAGTCTTCGATCAGCACGATATCGGGAAGCGCATCCGCCGTACCGGACGAAAGACCGGTCTGCAGCTTCTGTTCGACGTCGGCCTTGGCGAAATCGACGATGTTGAAGGTGACGTCAGGGTGCAACTTGGTATAGCGCGCGCCGGCCTCCTTCATGATCGCGACGTTGAAGTTCGGATCCCAGCACCAGACCGTGATTTCCTTGGCCTGCGCTGAAGTCACCGCCAACAGGCTGGCCCCCGCGAGCGCCACGGCGGCAAAGCGCGGCAGATAGATACGCATGTCCATAGTTTCCTCCCTCGATTTTCGTTCCCCGAGACATTCCTCCGTGTCTCGGCGCGGAGTATTTCGCAAAACTCTGAAGAAGGCAATATTTCAGTAAATTTTTACCAGGCCATTTTTACACGCCCGCAATCGTGCTCCCGGCGGCCGTGCTGCCGCGCCAGACGATCTCCGTTCCGAGCAGCACCTTCTTGGCGACGTCACGTCCTGAAAGCCGCTCGATCAGCAGGTCGACGGCCGTCTCGCCGATGATTTCCGCCGGTATCTTGACCGTCGAAAGCGGCGGGCCGAGAAACTGCGCGACCGGAATGTCGTTGAAGCTTGCCACGGCGACACCCTCCGGAATCTTCAAGCCCATCTCGTGAATAGCGCGATAGGCGCCAATCGCCATGTTGTCGTTGCAGGTGATCAGGATCTCAGGCCGGTTGGGTTTCGACAGCATGGCCTTTGCCAACGTGTAACCGCTGTCCGGCGTCAGCTTCTCGACCATGCAGAGGTCCGGGTCGTAAAGTCCTGCTTTCGTCATCCAGTTGATGAAGGCGCGGCAGCGGCGTTCGGAATGGATGTCGTCCTTGTCGCGAAAGGCGTCGATCCAGCCGAGGAAGCCGATGCGGCGGTAACCCATGCCGTGAACGCCTTGCAGCAAGCGATTCATTGCCACGGAGACATCGCTCATCACGCTATCGTCGATGTCGTCGTCAGGCGCGAAGTCGGCAAAGACCAAGTGGCGGCTGTGGCGCCGCAACCAGTGAACCTCTTCGCCATAGTGGTGACCGACGGCAACGACGCCGTTGGCGCCCTGGAGGATCGCCGCCTCCGGCAGGTTGCCGTTGTGGAAGACTTTGACCACCTCGATTTTCAGCGCCTGGCAGCGGTTTTCGATCCCGAGCCGGACGCCGACATAATAGGGGTCGATCAGTTCCTGGGCGGGCTGAAGGAAATGTACCAGCGCGAACTTCAGGCCCTGCATCGGGCCCGCGCCGCGACCGCGATTGCGTGGCGTCGCGTAGTTCAGCGCCTCGGCCGTTTCGATGATCGCCTGACGCTTTTTCGTGGAGATCGAAAGAGTCGGATCGTAATTCAACACCCGCGAAACCGTTGCCGACGAGACCCCGACAGCCGAAGCGATTTCCTTTATTGTGACCATGTCCTGCTTCCTGCCTGCCGCCGCCGGCCCGGTTTCGGGCACGGTGCAATCTTTATTTAGTAAAATTTTGCCTCGAGATTTTCAATCTCTGGGTTGCGCCGGGGCCGTATTTCGTTCTGGGATCGGAATGCAATTGAGATGCTATGACTGAGCCGTTGCCAGGGCTTCTGCCTGAAGCTCATCGGAGAGGAATTCCCAGAGCGCTGCAACGGGCTGCGACGAGAGCCCCTGGTCGTCGGCAGCGAAGAGGCCGAGTTCGATCATCGGAGCCGGCGGCAAGCCTTCATTGGCGCCAAGGATCTTCATTGTGTTTGGGCGGATGTTGAGATCCAGCAGAACCGCAATACCAAGGCCGGCTTCGATCATCGACTGGATCGAGGCGAGGCTGGCGCTCGTCAGCACCGTGCGCCACGGCCTTTTGCCGCAGTTCAGCGCTTCGATCATCTTCTGCCGCCAGGTACAGACCCCGTCGAAGGTGACCAGCGGCAGGGGACCTTCTTCCGACATCGCGAAACCGCGTGCGGCGACCCAGCGGAGCGGCAGCCGCCAGGCGAGGATCGGCCGGCCATGAATGAGAGCGGGGTCGCCGATCGCGACATCGAGCTCGCCCTGCGACAACTTCTCCGAAAGCACGGTGCTTTCGGAGACCGTCAGCTCGAGCGCCACGTTTGGATGACATTCGGCGAAGCGCTGCAGTGCCCTTGGCAGCGAGCCGACGGCGATGTCCTCGATCATGCCGAAGCGGATCGGACCGTGGACCGATCGGCCGGCAAGCGCCCTCCTTGCGCCCGTACTCAGGCCCAGCATTTTCTGGGCGTAGGGAAGCAGCACATGCCCGGCTTCGGTGAGGTCCATGCCCCTTGTGCTGCGGTTCAACAACCTGGCGCCAAGATCGTCCTCCAGTCGGCGCAATTGCATGCTGACGGCGGCCTGGGTCCGCGCCAGCCGCTGGGCGGCACCGCTGACACTGCCGCATTCGGCGGTGACGACGAAGGCCCGCAACAGGCCGATGTCCAGATCATGCATATAACGTTCCTTTATAGAGCCATCACAACTATTAGAGTTCATTATTGTGCCGAAGTTGCTATGTCCGTTCAAGCCCAACAGGAGAACGGACATGGCGGATACCGAAACGGCAACGGCAACGGCAGATAGCGGCTGGAGCGGGCCGGCAACGGTGCCGGATTCGGCCGGGCGAGTGTCCATAGCGATCGCCTTTTGCCTCCTGTCCATGTCGAGCGTGCAGTTCGGTGCCGCACTCTCGAAGTCGGCCATGCAAAGCCTTGGCACCTTTGGCGCAACTTGGCTGCGGGTCTCCTGGGCGGCCGCATTCCTGCTGCTCCTCGTCCGGCCGCGCTTCTTCAGTTACACGCGGTCGCAGTGGCTTACGGCGCTTTCGCTCGGCGCCATGATGGCGATGATGACGCTCTGCTTCTTCGCGGCGATCGAACGGATTCCGCTCGGGCTTGCCGTAGCAATCGAGTTTCTCGGCCCCCTGACCGTCGCGGCGATATTTGGCGGTCGCGGTTGGCGCCTGCTTTGTCCAGCGATCGCGGCGGCCGGCGTGCTGTGCCTCTCCTGGGACGGTTCGGCGTGGGTGGCGGATGCGCGCGGGCTGCTTTTCGCCTTCGGCGCTGCGATCGGCTGGGGCGGTTATATCGTGCTGATGAAGCATGCCGGCCAAAGCTTCAGGGGATTGGAGGGGCTTGCCGTTTCGCTCTTGTTTGCAGCACTCGTCGCAACCCCGTTCGGTGTCGGCCAAGTGCAATCCGGCTTCTCCTTCGACCTGCTGCTGGTGACGGCCGGGCTCGCCGTTCTGGTGCCGTTGCTCCCTTACGCGCTCGAATTCATGGCGCTCCGCCGCATGCAGCCGTCGGCCTTCGGCATCCTGATGAGCCTCGAGCCGGCTATCGGCGCCGGCGCTGGTTTCATCGTCCTTGGCCAGGCGCTGTCGCTCAACCAGATCTTCGGCGTCGCACTCGTGATGCTCGCCAGTGCCGCCGGGACCGTGCTGGCAAAAGCCTAGCGCCCTAGCGGCAGGCGTTTTTCTCGTTGGTCAATCCTGCGAAACTTCCGCTGCCGCTTGCGGGCGGGACGGCTGACCCGCGTTCAGCCGTCCCGCGAACTCAATGAAAATTCTTTCACGTCCAGCGCGCCAGATGAAAAGTGCCCGTTTACAAAAGTAATATTATATGATTTTTTCTCGATGGCTGCTTGGAGGCAGCTTTCTTTGGGAGGAAATCATGAAAATCGCCAAGGCACTTGCGGGTGCAACGATCCTTGCTGCCTGCACGTTCGGCAGCGCTTCCGCGGCCGATCTGGTCGTCGGCTTTTCGCAGATCGGCTCGGAGTCCGGCTGGCGCGCCGCCGAGACGACGCTGACCAAGCAGCAGGCCGAGCAGCGCGGCATCGACCTCAAATTTGCTGATGCGCAGCAGAAGCAGGAAAACCAGATCAAGGCGGTCCGCTCCTTCATCGCGCAGGGCGTGAATGCCATCCTTCTTGCGCCGGTCGTCGCCACCGGCTGGGACGAGGTGCTGCAGGAAGCCAAAGACGCGGAAATCCCGGTCATCCTGCTCGATCGCACCGTCGACGCCTCGAAGGAACTCTATCTGACGGCGGTAACCTCCGACCTCGTGCACGAGGGCAATGTCGCCGGCAAATGGCTCGTCGACACCACGGCCGGCAAGCCCTGCAATGTCGTCGAGCTCCAGGGTACGACCGGATCCTCGCCGGCGATCGACCGCAAGAAGGGCTTTGAACAGGCGCTGTCCGGACATGACAACCTGAAGATCATCCGCAGCCAGACCGGCGACTTCACCCGCACCAAGGGTAAGGAAGTGATGGAAAGCTTCCTGAAGGCCGAGGACGGTGGCAAGAACATCTGCGCACTCTACGCCCACAACGACGACATGGCCGTCGGCGCCATCCAGGCGATCAAGGAGGCCGGCCTGAAACCCGGCAAGGATATCCTTGTCGTCTCGATCGACGCCGTGCCTGACATCTTCCAGGCGATGGCCGCGGGCGAAGCCAATGCCACGGTCGAGCTGACGCCGAACATGGCCGGCCCCGCCTTCGACGCGCTTGCCGCGTACCAGAAGGATGGCACGGCACCACCGAAGTGGATCCAGACGGAATCGAAGCTCTACACGCAGGCCGACGAGCCGCTGAAGGTCTACGAGGAAAAGAAGGGCCTCGGCTATTGATGTCGGCCGTGGCCCGCGCCCTTCTCGTGCGGGCCACGCTCCTTTCCTGAGATACTTTCCGGATGAAGAGTGCCGCTTGCCGCGGCTAAGCTCAGCTTCTCGTCCGGCAGATACCCGCATCGCGGAGACGGTATCGATGCAGACCAGTGATCACATTCTCTCGGCGATCCGGATCGAGAAGGCCTTCCCGGGCACAAGGGCCCTCGACAAGGTCGATTTTCACCTCCGGCGCGGAGAGGTCCATGCGCTGCTTGGCGAAAACGGCGCCGGCAAGTCTACTCTCATCAAATGCCTGACAGGCGCCTATCGCCGCGACGGCGGCGCCATTCTGCTTGACGGCACGGAGGTCGACCCCCGCGACACGTTCGAGGCCCAGACGCTCGGTATCGGCACGGTCTACCAGGAGGTCAACCTGCTGGCGAACCTGACGGTTGCCGAAAACCTCTTCCTCGGGCGCCAACCGCGCCGCTTCGGCATGGTTGACGTTGGCGCCATGAACCGGCGTGCGCGGGAGCTGCTCGCCGACTATGAGCTCGACATCGACGTCACCCGCGATCTCGCAAGCTATTCGGTGGCGATCCAGCAGGTCGTCGCCATCGCCCGTGCCGTCGATCTCTCGGGCAAGGTGCTGATCCTCGACGAGCCGACGGCAAGCCTCGACGCGCATGAGGTGGCGATGCTCTTTCGCATTGTCCGGCGCCTCAAGGCCCGCGGGCTCGGCATCGTCTTCGTCACCCACTTCCTTGAACAGGTCTACGAGATTTCCGACCGGATCACGGTGCTCAGGAACGGGCAGCTCGTCGGAACCCGTGAAACTGCCAACCTCGACCGTCGCGAGCTGATCGCGATGATGATCGGCCGCGAACTGGCAGCAGAGATTCACGCGCCACGCGCGCAAACCTCGGAAGGGCCCCTGCGCTACCGGTTCCGAAACTATGGTCGCAAGGGTCGCGTCCGTCCCTTCGACCTCGATGTCCGTGCCGGTGAAGTTGTCGGCATGGCTGGCCTGCTCGGTTCCGGACGGACGGAAACAGCGGAGCTTCTCTTCGGCGCCCATCCTGCCGATAGCGGTCAGGCGGAGATCGACGGCCATGCGGCCGATCTCTCATCGCCGCGTGCCGCCATCCGGCACGGGTTCGGCTTCTGCCCGGAGGATCGCAAGACATCAGGCATCATCGGCGATCTCTCGGTGCGCGAGAACATCGTGCTCGCGCTGCAGGCGCGCCGCGGCTGGACACGGCCGATCTCGCGGGCGGAACAGAATAGGCTGGCGGACCACTACATCCGCGCGCTCGATATCCGCACCGCCGATCGGGAGAAACCGATCAAGCTTCTATCCGGCGGCAATCAGCAGAAGGCGATCCTGGCGCGCTGGCTTGCGACCGAGCCCGAATTCCTGATCCTCGACGAGCCGACGCGCGGCATCGACGTCGGCGCTCATGCGGAGATCGTCAAGCTCATCGAGGCGCTGCGGGAGAAGGGGCTGTCGCTGATCGTCGTCTCGTCGGAGATCGAGGAACTGGTCGCCTACAGCACGCGGGTCATCGTGCTTCGGGATCGCGCCCATGTCGCCGAACTCGACGGCAACCGCATCACCACCCACGAGATCGTCGAAGCGATCGCCGCAACCAATGAAAGGAGGGCGTCGTGACGTCGTTCTTCCGGCTCTATCTGAACCGGTTGCTGCCGCAACTGATCGCGCTTGCCGTCATCGTCGTGGCGGTTTCGCTCGTGTTTCCCGGCTTCCTCAGTCTGGAAATCCAGAACGGCCGCCTTTATGGCAGCCTCGTCGACATCCTCAATCGTGGCGCGCCCGTCGTGCTTTTGGCGATCGGCATGACTGTTGTCATCGCCACCAAGGGCATTGATCTTTCGGTCGGTGCGGTGATGGCGATCTGCGGCGCCACCGCTGCCGCCGCGATCACCTCCGGCCACTCGCTCGCCGGAACGCTGCTGATCACGCTTGCCGTCGGTATGCTTTGCGGTCTTTGGAACGGGGTGCTGGTCGCGGTGCTCGACATCCAGCCGATCATTGCCACATTGGTCCTCATGGTCGCCGGGCGGGGGATTGCCCAGCTTATCACCGAGGGCGCGATCCTGACCTTCAATGATCCCGGCCTCATCTTCATCGGCAGCGGTTCCTTCGCGGGCCTGCCGATGCCGGTCGTGATCTGGCTGGTCTTCGGGGTGCTGATCGCCATGCTCGTCAGGCGGACGGCGCTCGGCATGCTGATCGAGGCGATCGGTGTCAATCGTCAGGCGAGCACGCTGTCCGGCGTGCTAACGCCCGTCCTGCTGATCGCCGCCTATGTTCTTTCCGGTCTCTGCGCCGCCATTGCCGGGATCATTGCCGCCGCCGACATTCGTGGCGCCGATGCCAACAATGCCGGGCTCTGGCTCGAGCTCGATGCCATTCTCGCGGTCGTCGTCGGCGGCACGTCGCTGCTCGGCGGACGCTTCAGCATCGCCGCATCGGTGCTCGGCGCGATCATCATCCAGGCGATCAACACCGGCATTCTTCTCTCCGGCTTCCCGCCAGAGTTCAACCTGATCATCAAGGCCGCGATCATCGTCGCCATCCTGGTGCTTCAGTCGCCGCGGTTCCGCACCGCCTTTGCCTTCCTCGTCCCGGCGCGCGGTGCGAGCAAACCGAGCGAGCGAGCTGCAAAATGAAGCCGAAACATCTTCCGCTGATCGCGACGCTCGTAATCTTTCTGCTCGGCTATGCGCTTTGCGTCGCGCAATATCCGAACATCCTGTCCACGCGGGTGATTGGAAACCTTTTGACCGACAATGCCTTCCTCGGCATCGCGGCCGTCGGGATGACCTTCGTCATCCTCTCGGGCGGCATCGATCTGTCCATCGGTTCGGTCATCGCGTTCACCGGCGTTTTCCTGGCTGTCGTGCTGGAACACAGCAGCATCCACCCGCTCGTCGCCTTTGCGATGGTCCTCGCGATCGCGACACTTTTCGGTGCCGCGATGGGTGCGATCATCCACTATCTTGAGATGCCGGCCTTCATCGTCACGCTCGCGGGCATGTTTCTCGCGCGTGGCATGGCCTTCGTGCTGTCGATCGATTCCATACCGATCAAGCATCCATTCTACGCGACATTGAAAGGGCTCTACGTCAAACTGCCCGGCGGTGGACGCATCACGCTGATCGGCGGGCTGATGCTGCTTGTCTTTGCGATCGGCATTCTCCTGGCGCATCGAACCCGCTTCGGCACCAATGTCTATGCGCTCGGCGGAGGTACGGCCACGGCGCGGCTCATGGGCGTTCCGGTTGCGGCAACGACCGTCAGGGTCTACGCGCTCTCGGGGCTGCTTGCCGGGCTGTCCGGCATCGTCTTTTCGCTCTACACGTCCGCCGGCTACTCCCTTGCGGCCGTCGGTGTCGAACTGGACGCGATTACTGCGGTCGTCATCGGCGGGACACTTCTGACCGGAGGCTCCGGTTTCGTTGCCGGCACATTTGTCGGCATCCTCATCCAAGGCCTGATCCAGACCTACATCACTTTCGACGGATCGCTGTCGAGCTGGTGGACCAAGATCCTGATCGGCCTTCTGCTCTTTGCTTTCATCCTCTTGCAGAAGGGCATCATCTACGTCTCGCGTCATCGCCGACAGCCGGCGTGACCAGGCAAGGATCGTGCGATGTGGCCATTCTTCCAGCCGCCGCGCAAGAGGACGAGCCACCGGCTCGTCGTTGAAGAGCTCGGCCAGGCGGTCGTCGCAGGGGAATTCGCCGTCGGCGCCATTCTGCCCGGAGACGTGGAGCTTGCGGCGCGCTTCAACGTCTCCCGCACGGTTTTGCGGGAAGCAATGAAGACGCTCGCCGCGAAGGGGCTGGTCGTCGCGCGCGCTCGCATCGGCACACGCGTGATGCCGCGGGCGAATTGGAACCTTTTCGACGGCGACGTGCTTTCCTGGCATTTCCGGGCCGGTGTCGATGAGGAGTTCCTGCGCCACGTCACTGAGGTCCGTCTCGCTTTGGAGCCCTATGCGGCCGGGCTGGCTGCGCGGCGCGCCTCCGACGCCGATATCTCCCATATGATGCGGCTGGCGGTCGCCATGGGCGATGCCGGGCACAGCGCGCAGACGCTGGCCATTGCCGATCTCGAATTCCATCTCCGCCTGCTCGAAGCGTCGCTCAATCCGTTCATGCAGACGGTGGGCAGCTTGATCGAGGCGGCGCTGATGGGCGTTTTCCGCTTGACCAACGCGGCCACCGATGGTGCCGAGATCGATCGTGTCGCCGTCGCACATATCCGCATCGTCGAGGAAATCCGCCTCCGCAACGAGGAAGGTGCACGAAGCGCGATGGAGCATGTGATCCGCGTGGGGCAGCAACAGTTGATCGCAAATTTGCGGGTGCGCGACTGACCCGGAGGGGAGCGCCGGACGCCTCGCAGACGCGTGGCCACAAGGCATTTTTTGCGCGGCTTGGCTTTGTCCTTCACCTGTGCGTAGGCTGCCGCTGCGGGTGAAGGCGAGCGGAGAACCGGGTGACGGAACAGGATGTGCTGATCGTCGGCGCTGGGCCGACGGGGCTGGTGCTTGCCCTCTGGCTGACCGCCCAGGGGGTGAAGGTCCGTATCATCGACAAGAACACTGGTCCCGGCCCCACGTCGCGGGCGATGGTGGTGCATGCCCGCACACTCGAGCTCTATCGCCAGCTCGACCTGGCAACGCCGATGATCGAAGCGGGGCACTGCAACCCATCGGTCAACCTTTGGGCCAAGGGCAGGGCAAAGGCACGAATCTCCTTCAGTCCGACCGGTGCGAGGCTGACGCCCTATCCATTTGTCCTGGTCTATCCGCAGGATCATCATGAGCGGCTGCTCGCCGCACGGCTGGAAGCTCTGGGCGTCAAGGTCGAGCGGCAGACCGAGCTTGTTGGCTTCCAGGACGCCGACGGCCGGGTGAGCGCGCATCTTCGGCTGCCCGACGGCAGCGAGGTGGTCTCAATTGCGCGATATCTCGCGGGTTGCGATGGCGCGCGCTCGCTGGTCCGGCACACGCTCGCGACCGGTTTTGCAGGCGGCACTTACAACCAGACCTTCTACGTTGCCGATGTCGAGGCCAGTGGTCCTACTGCCAATGGCGAGTTGCATATTTCGCTCGACAGCAGCGACTTTGTTGCGCTGCTCGCCTACGCAAAGGGTCGCGGCCGTTTGATCGGTCTCGTCCGCGACGAACGGGAGGACGCGGACAGACTCACCTTCGAGGATGTCAGCCACCGGGCGATCAGCGGCCTGCGGCTTACAATCGACAGGGTCAATTGGTTCTCGACCTATCGCGTCCATCATCGCGTCGCTGATCGTTTTCGACAGGGACGCGTTTTCCTGCTGGGTGACGCTGCACATGTGCACAGCCCCGTCGGCGGCCAGGGCATGAACACCGGCATCGGCGATGCGATCAATCTTGCCTGGAAGCTTGCGGCCGTGTTGGCGGGACAGGCGCCCGACAGCCTGCTCGACAGCTATGAACGCGAGCGCATCGGCTTCGCGCGCCAGCTCGTCGCGACCACTGACCGGCTGTTTACCTTCGTGACTGCCGAAAGCCGTTTCGCGGACGTCTTGCGTGTCGAGATCGCTCCGATTCTGGCGGGTATCGCCTTTCGCATCGGCCGTGTTCGCGAGTTTCTGTTCCGGATACTCTCGCAGACCCAGTTGAACTATCGCGGTGGCCCCTTGAGCCGCGGCACGGCCGGCGGGGTGACGGGTGGAGACCGGCTTCCCTGGGTCGATGAGGCTGGCCTCGACAACTATCAGCCGCTCATCGCCATCACCTGGCAGGTGCATGTTTATGGCACGCCGCGCGACGAGATGAGAGATTGGTGCGAAGCGCGCGGCGTGCCGCTCCTTGTGTTCCCATGGACCAGGGCGCACGGGACGGCAGGTTTGGCCGCGGATGCCGCCTATCTCCTGCGGCCGGATAATTACGTGGCGCTCGCCGCTGAAAAGCAGGCATCCGAGCTATTCGATGCCTATCTCGCGGAACAAGGGATCAGCCTGTCCTGACGGACAGACGCACAACAGAGCCGGAACGTTCCGAAGGCGGTTTTCCGTCAGGTTTGAATTCGATCGCCGGGCTGCGACTGGAAATGGCGAACGCAGAAACGGGGCCAGATTGGCCCCGTCTCGATATTGTCGTCTGGCCCCAAACCTAGCCATGGCTGGCCGGTGTCTCAGACTTCCCTTCCGTCACGCCGCTCTCAGTCGAGGCAACCTGCGCTTCGGCTGGATGCTTGGAAATGCCGGCGAGCTTGTGGCCGCGTTCGCGCAGCCACTGGAAGGCGACGTAGAGCGCGGGGATGACGAAGATGCCGACGAGCGCGGCAGCGAGCATGCCGCCGGCAACGCCGGTGCCGACCGCCCGGCGGCTGAGTTCGCCGGCGCCCGTGGCGATCACCAGCGGCACCAGGCCGACGATGAAGGCGAAGCTCGTCATCATCACGGCACGGAAGCGGGCGCGAGCCCCTTCGATCGCCGCATCGACGATGGTCGCACCGGCCTCGCGGTGCGCCTTGGCGAACTCGACGATCAGGATCGCATTCTTCGAGGCGAGAGCGATCAGAACGACGAGGCCGATCTGGGCGTAGATGTCGAAGGAGAGACCGGCGACGAGCACCGACAGCAGCGCACCCGAGACGCCGAAGGCGACCGACAGCAGCACCGGTACCGGGATCGTCCAGCTTTCATAGAGCGCCACAAGGAAGAGATAGGCGAAGAGGACGGCCATAGCCAGAATGGCTGTGGTCTTGCCGGCCGCTTCCAATTCCTGCAGCGCCGTCCCGGTCCATTCGAAGCTGTAGCCGGGCGGCAGCGTCGAGGCGGATAGCGCTTCCATGGCGGCCAGCGCCTCGCCCGAGGAATGGCCGGCGGACGGCTGGCCGTTCAGCGTGATCGAGCGATAGTTGTTGTAGCGTACGATCGACTGCGGGCCGACGATATAGTCGACCTTGGCGACCGAGGCGACGGGGACCATGTCGCCATTCACGTTGCGCACGTGCAGGCGCTGAATATCATCGACCGCATTTCGGTCGGCCTGGGCCGCCTGCATCGTCACCTTCCAGGTGCGGCCGAAGAGGTTGAAGTCGTTGACGTAGTAGCTGCCGAGCGTGCCCTGCAGCGTCGTGAAGAGGTCGCTGACCGAAACGCCGAGCGATTGCAGGCGATCACGGTCGATGTTGAGATAGAGCTGCGGCGAACTGGCCGAATAGGTGGTGAAGGTGGGGCCGAGTGCCGGGTTCTGGTTGGCGGCGATGATCAGCCCGCCGGCAGTCGCGGCGAGATCGGTGACCGAGCGGCCCTGGAGGTCGAGCAACTGGTATTCGAAACCCGACCCGGTGCCGAGACCCATGATTGGCGGCAGGTTGAAGGCGAAGATCTGCGCGCCGCGGATCGCCTGGCCTTTGGCCATGGTGGTAGCGACCGCCGCCTCGACGCCGGCCGATGCGCTCAGGCGCTCCGCGAAAGGCTTCATCGTCACGATGGCGAAAGCGGAGTTGGACTTTGAGAGGCCGTCGAGGAAGGAGTAGCCGGTGACGGTGATCACATTGGCGACACCCTCGATGCCGCCAAGCATCGTCTCCACTTGCTTCACGACCGCATCGGTGCGGTTGTAGGAGGCACCCTCCGGCAGGCGGATTTCGGTGAAATAGGCGCCCTGGTCTTCCGCCGGCAGGAAGCCCGTTGGGACGATGCGGAAGAGGGAGCCCGCCGCGACGAAGGCGAGCGCCAGCAGCGCAAGGCCAATGATCGCGCGCCGGGCGATATGACCGGCCACATAGGTATAGCCGTCTCGCCCCTTGTCGATGGTGCGCGAGATATAGCCGAGAATGCCCCGTTTTGGGCCGTGATGCGGCTTCAGGAGCACGGCGCAGAGCGCCGGGCTGAGTGTCAGCGCATTGATCGCCGAGATCACCATCGATACCGAGACGGCGACGGCGAACTGCTGGAACAGTTGGCCACTCAAGCCGGGAATAAAGGCCACCGGCACGAAAACCGAGAGCAGCACGAGCGTGATCGCGACGATGGCGCCGGTGATTTCGCTCATCGCGCGCCGCGCCGCTTCCGCCGCCGAAAGACCCGGGTTCTCCTCCATCACCCGCTCGACGTTCTCAACCACCACGATGGCGTCGTCGACGACGATACCGATCGCCAGAACCAGAGCGAGCAGCGACACGGTGTTGAGCGAGAAGCCCATGGCAAGCAGCACCGCGAAGGTGCCGATCAGCGCGACCGGAACCGCAACGAGCGGGATCAGCGTTGCCCGCCAGTTTCCAAGGAAGAGGAAGACAATGATAATGACGAGGACGAAGGCCTCGAACAGCGTTTCCTCGACGTTGTCGACGCTCGCCTCGACGAATTGCGCCGTGTCGTAGGAGACCGAATAGGTGAGGCCCGGTGGGAACGATTTCGACAATCGTTCCATCGCATCCTGCACGCCTTTGGCGGCGGCAAGCGCGTTGGCGCCCGGCGCCTGATAGGTGCCGATCATGGCGACTGGCTTGCCGTTGATCCGGGCGTTGGAATCGGAACTGGCAGCGCCGAGCTCGACACGCGCGACGTCGCGGATGCGCACATAGGAACCATCGGGCCTTGCGCGCAGCACTACATCCTCGAACTGCTTGGGGTCGGTCAAGCGCCCTTGTGTCTGCAGGTTCAATTGGAACAGCGGATCGTCAGTCATCGGCTGTGCGCCGATGCGGCCGATCGCGGCCTGGACGTTCTGCGCCTTCAGCGCGTTGATCACGTCCGTCGGCGTCAGGTCGAGGCTGGTCATGCGGTCGATGTCGAGCACGACGCGCATGGAGTAGTCCTGGGCGCCGAAGAGCTGGGCGTCGCCAACGCCGGGCACGCGCTTGACCGTATCGAGCACGTTGATCGTGGCGTAGTTGGACAGGAACAGGGAATCGAAGTTCTGCTTCTCGTCCGCACCATAAATGGTGATCACCTGCATCAGCGCGGAGGACTTCTTGCGCACGCTGACGCCGCTCTGCTTGACCTCGGCCGGCAGACCTGCTTCGGCGAGCGAGACGCGGTTCTGGACGTTGACGGTGGCGATGTCGGGATCGGTACCGACGGCGAAGGTGACGGTCAAGGTATAGGAGCCGTCAGCGCCGCTCGTCGACTTCATGTAGAGCATGTCGTCGACGCCGACGACCTTGCTCTCGATCGGCTGGGCGACAGTGGTTTCGACCACGTCGGCGCCGGCGCCGGGATAGCTTGCGGTGACGCTCACCTGCGGTGGCACGATGTCGGGGAATTGCGCGATCGGCAGGCGGGTGAGCGCAAGAAGGCCCGCCAGCGTCAGCACGATGGAAATGACCGTGGCGAAGCGCGGGCGATCGATAAAGATCTCTGAAATCATGGGTCAGCCACCTGCTGCCGTGGCTGCATCGACGGCGATGCCTGGTCGGACCTTCCCCGCCCCCTCGGTGATGACGTTCTCGCCTTCCTTGAGGCCCTTGCCGATGACGGCCTGGCCGCGCGTGTTGCGCGTGACATCGACGCGGCGAAGCTCCACTTTGGAACTGGCGTCGACCACCAGCACGAAGGCGCCCTGCTGATCGCGCTGGATCGCCTGCTGCGGCACGGCGAGAACCTCCTGCTTGTCGGATTGTTCAAGCATGACCCGCACCAGGGCCCCGTCGAGCAATATGCTGTCCGGATTGGGGAATTCGGCGCGCACGGTCACCGTATCCGTCCCTTGCGACACGTTGCTGGCGATGAAGTTGATCGTCCCCTTCTGCTTGTATTCCGTGCCGTTCGGCAGCCCGAGCCCGACATTGGCGCCGCCGCTGATCTCGCCCTTCAGCACACGCTCGCGATAGGTGAGGTAGAGGGCGGTCGCCACGGGGAACTGGACATAGATGGGATCAAGCCGGGTCAGCGTCACCAGCGGCCCGCTGTCCGGGCCGACGAGCGCGCCGACGTCGGCCGATGTCAGGCCGATGATGCCGTCGAAGGGAGCGACGATCTTCGTATAGGAGAGGTTGAGCTCGGCATTGTCCTTGCTGCCCTTGAGCCGCACCAGATCGCCTTCGGCTTTCCTCACCTCGGCATGAGCCTCGTCGACCTTGGCCTGGGAAATCGTCTTGGTCGTCAACAGTTGCTCGGCGCGGTCACGCTCGAGGATCGCAAGTTCCTTGGCGGCCTCGGCCGCTTCGATCTGCCCCTCGATCTCCTGGACAGCGGCGCGATAAGCGCCATCTTCGACCTGGTAGAGCACCGTGCCGGCGATGACTTTCTGCCCCTCGGTGAAGTTGACCGCCTCGAGGAAGCCCGAAACGCGGGCGCGTATATCGACTCTCTGAATGGCGGTGACCTTGCCGGTCAGGTCGACGCTCTCGCGTAGGTCCATGATCGCCGCCGGCGCCACGACCACGGCCGGAGCCTGCTGGGCAAGAGCCGCCTGCGCCGTGAGGCCTGCGACCAGAAGCATTGATGTAATCGAAGCTGCACGAATTCTCGTTTGACGCATGCAACGTTCCCCCTGAACGAAACAGCTTGAGATGACTTCGGCGCGCCTGGGCAGGCGCCCTCGTTGCATTGAAATCAGAACACGTTCTCTGCTTCAAGTCACGCAATCATTGGTTGATAAGGCGCCGACCATATAAATGGGACGGGTTTGCCGGAAAAGGATTGGCCCGGAGGAGAACTTGTCACAAAAGCAATGGTTTGCACCGGGTGTCCCGTTCGAGGCGAAAATGTGCCCTGGCGCACGGTTCATGGCGGGACGGTTGAGCCTGCCGCTCGACGCCCATCGTTTAACGTGTGCTGCAACGTCGTAGCCGCAGGGCAAGATTTGCAACCTTAGGTGACGAACTTCGCGCGGATGCTCCAAGCGGATGCTTCAAAGAAACAGGTCCCGGCGTGACGCCGGGACCTGCAATCGATAGTGTAGCCGGACGGAATGTCAGGCGAGATCGAAGCGATCGGCGTTCATCACCTTGTTCCAGGCGGCCACGAAGTCGCGCACGAACTTCTTCTTGGCATCCGCCTGTCCGTAGACTTCCGCAATCGCCCTCAACTGCGAGTTCGAACCGAAAACGAGATCGACGCGGGTCGCCGTCCACTTGACGTCGCCGGTCTTGCGGTCGCGCCCCTCGAACACGTCCTTCGCATCCGACGTCGCCTTCCAGACCGTGCTCATGTCGAGCAGGTTGACGAAGAAGTCGTTGCTGAGCGTTTCGGCACGATCGGTGAAGACGCCGTGCTTGGTCTGATCGTGGTTCGCGCCAAGAACACGCAAGCCCCCGACGAGAACGGTCATCTCCGGCGCGGTCAGCGTCAAGAGTTGGGCCTTGTCGATCAGCAGTTCTTCCGGCGAAACCGCATATCGGGTCCGCTGGTAGTTGCGGAAACCGTCGGCGATCGGCTCCAGAACGGCGAAGGAATCGACGTCGGTCTGGTCCTGCGAAGCGTCCATCCGACCCGGCTCGAAGGCGACCTCGATGTCATGGCCGGCTGCTTTCGCTGCCTTTTCGACGGCAGCGGCGCCGCCAAGCACGATCAGGTCGGCGAGCGACACTTTCTTGCCGCCGGACTGCGCGTTGTTGAAGGCGCGCTGGATGCCTTCCAGGGTTTCGAGAACCTTTGCCAGTTGTGCCGGCTGGTTGACTTGCCAGTCCTTCTGCGGCGCAAGGCGAATGCGGGCGCCGTTGGCCCCGCCGCGCTTGTCCGAACCGCGGAAGGTCGCGGCAGACGCCCAGGCGGTCGAAACCAGCTCGGAGACCGAAAGGCCTGAAGCGAGGATCTTGGCCTTGAGGTCGGCGATATCCCTCGCGTCAACAAGCGGATGATCGACGGCGGGGATGGGATCCTGCCAGATCAGTTCTTCGGCCGGAACTTCCGGGCCGAGATAGCGGGCGCGCGGCCCCATGTCGCGGTGGGTCAGCTTGTACCAGGCGCGGGCAAAGGCGTCGGCGAAAGCGTCCGGGTTCTCGTAGAAATGTCTGGCGATCTTCTCATAGGCCGGATCGACGCGCAGCGCGAGGTCGGTCGTCAGCATCGACGGGGCGTGACGCTTGGACTTGTCATGCGCATCCGGGACGGTGCCGGCGCCCATGCCATGCTTCGGCGTCCACTGGTGGGCGCCGGCCGGGCTCTTCGTCAGTTCCCATTCGTAGCCGAAGAGGTTCCAGAAGTAGTTGTTGCTCCACTTGGTCGGCGTCGTCGTCCAGGTGACTTCGAGACCGCTGGTGATGGTGTCGCCGCCACGGCCGCTGCCGTAGGTGCTTGCCCAGCCAAGGCCCTGTTCCTCGATGCCCGCACCTTCCGGCTCGCGGCCGACATTGGCCGCATCACCGGCGCCGTGGGTCTTGCCGAAGGTGTGGCCGCCGGCGATCAGCGCAACGGTTTCCTCGTCGTTCATCGCCATGCGGGCGAAGGTCTCGCGAATGTCCCTGGCGGCAGCGAGCGGGTCCGGGTTGCCGTTCGGGCCTTCCGGATTGACGTAGATCAGGCCCATCTGCACCGCTGCGAGCGGGTTTTCGAGGTCCCGGTCGCCGGAATAGCGCTTGTCGTCGAGCCAGGTCTTTTCCGTGCCCCAATAGATGTCCTCTTCCGGTTCCCACACATCGGGACGGCCGCCGGCGAAACCGAAGGTCTTGAAGCCCATCGATTCGAGCGCGCAGTTGCCGGCGAGGATCATCAGGTCGGCCCAGGAGATGCTGTTGCCGTATTTCTGCTTAATCGGCCAGAGGAGGCGGCGCGCCTTGTCGAGGTTGGCGTTGTCCGGCCAGCTGTTGAGCGGTGCAAAGCGTTGCTGCCCGGCACCGGCCCCGCCGCGGCCGTCGCCGGTGCGGTAGGTGCCGGCGCTATGCCAGGCCATGCGGATAAACAGCGGTCCGTAGTGGCCGAAGTCGGCCGGCCACCAATCCTGCGAATCGGTCATCAGCGCGAAGAGATCCTTCTTCACCGCCGGCAGGTCGAGCTTCCTGAATTCCTCGGCATAGTCGAAGGCTTCGCCCATCGGATCGGAAAGGGAGGAATTCTGGTGCAGGATCTTCAGGTTGAGTTGGTTCGGCCACCAGTCACGGTTCGAGGTGCCGGCGGATTGAGCGCTCGTCTGAGCTCCGTGCATGACGGGACATTTGCCCGTTTTGTCGGCTTTCGCGTCCATTTCTATCTCCCTTTACGATGACGTGAATTGTGCGGGTCAGAGGAAAAGCAGGCTGTGCGGGCCAACGGTTTGCCGGGCCCGGCTTGCGGCATTCTTTGTGCCGTCGGCGGTTGTCGTTGCGCGATGTGGTCTGGCCACTGGCTGCATCTCCCTCATTGCGCTGACGAGTCTATCAAAGTGGTTCCATTAATTTAAGTTGGATTTCCTGATGATGACGATAAGGCAATCCTATTGCTGATGGGCGACAGGCAACAAAGTATGCTTGCAGCCCAGTATGCATCTCTGATGACGCCCGAGCGCGTTCGCCGATTGCAGCCCACACAAGAATATTGGTGCACCGCACTCCCGCCAAACTTGCGGAAAAAAGCGCCAATGGTTAGTCACAGCCGCAGAGACTCTAAAGAGCGATCCATTCTTCGTGTCGTGAAAGGACAGACATCGTGGCTGAGACAGAAACTGGGGCCGGCAAGGGCCGTCGCAAAGCGCTTTGGGCGGCCGTCGCAGTGATTGCGATCGCGGCCGCCGGCGTGACCGGCGGCAAGTTCATGCTCGAAAGATCGGTCGATAAGTTCATCGCCGCGCGGGGTGGCAAGGCCGGCTCCGTCGAGGCGGACTTTCTCGGCCGCATTCACCTGCGCGACGTGACGCTGCCCTTTGCCAATGGCGCCAGCGTACAAGTCGCCGCGATCGATGGCCGTCCCAAGATCTTCTTCCTGAGCGGCAAGCTTGAGGTGAAGGGGCTTGAACTCGACATCGCCGCAGGAAAGTTCTCTGTGCCGCATGCGGTCCTCGAGGAGCCGGACTTCTTCGCTGCCGCGCTCTCCAAAACAGGCGATCAGGGTGAGTTGACGACCCTGAAACGCATTGAGCGCTTTGCCGCAAAACGGATCTCGGCGCCGGAGGCGACAATCAGCCAGGATGTGGCCGGTACCGAGCAGAAGACGGTCTACAAGGATCTCGCCCTCGAGGACATCGCCGGCGGCCGCGTCGCCCGTTATTCGGCCAGCGGCGCAAGCTTCGCCTTTGCCATGGATGTTCCTGACGGAGAAGGCGCAACGAAGCGCGAGCAGATGAACGGCTCGATCGGGGCAGTCACGGGCGAGAACTTCGATGCGCTCTATCTGGCGCGGATCTACACGGAAAAGGCCGGCCCCGACGACAAGGAGCCGAAGCCGCTCTACGGCCCGATCACGGTGAAGAACCTTGCCTTCTCCGACGGCAAGGCGAAGTTCGGCTATGACGAAGTGCGCAGCAAAGGCTTCACTGCGCGCATGCCAGCGGAACCCCTGCTCGAAACGTTCGAGAAACTGAAAGGAGTGACGGACCCCGAGGCGTTGCCGCCGGCCGAGCGGCAGGCGTTCTTCAAACGCGTCCTTTCGGTCGTCGACATGATCGGCAACGGCGACATCGAGTTGTCGGGCCTCAAGATGGAAGCGCCGGACAAGAGCAGCGAAGAGGAAGGCAAGACCATCAAGCTCGCTGTCGACAAGATGGCGATGCAGCTCGATGGCCGCAGCTTCGACGGTTCCATCCAAGGTCTTTCCGCCGGTGAAGGTGCCGACTACGTCAAGCTCGCCGAAGCAAGCATCAAGGGCTTCTCCTGGGCTCCGACCATGGAGGCGCTCACGAAGCTGGCGGGACTGCAAGAGGAAGAGTTTGAAACCTTCCCCTTCACGACTTTGATGCCGGAGTTCGGAACGATCCGCATCGCCGGATTGGACGTGGACATGCCTGGCGCCGAGCCGTCAAGCTTGACGGACAGCGAAATCAGCGAAGACGACCAGAGCGCCATCGAAAACGAGACCGACCCCTCGGTCAACGCCGAGCCGGCGCCGGATGAGGCAACCGATGGTGATGCCGCGTCCGATACTGCTGCCTCAACCGATGGTGATGCCTCGACGGATGGCGATGCCGCATCCGAAGCAGAGGTGCCGGCCGATGGCCAGGACGATCCGATGGCCGAAGCGCCGGCCGAGCAGGCTGCCGCGCCTTCGGTTCCGGAACGCGTGCGCTTCACGCTCGACAGTTACGAACTGGCTTTGACCAAGCCGCGTAACGGCATTCCGACGGATGTTCGGGTCAGCTACCGCGATCTCAGCGTGCAGGTGCCGGCTGATACGCAGGACGAGGGTTTCGCGACGCTGCGCAAGCTGGGTTTCGACAAGCTGGTGTTCTCCTCCAACGTCGAACTCGCCTGGGATGAGCCGAACGAGAACCTCGTCATCAAGGACATCTCCGTGAACGGCAAGGACATGGGCAGCTTCTCCTTCTCGGGCTTGATGGGCGGCGCCAGCAAGGATTTCTTCTCCGGCGACATGACCGCTGCGCAGGTGGCGCTCTTCGGCCTCACGGCCCGGGAAGCCACGCTCAAGCTTGAAGACAAGGGCATCTTGGCCAAGGGCATCAAGCTCTATGCCGAGGACAACCACATGACCGAGGACAGCGTTCGTGGGCTCCTCGTGCTGATGACGAGCGCAGGCGTGCAGCATTTTGCTGCCACCCAGCCGAAGCTGCAGGAGGCGGCAAGTGCGTTTACCCAGTTCATCAGCAAGCCTGGCGCCTTCACCCTGAAGGTCAAGGCCAAGGATGAAGCCGGGATCGGTGCTCTCGAACTGATGGGCGCTGCCGAAAACCCCGCGCTTCTGCTCGAGAAGGTCGACCTCGAAGCCACGGCACAGTAATAACGCGATCGCGGGCTGCGTCAGTCGACGCGGCCCGCGTCTCTTCTACCTGTGGGTTCCTCGAGGAATTCTCGCAGTGCCATCATTTCTTCCCGTCCGATCTCATGCGTGCCACGATTGTAGAGGGCTCGGACATCAGCCTTTTGTCCCGCAAGATAATCGACCAGCCGGTCGGTAAGCGCCAATGGGCGAGCCGGATCGTCCTGGCCGCCCGTGACCAGGACCGGCTTGCCCGCAAGCCCGACATTGCCGGGCGGCGTCCACGCAACGAGGGGATGCAACAAGGCGGCACGATCGAACAGATCGGGGCGTTTGAACAGGAGCGCCGTGAGCACCGTCGCTCCGCTCGTGCAGCCGATCCCGTAGGCGGCCCTGCCAGGATATTGGCGCCGCTTATCGGTAACGACGTTTGCCAAGTCTTCCACATGGGCAGCGAATGCCTGCATATCGGCCATCGCGTCGCTGACCCGGGAAGGGCGCGCGGGATTAGTATCGCTCGTGGCTTTATGGAAAGAAAATACCTGGGCATCCGGTAGGATACTGGCGATCAGCCGGGCGACCGGATCGTCCGGACCGGGATCGTAAAAAGCGAAGACGATCGGTGCGTCGTGCCTGAACCGTTCCACCTGCTCGTCGAAACGTGAGATTGTCATGCTGCCACTCCCGATGTGGGAGATCGAAAGGCCGTCGTCGAGGCAGCGGTCACTTCTGCCTGATCCCGGTCAGCACGCCACGCGGTCGCGCTTCTCCCGCGACAACGATCGGTGCATTCATCACCAAAGAGAATAGCAATAATATTGACATTATTGTTGCATTTATTGCAATCATCTCGCATGAGCGATTTAAGTGATATCCGCGTCTTCCTGGCGGTTGCGAAGCAGCGAAGCTTTACCGCTGCAGCGCGCCAGCTTTCGATGACGGCGCCAAGCGTCACCCGCGCGGTCAGTGCTTTGGAAGACGATCTCGGGGTTCAGTTGCTGCTGCGCACGACACGGCAGGTATCATTGACCTCGGCCGGCGCGGTCTATGCGGCGCGCATCGAGCCATTGATCCGCCAATTCGATGAAGCGCGCGAGGACCTGCGCGAGCAGCACGGCGACGTCGCCGGACTGATCCGCATCAACGCGCCGCTGTCGCTCGGCCAGCACATCCTGCCGGATATCGTTGCCGGCTTTCGCGCCGAGCATCCAGGTACACAAATTTCGCTGTCGCTAACCGACCGGCTCATCGACATTGTGGCCGAGGATTTCGATCTTGCTGTCCGCGTGTCGGAACCGCCGCGCGACAAATCGACGATCTGGCGCCGGATCTGCCCTGTACGACGCGTGCTGGTCGCGTCGCCCGGCTACCTCGCCAGATATGGATCCCCGCAGACGCCGGATGATCTCGACCGTCACGGCTGCCTTGCCTATGACGGACAGGCGATCTCGGAGACCTGGGAACTGACATTTCAGGGCAGGACACGGAGGGTCAGGGCCGGCCAGACCTTGGCTGCCAACAATGGTGAGTTCGTCGCGAGGCTTGCGGAAAATGGAGAGGGCATCGCGCTCCTGCCGCTTTTCATTGTCGAGGATGCGCTGGCAACGGGGGTGCTCAAGCAGGTTCTCGAGGGGTGGGAGGCCCCGCAACTGTGGCTCACGCTCTATTATCCGCCCTATGAACGGCTGCCCCTGAGGGTTGCCAAATTCTCGGATTTCTTCGAGAGCTATGTCACCGAAACGCGACCACTCTAGGCTGGTCGGTTCATGTCGAACGGATTTTCCGTCAAAACGGAGTCGTTTGCGGCTAAATGTGAGCAAAGGATACAAGAAATTGGCGGCAGCGCGCCGCATGTTTTCCCTGACATGGAGGGCAATCGCGAGATGATCCCCTGTGCGTTCGCCATCGGGTCGATCAAGCATTGGGGCCGGTTCCACGCGAGGAATGAACTCCATCGCCAGGAGGCGAGGGTGGACGGCAGGTTATGACAGATCCGAATGGCATTGGAGCGCATTTCGGCGAGCCGAAGGCGCGGTCGCTCATGGTTCGGCCCGTCCGCGACGCCCGGTTTTCGGTGACACGTCTGCAGTGCCGGCTCGATGGAGCATTGAGCCGTGTCGTCTCCCTTCCCGCGGACGACGCCTATTTCCTGATGTTCTATTTCAAGGATGTCATGCATTGCGATGTGGTTGCGGGCGAAAGCGACAGTGAAATTCGCCGCTACCGGCAAGGATCGATCTGCCTCGTCGATCTCGTTCAGGGCGCCAGCATCCGACTTGTCAGCGATCTCGATTCACTCGCCTTTCATCTGCCGCGGGCCTTGTTCCGCGAAGTCTCCGAGTTCTCGCACGCTCCCGCCGCCACCGGTCTGCGGTGCCGCCGCGGCGAGATCGACGACGTCATGCACAATCTTGCCTTGGCCCTACTGCCGCTGCTTGCGGAGAGCGAGAACGAACCTGGTCCGGTTCTACGGCATATCGCCGTCGCCATTTGCGCACATCTCCTGCACTCTTATCCGGATCGCGCCACTCTATCCGGCGGCCCGGATCTCACCGTATGGCAGGAGAAGGCGGCCAAGGACTTCATGATCGACCATTGGGCCAAGGACTTTTCGATGGCGGCGGCGGCGGCGGCCGCGAACCTGTCGCAGGGCGACTTTGCCGCAGCTTTTGCGGCCCTGACGGGACAGACGCCAGAAGAATGGTTGATGCGCTACAGGATCGGTCGAGCGAAACGCTACCTGATCGAGAAGGGCTGGTCGTGCGCCAAAGTCGCTGCCAGTTGCGGCTATGCCGACGAGACGCGTTTCATCGAAGCCTTTCGCGAGGTGACGGGGGTGACGCCCACCGCCTGGCGTGCACGCTGGCTGCAGTGACGGGATACGACGTTGACCCATGAAGCTCTGAGAAGCGCTGCGGGAATTGCCGCTGTCATGTGGTGGCCAACCGGTGTAGCATCTGCCCGGCCGCTGAAGCGGGCCGCCGAGCTGCAAATCGGGAGAGCGTGACCGATGGCCTTGCATGAGGGATTGAGCGCCGGCGATCGCACGTCGCGCCCCACTGTCAAAAAAATCAGCGCGGGCGAGATCACCGTGACGAGAACCTTCTCGGATCGCTTCGATCTGGAGCGCGGGCCGATGATCCCCGTCGCCGACGCCTTCAACGTCATCGTCCAGATGCGCGATTTCGAGGCGCATCGGCTGTGGCGCCGCGGCGAGCTTGTCTACGAAGGCGGGCACTCAAAGGCCTCGCTCGCGATCACCGACCTTCGGGATCAATGGCAGTGCCACCACCTGTCTCCCTTCGACAATGTCCGCTTCCACATCCCCTTTTCCTGCATGCGAACCTTCACTGAAAGGGCAGGGCGCGGCGAGTATGTGTCGCTCTCGCCGGTGCAGGGACAGGTCGATCCGGTGATGTTCGGCCTTGCCCAGGCATTGCTGCCTTCGCTCGACGAGCCGGACCGGGCCAATCTGCTTTTCGTCGAGCAGATCAACCTCGCGGCATTGGCTCATCTCAGCCAGACTTATGGCGGCTTGCATTTCCCTGTCGACAAGAAAGGCACGCTGGCGCCCTGGCAGGAGAAGCAGGCAACCGAATTTCTGGTCGCACACTTCAACAAGGCGTTTTCGATCGGCGATCTCGCGGCCCAGTGCGCGCTCTCGCGCAGCTATTTCAACAAGGCTTTCAAGGAGAGCTTCGGGCGCACGCCGTCCAGGTGGCTGACCGAATACCGGATAGCGCGGGTCAAGGAGTGTCTGCTTCAGGACACCCCTCTTGCCGAAGTCGCGATCCACTGCGGTTTTGCCGACCAGAGCCACATGACCCGGGTTTTCACCAGCCAGACGGGGGAAACGCCGGCGCGTTTCAGGAAAAAGAACCGCTCCGTCAGCGTGGCTGCCGATCGATCTCATCAATAGCGCGGAAAGAGGGCGCGCCCTCATGCGGATCATTCAAAATACATGAAAAGCGTGCAAGAATGCCGACGCGGTCAAGGCAATCATAGGCCGCTCCTGCAGACGATTTGATGACTATCAGAATGAACTGCGTGCACCCGTTTCAAGCGCGCCGCAATCGACGCGTCGGTCTCGTTCCGCGCTTTTCGTTTTCATCGGGTTGCAGGCGGTTTTGGCGAGTGGTCGTGACAAACAGGAGCGAAGACGATGACGAATGCCTCCGCTGCCTCTGCCGGAACGCGACCGCGCGACAGCCTCGGATGCTCGCTCGACCAACTCGATGACGACAGGACGATCGAAGGCCGCGACATGGTCTTTTATCGCAAGCGATCGCTTGCCGGGCCGCCGGGCCGGGTCACGACGCCCGGCAATGGGCGGGGATATCTGATTGGCCTGTCGCTTGCAGGCGGCCATAGCCGCCGGGTCTTCGGGGAGCACCATTCGGCGATCCAGGAATTCAGCCAGAACTCGATTTACGTCAGGAACTTCGCCGACGATTACAAGGCGGATCTGAAAGGGTCATTCGACTTCACCTTGCTTGAAATCGGCTACGGTGCGCTGCAGCGCATTGCGGATGCGGCAGATCTTACCGGTGTCCGCGAGCTCAGATCCATTTCCGGCTCGCCCGACCCTGTTCTCGGCGGCATGCTCGGCGCCTTGTTTGCGTCGGTGGACGGCCACACGGATCGAAGCGCCCTGTTCGTCGACCAGCTCTCGGTCGCAATCGGCGTGCATATGGTGCGACAGTACGGCAACGGTCGCGGCGATAGTTTGGCGGGAGGACGCAGGCTCTCGCAGCGCTGCCAGGCAAAGATCCGCGAACTCGTGCAAGCCCGTCTTGACGGCGAGCTCACCGTCGAGGAACTGGCTTCGACCTGCAACCTGTCGCAGGCCGCTTTTCTTCGCGCCTTTCGGGAGACCATGGGAAGCACGCCGTATCGCTGGCTGCTGCAGCAAAGGATCGAAAAGGCCAAGGACCTGCTGCAGTTCTCCTCCACATCGCTGAGCGAGATCGCGACCACCTGCGGCTTTTCGGATCAGAGCCATTTTACCCGTGCCTTCGTGCAGGCGGTCGGGACGACACCGCGTCTGTGGCGCCGCAGCCGCCAGTCGTAACCCACTGAATACACACGCGCCCGCCACGGCAAGGCGAGCGAAATTTTCAAAAATCCATCTTTGGCGACAAGAACGGGACCGCGGTCGGCGGCATAATTGGGCCTCTCCGATCGGAGTCAGTTTCAACAGAAAGGGCCACGACCATGTCCGCGACAGCGACCCCCGGCAAACTCCTCGTCTCGCCCAGGGACCACACCCTGATCATGATCGACTTCCAGTCGCAGATGTCCTTTGCGACCAAATCGATCGACGCGGTTCTCTTGCGCAACAATGCGGCGCTGGTCGCCCATGCGGCGGCGGGATTCGGCGTTTCGACCATTCTCACCACCGTGGCCGAAAAGACCTTCTCCGGCCCGATGTTCTCCGAGATCACCGATGCCTTCCCGGGCCAGAAGCTTCTGGACCGCACCTCGATGAACACCTGGGAAGACGCGGCGGTGATCGAAGAGGTCAACCGCATCGGCAAGAAGCGCCTCGTCATGTGCGGGCTCTGGACGTCCGTCTGCATCGTCGGTCCGACGCTGTCGGCGCTCGACCAGGGTTTTGAAGTCTATGTCATTGCCGACGCCTGCGGCGACGTCTCCGACGAGGCGCATGAGCGCGCGATGGACCGCATGGTGCAGGCCGGCGTACGGCCGATGACCTCCCTGCAATACATGCTCGAGCTTCAGCGCGACTGGGCGCGCACTGAGACCTACGACATGACCACCGGCATCGCCAAGAAGTTCGGCGGCGCCTATGGCCTCGGCATCATCTACGCCAAGTCGATGTTCGGCGCTTCCGAAGGGCACTGACGGGACGCTCTGATCAAAGTGGGCGCCGCGTGCTTCTCTGAACGCGCGGCGCCCGAGATGAACGCTCCGGCCGTGCGTGCGCTCGCCGGGGCGGCAATGTCATTCGTGAAGGAGTTGGCGATGAAGATGTATCTTCTCTCGCTCGGAGCCGGGGTGCTGGTCGGCGTCATCTATTCCCTCTTGAACGTCCGCTCGCCGGCGCCGCCGGTCATCGCGCTGGTCGGACTGCTCGGCATCCTCGTCGGGGAGCAGTCCGTCCCGCTGGTCAAGCGCGCCCTGTCGGGTGAACCGGTCAATCTCAGCTGGTTCAATCTGCAGTGCATGCCGCACATGTTCGGCCACCTCCCTGGCGGCGCACAGCCCACCGCCGGCAAGGCGAAGGATGCGGCGATCAACGATGAAAGGATCGGATGATGCCGACGCGACGCTCCTTCCTCGGCGCGGCATCGTCGCTTGCCCTGCCTGCCCTTTTTTCGTCGGTCCGTAGCGCCGGCGCCCAACAGACCGGAGACACCTCGATGACGCCCGACCTGATCCTCCACAACGGCCTTGTCACGACGCTCGATCGCGCCAATCCGGCTGCGAGCGCGATTGCGATCAAGGACGGCCTCATTCTCGCCGTCGGCGATGACCGGACGATCATGGCGCTGGCCGGGTCAGCCACGAAAAACATCGATCTCAAGGGCAAGCGCGTCCTGCCGGGCCTCAACGACAACCATACCCACGTCGTGCGCGGCGGTCTGAACTTCAACATGGAACTGCGCTGGGACGGGGTGCGCTCGCTCGCCGATGCCATGGCGATGCTCAAGCGGCAGGTGGCGATCACGCCGGCGCCGCAATGGGTGCGCGTCGTCGGTGGCTTCACGGAGCACCAGTTCGCGGAGAAGCGGCTGCCGACCATCGACGAGATCAACGCGGTGGCGCCGGATACGCCGGTGTTCCTGCTGCATCTCTATGACCGGGCGCTGCTCAATGCCGCAGCGCTCCGGGCGGTCGGCTACACCAAGGACACGCCGAACCCGCCGGGCGGCGAGATCAGCCGTGACGCCAACGGCAACCCGACCGGTCTGCTGCTGGCAAAGCCGAATGCCGGCATCCTCTATTCGACGCTCGCCAAGGGGCCGAAACTGCCCTTCGACTATCAAGTCAACTCGACCCGCCATTTCATGCGCGAGCTCAACCGGCTGGGGGTGACCAGCGTCATCGACGCCGGCGGCGGCTTCCAGAACTACCCGGATGACTATGCCGTGATCCAGAAGCTGGCCGACGAGGGCCAGATGACCGTGCGCCTCGCCTACAACCTCTTTACCCAGAAGCCGAAGCAGGAGAAGGAAGACTTCCTGAAGTGGACCTCCTCGGTCAAATACAAGCAGGGCAACGACTACTTCCGCCACAATGGCGCCGGCGAGATGCTGGTCTTCTCGGCCGCCGATTTCGAGGACTTCCGCGAGCCGCGTCCGGACATGCCGCCGGAAATGGAGGGCGAGCTCGAAGCGGTCGTCCGGATCCTGGCCGAGAACCGCTGGCCCTGGCGGCTGCATGCGACCTATGACGAGACGATCACCCGCGCGCTCGACGTTTTCGAGAAGGTCAACCAGGAGATCCCGCTCTCCGGCATCAATTGGTTCTTCGACCATGCCGAGACGATTTCCGACCGGTCGATCGACCGGATCGCCGCACTCGGCGGCGGCATCGCCGTTCAGCATCGCATGGCCTATCAGGGCGAGTATTTCGTCGAGCGTTATGGCCATGGTGCGGCGGAAGCGACACCGCCGGTGGCGAAGATGCTCGAAAAGGGCGTCAAGGTTTCCGCCGGCACCGACGCGACCCGTGTCGCCTCCTATAACCCCTGGGTCTCGCTCGCCTGGATGGTCACTGGCAAGACCGTCGGCGGCACGCAGCTCTATCCCCGCGCCAATTGTCTCGACCGCGAAACGGCGCTTCGGATGTGGACCGAAAAGGTGCAGTGGTTCTCCAACGAGGAGGACAAGAAGGGCCGCATCGAGAAGGGGCAGTTTGCCGACCTGATCGTGCCGGACAAGGACTATTTCAACTGCGCCGAGGACGAGATCTCGTTCCTGACCTCGGAGCTGACCATGGTCGGCGGCAAGATCGTCTATGCGGCGGGAGATTTTGCGTCCCACGACGAAAACCCGGTGCCGCCGGCGATGCCCGACTGGTCGCCGGTCAGAACCTTCGGCGGCTATGCCGCCTGGGGCGAGCCCGATGGTGCCGGCAAGAATTCCCTCAGGCGGACCGCGATCACCTCCTGCGGCTGCGCCAGCAATTGCGGCGTCCATGGCCACGACCATGCCGGCGCCTGGACGTCAAAGCTGCCGATTGGCGATCTCAAGGGCTTCTTCGGGGCGCTCGGCTGCTCGTGCTGGGCCGTGTGAGGAAAAGCGGAGGGCATACCAAATGAGAACGATAGTCGGGACTGCGGCGATGGCAGCGGTCTCAATCCTGATCACCGCGTCGCTTGCTCCTCTTCAGGCCTCAGCCTCGCCAACGGCCGGCGTCCGGCACCCCTGGGCGAAGGTCGTGGTGAACCATCCAGTGGCGAAGCACGGGGCCTACTACCAGGGCGTATCCCAGACCCCGATCGCCAATTCGAATGATAGCAAACGCGATGAGGGCGGTCCGGCTCCCCGTTAAGCCGAAGACCGCCTGACAAGGAACCAAAATGCTCAGTCTTTCCTCCCTTGAAAGCCATCTCGTCGCTCGCCTTCGGCCGGGCCTTGCCGGCAGCCGCGTCATATTCATCGGGCTCTTGGCGCTCTGCTCGGCTTACATCCAGGGGCCGCTCACAAAGATCTTCGACTTTCCGGGCGCGCTTGCCGAGATGGACCATTTCGGTCTGCATCCGGCACCGCTCTTTGCCGTCGGCGTGATCGTCTTCGAGCTTCTGATGTCGGCCCTTGTTCTCACAGGGTTCTATCGCTGGGCGGCAGCCAGTGCGCTTGCTGCGTTCACGCTGGCCGCCACCTTCCTTGCGTTTCGCTTCTGGGAGCTGCCGCCGGGCATGGAACGGGCAATGGCGACGAACGGTTTCTTCGAGCATATCGGTCTCGCCGGGGCCTTCCTGCTCGTCGCCTGCCACGATCTCAGCCAACGGGCGTCCGCAAGGAGGGCAGGGCGATGACGGCGGCAGCGAAACAGGGCGCAGGCACGTTTGCACCGCTCCGGCAGAAGGTCTTCGCGGTTCTCTGGGTCGCGACGATCATCGGCAATACCGGCAGCTTCATCCGTGATGTCGCCAGCTCCTGGCTGGTCACGGACCTTTCTGCGACGCCGGCCGCCGTTTCCATGGTCCAGGCGGCGGCGACGCTGCCGATCTTCCTGCTTGCCATTCCCGCGGGGGTCCTCTCGGATATCCTCGATCGACGCAAGTTCCTGATCGTGGTGCAGTTCCTGCTCGCATCGGCGAGCCTTTGTCTGCTGTTTCTCTCCGCGACCGGGTTGCAGTCCGTGAGTTCGCTGATCGCGCTGACCTTTGTCGGCGGCATCGGCGCGGCACTGGTCGCCCCGACCTGGCAGGCGATCGTGCCCGAGCTCGTCTCGAGGCAGGACGTCAAGGGCGCCGTGGCGCTGAACTCGCTCGGCATCAACATCGCCCGCGCGATCGGTCCGGCACTCGGCGGTCTGCTGCTCGCCTGGTTCGGCGCCGCCGTCACCTATGGCGTCGATGTCATCAGCTATGCCTTCGTGATCGCGGCGCTGCTGTGGTGGCGGCGCGGGGTGGCGGAGGACGACGCTCTTGCAGAACGCTTCTTCGGCGCCTTCCGGGCGGGGTTGCGGTACGCCCGCGCCAGCCGCGAGTTGCACGTGGTCCTGCTGCGTGCCGCCGTGTTCTTCGCCTTTTCGAGCGCGATTTGGGCGCTCCTGCCGCTGGTCGCCCGTCAGCTTCTCGGCGGTGGCGCCAGCTTCTACGGCATCCTGCTCGGTGCTGTCGGTGCCGGTGCAATCGGCGGCGCGCTGGTGATGCCGCGCCTGCGCGCCCGGATGGATGCGGACGGGCTGCTGCTGCTTTCGGCCGTATTGACGGCCGCGGTGATGGGCGTGCTCTCCTTCGCGCCGGCGCAATGGGTGGCGGTTGTCGCGCTGCTCGTTTGCGGCGCCGCCTGGATCACGGCGCTGACGACTTTGAACAGCACCGCGCAAGCCATCCTTCCGAACTGGGTGCGAGGGCGCACCCTCGCCGTCTATCTTACCGTTTTCAACGGCGCCATGACCGGTGGCAGCCTTGCCTGGGGTGCGATCGCCGAGGCGATCGGGGTGCCCTTCACCCTGGGGGCGGCGGCTGTCGGCCTTCTCTGCGTCGGGGCCGTCTTTCACGCCATGAAACTGCCGAAGGGAGAGGCGGATCTCGTTCCCTCCAACCATTGGCCGGAGCCCCTGACCAGCGAGCCGGTCGAGCACGACCGCGGCCCCGTCCTCGTGCTGATCGAGTACACGGTCGACAAGGCGAATCGTTCCGAATTCCTGAAGGCGCTTGCCCGTCTGTCGCATGAGCGCCGCCGCGACGGCGCCTATGGCTGGGGCGTGACCGAGGACGCCGCCGACACCGGCCGCATGGTGGAGTGGTTCATGGTCGAATCCTGGGCTGAGCATCTGCGCCAGCACAAGCGCGTGTCCAAGGCCGATGCCGATGTTCAGGAAGACGTTCGTCGCTTTCACAAGGGACCGGCGGCGCCGGTCGTTCACCACCTTCTCGCGATCAACCGGCCGCATCTCGGTTGAAGCGGTGGCGTTCCATGGCGCGATGCCAGCGCCACGGAACGTGCCTGAAAATGATGCAGTCGAACCCAAGCAAAGGAACCATTCCCATGACCGAGAGCTTCGTCAGGACTGAAGACGGTGTCGATATCTTCTACAAGGATTGGGGCTCGGGCCAGCCAATCGTCTTTCACCACGGCTGGCCGTTATCGGCAGACGATTGGGACGCGCAGATGCTCTATTTCGTCAACAAGGGCTATCGCGTCATCGCCCACGACCGCCGCGGCCATGGTCGCTCGACACAGGTGAGCGAAGGTCACGATATTGCCCACTACGCCAGGGACGTTGCGGCGCTGACGACCAAGCTTGGTCTGAGCGATGCCATTCATATCGGCCACTCCACAGGCGGTGGTGAAGCAGTTGCCTATGTGGCGCGCCATGGTGGCGGCCGGGTCGCCAAGCTGATCATCGTCGGTGCGGTCCCACCGATCATGGTCAAGACGGAAAATAATCCCGGCGGCCTGCCGATCGAGGTGTTCGACGGCTTCCGGGCGGCACTGGCCGCCAACCGCGCTCAATTCTTCCTCGATGTTCCGAGCGGCCCTTTCTACGGCTTCAACCGGCCTGGCGCCGAGCCGTCCGAGGGTGTGATCCGGAACTGGTGGCGCCAGGGCATGATGGGCAGCGCCAAGGCACATTACGAGGGCATCAAGGCCTTCTCCGAAACCGACTTCACCGAAGACCTCAAGACGATCGACGTGCCGACGCTGGTCATGCACGGCGACGACGACCAGATCGTTCCGATCGACGACAGTGCGCGGCTTGCGGTCAAACTCCTGAAAAACGGCACACTCAAGGTCTACGAGGGCTATGCACACGGCATGCTGACGACCCACGCCGATGTCATCAATCCGGACCTGCTCGCCTTCATCGAGGCGTAAAAGGCTGGCATGTTCCGCAGCGTCTCGGCACAGCGGACCGTGCAGCAAATCAAAGTGCTACAGCGACCCTTGCGCGTCTTCTAAGCCGCGCGGCGCTGTAGTGCCCGCACCGCCTTGATCGTGGTGCGGGCCCTTGTTGCTCAAGCGCGTGGCTTCGCAGATTCACCAAGCGCGCGCATCAACCGGTCGATGAAGACCCGTACCTTGGGCGCGACGAGCTTTGTCGTCGGGTAGACGGCCCAGATCGCCAATGTCTCGGGCTCCGCGTCTTCGAGGCGAATGCGCATCAGCCGGCCCGCGTCGAGATCGTCGGCAATGTTCCAGTCCGATAGCAGTGTGATGCCGGCACCGGCCAGGCAGGCGGCATGACACCCCTCGATGCTCGTCGACGAGAAGCGGCTCTGCAAGCGGACATGGGTCTCGGCCCCGGCGCTTAGAAAGGTCCAATGGCTGACGCCGTGCAAGGGCAGGCATTGATGGTGAATGAGATCGCTGCCGGTTCGCGGGCGTCCGTGCTTTTCGAGATAGGATGGAGCCGCGACGAGAGAACGCGGGTTTTCGCCGAGTTTGCGGGCTATCAGGTTGCTGTCCTTCAGTCGTGCGATGCGGATCGCCAGATCGATGCCCGATGCCACGAGATCGGGCATGGTGTCGCTCATGTCGAGTGAGATCTTGAGTTCCGGATGGTCATCAAGCAGCGAAGGTATCAGCGGAGCAATCAGCTTGATCGAGAAGGCAACGGGTGCCGAGACACGCAGGAGACCGCTCGCCCCAACCCCGTCGCCACGAAGCAGCGTTCGCGCCTGCTGTTCGGTTTCGAGCAGGCCTTGGGCATAGGGCAGAAAGGTCTCACCCTCCGGCGTCAGCGACAGTGACCGGGTCGTGCGATGCATCAGCCGAACACCGAGCACTTGCTCCAATGAGGCAAGCCGCCTGGTCGCGATCATCGGCGTGATGCCAAGCCGCCGCGCGGCTTCGGCGAGGCTGCCGCCGCGCGCCGCCGCGGTGAAGACGCGGACCTCATCGAGATTCATTATATCGAACTTCGATATACTGGTGCAAACGAACGCACTACTACAGCGAATTTCGATAAAGAGATAGATCAAGCCCATCACTCCAGCGAGAAGGGCAAGTGAAATGGTTACCCACGAAACGGAGCATTCCGGTCTCGGCCGAATCCGCCTCTACGCCATGGCCGTCGCCAGCGGCGTCGCCGTCGCAAACATCTATTACAATCAGCCGCTGCTGGGCCTCATCGAGGCTGAGTTTCCCGGTGAGGCGGCCGTCGGCCTCCTTCCGACAGCGACGCAACTCGGTTACGCGCTCGGCCTCCTGCTTCTGTTGCCGCTTGGCGACATCGTGCGGCGGCGGCGACTGATCGTCGGCCAGTTCCTGGCGGTTGCGATAGCAGCGTCAGCCGCTGCTTTGGCTCCGTCGCCGTCATGGTTGATCGCCGCGTCCGTGCTACTCGGAGCAAGCGCCACCGTCGCGCAGCAGATCGTCCCGCTCGCTGCGATGCTTGCCACGCCTGACAAACGCGGGGCGGCGATCGGGACAGTCATGGCCGGGGTGCTGACCGGTATCCTGCTTAGCCGCACGGTTTCCGGCTTTGTCGGCGCCCATGCTGGCTGGCGCGAGATGTTCTGGGCGAGTGTCCCACTTGCTCTCGCAGGTTCGTTGCTGATGATCCGGGCCTTGCCGGATCTGCGCCCGGTATCGCGCTTGCCCTATCGCGAGGCGCTCGGTTCGCTTGCCACGCTTTGGCGGCGCGAACCCGAGCTGCGCCTCGCCTCGATGGTGCAGGCGGCGCTCTTCGCATCCTTCACGGCGTTCTGGACCGTGCTTGCCCTCTATCTTGCGACGCCGCGTTTCAATCTCGGCGCGGATTCTGCCGGTCTGTTCGGCATTGTCGGCGCGGTCGGCGTCTTTGCGGCACCACTCGCCGGCGGGATGGCAGATCGAAGAGGCGCGCGGTCCGTCGTCTGGTTCGGCGCCGTCTTGACGCTCGCCGCCTGGGTTCTGCTCGGAACGTGGACCTCGGTCGCCGGACTGGTGGTCGGCGTCATCGTGCTCGATGTCGGCATCCAGGTCGCCTTGATCGCCAACCAGCACATCATCTATGCGCTGGAGCCCGCGGCGCGCAGCCGTATCAACACGGTCTTCATGACCAGCATGTTTCTCGGAGGAGCGGCCGGTTCCGCCCTGTCCTTCGCCGCCTGGAGCTATGGCGCCTGGCCGGGCGTCGGCCTGCTCGGCGCCGTGCTTGCGATGCTGGCGCTGACAGCGAAGCTCCGCGCAAGGCGCAGCCCTGCCCAGGCTCTGTCGGACCGTTGAGACTGCTGGAGGATCAGCGGGATCGCTTCGGCCGGCGAACGGCCCGGATCGTTCCGCTTCCACCGCCGCCGCAGAAGAAGCGATCGCCGCCGTCGGACTCCAGCCCCGAGACACCGGTGCCCGATGGCATCACGATCCGCTCGAGCACCGACCCCGTTTCAGGGTCGATGCGCCTCAAGTCGCTGTCGTCGCCTTCCCAGGTGCCGTGCCAGAGGTCCCCATCGATCCAGGTGACGCCGGTCACGACGCGCTTGGACTCGATGGTGCGCAGGATTGCGCCGGTCTCGGGATCGATCTGATGGATCTTTCGGCCCCGATGCTGCCCCACCCAAAGCGTCCCTTCGGCCCAGGCAAGGCCGGAATCGCCGCCGCCGCCTGGTGCCGGGATCGTCGCCAGCACGCGACCGCTATCAGGATCGATCTTCTGGATGCGGTCCTCGGCGATCTGGAACAGGTGCTTGCCGTCGAAGGCCGTACCGGCATGCGCCGCGACGTCGATCGAGCGAACGGTGCTGCCGCTTTCCGGATCGAGCGCATTGATCTTGTCGCCGGAGGCAAACCAGATGTTCCGGCCGTCGAAAGTGACGCCATGGACGTGGTCAGCGCCGGGGAAGGGGCCATATTCGCGGAGGATTTCGGCTTCGGATCGTTTCATGGTTTCAATCCTAATCGCTTGGCAGTGGGCCGGGGAGTAACAAGACTGTCGGGAATGTCGGCACCGGCGGGATCACCCAGCGGCGCGCCCGCCCGCGACCGACCGGCAGCACCTTTCCCTCCGAGGAAAGCTCGTCGAGGGCCCGTTGCACGGTGCGCGGGCTGGCGTCGAGCGCGATGGCGAGAGCGGAACTTGCCCACGCCTCGCCGTCGCCGAGCAGCGCCAGCACCGCCGCATGGCGTTCATCGATTGGTGGCGCGAGCACGACGACCGTGCGCTCGCCGTGCGGAACCAGCCGGAAGCCGTCCTGGGTCGCGATGACGTCCGCGAAGGCGCGGAGTTCTTCGCGCAGCCGGCCGATCTCGACCCTCAACCTTGCCCGGTGAGATTCGTCGACATGTTTCGCGCCGAACGCACGGGCGAGCAAGGCGCGCCGCGAGACATCGGCCGGCCACGCCTCTCCAAGTGCGCGCGCCAGCGCGAACAGCACCGGCCGCGTCGCAAGTGAAACGGCGGAGGCTTCGCGCCGGATGATGTTTCGGCACGCGTCGACCACCAGCACGCCGGAATTGAGCAGGACTTCGACATCGGCGAGCTGCAACCGGCGCTCGTCTCCCCTGGACAGAAGCCGGGCCGCAGGTGTCTTCAGGACAAGGGCCGCGGCTTCGACTTCCGCGCCCAGAGCCGGCATGCCGCTTGCTCGCGCAGCTTCGGTTGCCCGGGCGAAGGCACTGGCCGCAGCGGCCGTCTGCAATCGGCGAACGGCGATGCCGGCAACCACGAGTTCGTGTGTGGCCTTTGCTGGCGGTGTCAGCCGGCCCGGATCGACGCCGGCAAGCATGTGTTCGGCCTCGTCGAGACGGCCGAGAAGCAACAGGCGCCGGGCGCCGAGATTGCGAGCGTGTGCGGCATTGAGGTGGTCGCCATGGCCTTCGAGCGTCGCACGGGCGGCGTCGAGCGCCTTCATCGGCCAGGAGAGATCGCGCGAGACGATGGCGATTTCCGCCTCGGCGACGACGCATCGCGCACGGGCCACGGCCTCCTTCGGGCCGAAGCCGCGCGCAGCGGCTTTCAAAAGGGCCTTGGCGCGGCCGAGCTCTCCGAGCTGAGCCATCGCGATACCGCGAAGCGCCATGGCTGGAGGGTCGTCGCGCAAGGCGACCCGCTTCAACGCACCGAGCAGGTCTCCGGCCGCCAGCGCCCGGCCTGCCGCGGTGATCAGCGAATCCATGGAAATCCCGTCACACTTGTCACTCCCCCAACTTGTGCTCCGGCCTCTATCTATTGCTCGAACGGCACGGGACAACAGAGAGGACCTTTACGGCACAATCAAGTGGCCTGAATCCGGACCGGTTGCTGGCGTGGCTAGAAAGACGTCCAGCGAACCTGCAATACTTATAAAATTCTGCAAAATACGGTGTCGGATTTCGGTTGGCGGCCGCGTCTTAAAGCAACGAGCAAGAGGAGGTGCTCTGCACTTCCAACCTGCTGCGCGATCAGTTTGCACGTTATCGGCGCTGCCGACACTGGGGCGCCGTCAGGGAGATTTGCAATGACCAATTCGCATTATCGTTGGGTTATCGTGGCCGCTGGCGGCCTGCTTGGCTGCTTGGCGATCGGCGCCATGTTTTCGCTTCCGGTTTTCCTGCTGCCGATCTCGCGTGATACCGGCTGGTCTGTCACCGGGGTCTCCAGTGCCATGACCATCGGCTTCCTGGCGATGGCCTTCGCCAGCATTGCCTGGGGCAGCCTCTCCGATCGCTGGGGCGCGCGGCCGATCGTGTTCATCGGCTCGGTGCTGCTGGCCGTCAGTCTGATGGCAGCAAGCTGGGCGACGTCCCTTATTGTCTTCCAGATCGTCTTCGGGGTCGTCGTCGGAACGGCAGCGGCGGCGATTTTCGCGCCGATGATGGCCTGCGTCACCGGCTGGTTCGACACGCACCGGAGCCTCGCGGTCTCCCTTGTTTCGGCCGGCATGGGTATGGCGCCGATGACGATGTCGCCCTTCGCGGCCTGGCTGGTTTCAGGCTACGACTGGAGAACCGCACTGCAGATCATCGCGGTCGTCGTGGCCGTCGTGATGATCCCGGTGTCGCTTCTCGTTCGCCAGGCGCCGGCACTCGCAGCGGGCGCTGCCGCGGTATCTCCGCAGGACGAGGCACATTCGTCGATGACGACGAGCCAGGTGCTGAAATCGCCGCTCTTCATCATCCTGCTGCTGACGAACTTCTTCTGCTGCGCCACCCATTCGGGACCGATCTTCCATACGGTGAGCTATGCCATCACCTGCGGCATTCCCGTGATGGCGGCCGTGTCAATCTACAGTGTCGAGGGGCTGGCCGGCATGGGCGGGCGCGTGGTGTTCGGCTTGCTCGGCGACCGCTTCGGGGCAAAGCGCGTCCTGGTTCTCGGATTGCTCGCCCAGGCCTTCGGGGCGCTGGCCTATGTCTTTGCGGCGGGGCTTGGCTCGTTCTATGCCGTCGCGGCCCTGTTCGGCTTCATCTATGCCGGCGTCATGCCGCTTTACGCCGTTCTTGCCCGCGAGAATTTCCCCTTGCGGATGATGGGGACCGTCATTGGTGGGACGGCCATGGCCGGCAGCTTGGGCATGGCGACGGGACCGATTGCCGGCGGCATGATCTACGATGCGCTGGCAAGCTACACCTGGCTCTATGTCGGTTCCTGGGGTATCGGCCTCGGGGCGTTCCTGATCGCGCTGACGTTCAGGCCTGCACCGCGCTATCAGCAGGCGGTTGCCGTGGCGGCGTGATGGGAGATCGAAAGGGCTCCACCTGAGAAATGGAGCCCGTTCCGATTGATGTCTCTGCGAGGGGTCTGGCCTGCTTTAACGATCGTCGATCCGGACCGTCCGGGCGCCGACATGGAGCGCCCGGCCTGCGCCAAGCCCCATGATCGCCACGCCGGCGCCGAGGGCGATGAAGAGAACGGAACTGGCTGCGAAGCTGCCGGTCCAGCCGCGGATGAAACCGACGAGCAACGGGCCGATGGCGGCAAGCACGTAGCCGACGCCTTGGGCCATGCCGGAGAGATGGGCGGCGACATGGGAATCGGGCGAGCGGAGCACGATGAGGGTCATTGCCGCGGCGATCAGGCCGCCCTGTCCGATACCCTGCAGCACGGCCCAGACGAGCACCGTCGATAGCGGCGCAAAGAGGATGCCGATGAGTGCAATAACGGCCGCGCCCACGAGCGCCACGCAGACGGCACGCTGGTCCCGACGCCTGACGGCGAAGGAGGGGACGAGCAGGCAGGTGACGACCTGCATCATGATCGAGGCCGAGACGACCGCGCCGGCGGTAGCGGCATCGAGACCGCGCTCGCGAAGGATCGGCGCCATCCAGCCGAAGACGCAATAGGCGAGGGCCGATTGCAGTCCCATGAAAAGGGTGACCTGCCAGGCGAGCCGGTCGCGCCAGAGGCCGACGACGCGGAAGCCGCTGTGGCGGGCCTGCGCCTTGCCGCGCAGCGCCTGCGGCGCCCAGATCATCAGCACGATCAGGGCTGGCACTGCCCAGGCGGCGAGCGCGCCGGACCAGGAGCCGGCGATATGATGCTCGATCGACAAAGTGAGACCGGCGGCGCTGGCCGCCCCCGCGCACAGCGCCATCGTGTAGAGACCCGTCATCATCGCGGCCCGGTCGGCAAAGTCACGCTTGACGAGACCGGGAAGGAGGACGTTGCCGATCGCGATCGCCGCACCGGCGGCAAAGGTTGCCAGGAACAGCAGCGGCACGGACTGGATGCCGCGCAGGCCCGTGCCGAGCGTCAGCAGCAGCAGCACGCCAAGCAGCGTGCGCTCGGCGCCGAAGCGTTGCGCGAGTTTGGGCGCAAGCGGCGCGAAGATGCCGAGGCAGAGCACCGGCAGGGTGGTGAGCATGCTGGCGCCGGCGGTGGAGAGGCCGGTCGCCTGCATGACCTCCGGCAGAAGCACGGAGAGGCTGGAAAACAGCGGCCGCAGGTTGAAGGCTATCAGGACGAGGCTCATGCCAAGAAGGATCCGGGCGCCACGGTTCAAGACCGGCGGTTGCGGCGCCGGCAGGCTGTCGGCCTCGGCATCGATGAGCTGGTCTTCGAGGTCCAAGCGCTCGGCGGCGCCAGCCTCGCGGGGGGTAAGGAAAGTCTGGTTCATTGGGTAAGAAGCCGATCAAGTTCAGCGAGGACGGGAGCCATGAACGCCCGGATGGAGGCTGCGGCCTCGTCCGGATTGCCGGTCGCGATGGCCTCGACGATCGCGGCATGCGCCCGGTCATCCGGTTCCGGCAGGTAGCCATTGAGCGTCGAGTGGATCGTCTCGAGGATGGCGGAGGTGAAGAAATCGTAGAGTTCGATGATGGCGCGATTGCCCGATGCCTCGACGATCGATCGGTGGAAGGCGATGTCGCGTTGGCTGAAAGCTTCGCGTCCACCGTCGGCCACCGTGCCGCGCGCCCGAAGCAGCTTGAACAGGCGCTCGAGATCTTCAGGCGTATGGCGCAGTGCCGCCAGGCGGGCGGCCTCGACGTCGAGTGCCGCGCGCGCTTCCCATTGATCGCGCAGTCCCGTGCGCTTGACCCGGTCGAGAGCGCCGGAGGCGTCGACCGTCGAACGAACATAGGTGCCGGAGCCCTGGCGGGCGTCGAGCAGGCCCTTCGAGATCAGGACCCGAACGGCTTCACGCACGGTGCCGCGGCTGACGGCGAGCAGCTCGGTGAGCACCGTTTCGTTGGGAATACGCTCCCCGACCGCCCAGCGGCCGCTGAGGATTTCCGCTCGCAGGCTTTCGGCCGCGCTCTCGGCAAGATTGGTACGACTGATCGGTTGCATCATCTGCTCATCAAGTCATCAGATGATTTGATCGATAAGTCGGATTGGTGCGCGAGTCAATCAGCGTGGAACCGCAGCCGAGGCCGTCCCTCATCTGGGTCAGAATTCGTCTGCGTTGAAGATCATTCAGCGATCAATTGGCGTGACGGCACGTGATCTGTCGGCAGCGGATCACCGGAAACGCCACATTCACAGGCTGGTTTCCCTGAACTCGTCGTCGCTTTTCAGCCATGTCGCCAGAAGTGTCAGTGCCTCGGTCAGATCTTCGAACGATGCGCCGCCGAGGCAAAGCCGAACCCCGCTCGCCCGATCTTCCCGGTCCACCATCATGGCTTCCGGTGGGGTCAATTTGATACCGGCCACGGAAGCGGCGGATGCGAAACGGTTGGCCGCGTCGCGCGGCATCGGCAACCAGGCGTTATAAGCGCCGGGATCCGAGACAAGTTCGGCCCTGCCCAGTAGAGCGACAGCCAGGCTGGATCGACGCCGCGCCTCATGGCGCAGATCCTGCTGGATCGAAGGGATGACGCCCGTGATCAGCCATTCCTCGACCACTGCACAGGCGAGAGGCGACGGGGCTAAAGGCATGTCTTGCAAGGCGCCTTCCGCTGCTTGGTTGAATCCAGCCGGTAGCGCGAGCACGCCTATCTGCAACCCGGGGCCGAGTGATTTGGACAGCCCGTTCACATGAAAGGCGATCTCGGGTGCCAATGCCGTCAGTGGAAGCAAAGTTGGCTCAGCCGGCGTGTAGACGCCGTCCTCGATGATCCATGCGCCCGCCCGACGGCAAATTTCCGCGATGGACTGTCTTCGCTCCCCACCCATCGTGGCGGTGGTCGGATTATGAAGCGTCGGCGTGACGTAAACCGCCTTGCTGCCGGCGGGTGCGCCGTCGAGCGCGTCTGCCAGTGCCTCTGGCACCATCCCTTCAGCGTCGATTCTGACGCCTTGCATCCGATACCCCTTGCGCCGGGCCAGTGCGATCGCGCCGGGATAGGTGATCCGCTCGGTCAGAAGCAGTCCCTGCGAACCGCAGGCGAGGTCGAAGGCCAATGCCAGCGCCTGGCGGGCGCAGCTCGTCAACACCAGATGCGATGGCTCGACCATGAGGCCTAGTGTCTCGAGCCAACGGGCCAGAACACGCCGGTGCTCCAGATGTCCGGCGGGCGGGGCGTAGAGATTGAGATGATCCGCATCGATCTTGCGGGCAACCGCCGTCAATGTCCGCGCCAGAAGGCGAGCGTTGAGCGATGCGGGCGGGGCATTGGAGGAGAGGTCGATCTGCCGATCCTTGCGTGCGTGGCGGATCGCCACGAAGGTTCCACGGCCCTTGACGCTGCGCGTCAGGCCTCGCCGTTCAAGGGCGGCATAGGCTTTCGTCACCGTGCCAAGGCCAATCCCCAGTTTCCACGCAAGATCACGATGTGCGGGCAGGCGGTCCCCTCCCGTCAGCCGCCCTTCAATGATGTCGTCGGCAAGAGCGAGGACCAGCCGCTCGGCGGCGTTCGCCTCTATGTCGGCGAGGCGTGGCACCCACGGCGATTGAAGGAGCATGTTCACCACCCCGATAAAAGTGTCACATGACACTATTCATATAAACAGCAAGTGTAACATACGCTATGACGACGCTGAACAAAATCACACTTTTGCAGGAGGCGCCTGACTGCGATCACGGGCGCATGGAGAGCCGGATGTTTAGCCATGTTACCGTCGGGGCGCGCGATCTTGAGCGGGCCGCTCGTTTCTACGACGCCGTGCTCGCTCCGCTCGGCCTGAAACGCCGCGTCGTTACCTCCGATGGGGGGCCTCCGGCGCTTTGCTGGGTGACTGTTCAAGCGCCACTGCCGCGTTTTTATGTCTATATCCCCTACGATGGCCAGCCAGCCACGGTCGGAAACGGCAGCATGGTCGCCTTTCTGGCCCCGTCGGAGGACGCTGTGAATACGGCTTATGCTGCTGGTCTCGCGAATGGCGGGATGGACGAAGGCGCGCCTGCGTTACGTCCCCGCTACGGCGACGGCTACTTCGGTGCCTATCTGCGCGATCCCGAGGGGAACAAGGTCCACATCGTTCACCGCGGAGACCTCCAGCAATAGCGCTGGAGGAGCCTGTTTCTTGGAGAATTCCGAATGATCGGCAGTCAGATAGCACTCGTCTACGGCACCTATCTCGTCGCCACCGCCAGTCCAGGGCCGAGCAACATGGCGATCATGGGGACGGCGATGCGCGACGGCCGTCTTCCCGCCCTGGTCCTGGCGGCGGGCGTCATCACGGGCTCACTCTTCTGGGCGGTGCTGGCGGCGACGGGCATTTCCGCGGTGCTGGCCGCCTACGCCGAGGCGCTTTTCGTCATCAAGATCATTGGCGGTGTCTATCTGCTCTATCTGGCGTTTCGTGCGGGCAAGTCGTCTCTGAAGCCGACTTCCGATTTTATGAAGATGGATGCAGGGCGAACGACGCCTCGCCATCGGTCGCTCTACCGGCAGGGCATTCTTATGCATATCGGAAACCCCAAGGCCATCATGGCCTGGATGGCGATCATGTCGCTGGGCTTCCGTGAGGATGCGCCGGCAGGCACCCTGCCAGTGATCGTCGGTGGTTGCGCCATCCTGGGTGTCCTGGTGTTTGGCGGCTACGCCATCGTCTTTTCGACCGCCTCGATGATTGCCCTGTACGCCAGATTGCGGCGCTGGATTGAAGGTGTGCTTTCAGCGGTGTTTGCAGTTGCGGGACTTAAACTGCTCGCGTCGCAGACCTGATGGTCGAGCCTCTCGATGCCCCGATGAATTGATCCAAATTGAAAGAGCATGATCATGACCCTTGCCGTCCATATGGTGGATGTGTTTGGCGCTGGGCCGATTTCTGGTAACCCGCTGGCGGTGGTCATCGGCGCCGACGCTTGGACGACCGATGAGATGCAGCAGTTGACGCGGTGGTTCAATCTCTCAGAGACCGCCTTTGTCTTGTCCCCCACGCATCCAGATGCAGACTACCGGGTCAGGATATTCACGCTGGACAGGGAGATGCCTTTTGCCGGGCACCCGACGCTTGGAAGCTGCCATGTCTGGCTCTCTACCAACGGCATACCGAAGAACGACATGGACATCGTCCAGGAATGCGGCGCCGGGCTGGTCACGATCCGACGCGATCACCGGCGGCTTTCCTTCGCTGCTCCGCTCCGGCGCGCCGAAACAGGGTGAATTGGATGAGGCCCGGAGACTGCTGGGAATCGAAGCTCGCGATATCCTTGATGCAGCCTGGATCGATAATGGCCCTGGATGGCTGGGGATCAGATTGCCGTCGGCGGAGAAAGTTCTTTCGCTCAATCCGCTCCGGAACTGGCCCGGTCGGATCGACGTTGGCGTGGTCGGCCCTCATTCAGAAGGTGGCGATGCCGCTTTCGAGGTTCGCGCCTTCTTCAGCGACCATCTAGGTACCATCATCGAAGATCCCGTCACCGGAAGCCTTAATGCCTCGATTGCACAGTGGCTATTCGCAGCAGGTGTGGTTGAGGAGGACTATGTCGCCGCCCAGGGGACCCGTCTTGGGCGCCATGGCCGCATTCATGTGAACCGCGATGATGTCGGCCGGATTTGGGTAGGCGGCAAAACGCGGACGCATCTCGAAGGCGCGCTACACGGCCTTTGAAAAGGGAGAGAAGAGGTGTTTTATTGAGTACTATCGTTGGGGCCGAAAATAGCTTCCTGTCCAAAGACAGCTCGAGGCTTACAACGCCCGAGACATCGACGCATTCGTGCCTTGGTGGGCTGATGATTGCCACGACTGCGCATTTCACTCCACGCTTCTAACAGGCAGTGCTGCGGAAATTCGAGAGCGACATATCGAGCGCTTCAAAGAGCCCGATCTATACGGAGCTCTGCTGACACGCATTGTGGTCGGCAATGTCGTCATCGACCACGAAACGGTTACGCGAACTTTCCCGGAAGGGAAGGGCGAGGTGGATGTCGTTTGTATCCATGAAGTTGAAAACGGCAAGATTATTGCCAAAGCCTAGTTCAAGCTCAGCGAGCAGAGGCTTCTTACCTATCTTAGGCAGACTGCACGAGACCGATTGCACGGTCTTTGAGGCGGCAAACAAGAGAGTGATGATTTGATGAACGAGAGTGTTTTCCGGCCGATCGCGGAGCGTGTGTTGGCGGATGATTGGGGACGGCTGACCAAGTACGAGTTTGAACTTCGGCTTAGAGATGGAGGTTGGCAGCGGCAGACACGAGAAGCTTACGATCGTGGCAACGGGGCGACATGCCTGTTGTACAATCCCCGAAGTGGCTGTGTTCTGCTGACCCGTCAGTTTCGTTTGCCGGTTTTTTTGAACGGCGGTCTGGAGTCCCTGATCGAAACCCCGGCAGGACTGCTGGAAGGGGCCGAGCCGGCAACGCGAATGCGTGCGGAACTGATTGAAGAAACCGGGTATGACGTCTCCAAGTTGACGCATCTTTTCGACATCTACATGAGCCCCGGATCGGTCACGGAATATCTGGCATTTTTCTGCGGCGAATATGCCGAGAAACACAGAGTGGGAACTGGCGGCGGTGCTGCTGACGAGGGAGAGGACATAGACGTGCTGGAAATCGCGTTGCCCGACGCGATGCAAATGATCAACCGTGGTGAGATACGCGACGCTAAAACGGTCATCCTGCTTCAGCACCTGACGATCCGGCTCCTTCAGGAAAGGACGTGAACGGCTGGTCTATCGATCTGGGACAGAAGAGGATCCTGCTCGGATGCTGCGAGGGGATGTGCTGATCGGGGCGTGAAGGATGGATCGTCGGGTTGTCCTGCGAGCACAGATTCTGCCTTCCATTCCCGACGTCGGATACAGGCTCTTACGTAGAACTGCAGGAACCAGGCTGATGACGCCAAAAGAGAAGCCCAAGCGGCGAAACCGCAAGGCGAGAGTACCGATGCAGGAGACTGGGGCGGACCGATCCGTATGAGCGTTGAGGATTCCGTAATCGGGCCGGAGCAAAAGGATCGGATCAGGTGGTCGTATTGTTTGGAACAACTACGGACTCTAGCGCCGCTGAAATCCGCTTTGTATGGACTGGCATCAGCCAGCGCGCCGGCAAGGGAGCGCTGGCCTGACACAATCGCTTTGCGCGGGCCGCAGTTCGGCCGAACAGCCGGCCTCAGTTGAGCCTGAGGTCGAGGCCGGGATGCAGTTTCTTGAGGTTCGGCAGGGATTTCGATTGCCACGGAATCTCTGCGGTTCCGCGCACCGTCAATTGCACGTTTGGCCGGTTGCGCGCCTCGATCGTCAGCTTGGCGAGCAGGTTGATCCCAGACGAATTCAGAAACTGCAATTCGGTGAGATCGATCGTGATGTGCTCAGGCTCGGCTTCGAGCACGCCCATGACGGTCGAGAAGATCGGGGCATAGGCTTCCGTCCCCGGCAGCCGCATGGTGCCTTCGAAATGGATATCGTTGCCTTCGGACCAAACGCGATACTCTTCTTCGTCCTTGTTTTCCATGTTCACCGGCTCATCAGTTCGAGAGGTCTGGGACCGCGATGGACGCATAGGTCTCCAGCGAGGTTTCGCCATCGTCTCCCTGGGCGCCAAAAACCCAAGCGAAACGAACACCATAATCGCTCATCAGCGTCAAAAGACCAAGCCCCGAACCGCTCTTGCCGAGCCCCGTTGCATTAGCCTCGATACGCTCGATGAGCAGGTCTCCAGGGTCGCCTTCGGCGATCTCCGAAAGCAGATGCTGGAAGCGGACAGCCGCCTCGTTGTCGATGACGTTGGACACTTTCGTGCGGAAGCTGTTCGCTTCGAGAGCGGCTTCCACGACAACGGCGCCCGAAGCACGGAACTTCACCGCATTCTCGACCAGTTCGTTGGTCAGATAGCCGATATTGTGCCGGACCTCGCGGTAGACATTGCGCGAGGCTCGGTAGCGCAGCGCCGCGAGCTCGGCCACGAAATCCGAAGCCATGGCGCAATGCTTCCAGCTCAGGTCGAGCGGCCCATCATAAAGGCGCAGCCGCGTCATTCTCTGGTGGGCGCCGATCGTCAGGTCCGCCAGTCCGTAGAGCGTGGTCATCTGATCACCTGTGTCTCATGACGACGACCGTGATGTCGTCATATATCTTCTGCTTGCCGATATGGGCCATCAGGTCCTCGATGATACCCGATTTGACCTCTTCGGCGCTCTGCCCGTAAAATCTGCCTGCACTCGCGCACAGCCGCTCGATGCCGAACATTTCGCCCTTGGCGTTCACCGCCTCGGTCACCCCATCCGTGTGCAACACGATCATGTCGCCGTGCCCGAAGGAAATCTCGCGAGTGGCGAGGAAGGGCGAGATGTCGGATTCGAGGCCGATGGGCAGGCCGAGGTCGAGCGTGTCGATCCGCTCGACTTCGGCTCCCTTGCGCACCACGATCAGTTCCTCGTGCTGCCCCGACAGCGTCAGATGGGTTCCGTCATAATCAAGGAAAGCCAGCGAAAGATGCTTGTCGGTATTGGTCCGCACGATGTTCTTGTAGATCGCGCGGTTGAGGCGATTGAGGAACTGTCGGGGATCCATGTCGCCGGCCTCCTGCAAGGCGCGCGCCACCGATTGCACCATCAGCATCAGCACGCCGCTTTCGAGGCCGTGGCCGGTTACGTCGCCGATACCGATCTTCAGCCGCCCGCCGTCGCGTAGCACGTCATAGTAGTCGCCGCCCACCTCGTCGGCAGGCCGCATATAGGCTGCGATCTCGAGATTGGAAATTTCAGCGAGTTCGCCGGCCTTCGGCAGCACCATCATCTGGATCTGCCGGGCGACCGCGAGTTCGGCGCCGAGGCGCAGGTTCTCGCTGCGCAATTGCGTATTCAGCGTCGAAATCTGATGGTTGGCCTCTTCGAGCTGCTTGGTGCGCTCGGTCACCAGGTTTTCGAGGTTCTCCGTGTGGTAGCTGATTTCCTCTGCCATGCGGTTGAAGGCGATACCGGCTTCGCCGACCTCGTCGCGCGTGGAAATGGGAACCCGGACCGAATAGTCCTTGGCCTCGATCCTCGTGGCCGCGCCGGCAAGCGCGCTGATGCCGCGGGTAACGCGCTTGGAGATGCCGAACACCGCGGTGGTGACGAACAGCAGCGAGGCGAGCAAGGCGAGGATCTGATAGATCAGGATCCGGTTTGTCGCCTCGGAGATCCCGGCCTGCGCCGCAAACAACGAGGCGTAGATCTCGCGCTCGGGCACGACGATGCCGAGCGACATGGTCTCGCGGCGAACGGGGCCGGATACCCAGAAATTCGCCGGCTCGAGCTGCTTCAAGAGGATGAGATAGGGCACCTTCTCGCCGGCCTCGTCGAGCAGCACGCGCTGTATCGCGCCGTCGGCGCTGAGCGGCAGTTGCGCAATCGCCGGCTGCACACTCTGGTGCAGCGAACGATTAAGGCCCGTGACACCCTGGCTGCCGGTCTCGCTCGACCGTTGCAGGCCGATGATCTTTTCTCCTACACCGTTGATGGCAAGCACGTTGCCGTCGGACATGGCGAGGAAACCGAACCCGCTATCACCGACTTTGACACTTTCGACAACCTCGGCCAGCTGGTCGAGCGTGATATCGGTTCCGGCTGCTCCGGCGACACCCTTGCGGTCGCGCGTCCAGAGCGGCTGGAAGAAACTGACGATCAGTTTCCCCGAGGCGGCATCCGTATAGGGTGCCGTTTGCGTGGTATCTACTGCAACGGGCCTGAGGCCTGGATCCTTCGCCCACTCCTCCCAGGACTCGTAGAGGCCGGGGAAGAAGAAGTTCCAGAAGTTGGCCTCGTTGTGACCGGGGTAGAGACGGTCGAACGTCTGCGCCTGATCGGCATAGGGCGCCATCCGCAAGATCGGCCGTTCCTTTGGTCCGACGTAGTACATCTGCAGTTTGGATCGGCCGTGCGCAAGCAGGGCGGGAGCAACCAGGTCGAGAACGGCGCTGTTCTCGATATCGGTCTGCACCTCGGGTAGCGGCCGGTGGTCGGGGCCAAGGAGATAGCTCCAAACGCTGACGCTCGAGAGCGGACCCGGAAGGTTCTGCGCCCACCCACCTTTGGTGTCGTAAGCCACTGTAACGGATTCCGGTGCGTTCCGCGCCAATGCCTCTCCGACATCGGACCTGCGCACGGGGCGGTCGATCTGCGCCTGGAGCACGCCCGCGAGCGTGGCGACGTCGGCGTGAACCTGGCCGAGCAGAAGATCGACCCGCGCGGCCGTCGATTCCGCGTAGGTGAGCATGTAATCCTGGTTGGCCTTTTCCAGGCCTTGCCCGACTTCGGCCGCGGCATCCCGCGAAAGCCTCTGAACGTTCCAAAGAGCCAGGCCGCCTGTCACCAGAAGGTCGAAGAGCACGGCGCTGCCGACGACGAGCACGAACTTGGCACGAAAGGATCTCAAACCGAACCGGGGGCGTTGGACATCGCTTTCGGTCATAGTGGTTTGCGTCCGGATGCTGCCCAGATCGGCCAGCCTGCATAGCCCTTCGGATGCAGTGCCGCGAAAATGTGATCGCGGAAGCCCTGGCGAAAACGGTCGATGAATTCGGGTGTTTCGCCGTGTTTCGTCGCCATCGCCGCAAACATCTTCTCCCAGCCGGCGATGATGTCGGCGAAATCCTGCGGGTCGCCGTCGAGATTGGTGACCATGAACGATTCGACGAGGATGTCGTCGAAGCCCGCGTCGGCGAGATAGCGCCGGCTCTTCGGCCCGAGCTCCACATCCATCTCGAAATGGCTCAAAAGCCTCGCGAGCTCATTGTAGGTCCATTGGATGCTTTGCGCCCGTGGCTCGCCGAGGCAATGCGAATTCTTCTCGTTGGTGATGTAGACGCGGCCGCCCGGCTTCACGATCCGATAGAGCTCCTTGAGAAGCAGCTCGGGCTGATTGAAGATCTGCAGCGAGTGCCGGCAGGTCACGAAGTCGAACTGGTTGTCCTCGAGCAGCATCTCCGAAGCGTCGCCGAAGGTGTATTCGATGCCGGTGACGCCGAAATCGGCGGCCACGTTGCGCGCATAGGCAAGGCTCGCACGCGAATGATCGAGGGCCACGATCCGGGCCGGCTGAAACTCCTTCTGTGCGAGTACGGCGAAATCGCCGATACCGCAGCAGATGTCGGCCATGGCGATGCCGGGCCGCATGCCGTGGCGCGGCAGGATAGTGCGCTCGTGGCGCCAGGTCATTTTCGTCTGCGCGCGGAGGATGGGAATAAAGCTCGTATCTTCGACGAAGCTCTGGCCGGGGTAGAACATCGAATCGTAGACCTCGACGGAGATCTGCGGCTCGATCGTACTCAGATGTGCGAACATCCTGGTCGTCCAGCCGACGACGCTCGAGGTGATGATGATCAGACGCAGGTCCGACCGCTCGCGGCAGGCATCGAGCGCGACCCGGATGAAGGCCTGGAAGGCCGTGTTGTTCATCTGGATGAGGCGCTTCACGTCGATATAGAGAACGCCGCGCACCGCATCGATCGCTTCCCGCAGCGCATGAATGCTCTCGGCGATCTCATCGATCGATCGCGGCCGAATCGTCCCGGCGAGCGAGAAGATCTGGCTGTTCGGATCGAAGGCGACCTTGAAGCGCTGAGTGAGGCCCGCGGTGATCAACTCACCATTCCTTCAAGAGGCAGGTCGACGATCAAGGTGATGGCCGGGGCAGCACTTTCGTCAAGCCGGAGGTGAGCGTCATAGTTGACGGCGAGATCCAGAAGCACCGATTCCCGGCTAGGAGCGAGATCGTTGGAAATGGCGTCGAGATAGCGGGCCTGGGCATCGCCCTCACGGGTTTTGGATACGGCCTCGCGGTAGAAACGCGCCTGACCCGGCGGGCATGGGAAGCTCAGTTGAACCCGCTCCGTGTCGCCCTGGCGGTAGATCGACAGGCCGATCTTTCCGTCCGTGGTGCCGCCGCGAAACGAGACCTCCAGAAGCTCGTTCAGAGCGGAAGAGAAGAAGTTCGAATGCCGCACGGGATCGGTTCTGTTGTGGCTGATCATGCGGGCGAGGTAGCTGGAAACATGGTCGCAGTGCTGCCAATCCGAGAGGAATATCTCCATCTCCATGTCGAACTGAAGCAAGGGCTCGAAAGCCGTCTCCGTGGTCTTATTGACACTTGCACCCATGCAGCAATGTCCTCCCCACCCGAAACTCTCACGGCCATAAGGCACTTTCCATAATGATTTGTAACCACGCAACCCCCGGATTTTGCACGTAAACAACCCAGGCTATGCGCCGCGCTTCTCGTCGCGCAACGCATGGATGCGACTAGAGCGTGGCCATCGCCGACGAGCGGCGAAGGTAGGCGCCGATCGCGTCTGCCGGCATGGGCATGCCCAGGAAATAGCCCTGCAGCCGGTCGCATCCCTCTTTTCGCAACCAGACCGCCTGACCGACCGTTTCCACGCCTTCGGCGGTCACCCGCATGCCGAGGCCGTGCGCAAGCCCGATGATCGATCGAACGATCGTCTGGCTTTTCTCGTCGCTCTCGAGGTCCTTGATGAAGTAGCGGTCGATCTTGATCGTATCGAAGGGGAAGTTCTTGAGGTAGCTGAGCGACGAGTAGAAGGTGCCGAAATCGTCGAGCGAAATCTGGATGCCCAGCACGTTCAGGGTATTCAACGTGTCCAGATTGTTGGTCGTGCGCTCGAGCAGGACCGTTTCCGTGACCTCCAACTCGAGCCGGTCAGCCCTGAGGCCGGCCATGTCGAGCGCCTGGGCGATCCGGTCGGTCAGGCCCTCTCGCAGGAATTCAGCCGGGGAGAGGTTGACGGCGACGGTGAAGTGCGACGGCCAGGTGGCTGCCTGCCGGCAGGCCTCCTCCAGCACCCATTGACCAATCTCGTTCATCAGCCCGTCGGCTTCCGCCATCGGTATGAAGACGTTGGGGGGAATGACGCCCACCAGCGGATGGTGCCAGCGCACCAGGGCTTCAAAGCCGACGATCGAAAACGGTGGTTCGACGAGCGGTTGATACTCGATGGAAAACTGATTGTCCTGCAGCGCCGTGCGCAGGCTTCGGCGTAGCATCTCTCGCTGTTCCAGCACGATCAGCATCGAGCGGCTGAAGGTCTTGGCCCGGCCCCTGCCGTCCTTCTTCGCCGCGTAGAGCGCGATGTCCGCCGCCTTCATCAATTGCTCGATCTCATTGCCATCGTTCGGTGCGATGGCGATGCCGATGCTGGCGCCGACGAAGACTGTGATGCCGTCGATCGTAAACGGCTCATTAAACGCCTGGATCAAGGCTTCGGCGAGATATTCGGCGTCGGTCGGCTGGTCGCTGTGGCGCTGGATGACGGCAAACTCGTCGCCGGCCAGACGGTAGGCAACCTCGCCATCGCGAAGCGCACCGCGAATCCGCTCCGCCGCCATTTTGAGCACGGCGTCGCCGGCGCCGTGGCCGAGCGTATCGTTGACGGGCTTGAAGTCGTCGAGGTCGATTTGCATCAGCGCCAGCTTTTCGCCCGGCGTCGGCAGGATGCTTTGCAGATCGTCGCTGAATTGCCGGCGATTGGGCAGGCCCGTCAGCACGTCGTGCGTCGCCTGATGCAACAGCAGCGCCCGTTCGCTTTCGCCTTGGCTGCCGACCTCTCGGCGCGTCGCACGGCCGCTCGTTTCGAGCACGCCGATGCCGCGCACGGCGCGGAAGACCAGAAGCGTGCGCCGTGACTTGGTAGTGGCGTCGATGACTTCGACGCTTCTGGGCACGCCGTTTGCGATCACCGACTCGACCGTCGCCTTCGAGGCGGGCGCAAGCAGCGCCGGATAGAGGTGCCACAGGGTCGCATCGACCAGCGCACCGACTTCGTAGGTCTCTTGGAGCGCTGGCGAAGCGCTCGTCAGATGGAAAGCCTCGTCATAGAACGAAAGGATTTCATCGGCGTTGGCCGCTACGGGATCTTGCACTGAAGCTGAAGCAGACAAGGTTGCATCAGTGTCCGGCATACTTGCCTTTCCCTTTCTGTTCCGAACTCGTCCGGGGATAGCAAGCGGTCGCGCCTCCCGCGGACACCGCCACGCACGGCACGCGGCGTGGGTCGTCCTTCTCCAAAGCTATCGCGCGACGTATCCGGGTCAATGCCCTTGCCGCACGCTGAATCTTGCCTGTGGAAACCTCGCTTCGGAACATGGCGGGCCTGGCGCGGCACCATCGCCCTGCCCGGTTGTATATAAGCCCCTTCTTTTATCATTTACCATCATTGCATGCAATTTGGTGCCACTTCGAGAGAGCGCCGAAGGCTGGTTCATGCAGCAATCCCATTGCAGGACAGCCGTGTGAACCGAGCTTTGCGGCGCAAGGGCTTCCTGCCTGGGATCGACGAACCGCTGATTTTGACGGGCAAGCGGATGGAAGGGTCTCCTGCAGACACGGGTTAACCATAAACGAAGAAACTGGTGGATTGGATAACTGTTCGCCGCCCGCGACGGGATCGAAAGCACAGTTTGGCGGCCAAAGGTCGGCTGCCGGTATCGGCGGCCGATTCCAAAGAGGGATCAACGCGTGCTCAAGATCACGTCGGTCTTCTGGAAGGTCCTGACGTCGATCAGGCCCATGTCGGATATCCTGAGTTCCGGAATGACGACCAGCGCCAGCAGCGAGTGCTGCATGTAGGCGTTGTTCAAGCGGCAGCCGCAGGCGCGCATCGCCTCGACGATGGCGGCCGCCTTCTCGGCGACGATCTCTGCCCGCTGATCGGACATCAGGCCCGCGACAGGCAGCTCGACGAGCGCCAGCTCGCGGCCTTCCTTGATCACGACGATGCCGCCGCCGACCTCGTGCAGCCGGTTGGCCGCCTTGGCCATATCCGACTTGTTCGTACCGACGACGATCATGTGATGGCTGTCATGGGCGACCGTGCTGGCGATCGCGCAGTCGCTGTCATAGCCGAAGCCGGAAACGAAGGCGTTGACGACGTCGCCGGTGCCGCGGTGGCGTTCAACCAGCGCGATCTGGCAAATGTCGTTGACGCGGTCCATCTGCACCAGGCCGTTATCGATCGCGACCTCGGCCTCGAGCGCACGCGTCGGCGCCTGGTTTTCGACGACGCCGATGACCTGAACGCGGGCGCGTGATGCGCGTGCGTTGGACGCAATATCAAAATCCGCGGCGGCGAGCATCCGGCCGAGGTGGACGGTGTTGCGCGCACTTTCCGGATAGACGTAAGCCGGAATATCGCGCACGAGCGTGCCGCTTTCGGCCATGAGTTCGCCGCGGGCAAACACCATCTCGATCGGTAGCGCCGCGAGATCCGAGGTGACGATCAGGTCGGCTCGCCGGCCCGGCGCAATCGATCCGAGCTCGCGCTCCAGGCCAAAATGCTGGGCGGTGTTGAGCGTCGCCATCTGGATGGCGGTCACCGGCTTCAGCCCTTGAGCGATCGCGTGGCGCACGACCCGGTTCATGTGTCCGTCATGGACGAGCGTGCCGGAATGGCTGTCGTCGGTGCACAGCAGGAAATTGCGCGGATCGAGACCGGATTCGGTAACGGCCTTGATCTGGGCCGCAACGTCATACCAGGCCGAACCCAGCCGCAGCATGGCGCGCATGCCCTGGCGAACGCGGGCGATGGCGTCCTCCACGGTCGTGCCTTCGTGGTCGTCGGCCGGTCCGCCGGCGGCATAGGCATGGAACTCGCGGCCGAGATGCGGCGAGGCATAATGCCCGCCGACGGTGAGGCGTGCATCCTGGGTGGCGGCGATCTCGGCCATCATCTTCGGATCGTTACCGGCAACGCCCGGGAAATTCATCATTTCGCCAAGCCCGATGATGTTCGGCCAGGCGAGTGCCTCGGCGACATCCTGGGCGGAAAGCTCGGCGCCGGCGGTCTCCAGCCCCGGCGCGCTCGGCACGCAGCTCGGCATCTGGACAAGCACGTTGATCGGCAGGCTCTGGGCTTCGTCGTTCATCAACCGGACGCCGTCGAGCCCGAGCACGTTGGCGATCTCGTGCGGATCGATGAACATGGTGGTCGTGCCGTGCGGGATGACCGCACGGGCAAATTCGGTGACGGTGACGAGGCCGCTTTCGACATGCATGTGGGCGTCGCAAAGGCCAGGCACGAGGTAGCGGCCGGCGGCGTCGACGACCTTGGTTTCAGCGCCGATCGTGTGGCCGGCGTCCGGGCCGACATAGGCAAAGCGGCCGGCTTTGACGGCGATATCGGTGCCGGGAATGATCTCGCCGGAATAGACGTTGACCCACTTGCCGTTGCGGATCACGAGATCGGCCGGCATGCGGCCCATGGCGACGTCGACCAGTTCGGGTGCGGTCTTCGACCAGGATTGAAGCATGAGAGTTTCCTTCGAATGGGCGATGTCGGCGCCCTTCCATCGGGAAGGAGGGCGCCGAAGGATTTGCTGGCGGTCTACTGGGTCTGGGCGACGAGCGCTGCGGCAAGCAGGGCGACGAACCACATCACCGGTTTTACATCGCCGGCCCGGCCGCAGACCAGCTTGATCAGCACATAGGCGATGATCGCAAGCGACAGGCCAAGCGTGATCGAAAAGGTGAGCGGGATCAATACGATCGCAAGGAAGGCGGGGATCGCTTCATCGAGCGCGCTCCAGCGGATGTTGCTGATCGGTTCGGACATGAAGAGGCCGGTGAGGATCAGCACCGGCGCGGTCGCGACCGCCGGCACCAGCGACAGCAGCGGCGACAGGAACAGGAAGGGCAGGAAGAGAAGACCCGCGATCAGTGCGACGAGGCCGGTTCGTCCCCCTTGCGCAATACCCGCACCGGATTCGAGATAGACTGTCGCCGGGCTCGTTCCGAGCGGTGCGGAGATCAGCGCCGCGATCGCATCGACATGCATGGATTCGCGGATGTTGCGCGGCATGCCGGTCTCATCCTTGAGGTCGGCGGCTTCCGCAAGTCCGAGGAAGGTTGAAAGCGCCTCGATGAAGTTGGTGAACAGAAAGACGAAAATGAAGGGCAGGTAGACCAGGTTCAAGGCGCCCAAGAGATCGATCTGGCCGACGAAGCTGAAATCCGGCGCGGCCGAGAAACCGCTCCAGTTGACCAGCGTATGGACATCAGGGGTCTCGGGCCAAAACGCGCTGCCGTCGCCCCACCAGCGGCCAATCGGGATCGAGAGGATCGTCGTGAGGATCATGCCGGCCATCATGGCGCCGGGAACACGCCGCACCACCAGAGCAACCGTCAGCACGAAGCCGACGATGAAGGTCAGCGTCACTGGGTTGAACTGCGTGAGACCAACGATCGTATCGGGATTGGCGACGATGAACTTGGCGTTTTCCAGGCCGATGAGGGCGATGAAGAGGCCAATGCCGCAGGCGATGCCATAGCGCAGATCAACGGGGATCGCCTCGATGATCGTCTGGCGAAGGTTGAAGAACGCCATGATGGTGAAGAGCACGCCGGCCCAGAAGACGCAGCCAAGTGCGATTTCGAGCGGAACCTTGGCGCCGACGACCATGGTGTAGGCAAAGAGCGCATTGATGCCCATGCCGGGCGCCACCAGAATGGGGCTACGGGCATAGAGCCCCATGGCACAGCTGCCGATGAAGCTGACAAGCACCGTCGCCGTCACGCCGGCCGAAAACGGAATGCCCGCATGCGCCAAGATCGAGGGATTGACGACGATGACGTAGGAGGCGGCGAGGAAGGTGGTGAGTCCTGCGAGGATTTCGGTACGCACGGTCGAGCCGAGCCGCGAAATCTGGAAGTAGCGGTCGAGAAGAGCGCCGAGCCAGGATGTCTCCGGGCTTGGTGCCGCCTCCACGGTCTTGTTCTGATAGTTCATCTTGTTCCCCTTTTTTTTAACGACGAAGGGGCCGGCATGGCCGGCCCCCCTCCTAGGCATCATTCCGCGGCGACGGCGCGCTCATCCCCGCTTGCAAACGGCGAGATGACCTTGAGCCCGACGCAGTCGACGACACCGAGATCGGTGATCGCATATTCCGGGATCGCCGTGATCTGCAGCACGAACATGTACATGAAGGGCCAGGGCAACGGGCAGCCGAGTGCGCGGGCCGCATCGTCGAGCTGATCTTCCAGCGCCGCCATTTCGGCCGGCTCGATGTCGGAGACGATGCCGCCGATCGGCAGGTGCAGGAAGGCTTCGACCTTGCCGTTCTTGACCACGACCTGGCCGCCATTGTTGGCGATCAGGTGGTTGATGGCGATGCGCATGTCCTCGAGATCGGCGCCGATGCAGATGATGTTGTTGTCGTCGGGCGCGGTGGAACTGGCGATCGCGCTTTCCTTGAGGCCGAAGCCGGAGGCAAAGGCGACCGGCCGGTTCCGGGTCTTGCCGTAGCGCTCGACGACGGTGACGTATTGCACGTCCCTCATGGGATCTGCGAGCACCTGGCCGTTCTTGACTGCAAGTGTCACGTCGCGGCGGGTGCGCACGAAGATCTTTTCCGGTGTGACGGCGATCGCCATGGCGTCTGCCGTGTCTCCGCCGCCGTCATAGGCGACCTTGAGGTCGCCGGGCTGGAGCGGCGCGACCTTCACCGAATTGAGAAGTGCTGCGCTGCGTTCAGGCGGCGTCAACTCGATCGCCATCTTGCCGTTGCGTGCGACCACCTCACCCTTGGCGACGACCGTTTCGATGTTGAAGTTTCGAAGGTCGTTGACGAGCAGGATATCGGCGGCGCGGCCGGGCGAGATCGAGCCGACCTTGTCGTCGATCCGGAGCGCATCGGCGCCGTTGATCGTCGCCATCTGGATCGCCGCCATTGGCGAGATGCCCATGGCGATCGCCATGCGCACCATGTTGTCGAGATGGCCGCGCTTCAGGATGTCGCTCGCCACCACGTCGTCAGTGCAGAAGCTGATGCGGCGGAGCGCCTTGGCGCCCATCTCGGTGACGATCCGCAGGTTGTCGGAGAGGAAGTGCGAGATCGAGGATTCGCGCACCACGACATGCATGCCAGCGCGCAGCTTTTCGAGCATCTCCTCCGGCGAGTAGCTCTCGTGATCGGCACGCACGCCGGACTGCTGGTAGCCGTTAAGCCGCGCGCCGCGCGTCATCGGGCAGCAGCCGAGCACCGGCAGACGGCTCTTCTCGGCAAGTTCGAGCGCCGCGAGCACGTCGGCGTCTTCCTCCTGGATGAATTCGCGCACGGTTTCCCAGATGCCGACGCATTCCGGCCAGTGGTGCGTCGCCTGGTGGTCGGCGGGGCTGAAATAGTGGCCGACGGTCGAGCGCGGCATGGTGTAGGGCGTCTTGCAGGGCGCACCCCAGAAGACTTTCAGCGGCGTCTGCTTTGCCTCGTCGAGGAACTCGCGCGCCGCAGCCGGCCCGCCGACGACGATGATCTGGTCGAGACCGGTGACGATCGAGGTCGTGCCGAGCGGAACGACGGCCTTGGCGAAGCTCGTCAGCGACATCTTCGAGCACTCGACATGCAGATGCCCGTCGATCATGCCAGGCGTCAGATACTTGCCCGTTGCATCGACGATCTTGGTTTCGGGACCGATATAGTCGGAGACATCGCCAACGGCGATGATGCGCTCACCATAGATGGCAACATCGGCCTGATAGATCTCTTCCGAGACGACATTGACCAGGCGACCGCCCCGGATCGCCAGGGTCGCCTTGCCGCCGGTGCCCGATGCGGCGCGAATGAATTCTCTGATATCGCTCACTGGAACCTCTTCTCCCTTAGCTCCAGTGAATATTCCCAATTCCACGCTGTTTGCACAATGGGCCGAAACAGGCTATTTTCTGAACATATCATCCAAGATTTTGGACGAAATATGGATCTCTCCCTCATCGACTGCTTTGTAAAGGTCGCCGATTCCCGTTCGATTTCAGCGGCTTCGCGTCGCTATCGGTTGCCGAAGTCGACGCTCAGTCACAAGATCCGGCAATTGGAGGACGAGTTCGGCATCGAGCTGTTCGTTCGTGAAGGGCATCAGTTGCACGTGACCGATGCGGGGGCGGAGTTCCTGCGCTACGCGCGGCTCATCCAGTCGAACTGTGACGATGCGGCAACCGCCATGGCGGAGATGCGCCAGGAAGTGGCGGGCACGCTGCGCGTAGGCTCGACCGGCGAATTCGGCACCACGATCACGTCGGAACTGCTCTACGCCTTTCGCCAGCAATATCCGCAGGTCAATCTCGATGTCGTCTTTCTCTCCTCGCGCCAGCCGTTTTCCGATGTCACCGAGCAGGCGCTCGACGGTATCTTCCATTGGGGCGAGCCTTCTGATGTCGACTATATCAGCCGCAGGCTCTCCGTCTCGTCCTACGGCCTCTTCGCCAGCCCGCAATACATCGCGCGCCACGGCCAGCCGAAAGATCCGGATGAGCTTGCCGGCCATCGCGGCCTCGTCTTCCGCCAGCCGACGCGGCTACAGTCCTGGTATCTGACGCAACCCGGCGAGGACGAGGTGGACCTGCTGCCGACGGCGACCTGCACCACCAACGATTACTGGACGATCAAGTATTTCGCGGTCGCTGGCGAGGGCATCGCCTATCTGCCTGACTTCTTCGTCGAGACCGAACGGCAGGCCGGACTGCTGGAGCCGGTGCTTCCCGACTGGCGTTCGCCACAGACGGCGATCAACCTCATCTATTCGCGCCGCCGGCACGTATCGAAACGCTTCAAGGCCTTCGTCGACTTCTGCATCGACTTCTATCGCGACCGGGATCGGGTGAAGATCCCGCGCTACTACGTGGAACGGGTCAGTCTTTAGAGCAATCCCAGGAAAAGCGTGAAACGACTTTCTGTCCTGAATTGTCATAGGTTCGTTCCTTAGCCGAGCAGCGACGGCAGCGCGCTGGCGCCGTCGACATTGCCGCCGCAGAGCAGGACGACATTGGTCTGGCCGGCACATTTTTCGGCTACCTGCCGGAATCCGGCAAATGCGAGGGCCGCCGCACCTTCCACCAGCATGTGCTCGCCGAGAAGCAGGTCGCGCATCGCCGCTGCGATTTCCGCTTCCGTGCAGGTCACGACCTCGTCGATCACGGTCATCGAAAGCCCGAGCGTCAGGCTGTCTTCATCGAGACCGCCGGCGACCGCTTCGGCGAGCGTGTCGAGATGATCCGTCTCGACGACGCGGCCGGCTCTCATGGACGCAGCGAGTGCTGCCGAGTTGGCGGCTGAAACGCCGACGACGCGGGTGTGTGGTCTGAAGCTCTTCAGTACCGAGCCTATGCCGCTGATCAGCCCGCCGCCGCCCATGGCGACGAAGACATTGTCGATGCGCTCGGCCTGTTCCAGCAATTCAAGCGCGATCGTCCCCTGTCCGGCAATGATGTCAGGGTCGTTGTAGGGCGAGACGTAAGCGAGCTGTTCCGATGCGGCCAGCCGCTGCGCATGCTGCTCGGCAAGCCCGGTCTCGGCGCCGTGGAGAATGACGTCGACGCCATAGGAACGGATGCGTTCGAGTTTTGCCGACTTGACGATCTCGGGCAGCACGACGGTCAGTTTCTGGCCGATCGCGCTGGCGGCATGGGCAGCACCGATGCCGTGATTGCCGGAGGAGGCAGTGATGACCCGCTGGTCTCTCGGCAGCGAGGTCATCTTGCTGGCAGCGCCGCGGATCTTGAACGAGCCTGTCAGTTGCAGGTTCTCGGCCTTGAAGAGCACCGTCGAGGATGTTTGCCGCCCGGCCGTGCGCGACGGAATGAGTGGTGTCTCATAGATGAAGGGGCGGATGCGCTGGCGTGCCCTGACAGAGCGCGCGGCCGTTTCAAGGACGTCTTTGGTCATGGGGTTGTTCCTTGCGAGCGGCCGAACCGGCCGAGTGCATCAAGCGCGGTGCGGGCGATGGCGATGTCCTGCGTGGCGATCCCCGTCAGGTCGGCGATGGTGATATCCCCGTCCGAGCGCCGACCTTTGACCGTGCCGGAAAGGACAGAGCCAAGGGCAATGTAGCCTTCTTCGCCGATCAGCCCGGCCCGGGCTGCGACGGAGAACTCGCCATGGTCGAGACATTGATCGGCGAGATCGACGACGAGCCGATCCGCATGCGCAACAAGCGCGATATCGAGTTCCTGCTTGCCTGGTGCGTCGGCGCCCAGGGCGGTGATATGCGTGCCCGGTGCGATCCATTGCGATCGGATCAGCGGTTCTTTCGACGGTGTTGTCGTTACGATCGCGTCGGACTGGTGGCACAATGTTTCGAGGTCGGTTGCCGCCGCGATGGAAAGATCAAGGTCTGCCAAGTCGGTGAGCACGGCCTGAGCACGTTCCGGCGACCGCCCCCAGACAGTGAAGTGCAGCGGACGGTCGGAGAGCGTAGCGAGCGCCCGGATTTGAACGCGCGCCTGCGTCCCGGTGCCGACAACGCCGATCCTCCGGGCGTCGCCGCGCCAGAGCGCCATGGTCGCAATCGCGCCACCGATGCCGGTGCGAAGATCGGTCAGCAACCCCTTGTCGTCGAGCACGGCAACCACATCTCCGGTCTCGGTGGAGACCGCAACCATCATGCCGGTGCTCGATGGCAGCCCCTTGGCCGGGTTGTCATAGAAGCCGGCGGCGATCTTCACGACGAAGATCGGATCGCCTTCGATGTAGCCGTATTTGATGTGGCAATCGGCGTTGCGGCCGGAAAGCGGCAGGTAGCCGACCGGCGGCAGGTTGGCGCGTCCGTCGATCGCGGCGATGTAGGCGTCACGGATCGCCGGGGCTGCGAGCGTCAGCAAGGGCAGTTTGGCAAGATTTTCGCGGTCGATGACGATCATTGCGCGCTACCCTTGCTCAGATATTTGTAAACGGTCGCCCGGCCCATGCCGAGGATGCGGGAGATGTAGGAGGCGGCATTCTTGCCGCCGAAGGCGCCATCGGAGGAAAGCGCGATCACCAGCGCCTGCTTGTCGGTTCGGCTCATGGTCGAGATCGTCAGTCCGCGGGTGGTCGTCCATTGCTGGACATATTCGTTGACGCGCTCGTGCCAGTCCTCCTTGAACAGGCTCTCCGGCTTGTCGCGGGCCGGCACGCGGACAAGCGCGTTGAGCGTGCGCAGTGCGGCGTGAAAATCCGAGACGTCGGCGTTGATGCAGAGCACGCCGATTGCTTTGCCCGTCCTGTCGCGCAGCACGGCGCTGATCGCCTTGATCGGGCGGCCGTCCCAGTTGACCTTCTCGTAGGGACCGATGATCCCGTCCGCTTGCTTGAAGCCGATCTCGCTGAGCAGTGAGGGCTCTCCGATTTCCCGCTTCGAGAAATTGCCCGAGATATGGACGACGGTTTCGGTTGCGAGGTCGTGCAGCACGACTTCGGCATAGGGCTGGAACAGCAATGCAATCGCGTCGCAGACCAGGATATGCGGGCGGAGTTCCGGGTTCACGGCCTTCCCTTTCTCGATTGATGGCCGTTAAATCATACGTGGACTAAATTGTCCATAATGGATTTTCCTGTATCTATTCCGGAAAGCGTAACAGCGGCGTGCGAGGGTACGCACGCCGCTGATTGCATCTTATGCCGCTGCCCCGACGCCCGGCGCTGACCCAGGTCCTGACCTCCCAGGCGCCAGGGTTAGTCTCAGGCTTTGCGAGCGCCGCCACGCCACACGCGGAGCATATGGTCGAGCGAAAACTTGCCGGGACCGGAAGCCATGAGGCCAAGCGCCATTGCCGCCCAGGTGATGTGGATCGGCCAGCCATCCGGCACGGTCAGCTCAACGACTGCCGTCATGATCAGGAGACCGAGCGCGGCAAAGCGGGTTGCCAGGCCGAGCACCAGCAGGATGGGCAGCATGATCTCGGCAGAGCCGGCAGCAAACGCCATGGCGGCTGGGGCAGGGTAGGGGTAGGGACCGCCGGGAAGATGCAGCTGGAACTCCGAGCTGAACAGCAGCACGGCGACGTCGTTCAACTGCAGGAAGCCGTCCCACTTGCTCATGCCCGAGCGGAAGAACGGAACTGCGAGACCGAAGCGCAGGACGAGCTGGGCAAGCCAAAGTGGGGCAAGCATGCTCACGGCCCGGTTTGCGCGACGGGCCCAGTGCGACAGGTCCGCGCGGTTGATGCCGTTCGGTGAACTGGATGCGGACATCATGTTTTCATCCTCCGTGATGAATGGCCGTGAAGGCGCCGGCGTCGAGCGCCGTTGCGATGACGGTGGCGAGGTCGAGTGTGGGGCAATGGCTTGCTGCCTGCGTTGCCGCCGCGGCCAGCGGAACGCCTGAGAGCAGCCGGTCGAGCAAAATGTCGGCTCCCGGTGTCAGGTGGCGGACAGCCACCTCCAAGTCGGGGCGGGTGATCAGCGCGCTTTCCGGTGCCGAGGTCTGGATCCGGCCGACCGGACCACTCGCGCGATTGGCAACAAAAATCGTCACGGCCGGATAATCGGAAGGAACAAGCCTGGTCGCGGGATGGGCCTCGAAAACGACAGCGCCGAGCCGGTCAGCCGGGACGGAGGCGAGTGCCTCGGGCGTCAAAGCTGGGGCGTCGGCAGCGTGATAGGCATCGAGCCAGGCGCGTTCGATCCGTGCCACATCGGCCAGCCAGGGCATCGACCGTGCGTGGTCGTAGTGTGCGATGAAATCTGGAAAATCCCGGCCGTACTCGAAGAGCAGCGGCGAAGTCGGGGGTGTCTCCCGCACATGAAAACGGGCCATGGCGCGAAAGAAGGCTTCGCCGGTAATGCGCGCCGTGGCCGGGAAAGTCGCCGCCAGCGCCTCGATCAGGCTGACGGTGACATTGTTGCGGTAGACGTTGAAGCGCTTCACGGCCGCCTTGCCGTTTGGGCCGGAAAGGAGCATCGGCGTTTCACATCCCGGATCGAGAAGCGGCGGCACGAATCCGGCGGCGTAGTTCTCGCTCCTGTCGAGCGGCACAGCGGGCATTTTGCTAGGCGCTTGCACGGAACTTCCCCTGTGAAGCTGCCTTGGAATGGCGGTCGAGGACCAGTTGCGCCGCTGCCGCCTCGCGCTTCAGCACCGGCCAGTCGGGAATGGCGCTGTCCCATTCGATCAGCGTCGGGATCGGGCGGCAACGGCCGATGACGATGTCGAAGAGCTTCCATACGGCATCGCTGACCGGTCCGTCGTGGCTATCGATCAGCAACAACTCGCCCTCGTCATCCTGCTGCTTAGCATGCCCGGCGAGATGGATTTCGCCGACATGGTCCAGCGGAAAGTCGCTCAGATAGTCGAGCGCGGAATAATTCTGGTTGGTGGCGGAAACGAAGACGTTGTTGATGTCGAGCAGCAATCCGCAGCCGGTGCGTTTCACCAGTTCGCGGATGAACGCCGTTTCGCTCATCGTCGATTCCCGGAAAGTGACGTAGGTCGAGGGGTTCTCGAGCAACAACGGCCGGCCGATCGCCTGCTGGACGTCGTCGATATGCGCGGCAACGCGCGTGACCGTGGCTTCGGTGTAGGGCAGCGGCAAGAGGTCGTTGTAGTAGGTGGTTTCATGGGTCGACCAGGCGAGATGCTCTGAGACGAGCGCCGGCTCGTAGCGTCGGACCAGGTCCTTGAACCGCCCCAGATGCGCCTTGTCGAGCGGCTGCGGCCCGCCGATCGACATGCAGACACCATGCAGCGAAACGGGAAACTCTTCGCGGATACGGACCAGAGCCGCATGCGGCGGACCGCCGGCGCCCATGTAGTTTTCCGCGTGGACTTCGAAGAAGCCGCCGGGGGCGTCATCCGCAAGGATCGCCTGCAGATGCTGGTGCTTGAAGCTGGTGCCTGCCAGGCCATCGATCTCATGCCTGGGAAACCGCTGGCTTGCCGAAGCGAGCCGGTCGGGCCTTGCCGCTGGAGTGCTCATTGCCAATCCTGTTTCTGGTTTTCCGCGGTCGCGCCGGATTGCGCGACCGCTGTTGCCGTGTCCGGGTGGAAGCGTTCGCTCCTCTCGCCCGCGTCGGATCGGCTCAGGACGGGAGGTCGCGTTTCAGCGGCTCCGGCGAGCCCTTGCGTCCGTCCGGAAGCTGCATGGTGGTGCACGTACCGCCATCGACGAACTTCCATGAGTTGCCCTGATAGTCGACCGTCGAAGTGGCTTGGCAGGTCGTGCCTGGTCCGGCGGCGCAATCGTTCTGGCCCTTCAGGGCGACGCCGAAACATTTTTCCTTGCCGGCATCCATCGCGGCCTTGACCTGTGCCTTGGTGAGTGGTGCCGCGGCGGCGAGCGATGACAGGGCCGCGGCCACCGCGCCTGCCAGCATTGCACTGCTGATCGTGGACTTCATGGACATCATTCTTTCTCCGTGTTGAACTGTTCCCGTGCGTCCTGGCTCGGGCGCACATCGGGTCTTTCGTCGCGGAGACGGGTGGCGTTACATAACCTTGGCAACACGCTTTCGTGATGTCTTCGCGAGCGGTCTCGTTGATGACAGCCGGCTGACAGCCGCTGCGATTTTTGGGATGAAGGTGTAACGAACGCCCGGGTTCGGCGAATGAGAAGGAAAGGCGCGGTTGAGCGGCGCGGACGACGAACATCTGGCAGGACTTCTTCGGGGGGCCGTGGCCGGAGACGAGAAGGCCTATGCTGACTTTCTGCGTGACGCCGCGGTCCTGATCCGCAGTTGGGCGCGGCGGTGGGCCGTTGGCGGCGGTATTGATGCCGAAGACATCGTGCAGGAGGCTTTGCTGGCGGTGCACGTCAAGCGCCACACCTGGCGAAACGATGCACCCGTTCTCCCTTGGCTTCACGCGATCGCCAGGCACAAATTCGTCGATGCCGTCCGGCGACAGGCCCGCCGCCCGACGGTTGGCATTGAGGAGTTTGAAGAGACGCTTGCGAGCGCCGAAACTGAAAAGGCCTCCGATTGGGAGATCGGCCGGGCGCTGGAGGGCCTCGCACCGGGGCAGCGTTCGGTCGTCAACGCGATCTCGATCGAAGGCTGCTCGGTCGCCGAGACAGCGAAGAGACTGGATATGAATGAGACGGCGGTGCGCGTGGCGCTTCATCGCGGCCTTGCCGCAATCGCCCGCCGATTTGGACGAGACTGAACATGGACACGAACGACCTGATCAAGGCTCTTGCCGCGGATACAAGGCGGCCCGGATTGTCGATGAATGCCGTCTGGTTCGCCACCTGTGCCGGCGCGCTGGTTCTCGCCGGGCTGGTGTTTTCGGTCCTTCTTGGACCGCGGCCGGATATCGCCATCGTCGCGGAGACGGTGCGATTCCTGTTCAAGTTCGTCGTGACCATCGCGCTGGCGGCGGCCGCCTTCGGCGCCATGCGTGTCGCGGCCTGGCCCGAAGCGGATTTGCGCAAGCTGCTGCCCTATCTCGCAATTGCGCCGGCGCTGGTGGTCGGTGGCGTCGTGCTCGAGCTTTTCGCGGTGCCGCGAGACGCCTGGGCGACGAGACTTATCGGCACCAACAGCCTGCTTTGCCTGACCTTCATTCCGCTGATCGGGTTGGCGCCGCTGGGGCTCTTTCTACTGGCGCTGCGCTACGGCGCTCCATCGCGTCCGGCACTGTCCGGCGCATTGGCGGGGCTTGCGGCCGGCGGCATCGCCGCCACGTTTTATGCGGCGCACTGCCCCGATGATTCACCGCTCTTCATCGCGACCTGGTACACGATTGCGGTCCTTGGCCTGGCACTGCTCGGGACCCTCGGCGCCCGCTGGCTCGTCCGCTGGTAGAAAGGTTGCGGGCGGAAGGCACACCGTCGGCTGTTTCTGCGACTGTTGCATCCGGGCCGCAGCCGTGACGATTGGCGCCATGGCAAGATTTCTGCACTTGGCGGTTGCACGCGATTCGCTTATAGCTCCTCTTCCGGCAACCAATCAGGGAGGTTTCAAAAGATGCCAGCTTTTTCTTTCTCCCTACGGGGCGGCGTACAGTTCTGAGCTGGACGCAGAAGGGCACCTTCGCCTTTCCGTCTTTTCCGGGTCAGAGTTCGTTTCGCTGACCTTGGCCGTTCTCTTCCAGAGAATATCGCCAAGCCAATGATGCCGCATCGGAAGCTGGATTCCTTTTCACGGCATAGTCCATTCTGAATCTTTTTGAGGCCGATGCGTCGCGCATCGGGCAAATATTATGGCTTTTACTCGTTTCGCCTTGCGTGGCGGTGCGTTCCGCAGCGTTCTTGGTTTCACTTGGTCTCATTGGAAGGCGCAGCCGTTCAGGATCAGCATCATCCTCGGCATGGTCCTCCTGTCGACGCTCGCCGATGTCCTGACGCCGCTCTATTCGGGCCGGCTCATCGATGCCGTCGTTTCCGGCGCGGCAACCGATCAGCTTGCCTGGAATGCAGCGATCGCGGCATTCTGGATGCTGATGGCGCTCTCGCTCGGCGCGATCCTGTTGCGTCACCTCACCTTCCTGGGCGTCACGGATCTGACGCTCAAGATGATGGCAGACATCGCCTCGGCGGCATTCTACCGCATCCAGCGCTTCTCGACCGACTGGCACGCCAACAGCTTCGCCGGCTCCACGGTGCGCAAGGTGACGCGCGGCATGTGGGCGCTCGACCTTCTGAACGACACATTGCTGGTCGCTCTGTTCCCGTCCGTCGTGATGCTGGTCGGCTCGACGGTGCTGATGTCGTTCTACTGGCCGATGATGGGTGTCATCATCGGCATCGGCTCGATCGTCTTCATCCTGATGACGATCGTACTTTCGCTCGGCTATGTCGCGCCGATGGCGAGCCTCGCAAACCGATGGGACACGAAGCTCGGCGGAGCGCTCGCCGACGCGGTGAGCTGCAACATCGTGGTCAAGGGCTTCGGCGCCGAAAGCCGGGAGGATGCACGGCTCGCCAAGGTGCTTTCCAAGTGGCGGGACCGCACGCGCCGTACGTGGATTAGAGGCACGACCAACGGCACGACACAGGGGGCCATGCTGCTCGTCCTGCGCGCGGCCGTGATCGGCTTCGCCTTGCTTTTGTGGGCGCGCGGGCAGGCAACGGCCGGTGACATCACCTTCGTGCTCACCTCGTTCTTCATCCTGCAGGGTTACCTGCGTGAAGTCGGGCAGCATATCCGCAACCTGCAGCGCTCGATCAACGACATGGAAGAGCTCGTCGACATCCATGGCCAGCCGCTCGGTATCGAGGACAGGGCCGATGCCAAGCCGATCCGGATCACCGACGGTCGCATCGAGTTCAAGGACGTCACGTTCCATTACGGTGCGCACCGCAAGCCGCTCTACGACCGGTTCTCGGTGACGATTCGCGAGGGCGAGCGTGTCGGTCTCGTCGGGCATTCCGGCTCGGGCAAGACGACCTTCGTCAAGCTGATCCAGCGTCTGCACGATCTGAAGTCCGGGCAGATCCGGATCGACGGCCAGGACATCGCCTCCGTGGCGCAGACGTCGCTGCGCCAGCAGATCGCGATCGTCCAGCAGGAGCCGATCCTGTTCCATCGCTCGCTTGCGGAAAATATCGCCTATGCGCGGCCGAGCGCCACGCAGAGCGAGATCGAGAAGGCGGCGAAGCTTGCGAGTGCGCACGACTTCATCACGGCCCTGCCGAAAGGCTACGGCACGCTGGTGGGCGAGCGCGGCGTGAAGCTCTCGGGCGGCGAGCGCCAGCGTATCGCCATTGCGCGCGCGTTCCTGGCGGATGCACCGATCCTGATTCTCGATGAGGCAACCTCAAGCCTCGATTCGGAATCGGAAGTGCTCATCCAGCAGGCGATGGAACGGCTGATGCTCGGGCGCACGACGCTGGTGATCGCGCATCGCCTGTCGACCGTGCGGGCGCTCGACCGGCTGCTGGTCTTCGATCACGGCCGGATCGCGGAGGAGGGCACGCACGACGCGCTGATCCGTCTCGATGGCGGCATCTACCGCGGTCTCTTCGAGCGCCAGGCGCTGGAACTGACCAAAGGACTGGTGCTGAACGACCAGTAAGGATGTCGTCTGCCAAACTACTCGCCGCGCCTGATGTGGGCGCGGCGAATTTCATATCTACTGAGCAAGCCAACGATCGATGCCGCGTGCAGCCGCACGCCCGGTAGCAAAACAGGCTGTCAGCAGATAGCCGCCGGTCGGTGCTTCCCAGTCGATCATCTCGCCAGCGACGAAGATGCCGGGCAAGGCCTTCAGCATGTAGCCGTCGTCGATCGAACCCCACTTGACTCCACCTGCCGAAGAGATGGCTTCGGCGATCGGCCGCGGTGATCGCAGCGGGATCGGCAGCGCCTTGATCAAGGCAACGAGATCCGGTGGGCTCATGCGCGCGGCTTCGGGCGCAAGTTCGCGCAGCAGCGCGGCTTTCGCACCTTCGAGCCCGGCCCCCTTGCGCAGGCGGTTGGCGAAGCTGGTCTTGCTGTCAAAGCGGCCGAGATCCTTCGCCAGTCGCTCGGCGGTTCGTCCAGGGGCGAGATCGACCACCAGATCGGCTCGTTCCCCGCCCGCAAGGCGGTCTCTGAGCGGGGCTGCATGGGCGTAGACCAAGCTGCCTTCGATGCCGCTCTTGCTGACGACGAATTCGCCCGGCACTGTACCCGCTTCAGATGTCGCGGTGACACCCTTGAGTGCTGCGCCAGCGAAGCGATCGCAGAAGGTTTCGCTCCAGTCGACATCGAAGCCGCAATTGGCGGGCTGGAAGGGAGCGATGGCAACACCCCTTTCTTCCAGCCAGGCAAGCCAGACGGCATCAGATCCGAGGCGTGGATAGCTGGCGCCGCCGAGCGCGAGCAAGGTCGCATCGGCGCTGACAAGCTTCTTGCCATCGGGTGTATCGAAGGCGAGTTCGTTGCCCTCAAAGCCTGTCCAGCGGTGCCGGGTCAGGATCCGGACTCCACGGCCTTCCAGCGATTTGAGCCAGGCGCGCAGCAGCGGCGACGCCTTCATGACGTCGGGGAAGACACGGCCCGACGAGCCGACGAAGGTTTTCGTTCCGAGAGCGGCGGCCCATTGCCTGACATCTTCGGGTGTGAACGCATCGAGGGCCGCGCGCAGCCGCGGCGACGCGTTGCCGAAGCGCCCGGCAAAGACGGCATAGGGTTCGGAATGGGTGATGTTGAGGCCCGACTTGCCGGCAAGCAGGAACTTCCGCGCGACCGTCGGCATGGCGTCGTAGATCGTGACGCTGTGGCCGCGTTCAGCCAGCACCTCGGCGGCTATCAGCCCGCTTGGCCCACCGCCGATAACGGCGATCTGCGTCTTCTCCATGCACCTGCCCGGTCATCGATTCCACTCCCGTGCACTCTTGGCCCGGCGACGGCGGTCGCGCAACCCCGCCTGACACGCACTCAGCGGCGGTTGGCGCCATTGAGCTTCCTCTCGAGCCACAGGCTGTAGCGCGAACCGGCGAAGCAGATGACGAAATAGACCGCCGCGGCGAAGATGTAGGCCTCGCTGTAGAAGCCGAGCCAGCCAGGATCGGTCGCCGCGGTCTTGGCGGCGTTTAGCAGATCGTAGATGCCGATGACCGCAAGCAGCGAGGTGTTGAGCACGATGCCGATCGACAGGTTGACGATAGCCGGAATGACGGCGCGAAGCGCCTGCGGCAGCACGATCAGCCGCAGCATCTGGATCCTGCCGAGGCCAAGCGTCAGGGCCGCCTCCCGCTGACCAACGGGAACGACCTGGAGACCCGCGCGAATGACTTCGGCGAGATAGGCGGAAAAGAACAGGGTAACGCCGATCTGTGCGCGCAGCAGCTTGTCGATGGCGGCGCCGCTCGGCAATGCCATCGGCACGATCAGCATGGCGACGTAGAGAACGGCGATCATCGGCACGCCGCGCAGCACTTCGATGAAGGCAATCGCCAGGCACCGCAGGATGCCCATGTCGGACTGGCGGGCAAGCGCCAGCAGGAGCGCGATCGGGAAGGCAAAGGCGAGGCCGGCGATCGAGACGGTGAGCGTGATCGGCAGCCCGCCCCAGTGATTGGTCGAGACCGGTTCCATGCCGGCGGTGCCCGCCATCAACGCCCAACTACCGCCGAGCACGGCCAACCACAGGGGCACGAGCCGGACGCTCCAGAAGCGGGGAAGGGCGGAGACTGCGAGAAGCGTCAGGATCAGCACCACGACCAGCGCCGGGCGCCATTGCAGCGGCGGCGGGAAGAAGGCGAACAGCATGAATCGCAGCTTTGCGCCGACAAAGGTCCAGCAGGCGCCGGCCGTTTCCCCAGCACAATTGGCGGACGTACCGATCCAGACCGCATCGATGACCGCCCACCGCAGGAAGGGAAGCAACAGCCAGAGGATCGCCGCAAGTGTTGCAAGCGTGACGAGGCCGTTCCCCCAGCCGTTGAAAAGCCCCTGGCGCCAGCGGCGCCAATCGGGCGCGACGGGGGCTGCAAGCTCGATCTGGCTCATCGCTTTCCTTCTCCGCGCAGAACCACGCGCCGGTTGAAAAGGTTCATGACCGCCGATACCGACAGGCTGATGGTCAGGTAGACGGCGCCGATGATGATGATCGCTTCCAGTGCCTGGCCGGTCGTGTTGGCCGTCGTATTGGCGACGCTGACGAGGTCGGGGTAACCGATCGCGACCGCGAGGCTCGAATTCTTCGTGAGATCCAGGAAGCTGGAGATCATCAGCGGCGTGATGACCCGAAGCGCCTGCGGCAGCACGACAAGACGCAGGATCTGCGCCGGTTTCAACCCGAGCGCCCGGGCTGCCTCCCATTGACCCGATTTCACCGACTGGATGCCGCTGCGCACGATCTCCGAGATCGACGCCGAGGCATTGACGACGAGGCCGACGAGCAGCGCAGCGAATTCCGGCGTCAGCGACAGGCCGCCGCGAATGTTGAAACCGCCCTTGGCGGGGATTTCGACGGCGGGCGCGAAGCCAAGGGAGGTGAGCGCGAGGTAGCAGAGGGCAACGGCGGCGAGTGCGGCACCGGCAGATTTCGGAAGATAGAAGGCTGAGCCTGCAAACAGGCGACGGCAGAGAAGGATCGCCGCGGTGACAGCAAGTACGACCGTCGAAAGCCAGACTATGGTCGGTACCCCCTCGATCGAGAGGGAGGGTAGGTAAATGCCGCGATTGCTGAGATAGACGCTGCCCAGGAAGGTGTAGGCGCCGCGCGGCGGCGGCAGCGCGTGAATGATCGCGCTCCACAGGAAGAGTTGCAGCAAAAGCGGGGTATTGCGCAAAAGCTCGACGTAGCCATGGACGAAGCTGGCAAGCAGCAAATTGCCCGAGAGCCGCGCGATGCCGAGCGCGACGCCGAGCACGGTTGCAAGCAGGCAGCCGACGATTGCGACCTTGACCGTGTTGGCGACGCCGGCCGCAAGCGCCCGGGCATAACTGTCGCCGGCGGAATAGGAAAGCACGCTTTCACCGATCTCGAAGTTCGCCTGATGGGACAGGAAAGCGAAGCCCGGCGTCAGTCCCATGCGGTGCATGCTGTCGGCTGTGTTTTGCCCCAAAACCGCGAAGAGCAGGAGCACGCCGACGAAGAGCACGCCTTGCTGCAGCGGCAGGGGCCCGACCCAGGAGCGCAGGCGGGAGGCGAGTCCGGGCCCCGAAGGGCCCAGTTGGAGGAAGCGTGTCATGGGAAGACCCGGCTCAACGGAACGGCGGCGAATAGAGCAGGCCGCCCGCGGTCCAGGGTTGGTTGTAGCCTCGCTCGAAGTTGAGGGCCGTGCCCTTGCCGACATTGCGCTCGAAGATCTCGCCGTAATTGCCGACCGTCTTGACGATGTTATAGGCGAATTTCGGGTCCAGGCCGATGGCTTCGCCGAGAGACGGGTCGACGCCGAGGAAGCGCTTGATTGCCGGATCTTCGCTCTTCAGGAACGTGTCGACGTTTTCCTTGGTGATGCCGAATTCTTCCGCCTGGATCGTGGCATAGACGGTCCAGTTGACGATTTCGAGCCACTGGTCATCACCGGCGCGGATCGCCGGTGCCAGCGGCTCCTTCGACAGGCGCTCCGGCAGAAGCACGTAGTCGTCGGGCTTGGAAAGCTGGGTGCGCTTGGCGGCGAGGTCTGTGGCGTCCTGGGTCAGCGCATCGACGCGGCCGGAATCGAGCGCCTTCAGGAACTCGCCCGTCTCTTCGATCGTGACCGGCGTGAAAGCCTTGCCGGTCTTGCGGAAGAAGTCGGCGATGTTGAGCTCGCCGGTCGTACCGCTCTGGACACCGATCGTCGCGCCGTCCAGTTCCTCACCCTTGGTGACGCCGAGATCCTTGCGCACCAGCAGGCCCTGGCCGTCATAGAAGACGACGGGGCCGAAGTGGAAGCCGAGCTTGAAGGCGCGGCTCACCGTCTGGGTGACGCCGGAAAGCAGGATATCGAACTCGCCGGACTGCAATGCCGGCAGGCGCTGCTGCGGCGAGGAGTTGGTGAATTCGACCTTCTCGGCGTCGTTGAAGACGGTGATGGCGATGGCGCGGCCGAAATCGACGAAGAAGCCCTGCCAGCGACCACTGCTATCGGGCGAGAAGAAACCCGGCGTGGTGCCGACGCCAACCTTGATCACGCCGCGTGCCTTGATCTTGTCGAGCGTTTCGCCGGCAAGCGCTGATGTGGCAATCAGGCCAGCCGCCAGCGCCGCCGTTGCGGCAAAGGCTTTGGTGAAAAGTTTTCGGTGAGTGAAATGTCGCTGCATAGAGGCCCCCAAAGCCAAAAAGGAATGACGATGCGCATACAGGGCAGAAGCGCCCGCTGCGTCCTGAGATAATTAAATCTATAGAAATTATGTAATAGGTATTTTTGTGCGAAATTGGCGCGCGGGTCGAAACAGATTTCGCCGTCCCGTTTTTGCCGGGAACGTTTTTGACAAGCGGGAGGTCGGGCCGAAGCAAGGCGGCTATATTTCGTCGTCCCGCTTGCGACAGGCGAGGCCACGCTCCCGCGTGGCGGCGACTGCGTGCCCCGATCGGCCAAGAGCTGCGCATCCGGGTTGCCGGGCCCAGGATTTGCGCCTCTTGTTGAGATCGGCGGAAGTTCCTAGGTTCCGGCGGTCGAATGGTTTACTTCGTTGGCGATGCGGCTCTTTGCGAAAAAATCGTGGGAACGAGTAGGATGGGGCGCGCCGACATCGGTCGCCCTGCATCTCATCGTCGCCTTTTTGCTCTTGTTCGACCTGCCACTCGAACTGCCGAAGCCTCCGAAGGAGCAGACCGTCAACGTCGAACTCGTTCCTCCTCCCCAGGCAAAGGAAGAGAAGAAGGCCGAGCAGAAGAAGGCTGAGCAAAAGAAGGGCGAGGAGAAGAAGGCCGAGCAGCCGAAACCCCAGCTCAAGCCGAAGCCCCAACCAAAACCGCAACCCCAAACAAAGCCGCAGCCGAAGCCGCCGCAGCAACTGCCGCAGTCCTTCGCATCGGCTATGGCCAAGACCAAGCAGGACAACAAGGAGGCCGAGCTTCCGCCGGCCGCGCAAACGGCTGAGAAGAAGCCCGACGCATCGGAGCAGGCAAAGGCTGCCACAGAACCGGCGAAGGCCGCTGGCGAACCAGCAAAGATGCCGCCCAAGAAGGAAGAGGCACCGGTAAAGAAGCAAAAGCCGCTGCCGACGCTGGCCGTGCCGGCAAAATCATCGGAGACTGCCAGGGAAAAATCGGAGGAAAAGCCGCCGGTGACGGTGGCCGAGCTGAAGGATACGAAGGCAGCCGAGGCCAGGCAGCAAGCGGAAAAGCAGCCGGAAGAAAAGCCGAAGACGAAGCCGGCAGATACGGCTGCAAAGGTCGACCTCAAGCCGATCCCAAGCACGTTGACCGAAGCAAAAGAACTCTATTCGGCGAAGTCGATCGCCGATCCGCGGGTGAAGCAGGCACTGATCAATCTTCCGGTGAAGACGCGCATCCGCCAGATCTGCAACACAGAGGCGCTGGAGCAGATCCGTAATCAGAGACCGAATACCCCGCCGGAAGGCCTCGTCCCCTTCGGTCCGAGGGGGGGCTTCATTTCGAAGAACCGTTTTGATGCCAGTGGCGGCGCCTACCGCAGCAAGTCGAACTGGTATGACGTCGACTTCAAATGCGTTGTCAACGACGACGCGACGGAGGTGACTTCCTTCAGCATCGCCATCGGCGGCATCGTGCCGAGGACGAGCTGGCAAGAACGGCGCCTGCCGGTGAACTGAGCCTTCAAGCCGCAAGCGCGGCACACCTGCTTTGCGCGCCATCTGGCGACCCATAACTGAAAGCCGGCCGGTTCATTCGGAATGGACAGCGGCTACGCTGTAAGGCGCTTCGCCTGCCGGGCCTTGAGCCCGGCAGGCGCAGGTGCGAGTTGCCACTCCCGCACCAAACCGTGGCGTTACTCCGCGGCTTGCAGCGCCCGCTCGCGGTAGACGGAGACCAGTGATGTGCCGAGCATCGCAGCGACCGCGGCGAAGAGGAAGACGCCGGCCGGCCCCTGCAATTCAACGAGAAGACCGCCGAGGATTGCGCCGGTGGAAATGGCAATCTGGAAGGTCGTGAGCGTTGCAGCACCTGCACCTTCGGCTTCGTCACCGGCGGCGCGGCTCAAGAACGACTGGACGCTGACGGGTAGGGCGCCGAAGGCAAAGCCCCAGGCGGCGGTGGCTAGGACGGCAACGGCCGGCAGCGCGCCGGCAATCGCCAGCGTCAGGGTCGTGACGGCGACACCGGCGGCAGCCGACATCATCGACAGACGCGTGCTGCGCTCGGCAAGGAAGCCGCCGGCAATGTTGCCGAAGAAGCCGCCAATGCCAAAGGCGAGCAGGATTGCGGCGATTGCCTCGACGCCGAACTGCGGAACCTGCTCAAGGAACGGGCGAACATAGGTGAAGCCGGCAAAATGACCAGTGACGACGAGCAGGATCGTTGCGAGGCCGAGCCGGATCGCCGGGCGCTTCAGGACGTTGAGAATCGTGTTCAGGCCGGTTGATCCGACCGGCGGAAGCCGCGGAACCGTCAGCGCCTGAACAGCGAAAGTGATGATGCCGACGACGGCGGCAAGCAGGAAGGCGTAGCGCCAGCCGAGCGTCGCACCGATCCAGGCGCCGATGGGGGCGGCGCAGACCGTCGCGATCGACACGCCCGACATGATGATCGCCATCGCCCGCGGCATCAGCCTGCCCGGAACGAGCCGCATGGCGAGTGCCAGCGACAGGGCCCAGAAGCCGCCAAGCGCGATGCCGAGCAGGAACCGTGCAGCAAGCAGCATCGGCAGGCTCGAGGCAAAGCCGGCGATCAGGCTCGATATGACCAGTAACGCGGTCAGTGTGAGAAGGACATTCCGCCGGTCTAAGCGCCCGGTGTAGACGACGATCGCCGGACCGGCGATGGCCGCAACGACGGCGGTCGTGGTTACCGATTGGCCGGCCGCACCGACGGTTACGCCGAGATCGGCGGACATGGGCGTGAGAAGGCTTGCCGGCAGAAATTCCGCCGTTACCAGGCCAAAAACCCCAAGCGAAAGCGAAACGACGGCCGCCCATAGCGGCTTCTTGCGTTCATCCGCCTCGCCCGCAGGGCTTGCGACGATGCCATCCATGATTTTCATCTCCATTGCAGTTGGGATGAAAATATGCATGGCGGTTTGGAGTTTCTATGCTAGAAAATCCAAAACACTATGCCGTTTGTCCAAAGTTGGAGTGTCCAATGACCGATGCGCTCACTGACATCCTGCGCGGCCTGAGGCTCGACGGCGTGGAATATGGGCGTTGTCAGCCCTGTGCGCCATGGGCAACCTCCTATCCCGCGCAGGAACCGGCGCGATTTCATTTTCTCGCGTCCGGTTCCGCTCATCTTCAGACGCCGGACGGCGACTGGATGGAGCTTGCGCCGGGGGATGCCGTGCTCTTGCCGCGCGGCGATGCGCATGTGCTTGCCAGCGAACCCGGCCTGCCGACGATTTCGATCCGCGATCTGCCGAAGCGGCAGCTCTGCGACGGCATCGTCGACGTGCAATGCCCCAATTCGGACAGCCAGAACCTTTTGTTCTTCGCGGTGATGCAGTTCAACGTCGATCGCCTGCACCCCTTGCTGCAACTGATGCCCTCGGTCATGCGCACCAGCGATCTCGCATCCAGCGAGCCGTCGATCCCGTCGCTGCTTGATACCATGACGCGCGAGGCCGCGATGCAGCGCGTCGGCTCGGGCGGCATCCTGGCGCGGCTTGCCGATGTACTGACTGCGACGATCATCCGCGCCTGGGTGGAGCATGGATGCGGTACGGCGACGGGCTGGCTTGCGGCCGTCCGCCATCCGGAGGTCGGCCGCGTTCTCGCCGCCATTCATCTCGATCCCACGAAGGACTGGACGGTGCCCGAGCTCGCCAAACTCATGGGCGCGTCGCGCTCAGGCTTTGCCCAGCGCTTCTCCGATACAGTCGGCGAGACGCCGGCCCGCTATGTGGCACGCATGCGCATGCATCAGGCGCATCAATGGCTGCGCGAAGGAAAACGCGTCGCCCATGTGGCGAACCGCCTCGGCTATGATTCCGAGGCCTCGTTCAGCCGTGCCTTCCGCAAGATCATGGGTGCGCCGCCAAGCCATTCGCGAAGCCTCGCCTCGGCGATGGAGTAGGCTAGCTTCGTGAGCTGCGCCGCGAGCCGAGGTCTCAGAACCTGACGGCGCGATCGGCCTTTGCGCCATGATCCCGGACTATCGATGCATTCGCCGGCGTTGCAGGCTTCTCATGAAACTATTCCATTTTTGAGATGCCGTTTCGCCAGCGATAAAGGTAGGGTGCCCGCGATGAAAAGTCTGTTTCGCGATCGGGTCGATTGGCAAGGAAATGATGGGAAAAGTGTTGGATATCAATTGCGTACGACTTCGAGATCTTGGCTTCCGCCCGGGCGTCTATGAAACCGGCCCGTTGAATGCCATCACCGATGTCGAGGGCGTCGCGGTCGGCCATGCTACCGTCATCGAAGCGGACCGCATCCGCACCGGCGCGACCGCCATCCTGCCGCATGGCGGCAACCTCTTTCAGGACAAGGTTCCAGCGGCGCTCGCCGTGCTCAACGGTTTCGGCAAGTTCACCGGTTCCACGCAGGTAGAGGAGCTTGGCGAACTGGAGACGCCGATCGTTCTCACCAACACCCTGGCGACCGGCCGCGCCATCGAGGCGATCAACCGCTGGACGCTGGCGCAACCCGGCAACGACAGGGTCGTATCGCTGAATGCGGTCGTTGGCGAGACCAACGATTCGCGCCTCAACGACATCCGCGTCGGCCGCCCGACGATCGATGAGATCGGTGCAGCTCTTGCGGCCGCCAGGACGGGTGCTGTGGAGGAGGGGGCAGTCGGCGCCGGAACCGGCACCGTGGCTTTCGGCCTCAAGGGCGGTATCGGCACCAGTTCGCGACGCGTCAAGACCGCCGGCGAGGTCTTCACTCTCGGCGTGCTGGTGCAGACGAATTATGGCGGCCGGCTCACCGTTTGCGGCCGTGCCTATGATGCGCCGGCGGCGCACGACCGGGATGGCTCGATCGTCATCGTGATCGCGACCGACGCGCCGCTCTGCGCACGCAATCTCAAGCGCCTCGCCGCGCGCGCCTTCGGCGGCCTTGCCCGCACCGGGGCGGCGCTCAGCAACGGTTCCGGAGACTATGCGCTTGCCTTCTCCACGGCCCCTGCCGTGCGCCGCACAAGGGCGCGGCGGGCAGCGATCGCGGATTATCCGGACCTTCCGAATGACCTGATGTCGCCGCTCTTCGAGGCAGCGATCGAGGCCAGCGAGGAGGCGATCCTCAATTCGCTTACCATGGCGCGCACGATGCATGGCTTCAACGCCGCGAGCGGCAAGCCAAGCACGGTCGAAGCGATCTCGCTCGAGAGTCTTCGCGCCCTCAGTGCGCAGTGATAATTGCGCCATGGATCGCGAGCAGTGCGGCGATCCATGGCTGCACGCCAAACCTAATGTTCACGGAGCCCACATGTCCCAGCCGCCCATTCGCACAGTCTATCTCAACGGCGCGTTTCTGCCGGAGAACGAGGCGCGCCTCTCGATCTTCGACCGCGGCTTTCTCTTCGGCGATGGCATCTATGAAGTGACCGCCGTGCTCGACGGCAAGCTGGTCGACAGTGCGCCGCATATGGCCCGACTGGAACGCTCAGCGCGCGAAATCGGCGTGCCGCTGCCGGTGCCGACCGAGGAAATCGTGGCGATTGAAAAGCGCCTGGTGCGAGACAATGATCTGGTCGAAGGCATCGTCTATCTCCAGCTCACCCGCGGTGCCGAAGACCGGAATTTCCTGTTCTCGGAGGATATCAAGCCGACCCTTGTGCTTTTCACCCAGGAAAAGACGCTGGTGAGCGGCGCCGCGGCGGAGACGGGGCTTTCGGTCAAGACCGTACCGGACCAGCGCTGGGCACGCCGCGACATCAAGAGCGTCTGCCTGCTGCCGCAGGTGATCGCCAAGCGCATCGCCAAGGCCGAAGGCTGCGACGAAGCCTGGATGATCGAAGACGGATTCGTGACCGAGGGCGCATCCTCCACTGCCTATATCGTCACCGAGGACAACCGCCTGATCACACGCGGCAACAGCCATGCGACCTTGCCCGGCTGCACCCGGCTTGCCGCCCTGGCGCTGGCCGCCGAACAGGGACTGAGGCTCGAAGAGCGCCCCTTCACGCTCGACGAGGCGTTGAACGCCCGCGAAGCCTGCCTGACGAGCGCCTCGAATTTCGTCGCGCCGATTATCCGCATCGACGGAAAGCCTGTCGGCTCAGGTGCTCCGGGGCCGATCGTCAAGCGTCTGCGCGAACTCTATCTGGAGCACGCGCGGCGGACGGCGATCTAGGTCGTCCTTCCGCGTTTGGACTGCCGCTCAGGCGGCGGCCTCCAGGCTCTGCCAGACGCGGCCGACGATCGGGCGACGGTTCTCCTTGGCGCGATAGAGGCGGATCTCGACGCTGACGTCCCAGCGCGGATCGGCGGCGCGCACCAGCGAGCCCTTCGCCAGTTCGGCCGTCATCAGGCTCTCGGGCACCCAGGCGATGCCCCAGCCGGCCTCGGCCATGGCCTTCAGCCCGACCGACATACTGCCTTCGTGAACCCGCTCGGAGGTAGGTAGCTGCGGGCCGATCAGGTCGTCGAGAAGCTGGCCGAAGAAGGACGATTTCTCGTAGCTCAGATGCGGAAAGGGTTTCGTGCCGCCGTCGAGCGGGTGCATGGGCGCGCCCGTTTCGCTCGCCGCCGAAACGGGAAGGATGCGCTCGTGGCCCAGCACGCGATGTTCGAAGGCCCGCGGGTCCAGCAGGTGTGGAACCTGGGTATGGGCATAGGTGAGCAGGAAGTCGCACTCGCCGTCGACGAGCGAGTTGAGGTTTTCCTCCATGCTGCCGGAGTCCGGGCGAAGTCGCGAGAAGAGCGGCCCGATCATGGCGTTGACGCGGCTCATCCACTCGGGAAAGAAGGTGAAGGAAAGCGTGTGCAGTGCCGTCAGTTTGATCGTGCGGGCGTCAGAGCCTTCCTCTTGCTGAAGGTTGCGCTTCGCCTGATAGAGCTGCTTCAACGTTTCCTGCGCCACCGGCACGAATTTCACGCCGGCTTCGGTGAGGCGCGACGGATAGGTCGCCCGGTCGATGAGCGTCGCGCCCAGCCAGGCCTCCAGTTGTCGGATGCGGCGGCTGAAAGCCGACTGGGTCACGTGACGCTCGTCTGCCGCCTTGGAGAAGTTCAGCGTGCCGGCGAGCGCCAGAAAGTCTTCAAGCCATTTGATTTCCACGACATGCACTCCGGAAGTCCAGTCCGCTCAGCCGGTCGCCGAGGGACAGGCTTCTTTGCGGCAGCGCCCGCGCGTCATCAAGAAAAATCAGGCGCGACGGCGATATTCGATCATGCGGGCGCGGCTCGACACCAACTCGAGATGATCGGGCGCAAGCAGATGCAGGCAGATGCGCTTGACCCAGGGACCATCGATCAGGGTGAGCAGGAAGCGGCCATTGCCGAGTGCAGTCAGCGCCATGGCTTGGCGGGTAGGCCCGACGCCCATCGAGAGGGCATTGTTCTTGATCGTGAATTCCGCGCCTTCGTCCGAGCGCCAGACGCCGGAGAGCGAGGCCGGCACCGGCTCATGCGTCGCCGCGGGAAGGAAGCGCCTGGCGGCATGGCCGACCTCGCCGACGAGTGCAGGACCATCGCGACGAAGCCGTATCGGCGCCGAGGCGGAGCGGGACGAGACCCAACCCTCGCCGTCGTCGTAAAGCGTCTCGTCGGCATCGAGATAGGTGCAGGTGCTGCCATTGATCTCAATCCACCAGGGGCCGGTCTCAGTCACGTAGAAACCGTCGCCGAGATCGGCCGCCGGAGCCGGTAGGGGGAGGTCAGTAAGCGCCGCCATGCCTTCGAGCGCGATCTTGTAGCCGTTGGTGTCTTCGCGGTTGGAAACGACGACGAAGCCGGCGCGGGTCTTGGGATCGAGTAGGAAATAGGTCTTGTAGCCGGGATGCGAGCCGCCGTGGCCGACGAATTCGTGCACGCCGAGCCAGGACTTGCGCAAGCCCAGACCGTAGCCAGTCGGCCGTCCGTCGGCGAGAAAGCGCGTTGCCTGCAGCTTGTCGAGAAGGCCGGCGAAGCGACCTTCATCGTCGAGCAGGGCCTGGAGCCAGGTGGTGAGCGCTCGCGCGCTGCCCGTCAGGCTGCCTGACGCGGAGATGTGCAGACCGGCGGCGGAAAGCTGCCAGCGTTCCCCCGAATGCCAATAGCCCGGAACGAGGCCCTTCACCGGGTCGTTCCAGACGTCTGGCGCCTTCAGCGCGACGCGAAGCGGTGTCGCGATCTCGCGCTCAACGAAGTCGTCGAAGCGGAAACCCTTGCGCTCGAGTGCGGCTTCGACGAGGCGGTAGCCGGTGTTCGAATAGGAGACCTCGCGGCCAGCATCGAAATTCAGCCGTTCGAGGCGCGAAATGTAATCGAGCAGCGGTCCGGCCTTCGTCTCCGTATAGACCGAGAGGCCGAGCAACGACAGGCATTCGCGGGTGTCCGGCAGCCCACCGCTCATGTCGAGCGCCTGCCCGACGGTGACTTCGGCAAGCGGTGAACGCAATTCCGGAAGGTGTTGGCCGAGCGGATCGTCGAGACCGATGTCGTCGGCATGGGCGAGTACCATCGCGGCAAAGACATGCTTGGTGAGGGACGCATAACGCACCACGCTGTCAACCGTGAACGGCGTAAACGTTGCAAGGCTCTCGACGCCGCCCGAATGCGAAAAGCAGATTCCGGATTCGTCGAAACCGATGACGGCGCCGCCCGGCTGACCTTCTGCCCATTGTGCGGTCAGGCGCTTGGCGGTTGCTTCGGCGGCTTGCCAATCCAGCGATGCCGGCTTCGTCATGTCCATTCTCCATTCCTTGCCGGGTGCTCCCGCGCGTAGTTTCCGACTAAGCACGACGGCCGCGCTTGCTGCCAATTCCAATTCCGGCAGGGCCTATGCATGGTTTGCATTTGCCCGGCGTGCCTGCCGTGCTCTCTAGAGCGGCGTGGTTCGGATGAACACACTAAGGACGCTCTGAGGAAAAGGGGTGCGGTGCCCGCATCCAAAGTCTATGGTCCGTCCGCGACTATCCATGAGTCGCACGCAGGACAACAGGTTGAGAAGGCGATCCAGAATTGGCGATCCAAGCGAAAATTCCGGTCTTTGACGGACATAACGACGTGCTGTCGCGGCTCTGGCGTTCGCCCGGCGGCGCGCCGGAACGCCGCTTTCTCGATGGCGTCGATACCGGGCATATCGACCTTGACAAGGCAGAGGAGGGCGGTCTGGCCGGCGGCCTGTGCGCCGTCTATGTGTCCTCTCCGGGGCTCGCAAAAGACGGTAGCGGCGAGTTTGCGACGCCGGATCAGGCGAGCGCGCTCGAAGCGACGCTCGGCATGGCAAGCCTGTTGATCCGGATCGAGCGCCAGTCTGAGGGACGATTGAAGATCTGCCGGAGTGCGGCGGATATCCGCGGCGCCATGGCGAAGGGCGCGTTTGCGTCGGTGCTGCATATCGAAGGCATCGAGGCTGTCGGCGCCGACCTCGAAGCGCTCTACGTGCTCCATGCCGCCGGCCTGCGCACGCTTGGGCCTGTGTGGAGCCGGCCGAACATCTTCGCCTATGGCGTTCCATTCCGCTTTCCCTCCTCGCCCGATGTCGGCCCGGGCCTGACCGAAGCCGGCAGAGATCTGGTGCGCGCCTGCAACGAGCTGAAGATCATGCTCGACCTCTCGCACATGAACGAGCAGGGTTTCTGGGATATCGCCGCATTGTCGCAGGCGCCGCTGGTGGCGTCCCACTCCAACGTGCATGCGCTCTGCCCGCACAGCCGCAATCTGACCGATCGGCAGCTTGACGCAATCAAGGATACCGGCGGTCTCGCCGGCATCAATTTCGGCGTCCTGTTCCTGCGCTCCGATGGCGTCAAGAACCCGGATACGCCGCTGACGCTGCTTGCCGATCACATCGATTACATCGTCAATCGCATCGGCATCGAGCATGTCGCGCTCGGCTCGGACTTCGACGGAACGACGATCCCGGCCGCGATGCGCAGTGCGGCCGACCTGCCCCTGCTTGTCGACCTCCTGCGCGAGCGTGGCTACGACGATGCGGCGCTTGCCAGGATCTGCCATGGCAATTGGATCCGTGTTCTGGAGACGACCTGGGGAGCTTAAAACGCGTCGCGAACTTTCGGTTCGCGCCCCTGCGCTTTTTGATACTTCGCCTGTTGCACAAAACTGCTGCGCGACAGAGTTTAAGTATCCGGCGCCAGCGGCAGCCCCTCCAGCAGAACGGCGATCGCCGCGTCGACGACGGCTGCGCGGCGGTCCCTTGCAAAGAGCCCGTATTGGACCGGAAGCGGCTTCGGCACGCCGGCGGAAGCGGTGAGCACGCGCATCGTACTTGCCCGCACCGCCTCCGGCGGCAGCAATCCGATACCGAGGCCGTTTTCTATGGCGGCCTGCAGGGCCGTGATGCTCTGGCTCGTAAAGGTGATCCGATGTTCCCGCCCCTTGTCCGCCAGCGTTTCGATCATGCGCCGGCGCCACAGGCAGGGCGCGGCGAAGGCGACAAGATCGATCGGCCGCGTCTCGTCGAGCGCATAGTCCGTGGCGCAGACCCACTGCAGCTCGACGTTCCAGGTGGTCAGTGCATCGGCGGTCACGACGGAGGTCGGCACGACCATGATATCGAGATCGCCTTCGGGCCAGGACTTCCCGAGTGGGACGCATTGCTCGACAACCACGTCGAGCCGGATTTCCGAATAGCCGCGCCGCAGCCGTCCGAGCGCTTCCGGCAGCGCAGTCGTCGCCACTTCCTCGGCAAGGCCGACGCGCACGCCGCCGCTTAGTTCCGACTGCCGGAGGCGGGCCGCCGCTTCGTCGCCGAGTGCGAGCATCCGGGTCGCATATCCCAGGAACAGCTCGCCCTCGGGCGTCGGCACTACACCGCGGCCTGTGCGTTGGAACAGTTGTCGGCCGAGCAGGCTTTCGAGCCGGCGCATCTGCATGCTGAGCGCTGATTGGGTGCGGCCCGTCTGGGTGGCGACGCGGTTCAAGCTGCCCTGCCGACACACCGCGACATAGGTGCGCAGCAGGTCGATGCCGATCTGATCAGATATCATGAACTCTGAACTCTGTTGTCATCGATATCAGTCTACAATGGGAACTTCGGGATGGCTATCTATTCGCTGTGATCAGAGAGGAGCGCTTCAAGCGACGTTGCCCGTGACAGCCAAGCCGGCATCTATCGCCGTCTAGGCGCCGTTATGGTCCCGCCGCCAGCATCCCCATCCAAAGGAAGAAACGCATGAAAGCAATTCGCGTGCACCAGCACGGCGGGCCGGATGTGCTCGCCTATGAAAATGTCGAGATCGGCGAGCCAGGGCCAGGCGAGGTTCGCGTTCGCAACCGCGCGATCGGCGTCAACTTCGTCGACGTCTACCTGCGTCGTGGCTCCTATCCGCCTCCGCGGCTCCCATTCACGCCCGGAAAAGAAGGGGCAGGCGAGGTGATCTCTGTCGGACCTGACGTCGAGGCCTTCAAGCCGGGCGATCGGGTCGCCTATGCCGAGGCGCTCGGCGCCTATGCGGAAGAGCACAATGTGCCTGCCCATGTCCTCGTGCACCTGCCGGACGATATCGGTTTCGAGACGGGTGCTGCGATGATGCTGAAGGGCCTGACGGCACAATATCTCCTGCGTCGCACCTTCCGGGTCGAGGCCGGTCACACCATCCTCGTCCATGCGGCGGCGGGCGGTGTCGGCCTGATCCTGACACAATGGGCGAAGCATCTTGGCGCAACGGTTATCGGTACGGTCGGCTCAGCGGAAAAGGCTGAGCTCGCGCGGGCAAATGGCGCCGACCACGTAATCGACTATGGCAAGGAGAACTTCGTTGCGCGCGTTCGCGAGATTACGGAAGGCAGGGGCGTCGATGTCGTCTATGACGGCATCGGCAAGGCGACCTTCGGAGGCTCGCTCGACAGCCTGCGGCCGTTCGGTCATTTCGTGAGCTTCGGCGCGGCGTCCGGTCCCATCGCGCCGTTCGACATCACGATACTGGCGATGAAGGGCTCGCTCTACGCCACCTGGCCGCTGTTGCCGACGCATCTGGCGCGGCGCGACGATGTGCTCGCCATGAGCACGGACCTCTTCGACATCGTCGCGAGCGGCGCGGTCAAGATCCCCGTCCACGCACGCCTGCCCTTGGCGGAGGCGGCCGACGCGCACCGCCGGCTCGAAGGACGCCAGACGACGGGTGCGATGGTGCTGCTGCCTGAGCGTGTCAGGGAAGGCTGAGAGCTTGTGTCAGTGACGGGCGCCGATGGCGGCGCCCGCACCGTCGAACAGCGAGGACCGGGCCTCATCGATCCTGATGCCGACGGCTTCCCCGACCTGGAAAGGCGTGTCGGCCGGCGCGCTGACATTTATCAGGCCCAGCCTGCCGGCACGCACGAAGACGCTCATGTTGCCGCCGAGATACTCACTCGCCTCGACGACGCCGCGGCAATGGCCGCTGTCGGGCGCGACCAGCGAGAGGTGTTCGGGGCGAGCTCCCAGTTGCTCGGGCGCGGCCATTCCCGGCATTGCGAGCGCCAGGTGCCCTTCGCCGCTCAGGTCGATCCGGTCGCCGCCGTCGCGTCGGCAGGGCAAGAGGTTCATCTTCGGGCTGCCGATGAACTGCGCAACGAAAAGATTGGCGGGTTTCTCGTAGAGCTCTCGCGGGCTGCCCTGCTGCATGATCCGCCCATCCTTCATGACGACGATCCGGTCGGCCAGCGTCATCGCTTCCACCTGGTCATGGGTCACGTAGATCATGGTGGCGCCGAGCGTGCGATGCAGCTTGGCGATTTCGAGCCGCATATCGACGCGCAACGCCGCATCGAGGTTCGACAACGGTTCGTCGAAGAGAAAACCGACCGGCTCGCGCACGATCGCCCGCCCGATGGCGACGCGCTGGCGCTGACCGCCGGAGAGTTCCTTCGGGTAACGGTCGAGCAGCGACGTGAGCTTCAGCGTTTCGGCTGCAGTCTCGATCTTGGCCTTTGCGACCGCAGCCGGCACCTTGGCGAGCTTCAAGCCGAAGCCCATGTTCTGGCGCACGGTCATGTGCGGATAGAGCGCGTAGGATTGGAAGACCATGGCGAGCTGGCGATCGACCGGCGAGGCGGCGGTCATGTCCCTGCCGTCGATCAGGATCTCGCCGGCTGTGGTTTCTTCGAGGCCGGCAATCATTCGCAACAGCGTCGACTTTCCGCATCCGGAAGGCCCGACGATGACGACGAATTCGCCGTCGGCAATCTCCAGGTCGAGCTCCCTGATGATCTCCACCGCGCCATAGCGCTTGCCGGCTTTCCTGAGCGAAATCGTACCCATGCGTCTCTCCTGAAAACGTTCAACCCTTGACCGCGCCGGCGGTCATCGAACCGCTGATCTGGCGATACATGACGAGGCCAAGCAACATCGGCGGCAAGGCGCCGACGATCATCACGGCCGAGGCCACGCCCCATTGCACGCCGCCGCCGCTGGCAGCAAAGAAGAAGGAGGCGCCAACGGTAACCGGCACCGCCTTCGATGTCGTCAGCATCAGACCGAACAGGAATTCGTTCCAGGCGGTGATGAAGCCGAAGATCAGGCTGGTGACGATTGCCGGACGACAAAGCGGTGTCACGACGCGCAAGAGGATCTGCGTGCGGCTTGCACCATCCATTAGCGCCGCCTCGTCGAGTTCGGCTGGCAGATCGCGAATGGCGTTGACGAGAATGACCAGCGCGAGCGGCAGGTTGACGATCGTGAGGATCAACCCCAGTCCGAGGCGGGTGTCGAGCAACGCCAGCCACTGGAACATCATGTAGAGCGGGATCGCGAAGATGATCAGCGGCACGGCGCGCAGATTGACTATGAAAGGTAGCAGCGTGCGCTCGCCGAACTTGCCGCGGGCGATCGCATAGGCCGCCGGCAATGCCAGCGCGACGGCCAGAACGGTTCCCATCAGCGCCACGGCAAGGCTGTTGAACAGATAGAGGAAGATGTTCAGCCGATCCGATACGTGGAAGACGGTCAGGTAGTTTTCAAGCGTTGGCGCCTGAACCCAGAGGCCGGGATTGCCGGAGAGTTCACGTGCACTCTTGAACGAGGTCGAAAGCGTCACCAGGACCGGGAAATTCAGGGCGACAGCGGCGACGGCGAAGACAACCCAGCGCAGTGCGGCGATCATCGTTTGGCTCCTTTCCTTCTGCTCGCAAGGGCATTGACGCCATAGAGCGCCGCAAAGGAGGCGGCAAACAGGATGACCGAGGCGGCGACGGCCTTGCCGATCGCACCCTGCTTGAAGAAGGCCTCGTAGATGTAGATCGACAGCGACGCCGTCGATCCGCCGGGGCCGCTGCCGGTCAGCACGTAGACATTGTCGAAGACCCGGAAGCCGTCGATGAAACGGATGAGCAGGGCGGCGGCGATGGTCGGGCCCATCATCGGCAGTTCGATGTACCACAGGCGCTGCAGGCTCTTGGCCCCGTCCATGGCGGAGGCTTCGGCAATTTCCGACGGGATCGCCTGGTAGGCCATGTAGAAGAGCAACAGCGCAAATGGCGTCCATTGCAGCGTCTCGACGACGACCAGCGTCCAGAAGGCGGAGCCGGGACCGAGAAAAGAGACGCTGGCGCCAAAATAGGTCCAGAGATAATAGGGCACCGGTCCGACGAATTCGTGCAGGACGAGACGATACATCAGCCCGACCAGCGCTGGCGCGACCATCAGCGGCAGCATCAGGATCGCCATCAGCCAACTCCGCCGTTCGATAAGTGGCGACAGGAATATCGCCAGAAACAGGCCGAGCAGACATTCGAGGGCGGCGGTCAGCAGTCCGAAACGGAGCGAGAACCAGCTCGCCTGCCAAAAGGCGCCATCGCTCCAGACCGCCAGGAAGTTCTTAAGCCCGGTGAACGCCGGCTGGCGAAGGGTCTCGAAGGAAACCTCGGAGACCGAATAGATCAGATTGACGACCGCCGGGAACCCCAGGAAGACGAGCAGGAAGAGGATCAGCGGCGTGGCGAGCAGCCGGAACTCTGGGGCGTAGGATTGTGGTCTGGCTATCGTCATGACGCTGATCTGTGTCTGTTGTCGGGGCGTGGATGAGGGCGGACGGCGCGCGCCCTCATCGGTGGCAACCATGCGATACGGCCCGAACCGGACCACCGCGACGTCGCCGGTTTCCGGTTGTGGCACCCGAAGCGATGCCACAACCGGCCCGGCTTACTTCAGCAGTTCCGCCATGCCCTTCTCGGCATTGGCGAGCGCATCGTCGAGCGATTGCTGGCCGGACCAGTAACCGGTGAACTCCTTGGCCTGCAGTTCGTAGACTGACAGTGCCTTGGCCGAGGTGCCACCGTTCATGACGTAGCCGTACTTGCCGGCGAATTCGCCGAGCTTGACCAGATCCGGCCTGGTGTCTGCGACCTCGGCCACCACTTCCGGAGTGAGTGCCGGTGCGCCATTGTTCTTGGCGTAGATCAGCGCGGCTTCCTTCGAGGACAGCCACTTCAGGAACTTCGCCGCGCCCTCCTTGTTTTCGGCATTCTTGTTGAGACCGAAGCCGAGGCCGTGGATATGGGTGAAGCGACCCTCGGGTCCGGCGGGCGGCGCCACCGTATCGGTGACGTCGGCAACAGCAGGAGATTTCTCCTTGCTCGTCAGATCGCCGGCCGCCGCGTTCCATTGCAACATGGCCGCCACCTGGCCGGATGCGAAGGCGGCGTTGGCTTCGGCAAACTCGTAGGACAGCGAGTCCTTCGGCGTTGCGCCATTGTCATAGAGGAGCTTGTAGATTTCGAGGCCCTTGCGATAGGCGTCGGAATTGACGGTCACCTTACCGCTGTCGTCCAGCCAGTTCGCGCCATAGGCACGCGGTATCGACTGCCAGACCATGATGTTGAACAGCAGGTTCTTGAGCTGCAGTACCGTGCCGTAGCGAGTCGGGCTGTCCGGATTGATCGCCTGCGAGAAATAGAGCGCGGTGGCGGCGTAGTCGTCCCATGTCCATTCATCGGGCGTCTTCGGCTCGAGCTTCTTGCCGAGATATTTCTCCGAGATCTCGGCATATTTCGCCTTGCCGGCGTCATCTTTCAGCAGGGCATCGATCAGATCCTTGCGGAAATACATGAAGTGCAGCGAGAGATCGGTCGGCACGCCATATTGCTTGCCCTGATACTGCATAGTCGACAGCACGGAGTTGCCATAGACCGCCTTGGCTTCGCTCGAAAGTTCCACCGGCTCCATGAACGGCGCGTAGCGGCCGATCGAATAGGTGGCGAGCAGGTTGAGATCGAAGGCCTTCGAGCCGGCCGCGAGATCGGCCTGCAGCTTGTCCCAGAAACCGTCGCGGTTGAAGAATAGAAGTTCGACCTTATCGCCCTCGGCAACGTCGGATTTGGCATTATAGGCGTCGGCGGCGGCGCGTAGCGCCACTTCCTCCGGGCCGCCCGGCCAGCCGAGCACCGTCACTTCCGCAAGCGCCGGGTTGGTCGCCAGCAGGCCGGCAATGCACGCTGCCGTCAACAGCGCCTTTTTCCTCATTGTCGCAAATGTCATCTTTGGTTCTCCCTCAAGTTTTGTTGATGCTCTGCAAGATCAGCAATGCCGATCACCCCTGCATTCTCCCCAAGGGCGGCGGCATGTAGCGATGGTCGAAGTCGAGGCGGCACTGGTTCCAGCGCGCGCTCCACGGCGGCGAGATAGCCCTCGGCCAAGCCGATGCTGCCGCCGATGACGATGCGCCTCGGGTCCAGCGCGAGCTGGATGTTGCGGCACAGCAGAGCCGTGCGCTCTGCCGATGTCTCGATGATGCGCTTTGCCCAGGCGTGTTGATCGCGGGCGGCAAAGACATCCCGCGCCGTGGCACCAGATTGGTGGGGGGCTGCCTCCTTGGCGATCCAGTGGCCGGAGACGCGATCTTCGAGAGTCTCATCAGGCCATTCGGCGCTGCGCGACTGTCCGAAATGCCCGGCAAGCCCCTTGAGCAGGCGGCCGTTCAGCACGATGCCACCACCGATACCTGTGGAGATCGTCAGGAATACCATGTCTTCCCGGTTTCCCGCGCCAAAGACGTATTCACCCCAGGCCGCCGCCTGGGCGTCGTTTGCGGCGAACACGTGCACGCCCGCAAGCTGCTCGATCGTCTTCTTCAATGGAAAGCGATCGGGTATATCGAGCGTCTTACGATTGAGCGCCGACCAGTGACCGTCATCGACAATGCCTGAGACCGCGGCGCCGACATGGCCGTAGGTACCGCGCCAAGAGGCGATCGCGCCAAAAAGTGCGGCGAGCCATTGCGCCGGATCGCCTTGGCGTGGGGTCGGCATCCGTCGTGTATCGACGATCTCTGTTCCCCGAACGAGGGCTGCCAGCATCTTCGTGCCGCCAAGGTCGATCGCAAGGACGGTTTGGGCGCGTGCCATTTTCAGGCCTCGCTTCCGGCAAGCGTTTGATCGAGCGCCTGCCTGAACCACGACGTCACGTGTTCGGGCCGCGTGATGGCGGAGCCGACAACGACGGTGAAGGCGCCGGCTTGAAGCGCCTGGGCCGCCTGCTCGGGCGTACGCACGCATCCTTCGGCGACCACGTGCGGGGTCAGCTTGCGCATGGCGGCGATGAGCGGCAAGTCCGGTTCGGTAGGCTCGACCGGACCCGTATAACCGGCAAGGGTCGAGCCGACGATGTCGGCGCCTTCGGCCAAGGCGTGCTCGGCGTCGGCAATGACAGAGCAATCGGCCATGGCGATCTTGCCGGCGGCGTGGATGCGCTCGACCAATGCCTTGGTCGCAACCGGTCGCTCACGCGCGGTCGCGTCATAGGCGATGATATCGGCGCCAGCGGCGGCCAGGGCATCCACGTCCTCCAAGAGCGGTGTGATGCGTACGGGTGAGCGTTCCAGGTCGCGCTTGACGAGGCCGATGATCGGGCGAGCGGTCGCCTGGCGCACGGCACGGACATAGTCGGCGGATTCGATGCGGAGACCGAGCGCGCCGCCGTCAAGCGCCGCCAGGGCGAAGCCGACGACCATGGCTGCATTGTCCATGACGCCGCCCTTCACCGGTTGGCAGGAAACGATCAAACCGTGCTTGAGGCTATGAATGTCGAAGGTCACGCAGGCTCTCCCCAATGGAGGCCTCACGGTAGCAGTGTAAGACCAGATTGCAACAGGAATTATACTGGTATTATCGCATCAGCTCGATGACGAAATCGTAGACGTCACCCCGATATTTGGTCTGAGTGAATTCGACGATCTGACCGTCGGCCAGGAAGCAGCGTCGCTCCATGACGAGCAGGCTCGTGCCCTCGGGCGTCGCGAGCAGCCGCCGTTCCTCCTCGCTTGCGGGTTTCGCCTGCATGCGCTGAAGCGCCCGCACGGGCAGGGCGCTATGGGCGGCGAGATATTCGTAGAGGGAGGCGCCGATCGCGTCGGGGTCCGGCACGAAACGGGCCGGAAGCGACGCCGTCTCGATCGCGATCGGGGTGTCGTTGGCGGTTCTGAGACGCCGGAGCCGAACGATCTTCTCTCCGGCTGGAATGCCGAGCGCCATCATTTCGGCGGGCGATGGCCGGCTGATTTCGCGCGAAATCCAGATGCAGCCGGGTTCCAGGCCGCGGGAGCGCATGTCTTCGGAGAAGCTCGTCATTGTCGCGAGCGACTTCTCGACACGTGAGGAAACCACCGTTTTGGCTCCCTGCCGACGGTCGAGCAGGCCATCGGCGACAAGGCCCTCGATCGCCTTGCGCACCGTCACGCGCGAGATCGACAGTCCCTCGCTCAAGTCCCGTTCGCTGGGAATGACTGCGCCACGCCGAAGCGTCGAGGCATCGATCGCCTGCTTGATCGCCACTTCCAGGCGACGGTAGAGAGGCTCGCCGCTGTCGCCGGACATCGCGCGCGCAAGAAAGTCCAGGGTTGCCTGATCGCTCATGAGGATCACCTTTTCGAGATGAGTCCTTATGCAAAATTTTTCTTCGGTTTTAAACTGGTATTATCATCGGGTGTCATCCGGGCGCCCCAATCCGCTGTCTGCGCGCCGGATTGAACGGCGAGCGCCGCGGCGCAGTCGCGTTTTCGGCGGAGAGCTGCCTTCGATCTCACTCAGTTTTCTTGGCTGCTCTCGGTCTTCCCGGAGGCATTCCATCGGCTCTCTGCGCGGGTCACCGCAAGGCTGTCGGTCGGATTGCCTGACGGATCGCCGTCGCCGAAGACATCCATGGTGCAGGTGTGCAGGATTGTGGTCGGCTCGCCGGTGTGGTTCCACATCGTGTGGGTGCGGACCGATGGAAAATGCGCGGAATCGCCAGCCTCCAACACCATGCGCTCGCCGTCTACCTCCAGCGTCAAGGCGCCCTGGAGGATGAAGAAGATCTCTTCGCCCTCGTGCGACATCGGTTCGCTGCGGTGTCCCGGTGGCTCGTGAATGATGGTGCTTCTGAGTACATTGCCGGGGAAGGATGCGGAGAGCCGCTCATAGGAGACGGCCTTGCCGCTTTCTCCGCCGAGACCATAGACCGGTCGGTGTTCGCGACGGGTGAAGGGCGTCGCGACCTTCGGCGGGTTGAGGAAGCTGCCGGCCTCGACCTTCAGCGTCCGGCACACGGCGATCAGCGAAGTCAGGGAGGGAACGGTGATGCCGCGCTCGATCTGCGAGATGAAGCCGACAGAGAAACCCGCCTCGTCGGCGACCTCCTGAAGCGTCATCTTCAGCGCCTTGCGCCGTTGGCGCAGGCGATCGCCGAGCGACGGCGCCTCTGCCCCGCCGGTAGGTGCGCCGCTGGCATGGTCCGTCGTCACTGTCTGTCCCCTTCTCGTCTCCCCTCAAGCTAGGGCGCAGCCCGAATTCCTGTCAATCGATTTTAGATATCCTAAAAATCTTCGACCGCGGCAGGAGGCCAGAAACGGCAAAGGGGCAGGCTCCTGGCGGGTGGTTGCCGAGAGTGAGAGCAGAGGCCTCCCAAGTCTGCTCGTGGTTCTTCCGGTCGTAGGCCGGATCGCGCGATCTACGCGGGCGGTGGAGCAAGACCTCGGTCTTGGCTCCTTGCCGCTCTGGCCGATCAAGCACCTGATCGACGCGGGCAAGGTCGATCTCGTGCTCGAAGACTTCGAACCCGCTCCCGTGTTTCGCCCGCCGCCTGACCTTGATCTCTGAAGGCGTCTACTTCGCGAACTTTTTGGCGCCGGCGACGCAGAACACGATCGCGCCCGTGGTCGCGAGCATGCCCCAGCTTACGGCCTCACCCAGGAGCGTCGCCGCAAGCGCCAGGCCGAAGAACGGCTGCAGCAATTGTAACTGGCCGACGCCGGCGACGCCGCCAAGCGCGAGGCCGCGATACCAGAAGACGAAGCCGACGAGCATGCTGAAGACCGATACATAGGCAAGCCCCGTCCAGGCGGCGTGATTGACCGTCGAGAAGGAGGCCGGCATGGTGAAAAGCGTGAGCGCGAGCATGATGGGCAGTGACAGTACCAGCGCCCAGCAGATCACCTGCCAGCCGCCGAGCTTGCGCGAAAGGCTGGCGCCTTCGGCATAGCCGAGGCCGCAGACGATGATGGCGCCGAGCATCAAGAGGTCACCTACGGGAGATGCGGCGAAGCCCTGCATCAGGGCAAAACCAACGACCGCCGCACTTCCAAGGGAGGAAAACAGCCAGAAGGCCGGGCGCGGCCGCTCGCCGGCGCGCAGCACGCCGAAGATGGCGGTTGCCAGCGGCAGCAGTCCGACGAAGACGATCAGATGCGCCGAGGTGACATGCTGCAGCGCCAGGGCGGTCAACAGCGGGAAGCCAAGAACGACGCCGAAGGCGACGATTGCGAGCGAAACGAGATCGGTCCGCGCCGGGCGCGACTGGCGGAAGACAATAAGCAGCGCGAGTCCGAGCAGGCCGGCGATCGCCGCGCGCGCCACTGTCAGAAACACCGGATCGAAATCCATCACCGCGACGCGTGTCGCCGGAAGGGATCCACTGAAGATCAATACTCCGAGAAAGCCGCTCACCCAACCGTCTGCCGTCTTGTCCATAATAGGCTCCTTTTTCGCCTGTATCGGTCGGACGGGCTGGTCTCGCCAGAGACAATACGGTACAGTTTTTCCAAACTGTAATGGACGCTTAGGCAGTACGGATGACGGTGCAAGAACTCGGTCTCGGCAGCGAGACATTGCTCGAAGGCGTGATGGCGACGATCCGGCAGCGGATCTCGGCCCGCGTTCTGACGCCGGGGGCGAAGCTGCCGTCGATCCGCGCCTTCGCCAAGACCATGCGCGTTTCCAAGTCCACCGTCGTCGAAGCCTATGAGCGGCTTGTGGCCGAAGGGATCATTCGCTCGAAGCCCGGCGCCGGCTTCTTTGTCTCGGCGCCCCTGGCGCCTCTGTCTTTGGCCGAGATCGGCCCGCGGCTCGACCGCGCCGTCGATCCGCTCTGGGTCTCGCGCCAGGCGCTGGAAACCGGCGACAAAGTGCTGAAGCCGGGCTGCGGCTGGCTGCCGCCGAGCTGGATGCCGGAGGCGGCCCTGCGCCGCGCGCTCAAGTCCGCGGCCCGGCTGGAGGCGAGCGGTCTGACCGACTATGGAACGCCGCTTGGCCATCGGCCACTGCGCCAGCTTCTGGCGCGGCGTCTCGGTGAGCATGGCGTCGAGGCGTCACCCGATCAGATCATCCTGACGGAATCGGGGACGCAGGCGATCGACCTTCTCTGTCGCTTCCTGCTTGAGCCGGGCGATACGGTCGTGGTCGACGACCCCTGCTATTTCAATTTTCATGCCTTGCTGCGCGCTCATCGGGCTGAGGTGGTCAGCGTTCCCTATACGCCCATGGGGCCCGACCTCGAACAATTTGCCGAAGTGCTGGCGGCGCATCGGCCGCGGCTCTACATCACCAATTCTGCACTTCATAACCCAACCAGCGCAACGCTCTCGCCCGTTGTCGCGCATCGCCTGCTCAAGCTTGCCGAGCAGGCGGGGCTGACGATCGTCGAGGATGATATCTTTGCCGATTTCGAACATGTGCCGGCCCCGCGGCTCGCCGCCTTCGACGGCCTTGATCGCGTGGTGCAGATCGGCAGCTTTTCCAAGACCCTCTCTGCCTCGATGCGCTGCGGCTTCATCGCCGCGCCGCGCGACTGGATCGAAGGGCTCACCGACCTGAAGATCGCCACGACCTTTGGCGGGCCGAGCCTTGCGGCGGAGCTCGTTTTTTCGGTGCTCAAGGACGGCAGCTATCGCAAGCACATGGAGGCGGTGCGCCAGCGCTTAGCGCGGGCAATGAGCGACACGGCGGCACGGCTCGGTGATATCGGCATCACGCCATGGATCGAGCCGCAGGCTGGAATGTTTCTCTGGTGCCGCTTGCCGGACGGTATCGATGCGGCCGACGTGGCACAAAAGGCGTTGCTTCAGGAGATCGTGCTCGCGCCCGGCAATGTCTTCAGCCATGCCGGCATGGCCAACGGCTTCCTGCGCTTCAATGTCTCTCAATGCGATGACGAGCGGCTTTTCAAGGTGCTGCCTTCGATCATGTTCCAATGCAGAGGCGCGCGAGTGGGCTGAGCGCGGCGGCCGGCCAACGGCAGCTGCACTTTTTAAAGGCAATCGCCGGCGATCTGCGGGGAAGGGTGGTTGATCTCAGCGTTGCCGATTTGCTTTGCTGCGGAGTCGAGCAGCTATCGCCTATTTTTTGTGCATCTCGCTTCTTCCTTGCGCTATTGCACCGGCTCGCTGGCGTTGGCGCGTGCCGGTAGTGGCGATTTTCCCTGGATTCTCGGCGTTGAATCCGAGTTGGCACGATTAATGCTTCTTAACAGGCATCGGTCGTCGGGCAAGCCGTTCTGGGTTGCCCAGCCGCTTCGGAACCCAGCCATTCCTGGCGTCAAGTGAGAGAACGAAATGACAAAGTTTAAGCTCGAATACATCTGGCTCGACGGTTACAAGCCTACCCCGAACCTGCGCGGCAAGACCCTTATCAAGGAATTCGACGCTTTCCCGACGCTTGAACAGCTTCCCTTCTGGGGCTTCGACGGCTCGTCCACGATGCAGGCCGAAGGCAGCAGCTCTGACTGCGTGCTGAAGCCGGTTGCCGTCCATCCGGACCCGGAGCGCAAGAACGGCGTGCTCGTTCTCTGCGAAGTCATGATGCCCGATGGCAAGACACCGCATCCGTCCAACACCCGCGCGTCGATCCTCGACGACGAAGGCGCATGGTTCGGTTTCGAGCAGGAGTATTTCTTCTATCAGAACGGCCGCCCGCTCGGTTTCCCGGAAGCCGGCTTCCCCGCGCCTCAGGGCCCCTATTACTGCGGCGTCGGCTTCAGCAATGTCGGCGATGTCGCCCGCAAGATCGTCGAAGAGCACCTCGACATTTGCCTGGCTGCCGGCATCAACCATGAAGGCATCAATGCGGAAGTCGCCAAGGGCCAGTGGGAATTCCAGGTGTTCGGCAAGGGCTCGCGCAAGGCCGCCGACGAAATCTGGCTCGCCCGCTATCTGCTACAGCGCCTGACCGAGAAGTACGGCATCGACGTCGAATACCACTGCAAGCCGCTCGGCGACACCGACTGGAACGGTTCGGGCATGCACGCCAACTTCTCGACCGCCTACATGCGCGAAGTCGGCGGCAAGGATTACTTCGAAAACCTGATGGCTGCCTTCGCCGAAGCCCGCGCAGACCATATCGCGGTTTACGGCCCGGACAACCATATGCGCCTCACCGGCAAGCACGAAACCGCCTCGATCCACCAGTTCAGCTACGGCGTGGCTGACCGCGGCGCTTCGATCCGCGTTCCGCACAGCTTCGTAAACAACGACTACAAGGGCTACCTGGAAGATCGCCGCCCGAACTCCAAGGGTGACCCCTACCAGATCGCATCGCAGATCCTGAAGACGATCGCCACCGTTCCGACCGGCGTCGAGAATCGCGAAGCCGCCTGAATTTCGGGCCCGGCGCACACGAGGACGCCGGGCCAAAATCAACGGGTTGCGCTCTCGCGATCAACAAAAAACGCTCCGCAGTTCAAGTTGCGGGGCGTTTTTTGTTGGTCCTGTTGGCTATCGGCTCAGGCGGCGCGCACGAAATGATCGGGCCCAACCTCGCGGATCGTCTCCCGGTTCGCGGCCGAGCGGCGGCGGATTTCGTCCGCATCGGCGGAACTGACCTGGGCGTTCGGGTCGTCGAAGCGGATAGCCGGATCCGGTACGGCCGAAAGCAACAGCTTGGTGTAGGGGTGTGCCGGGTTGTCGATGACCTTTCCGGTATTGCCCCATTCGACGATCTGTCCCGCATACATTACCGCAATGTCCTCGGCGACGTAGCGCGCGGTCGCGATATCGTGAGTGATGTAGAGCAGGCCGAGGTTCATCTCCCGCTTCATTTCGCTCAACAGATTGAGGACGCCGAGGCGCACGGAAACGTCGAGCATGGAGGTCGGCTCGTCGGCGACGATCACTTCGGGCTTTGCCGCCAGTGCGCGGGCGATGTTCACGCGCTGCCGCTGGCCGCCCGAGAGTTCGTGCGGGTACTTCGGCGCGACGATGTCGGGGTCGAGTTTCACCTGTCGGAGCAGCGCCTTGATCGTCTCGGCGATCGCTGCGCCCTTGATCTTCGGGCGATGCAGCATCAGCGGCCGCTTCAGATGATAGGCGATCGTATGGGCCGGGTTGAGCGAGGCGAAAGGATCCTGGAAGATCATCTGCACCGAGCGGCGGTAGTCGGCGATCTCCTTGGCTTCGGCCACGTCGACAGGCTTGCCCTTGAACAGCAGACGGCCCTCACTCGGCTCGTATTCGCGCATCGCGATACGGGCGCAGGTGGTCTTGCCGCTGCCGGATTCGCCGACGACGGCGAGCGCGCGACCGGCATGGAGCGAAAAGGATATGGAGCGCGCAGCGCGAACGGCGCTCGACCCGTTGCCGAAGGTCTTGCTGACTTTGTCCAGGGTCAGAATGGGTGCGGATGGGCCGGTCATCTAAGAACGCCTCCATGCAGTGAGGGGAAGGAGGCCCAGAGCTTTTTCGTATAATCGTGCCCCGGTGTCCGGTAGATGGCGTCGGCCGTACCTTGCTCGACAAGCTTGCCGGCGAGCATGATGCCGATGCGGTCGCAGAACTGCACCATCAGCCCGAGATCGTGGGTGATGAAGAGAACGGCAAAGCCGAGCTTGCGCCGGAGTTCGTTGATCCGCTGGAGGATTTCGCGCTGCACCACCACGTCGAGCGCCGTCGTCGGCTCGTCCATGACGATCAGCCGCGGATCTAGCGCCAGGCAGATGGCAATGACGATGCGCTGGCGCATGCCGCCGGAAAACTGATGCGGATAGTCACGCATGCGCTCCGGCGCGATGTCGACGAGCCTGAGCATCTCGGCCGTGCGGTCGCGCGCGGCCGCCCGGCTTATGCGCTTATGCGTCTTCAATACGTCGTAGAACTGCTGCTCGATGCGCAGGACCGGGTTCAGCGAGTTCATCGCGCTCTGAAACACCATCGCCACTTCGCGCCAGCGGAAGTCGGCAAGGCCCGTCTGGTCCAGATCGAGCACGTTGCGGCCGTCGAGCAGGATGGCGCTTTCCTTGCGGATCAGCGCCGGCGGCTTGTGCAGCCGGCTGATGGCAAAGGCGATCGTGCTCTTGCCGCAGCCGGATTCACCCGCAAGACCGAAGACTTCGCCCGGAGCGACGTCGAAGCTGACATCGTCGACCGCGCGGAAATCGCTGTTCTCGCCGATATAGTCGATGGTCAGGTTTTTGACGGAAAGCAAAGGCGCTGTCACAGGCGACCCTCCCCGGAACGGATAAGCGCGGACCAGCGGCCGAGCCGATTGCCGGTGCGCAGCCGCGGATTGGCGATCTCGTCCACGGCGAAGTTGAGCAACGACAGACCGATGCCGAGAAAGGCGAGCGCGAAACACGGCGTCAAAATATCCCACCAGGCGCCGACGGAAAGTGCCGAGGCTTTCTGCGCGGCATAGAGCATGGTGCCCCAGGAAACGACCTTGGGATCGCCAAGGCCCAGGAACTCCAGCGTCGCCTGGGTGATGATCGCGAAGATCACGCTGCCGATGAAATTGATGCCGACGATCGAGATGAGGTTGGGGAAGATCTCGAAGGTCATGATCCGCCAGCGCGACTCGCCCATCATCTCGGCGGATTTCACATAGTCCTTCTGCTTGACCGATAGCGTCTCGGCCCGGGTGACGCGTGCGCCCCAAGCCCAGGAGGTGCCGCCGAGGATCAGCGCGATGACCCAGGGGCTCGCCTGGCCGATGAAGGCGGCAAGCACGAGAAGCAGCGGCAGGTTCGGCACGACGAGTACCATGTTGGTGAAGAAGCTGATGATTTCATCGGTTTTGCCGCCGCGATAGCCGGCGATGATACCGAGCGCGGTGCCGAGCACGGTGATCAGAAGCCCGGCGCCGAAACCGACGGCAAGCGAGGTGCGCGCACCATAGACGAGGCGCGCAAAGACGTCCTGGCCGATGCGGGTGGTGCCGAGCCAGTGGTCGAGAGACGGCGCCTGGTGCGGCCGGCCGACGCGGGCGCCAGGGTCGTAGGAGGTCAGCACCGGCGCGGCGATCGCGACCAGCAGGATGAAGACGACGATCAGCGCGCCGACCATGGCCTTGCGGTTGTGAACGAGCGGGAAGGAGGAGATCTTCATCTCAGGCCCTCTTCAGACGCGGGTCGAGCAGCACGTAGCTGACATCGACGACGAAGTTGGCGACGAGCATGGTGGCGGTCATGATCAGCAGCTGTCCCTGGATGACGGGGTAATCGCGGGCGAGGATCGCCTGATAAAGGATGTTGCCAAGGCCGGGGTAATTGAACACCACCTCGGTCACCAGCGAGCCGCCAAGCACCGTGCCGATGGCGATTGCGAGGCTTGAGACGGTCGGCAGCAGCGCGTTGCGCGCGGCATACCAGAGCATGACGCGGGTGTCGGAAAGCCCCTTGGCGCGGGCCATGACGATATAGTCTTCGCCGAGCAGATTGATCATGTTGTTGCGCATGGTCACGGCGAAGCCGCCAGTCAGAACGGCGCAGAGCGTCAGCATCGGCAGGATGCCGTGATAAAGGACGCTGCCGAGATATTCGATCGAGATGGCCGGGTCGAGCGCCGGGTCGGCGGCATAGCCGGTCGGGAACCAGCCGAGCGTGAAGCCGAAGGTGAAGACGACGATCAGCGAGGTCACCACCGCCGGCACAGAAGTGGCGAAGATCGCGCCGACAGAAACGATGACGTCGAACAGGCTGCCGCGCCGCCAGGCGGCAAGGATGCCGAGGAAAGTGCCAAGCGCGAAGCTCACAAGCGTGGCCGTGCCCATCAGACCCACGGTCCACACCAGCGCGTTGCCGAGAACGGATGTCACCGGCAGCGGGAAATATTTGATCGAGCGGCCGAGATCGCCGCTGAAGATGCTGCCGAGATAGGTGAGATATTGCTGCCACAGCGGGCCGTCGACGAAGCCGAAGGTGAGTTTCAGGGCCTGCAGGCTTTCGGGCGGCAGTTCGGCGCCTGCGCTCGAAAACATGATCTGCACTGGATCGCCGGGCATCAGCCGCGGCAAAAAGAAGTTGATCGTCGCCGCCGCGACGAAGGCGGCCAGGTAGAAACAGAGGCGGCGAAGCAGAAAGGCCATCGGGAACTCCATCGACTGCGGCTGCCGCGTGCGGGCGCCAAGCGGCAGGGCTGTCTTCTTGTCGCTGTCGGAGACAGGCAAGCGCGAGGCGGGCTACGGTTGCCCGCCAGGGATGCCGGATGCGGCATCCTCTCGGATCGTCTCCGCGAGGATGCCGCGTTACGATCGAGTTACTTCACCGGTTCAAGCGCCAGCAGATGCAGGAGACGCGCCGGGTTGGTGCGGCTGATCGATGGGTTGACGAACGGGTTTTCCGCGTTCGCCCAGCCTTTGAAGCGCTTGGTGTTGTATTGGTACCAGTTGGGGTTGTTGAACACCGGCATGACCGGCAGGTTCTCGGCAACGATGCGCTGTGCCTTGTTCATCGCCTCCTTCTGCTTGGCAGGGTCGGCCGTGTGGGTGAACTCGGTCAGCAGTGCGTCGACTTCCGGGTTGAACCAGCGCTGTGCGGTGAAGCGCGTCTTGCCCTTGTCGCTCTCACTGAAGGCGCGCTTATAGGGATAGTAGGGAGAGGCGGATGCCGGCAGGCTGTTGATCGCCATGTCGAAGGTGCCGTTGATGAGGTTGCCGGTCCAGACGGCCTCCTCCGGCGTCTCGATCTTGGCGTCAAGGCCGACGGCCTGCAGACCCTCGACGGCGATTGTCACCGTGTCGATCCAGTCGGTCCAGGCGCTCGGCACGATGATCGAAAAGGCGATCTTGGTGCCATCCGGATTGTCACGGAAGCCGTCACCGTCCTTGTCGACATAGCCGGCCTCGTCAAGCAGCGCCTTGGCCGCATCGGCGTCGTATTTGCCGTATTTGCCGAAGTCGGTGGCGACCGAAGGATCGGCCCAGCTCTTGTAGAGTTCGCCCATGCCGGCCGGGTCTTCGTTGAGCGTCGGATAGCCGTAACCGGCGACGTCGACCATCGTGCCGCGGTCGAGCGCCATCGAGGCGGCACGGCGGAACTTCACGTCGTTGAAGGCCTTGCGGTTGTTCTCGTTCGCCGTTTCCTGGTTGAAGAGGAAGGCAACCATGCTGCTCGGCGAATACCAGAAGTGATAGTGCTCCGGATCCTTGGCGACATAGACGTTTTCGATATCCGGGATGAAGGAGACACCCCAGTCGAGCGTACCCGACGCGGTCGCCGTCAGGATCTGGTTGTTGTCGGCGAGCTGCGGGAAGCGCACGCAGTCGATTTTCAGCGTCGCCGCATCCCAGTAATGCGGGTTGCGGCACTGGTCGTAGGTCTGGCCGGTGAAGCGCGGGATTTCCGTTAGCGGGCCGCTGCCTACAGGCGTTTCGTTGGCGAAGGTCACCGGCTCGGCGATATCCTTCCAGACATGCTCGGGAACGATCGGCAGCTGCGCCAGTTGTTCGGCGGCAAGCGAGCTCGGATTGGCGAGCGAGAAGCGCACGGTCTCCCCATCGACCGCCTCGACGCCGGTGATAAAGCTCCAGATGCTGACGAAATCGAGCGCCGGGTACTTCTTCAGATAGTGGTAGGTGAACTTGACGTCGGTCGCCGTCAGCGGCTTGCCATCCGACCACTTCAGGTTCGGCAGGAGCTTGAACTCGATCGACTTCAGGTCGTCGGCGAGCTTGAAGCTCTCGGCAAGGCGAAAGACCGGCTTGTTGCCGTCGAAGCGGTTGAAGACGACGAGCGGCTCGTAGATGAAATCGAGCGTGCTCTGGCGCGCCGACGTCTGGTTGAACGGGTTGAAGTTGCGAACCCAGGTCGTCGCCGGTTCGATATTGGCCGTCAGCACGGTCTGTGCCGTTGCCGGGCCGGCGATGAGGGCGAGCGCGGTTGCCGCGCCGAGAAGCGATTTTTTCACGGTAGTTCCCCTGTTGTTTCCGAGATTTCTTCTCGTCAGGCGACGAGCACGCTTTTGAACATGTCCTCGACTTCCGCATGGGCGGCGCGCACGTCGACCTTCAGCGTGCCGAGGCGGGCCTTGCCGGCGTCGATGCGTTTCTGGGCGGCGGCGGTGAGCGGGCTTGCGGCCTTGGCTGCAGCTTCACTCTCGGCGAGCGTGCCATGGCTGTGGAGCGCGATGTCGAAGCCGGCATCGAGCACCTGCCGGACGCGCTCCGGCAGCGTGCCGCGCAGCGATTCCATGAAGATGCAGTCGGAGACGAGCACGCCGTCGTAGCCCATGTTGTTGCGGATGACGTCGTGCATGGTGGGCGAGATGGACGCAGGCAATTCCTGGTCAAAAGCGGAATAGACGACGTGAGCGACCATGGCCCAGGGGGTGTCGCGCAAAGCGACGAAGGGCTTGAAGTCGGTGGCGGTTAGCGTCTCGCGCGAGGCGTCGACGATCGGGCGCTCCTTGTGCGAGTCGAGCGTTGCCCGGCCGTGGCCGGGAATGTGCTTCATGACCGGCATGTTGCCGGTCTCGAGCAGGCCGTCGACCACTTCGCGGCCGAGCGCCGCGATGAAGTCCGGGTCGGAACCGAAGGAGCGGGCGCCGATGACGGAGCTCGTCGTCGCGAAGACGAGGTCGAGCACCGGCGAGCAACCGCTCGTCAGACCGAGGTCGCTCATCATCGTGCCCATGGCCTGGCTCGAAAGGCGGAGCGCCTTCTTGCCGAGCGCAAAGTCGCGGCGGGCGAGCTCGGCGAATTCGCCGAAGGAGCGAAACAGCGGCCACGGGCCGGCATCGAGATGCTGGACGCGGCCGCCTTCCTGATCGGTGAAGACGGGTGCGTCGTCGCGGCCGACGGCTTCGCGGAAGCGCTCGATCAGGGCTTTTGCCTGATTGGGTTCGCGCAGGTTGCGGCGGCCGACGAACAGGCCGAGCGGGTTGGTTTCGCGGAAGAGCGCAAACTCGTCATCCGAGAGCGTGGGATTGGGGATGCCGACGAAGAGGGCAAGCGGGGTCGAGGACATTGGGAGGCTCCGATCGTGGGAATTACCTGGAAGGGCGGCGCAGCATGCCCTGGTAGATCCCCTTGTCGGGCGCGGGGATCGGCACGGCGCCGACGGTCTTGGCATAGAAATCGACCGGGCCGGCATCGCCGATGAAGGCATAGGCGTGCCCGAGGGTCTTCATCGTGTCGAGGCAACTGGAAAGCAGGCCCAAGCCGATGCCCCTGCCGCGGCTTTCTGCGTCGACGCCCGTCGGTCCGAAGAAGCCCGGTGCCGTCGTGTCGTAGCAGGCAAAGCCGACCAGCTTGCCAGCGTCGACGGCGACGAGACAGGCGACCGGCCGGCGCGAGAAGGCGACAGCCACTTCGCTTGCCCAGTTCTCGCTGAAGTTCTCCCGCACCCAATCGATGACCAGGCGCATCTCCGGCGGCAAGGCCGGTCGAATGGTCACCCTGTCGGATTCGATTCTTCGCTTGAGTTCGACGAGGATCGGCGAATGCAAGCTCACCAGCATGTCAGGCATGTGTTCCTCCACATATTCCTTTATTAAGGAATTGCTGCCTTTGTAATGCAACAGATGGAGCCAAGCTGAGCGGCTTGTCAATCGCCAATCGTCAGATTTGGCGCGCTATCCTCTTTTCGCGGGACCAGACATCGATCGATAAAGCGTGCGGTTCCCGATCTGTCTCGGGTGCGTGGCTGCGATGACGATTGGGGAAAAGGGCAGGCGGGACGTGCGACCTAAGCGCGCCGCTTCACAAATTGCACGTTTGTACAACTTTGTTCTCGAGTTGTTCGAAATATATCTTGATTTACAAAAACACTAAGTATCGATATGCGTGCGCTCATAAAGTGCAATCTTAAGAATAATGCGACCTTTTCGGGTGCGCCCAAGTATTTCTTGAGAGGAAAAGTATCGTTTTCCTGCAGGGCGGCGCAGGTATTTCTCCGAATGGCTATTCCACCGGACGCGTCAGGATGAACAGCGCCGGAAGCGCCATTGCCGCTGCGACGATTGCTGTCAGCGCCAGGCTCGGATGAGCGAAGAAAAAGAAGAACCCGAAGCTTGCGGCCATCAGGCTCACCGCGCCGGTTTTGGCGCGCCTGGAGATCGCACCCTTTTCACGCCATAGCCGCAGCGATGCCCCGAAGATGCGATGGTTTAGCAGCCATTGCTCCAGTTGCGGGGAAGCGCGCGCGAAAAGCCCCGCAGCCAAAAGCAGGAATGGGGTCGTTGGCAGCACGGGAAGGAAGGCGCCTATGACGCCCAGCCCGACCATCAGCCATGCCAGGCAGAGACAGAGGATGCGAAGCGCCGGGTTCACGTGATGGCTCCCGGCGACGTCATGCTTCGGATGTCTCGGCGATTGGCGTCGTGGCCGCGTCGCTCGGTGGCCAGCGGCGAAGCGCCTCGGCCCCCAGTTCCGTCAGGGCATAGATGCCACGGTCGATCCGTTCGAACCAGCCATAGACGTTGCTGAGCAAGATCTTGGCCGCATCCGGTGCGACTGCGCGAAGGTCGCGCGGGCGCAGCTGACCGTTCTGCAGGGCGGCGGCACAGGCAAGCGCCTGCTGCCGATAGGCGGTCATGATCGGCGAGCGCGTGGCGCCACCGGCGGTCGGATCGCCCTTGCGGCGGCGATGCTCGCTGATCAGTCGCGCCCGTTTCCTGTTGTTCTTGCGGGGCATCACCGCGGAGGCTGCGAGAATGACGTCGACCATACCGTTGTCGGCAACCGCCAGCATGCCGAAACCGAGCCTGCGGCAGAGATCGCGGAACCGGCGATCGCTCTCCCGTCCCTTGCCCTTCGCCGAGACACGCGCGGCGATCCACACCTCGTCGCCGGCGGTGGCGCGGTCGACGGCCTGCAGGATCAATTCGAGATTGAAGCTCAGCTTGAGCTCGCAGATGACGACCAGCGGCGGCTCGTCATCGCTGAGCGCCACGATATCGCAGCCGCCGATCTCGCCCTTGACGCTGTAGCCACGGGCCTCGAGAAAGGTCTTGATCGGCTGATAGAGGGTCGTCTCCAAACCCGGGAATCCTGTTCTGGTCGATATCGGGGAGGCCGCCGTGGCAATTGCCTCGAACCGGCCGCGGCGCATCTTCGCGGAAGGAGACTAGCAGATAACCTCGATCGCCGGACTTGTCATCACGCCGCAGCACGAAGGCTGGCCTCGTTGTTCGCAGCAGCCGGTCAACCAGTAGCAAGCTTGCTTCGCCCTAACCTTGTGTTGTGCTATCATTCTTGAATGGACGCCTTTTCGGGGGCGTTGCGCATGCGAGGTTTTGACGACGGATGTTGCGAATCCTCACGTTGTTGCTCGTTTTAGTCTCATCATTCGCGTTTCCAGCTTCGTTGCGAGCCGAAAACGATCGGGTCGCCTTGGTGTTGCATGTCAACGGTGCCATCGGCCCGGCCACGGCCGAATATGTCAGGCGCGGCCTGACAAAAGCGGAGGAACGTCGCCTTCCGCTGGTCGTCTTGCAGATGGATACGCCCGGCGGTCTCGACACGTCGATGCGCGAGATCATCCGCGCGATCCTCGCTTCCCCCGTGCCTGTTGCGAGTTACGTCGCGCCGAGCGGTGCGCGCGCAGCGAGCGCCGGCACCTACATTCTCTATGCCAGCCACATCGCTGCGATGGCGCCGGGAACGAATCTCGGTGCGGCGACCCCGATTGCGATCGGCGGCGACATGTTCGGCCAGGGCAAGGATGCCGACACCGGCAAGGACGACCGCAAACAGCCCGCGGCGCAGAACGCCGCCGAGGCGAAGCTCGTCAATGACGCAGTGGCCTATATCCGCGGACTGTCCGAGTTGCGCGGGCGCAATACCGACTGGGCCGAAAAGGCGGTGCGCGAGGCCGCAAGCCTTTCGGCCGAAGCGGCCGTCAGGGAGAAGGTCGTGGATTTCACGGCCACCAGCATCGCTGATCTGTTGAAGCAGGCAAACGGGCGGACCGTGCGCGTTGGGCAACAGGAGATCCTGCTCGATACGTCAGGGCTTGGCGCCGAGGACTTCGTGCCGGATTGGCGCACCCGACTGCTTTCGGTCGTCACCGATCCCAATATTGCGGTCATCCTGATGATGATCGGCATCTACGGCTTGATCTTCGAGTTCCTCTCGCCGGGATCGGTGGCGCCTGGCACCATCGGCGGCATCAGTCTGCTGCTCGGGCTCTATGCGCTTTCTGTACTACCGGTCAGCTACGCCGGCATCGGGCTGATCCTGCTCGGGATCGGCTTGATGGTTGCCGAGGCGCATTCGCCGTCTTTCGGCGTGCTCGGCGCCGGCGGCAGCGCTTCACTGATCCTGGGCGCGGCAATCCTCTTCGACACGGATACGCCGGGGCTGCAGGTCTCCTGGTCCGTACTGGCGGCGCTTGCCGTCGCAAGCTTCGGCTTTAGCCTTCTGGTCGCCCGGCTGGCCTTCAGCTCATACCGCCACGCGGTGGCAACCGGCGGCGAACAGATGATCGGCATTGCCGGTAAGGTCGATAGTTGGACTGGCGCGGCCGGCTACGTCATTGCCCATGGTGAACGCTGGCAGGCGGTGAGCACGCAGACACTGTCGAGAGGCGAAGCTGTGAAGGTTGTCGGGCGGAATGGACTGACGCTCGAAGTGGTGCGCGACGGTCAAAAGGCATAGCGCGCCGCGGGTCCTGTGGGCGCAGGCAAAGCCGGAATGGAGGAATGGTCATGGACATGTTGGGGAGCCTTGCTCCTTTTGCCGCGTTGCTGGTGCTCATAATTCTCGTCATCGCCTATGCGATCCGGATCCTGCGCGAATACGAACGCGGGGTGGTCTTCACGCTCGGGCGGTTCACCGGCGTCAAGGGGCCAGGCTTGATCCTGCTTGTGCCCTATGTGCAGCAGATGGTGCGAGTCGACCTCCGAACCCGGGTGCTGGACGTGCCGAGCCAGGACGTGATCTCGCATGACAACGTTTCGGTCCGCGTCAGCGCCGTGATCTACTTCCGCGTCATCGATGCGGAGAAGTCGACGATCCAGGTCGAGGATTTCATGATGGCGACCAGCCAGCTGGCGCAAACGACCCTGCGTTCGGTGCTCGGCAAACACGATCTCGACGAGATGTTGGCCGAGCGTGACCGGCTGAACGAGGACATCCAGAAAATCCTCGACAGCCAGACGGATGCGTGGGGCATCAAGGTGGCGACGGTCGAGATCAAACATGTCGACATCAACGAGAGCATGATCCGCGCGATCGCCCGCCAGGCCGAAGCCGAACGCGAGCGGCGCGCCAAGGTGATCAATGCCGAGGGCGAACAGCAGGCGGCGGCCAAGCTGCTCGAGGCTGCCGAGATCCTGTCGCAGCAGCCTCAGGCGATGCAATTGCGCTATCTCAGCACGCTCAACGTGATTGCAGGCGAGAAGAACTCGACGATCGTCTTTCCCTTCCCAATGGAGATCGGCGGCCTCTTCGGGTTGAAGGCCGAGAAGCCGACCGGTCAGTCATGAGTGCCGTCAAGGGCTCAGGCTGCCGTCCTTTCAAGATTGGCGACTTTCAGCAGATCGTCGACTGCGCCGGGCGCCGCCGCCAGGACCGGCGCCCAATGGGTCAAAGCCTCGCCGCGCGTCGGGAAGGGCAAGGTCCAGCCACCGGCTTCATTCACCAGGCAGTAGCCACCGAGGCAATCCCAGGCGTGCATATAGGGTTCGTAGTAGCCGACGAGCCTGCCGGCGGCGACATAGGCGATCATCAGCGCGCCGGAGCCATTGCGCATGAAGTTGCCGCCGTTCGAAAGCAGGCGTTCGACGATGGCGCCCATCTCGGCGGGTTTCACCTGATCGTTGGCGCCGAGCCCGGTGACGGCGTTGCGGATCGTGCGTGTCCCGTCGAGACGAAGCGGCTTGCCGTTCAGCGTCGCGCCGCGGCCGGTTGCCGCGGCATAGATTTCCTGATGGCAGGGCGCGTGAATGACGCCAATGACCGGCTTTTCCTCGTACACCACGGCAATCGACACGCACCAGTTCGGCATGCCGTTGACAAAGGGGGTGGTGCCGTCGATCGGGTCGAGCACCCAGGTGAAGCCGGACGTGCCGTCGAGAAGCCCGTGTTCCTCGCCGAGCACGCCATCGTCCGGAAATGCCGCGGCGATCTTGTCGCGGATCAAGGTCTCGACGTTGCGGTCGGCGATCGAGACGACGTCGTGCGCGTCGCGCTTCGTTTCGATGACAAGCGTTTCCCGCTTGAGGAAATAATCGTAGGCGACCCGACCGGCTTCTTCGGCCATGGAGCTGGCAAGCGCGAAGCGGGCGTCGAGGCCGGCAATTTCAGAAGTCATGCAAGTGTCCTTTTCGTATCCAGTTTGAAAAAATTAGGCGTCAATCAAAGCCAGTCCGCGGTTGCGGAAACCGATGGCGACCTCCGTCGCTGGAGATAGCATGTCCTCGACCGCCTGATCGACAACGAACAAGAGGCCCGCCGGCGTTTCGACCTCGTATTCGACGTGACCACCGAGATAGGCGGCGCTGCTGATCGTGCCGGCAAGCGCCGCGCCCTTGGCCGGCGTCAGCGTCACCGCATTCGGTCGGACGGCGAGTTTCGACGGGCCGGGCCGAGCACTTTTCGACAACAGGCGATGCTCGAGGCCGCCGACACGAATCGTCGCCTGGCTGCCGTCAGTCGCGGTGACCTCGCAGGGCAACACATTGGCCTCGCCCATGAAGTCGGCGATGAAGGTGGAGGCGGGCGCCTCGTAGAGATCGCGCGGCGCGCCCTCTTGGGCGATTGCGCCATCCTTCATGACGATAATGCGGTCGGAAACGGCCAGTGCCTCGTCCTGGTCGTGGGTGACGTAGACGGCGGTGAAGCCAAGCCGCTGCTGCAACTCGCGGATCTCAGTGCGCACCTTGCGGCGCAGGCGCGCGTCGAGGTTGGAAAGCGGCTCGTCGAGCAGGAGCACCTGCGGCTCGAGCACGAGGGCGCGGGCAACGGCCACACGCTGCTGCTGTCCGCCGGAAAGCTCGGCCGGGAGCCTTTGGCCGAGACCGCCAAGGCCGACGAGCTGCAGACCTTCTTCGGCACGCTCGCGCGCCTCCTTCTTCCTGATGCCGGAGGATTCCAGCCCATAGGCGACATTGTCGAGTGCCGACATGTGCGGGAAGAGGGCGTAGGACTGGAAGACCATCGACACGTCGCGCTCGTTGGCCGGCAGCATGGTCACGTCCTTGCCGCCGATCAGGATCTTGCCGGCAGAGGGGTGCTCGAGGCCTGCCAGCATGCGCAGCGTCGTCGTCTTGCCGCAGCCGGAGGGCCCAAGCAAGGTCACGAGTGTACCGGGTTCGATGGTGAGCGAAAGGTCGTGGATGGCCGTGAAGGCGCCGAACTGCTTGCGCACGTTCTTAAAGACGACCGAGCCGGTGCGCGGGGTGCTCATCTGAGTGCTCATGCGGTTTTCTCCTGGGAGAGGGTGGTGGTGGACGAACGGGCCGGGGCGGCGCCGAAGACGCGGTTCTCGCGCCTCAGCCTGCGTTCGCCGACGAGGAGTTGCAGGCCGGTGATGATGGTGATCATCACCAGGATGAGGGCGGAGGAATAGGCAATCGCAACACCAAACTCGCCGTTTTCGACGAGGCCGACGATATAGGCGGTCGCCATGTTGTATTCGGCGCTGACGAGGAAGACGACGGCGCTGATCGAGGTGATTGCACGGACGAAAGAGTAGACGAGGGCGGCGACGATGGCGGGCCGGAGCAGCGGCAGGATGACCTTGCGCAGCGTGCGGAAGCTCGTTGCCCGAAGCGTCAGTGACGCCTCGTCGAGGCTCTTGTCGAGTTGGCTCATCGCGGCAATGCCGCCGCGCACGCCGACCGGCATGTTGCGGAAGACGAAGCACGCGACGAGGATCAACGCCGTGCCGGTCATTTCGAGGGGCGGCAGGTTGAAGGCGATGATGTAGCTGATGCCGATGACGGTGCCGGGAATGGCAAAGCTCAGCATCAGCGCGAACTCGAAGACGTCGCGGCCGGCAAAGCGCTGGCGCACGATGAGATAGGCAGTAAGCAGCCCCACCAACGCGGTCAGGGGTGCTGCGATCAGCGAGATCTCCATGGTCGTCCAGAAGGAGTTCCAGGCAACACCCGTCCAGGCGATCGCACCGTCCACGATGGAGATCGAGAAGGCCTTGGCGTAGTGGTCGAGTGTCAGCGAATTGTCGAGGCCCCAGGTCTTCACGAAGCCGCCGAAGAGGATCATGCCGTAGACGACAACGGTGAAGATCATCCAGGGAATGACGACAGCGTGAACCGCAATCGACAGCGAGCGCGGCAGCGCGCTGTGGGCGCCGGAGTCGCCCTTGCCGGTGACGGTCGAGTAGTTCTTGCCGGCGAGCCAGTAGCGCTGCGCCAAAAAGGCCGAGAGCGTGAAGCAGAGCAGGATGATCGCGAGAACCGCGGCACGGGAGGGGTCGTTCTGCGCCCCGACGACGGCAAAGAAGATCTCGGTCGAGAGCACGCCGTGGCTGCCGCCGAGCACCAGCGGATTGCCGAAATCGGCCATGCTTTCGATGAAGCCGATGAGGAAGGCGTTTGCGAGGCCGGGTTTCATCAGCGGCAGCGAGACGTTCCAGAAGGTGCGCCAGCGATCGGCGCGCAGCGTCTGCGACGCCTCTTCCATCGACGGGCTGACACCTTCGACGACGCCGATCAGCACAAGGAAGGAGATCGGCGTGAAGGAGAGAACCTGGGCGATCCAGATGCCCGTAAGTCCATAGAGCCAGCGGCCGGGTTCGATGCCGAAGGCATCCGAGAGGAATTCGGTGACGACGCCGGCGCGGCCGAAAAGCAGGGTCAGCGCCAGGCCGATGACGAAGGGCGGCGTGATGATCGGCAGCACCGTCAAGAGCCGCATGCCCTTCTTGAAGGGAAAGCGCGTGCGGGTGGCGACCAACGCGAAGGCGAGGCCTAGAAGCGTCGAGCCGGAGGCCGTCATCAGCGCCAGCCACAGGGTTCGCCAGGCGACGCCGCAACGGCTCTCGCCGATGACGCAACTCAAGCTCCAGATCGAGGCATCCTGGATGTTGCGGATGAAACCATCCGGCTTGAACGAGCCGTCGAAATCCTGGACGGAAGCCGCGAACATGCTGCCGACCGGATAGAAGACGAAGACGACGACCAGAGAAACGAGCAGCGAGATCGCCGCGACGATGAAGGCATCGCCCTTGAGCACGCCACGCTCGGCAAGCCCGAAGGCGAACATCAGAATGAAGGCAAGGGCCAGGAATACTGCGCCGGCGCCCATCGACGGCTGCCCGTCCGAAAGCGGCCCGAACAGGGCCTCGCTGACTATCCAGGTCCACCCGGTGAAGCCGATCGCAAGCCCCTCAAGGGCGAGATAGAGGACGCCCGTTGCGCCGGCGATAGCAAGTACAAGCCCGCGGCGCGCGGGATCGCGGACAAAGCGCGCTGCCGCGCAGATGCCAAGCAGCAGCAGCGCCACGACCAGCCACGGCCGGCCATGCGCAAAGATCTGCATAAGGCCGGGGGCAACGGCCGGATCCCCGGGGAAATCGGCGAGCCAGCCGAGCCCGAAGAAGCCACCTTCGATGCGATACCAGGGGACAGCCAAGAATGCGGCCAGTCCGAGTCCGAGCGCGAGGTCGAGCCTGCGGTTGCGATGTTCCATGACGGTCCTCGCGTGAATTGAAATGAGAATGATGTGACGTGGCGTTGCCACGAGGCGACGGACGAGCGCTGGGCCGCTCGGCCGGATCGATCATCCGGCCGAGCCTGTCCGGAGGATCAGTTGGCGGTGGCGCCGATCTCGCGATCCCAGCGCTCAAGCAGCGCCTTGCGCTTCTCGGCGTCGCCGAAGGTGGCAAAGTCGTAGTCGATCAGCTTGATGTCCTCGAACTTCGGAGCTTCCTTCGGCACTTCGGCCGACTTGTTGGACGGTAGCTGGAACGACTTGGCGTCCTTCATCCGCGACTGGACCTCGGGCTTCAGCGCCCAGTCGTACCAGGCCTTGGCATTGTCCAGGTTCTTGGCGCCGCGGATGATCGACATCGAGCCGATCTCGTAGCCCGTGCCTTCGCAGGGCGCGATAGACTTGATCGGGAAGCCTTCGGCGGTCTGCGCCACCGCGTCATGCATGAAGACGATGCCGAGACCGGCTTCGCCGCGTGCGGCCGCCTTGACCGGTGCCGAGCCCGACTTGGTGTACTGCGCGATGTTGCCGTTGAGCTTCTTCAGATAGTCGAAGGCCTGGTCTTCGCCCATGATCTGCACCAGCGAGGCAAGGGCCGTGTAGGCGGTGCCGGACGAGTTCGGGTTCGCCATCTGGATCTCACCCTTCAACGAGGCGTCGAGCAGGTCCGCCCAGCACTTCGGCTCCTTCAGGCCCTTCTTCGAGAAGATCTCGGTGTTGTAGCCCCAGCCGAGCGCACCTGCATAGACGCCGACCGTGCGGTAACCGGAACCTTCGGCCTGCTTCTTTGCCCAATCCTGAAGCTGATCCAGCATCGGCGACTTGTATTCGAGCGTCAGGCCGTCGGATGCTGCCTGCAGATGCGGGTCGCCGGTACCTGCCCACCAGATATCGGTCTTCGGATTGCGCGCCTCGGCGCGAATCTTGGCATAGGTCTCGCCGGACGACAGGCGAACCATGTTGACCTTGATTCCGGTCTCCTTCTGGAAATCGCCGGTCATCTGCTCGCAGATCACCACGTCCGCCGAGCAGATGAGATTAAGGCTGCCGGCAGCCTGGGCCGGTAGCGCGGTGAGCGCCGTTCCGGCGAAAAGCATGAGGGAAAGGGTCATCGTTTTCATTGGGGCATCCTCCTGTTGCCTGTTTGAAACTTGGCGCGAACACGGGGCGCGGGGCGGCCATCGGCCTACCCGGCGGGCAGCACGTTCACGATTTCGGGTTGCGTGAGTTGGCTAAGGGGTCGGTCAGTTCGTTGCGGCGATCTCCGCGTCGAACCTTTCGAGCAAGCGACTTCGTTCTTCCGGCGAGCCGAAGGTCGCGAAGTCGTAATCCACCATCTTGATCATCGAGATATCGGGCGCGGCAAGCGGCAGGTCCGAGCGCGCATTGGACGGCACCTGGTTCTGACCGGCGTCCGCCCCGGTGCCCTGGCCTTCCGGGCTCAGTGCGAAGTCGACGAAGGTCTTCGCCGCCTCCAGATGACGGGCGCCCTTGACGATGCTGACCGCACCGATCTCGTAACCGGTCCCCTCGCAGGGCGCGACGATGACGAGGGGTGATCCCGCCTGTTTCTGGGTGACGGCGTCATGCATGAAGGAAATGCCGATCAGTGTTTCTCCGCGTGCGGCCGCTTTCACCGGGGCCGAGCCGGCCGTCGTGTACTGGTCGATGTTGCGGTTGAGCGCCGACAGGAAGCGGAAGGCTTCCTCTTCACCAAAAAGCTGGACCAGCGTCGCAAGCGTGGTGAAGGCGGTGCCGGAGGAATTCGGGTTGCCGCTGCGGATGCGACCGCGATAGGCGCTGTCTGCGAGGTCCTTCCAGCAGGTCGGTGCAGGTAGCTTCAGCGCACGCAGAAGATCGGCATTGTAGGCAAAGCCGAGGGCCCCGGCGTAGATGCCGGCCGATCGGCCGCCGGAGATGGCGAAGAAATTCTGCGCCCAGGGCAGCATGTCGCGTTCATGCGCCGGTTTATATGGTTCGAGCAGGTTCTCGGACCCTGCCTGTAGATGGGTGTCGCCCGTGCCGCCCCACCAGACATCGACGGTCGGGGCGCCTTTCTCGGCGCGGAGCTGGTTGAGGATGTCGCCGGTGCTCTTGCGCGTCATCGAGATTTCGAGGCCGGATTTCGCCTCGAATGCGGTCTTCATCGTGGCGCACCACGCTTCATCGACACCACACAGCACGGTGAGCGCCGGCGCCGTCATGCCTGTTGTGGCGGCGCCTATCCACAGCGCCACGCCCGCGCCGATAGCGGTGATGCCTCTCACGATGTCCTCCCATTGGAACGCTACCGTCCCGATCTCCGCAGTCAGGATGTCGATATTCCCCTCCTGCCGCAATCGGAGAATGGTTACCGTTCTTACAGCTTCGGACGCTCTCCGCCGTTTCAAAATTACAAAGATTACAAATATGACAAATCAGATAATGCGAGCTGCTTTGAACATTGAGACGGCCCCGCCTATGATGGGTGCGGGAGGACGTGCATGCTGAATGAGAGGATACGGATTCTGATCGTCGAGGACGATCCGGATATGGCGGAACTTATTTCCGATCTGGTGGAAGCGGAGGGCTGGCAACCGCTCACCGCGCCGTCCGCGGAGGCGGCGGCCAATGTGCTGGCGCGCGAGGCGGTGAATCTCGTGCTTGTCGACCATAATTTGCCGGGTACTTCGGGCCGCACTTTCGCACAGAGGCTGCGGGCGCGCACCAATATCGGCATCGTCATGGTGACGGCGGCCGGCAGCGCTGCCGATCGGGTGCTGGGCCTGGAAACGGCGGCGGACGATTACGTCGTCAAGCCGTTCGAGCCGATCGAGCTGACGGCGCGCATCAAGGCCGTCCTGCGCCGCACCCATCCTTCGCTGAAGCCGGAGCGGGAAAGCGAGCGCGAGCCCGAACCCGCAGCGATGAAGCTCGGCGACTGGTCGATCGACCTCAGGAGCCGCCGGGCGATTTGCCTCACGGATCCCTCGAGATCGCTGACGAGCGCCGAGTTCGCTCTTCTGGAAATCCTTGCAGAAACGCCGAACATGCCGGTTGGCCGCGCGCAGATCCTCGACCGCCTCGGTGCCGAGAGCGATCGCTACATCGACCGCAACGTCGATGTGCTCGTGCTCAGGCTCCGCCGCAAGATCGAGCGCAATCCAGATCTGCCGCGCCACATCAAGACGAGACGCGGCAAAGGCTACGTGCTCGATACCGACGACGGCGAGCCGAAGTCGTGATCGTTCGCCCTTTTCTTTCGTCGATCGCCTTCCGGCTGCCCTTCGCGATCGTCTTCATCTGCGTCCTTGTCTTCGGCCTTGCGACGGTTGCGGTCTTCGGCCTGCAACGGGCGCGCGACGAGATGGCGGCCTACGGGCTGCAGGCCTTCTCCAGTCTTGCAAGGGCTTCCCTGGTTTCGCGCCAGGTTTCCGATCTTGTATCGAGCGCACCGTTCCTGATGAACGCGACCTCTCCCTATCGCGTGTCGAGCGAAAGCCGATCGGTCGTGACGCAGGTCGACGCGCTGCTGCGCGCCATGGTGCCGCACGATGGCGATGCGGCCGCCAAGGGTTTTGCCAGTGCTCATATCGTCGAGCTCCTGGAGACGATCCGCACGCAGACGATGACGCTTGCCGGCGACGCCGAATCGGCCCAGCAGCACAAGGCGGAAGCGGCCGCCGCGCTTGGCGAGATCGCGATCGGCAGCGGCATGGCGGACGCCGACTTCCGCCGTCGCCTCAATGGGATCGTACAATCGGCATCCAACTCGGACAGCCTGTTCCAGCTCGGTGAATTGCGCCGCCGCTACATCGCCGAAACGGTGCCGCGTCTCGAGCATGCGGCGCCGGATATCCGGGTTTCGGCGACCGAACTCGCGCCTTACGAACGGGTTTTTGAAGCGCAGACGCAGTATCTCCTGGAGATGTTCGCCATTCGCGCGGCCGTAGCGCGATTGCACACGGTGTCGCGCGACCTCTCGCATGCGACGGAAACGCAGAGCGAGGCCGTCGCCCGCGGCCTCAACGACGATCTCGTTTCGACCTCCGATGCGCTGAGCCGCCTGCTTGTCATCGTCGCCGTCGCCGCGCTCCTTGTGCTGGTCATGGCCATTTTCTCCATCCGCTCCGTCATGCGCGTGTCGCGGGGGATCGTGTCGCTGTCCAACGGGATGAACGCGCTTGCGGAGGGGCGCCGCGACGTCGCCGCGCCGACCTACAAGGGGACGGAAACGGAGCTCGTTAGGCTGTTGGAGGCATTCCGCGCATTTCGAGAAAGCGTCGAGCGCGTCTCGCGGCTCCGACGGACGGCTGAGGCCGCAGCGCGCACGATCCGTTCAACCTTTCGCAACATGAACGAAGGCATCGCGCTCTTCGATCCCAGCGGCAAGCCGATCACGATGAACCGTCGCGTCATGGAACTCGTCGGGTGGCCGGGTTCGGCAAGGAAGTTGCCACTGCGCAGTTTCGTGAGCCCGATGCCCGAGATTGACCCGGCTCTGCTGCCCGCCGATCGCGACACCGGCATGCTCGGCGACCGACTTGTCCTGCGGCATCGGTCCGGGGCCGGCCGCGTGATCGAGGTTTCGTTGTCGCGGCAGCCGGATCGCGGCATCGTGCTGCTCGCCCGTGACGTGACGGACATGGACCGGCAGGAGGCCGAAGCGGCAAAGGCCCAGCGCCTCGACGGCATCATGCGCATGACGCATCAGGTGAGCCACGAGGTCGGCAACATGATCGGCATCATCACCGGCAGCCTGGGCCTTCTGGAGCGGGAGACCGGCTTCAACGATCGGCAGAAGCGTCACATCGCCCGAATCCGCAAGGCGGCCGATCGCGGCCGTTCGCTTGCCTCGAGCATGTTGTCCGTCGGCAGCCAACACCCGATCCAGCCCGGCGCGCTGGAGATCGGCGCGGTGTTGCGCGGCATGGCCGACGTGCTGGAAATCGCCGTCGGGGAAAAATGCCATCTTGCCTTCGAGATCGCCGGCGACCTGCCCAATGTGCAGCTCGATGCCGCTCTCTTCGAGCAGGCGATCCTCAATCTCTGCCTCAATGCCGCTGCCGCGATGCCTCAGGGCGGGACGATCCTGATCCGGGCCGCCCGGGTGGAGGGCGACGTCGTCGTCTCCGTCACCGACGAGGGGATCGGCATGTCGCCGGAAGCCGCGGACAAGGCATTCGAGCCCTATTTCACCACCCGCGACGAGGAGGGCGGCGCCGGTCTCGGTCTCGCCGTTGTCTACGGCTTCGTCCGGCAAAGCGGTGGCGATGCCCGCATCCTCTCGCAGCCGGGAAGGGGAACGACCGTCGAGCTGGTCTTTCCGAGTTGAACCGTCGGTGGCGGTCTACGGATTTCGCCGCCGCCCGAGCCGCTGGACGGCGGCATCGATGCGTTCGCCGTTGTCGCGGAAGGCCGACCAGAGCCACGTCATCAGCCACAGCATCAGAAGCCAGGCGAGCACGACGTCGGAGAGGAAGTGTGCGCCAAACACGATCCGGTTGAGCGAGAAGGCGAGGACCGGCGGGATGAGCGCGACGATCGCCATGCGTTGCCACCGACCGGGCAGAAGCAGCGCCAATGCAACGAGAGCAATCGCCGTTGCGGATTCGCCGGACGCGAAGGAGCAACTGCGCGAACAGGCGCTGGAGACCTGCCAGGCGGGCGTGAACGGCAGGCTGCCGCCGAAGTCCGTGATGTCGTAGGGGCGAGCGCGGCCGATCATCAGCTTCAGCGCCTGGATAAGGAGCCCGGGGCCAACGGCGTAAAACGTGAGAAAGAACAACGCCTTGTGAGGACGCAATATCCGTGGGTGCGGCACGATCGTCTGCATGATCAACAGCGCCAGGACGCACGGCAGAATGAAGACCGGCAGGACGCGATTGAAGTCGCGAAGTGCTCTGAGCACGGGCTCCCGCGAGAGCGGAAAGTCACCTGCCGCCGATGCGGCCCAGCGCGAAACGACGAGATCGATGCCGGGAAAGGCCATGAAGACGAAAGCCGCACAGATCGTCAGCGCGCCGGTAACGGCGATCGGTTGATCTTCCACGCGGGCGCGGGCTTGCCCGGCCCATAGACGCGGGCTGGCGCGCAACCATCGGATGCCGTCTGAAGATGTTGCCGCGGATGGAAAAAGGCTGGACATGCGGTCGCTCGCAGATTGTCGGTGTGGTGCGGGCAGGACATTTACTTCGCTCTGTCAAGGCTAGGTGGAGGATCAAGGTGTGCTTGACGCGTAGAGTAGCGCGATTGCTGGCTACATCTTTTGGTTGGTGCTGGGCGGCGCCATTTATCAATTTCCCTGACGCCTCGGTGCCGATTGTCAAGAAACGGCGGAGATTTGTCCGGCGCTCCATCCGGAAAGCCAGCGAAGGGGTGGTCGTGCTGCCCGGACGAATTGCAAGTCGAATCCATTCGTCCCATAAGCTGCTGATCGCAACATCGGACCAGGAGTTGGTTTATGGTCGACAAGGGTCTCATCCTTTTGGCGGAGGACGAGCCGGAGATCGCGCAGATACTCGACGCCTATCTGGTGCGCGATGGCTTCAGGACCGTGCGGGCCGCCGATGGCGAAACGGCGCTGACGCATCATGCGGTTTTGTCGCCCGATTTGGTTCTGCTTGACGTCCGCATGCCGAAGCTCGATGGCTTTGAAGTCCTCGCTCGTCTGCGACGCGAGGGCAACACGCCCGTCATCATGGTCACGGCCCTGGCCGAGGATCTCGACCGGTTGACCGGTCTGAGGCTCGGGGCCGACGATTATGTAGTCAAGCCGTTCAATCCGCAGGAGGTGGTGGCGCGCGTCAACGCGGTGCTGCGGCGCACGCGAAACGGCGCGGGTGCGACGGTGCTTCGCTTCGAGAATGTGGAAGTCGATCTCGATGCCCACGTCGCTTTCGTCGAGAAGAGCGGCCGCCGTCACTCGGTGCCGCTGACACTCAGCGAATTCCGCATCCTCGCCCACATGATCCGACGCCCGACGCATGCCTTCGACCGCGCCGACATCCTCGATGCCTGCCTGCCGGACAGCGATGCGCTGGCCCGTACCGTCGATACCCATATCGCCAATCTCAGGCGCAAGCTGGACGATCTCGGCGCCTGTGGTTTCTTCAGTGCCGTGCGCGGCGTCGGCTATCGCTTCGTGGAGCCGAGATGAAGATCAGCTTCTCGCGCCTGCCGCTCGGCATTCTCACCGCCCTGGTGACGATCGTTCTGCTGATCATCAGCGTGTTCATCATCTATGCCGGCGTCGACTACATGGAGCCGCGGCTGGAAGCGAAGATGCTTGAGCGGATGCCGCCGGAGGCAGCCGAGGCCTATACCGATTTCAATTCCGGCAAGCTGCCGCGGCAGGAATCGCTGCAGAAACTGCTTTCGACCATGCCGGAACTCGAGGACTGGGCGAACTGGGAGGTGGACAAGATCATCCTCGGCTTCGGGGTCACCGCCGTAACCTTCTGCGGGCTCGTCGGCTATTGGCTGGCGCGAAAAATCAGCAGGCCGCTCGAGGTGCTCGCCCAGGCAACGCAAAACCTCAGGGCGGGTGATTTCGCTGTGCGCGTCGGATCGATCCGCAAGGGTGCCAAGGAGGTGGCAACGCTCGTGAAGACCTTCGACGAACTGGCGGCCGAGCTCGAAAACATGGAGAACCGGCTTCGTTTCAACACGATGGCGGTGGCCCACGAACTACGCACGCCGCTGACGATCCTTCAAGGCACTCTCCAGGGCATGGCCGATGGCGTGTTTCCGCTCGAACAGGAAAGGGTCCAGCAACTGTTGCTCCAGGTGGAGGGGCTTTCCGCCCTGGTCGAAGACTTGCGGACGCTCTCGCTCGCCGCCGGACAGAAACTGGTCACACAGCGTCAACCGGTCGATCTCGCGGCTGAGGCAACCCAGGTTCTCGGCGCGTCCTGCACCTTGCTTGGCGCGGCCGGCATGTCGGTCGAGACGGCGCTGGAACCAGTCCGGGTCTCCGGAGATTCGCAACGTCTGCGCCAGGCGCTTTTGGCGCTGATCGAGAATGCCACCCGTTACGCAGCCAGTGGCGGGGTACTGCGGTGCGAGACGGGCCGACGCGGGGCTGATGAGGCGTTCATCCGGTTGTTGGATCGCGGCCCCGGACTACCGGACGACGTCTCGACGCATTCGATCGATCTTTTCTGGCGCGGTGATGCCTCACGGTCGCGGGCAACAGGAGGCACCGGCCTCGGTCTTTCCGTCGTGCAGGCGATCGCCAAGGCGCATGGCGGGCGGCTGGAATTCGCGTCCCGTGCCGGCGGCGGCGCCGTGATCACGATGGTCCTGCCGTCGCCAACCTAGCTTAAGAGATGATGCGCGGAGCGCCTGGCACGGCGTGCAAGGGCACAAGCTCCTCCAAGTCTACCATTTTTCGGACGATCCGCGATTTGTCTCACTGGAACTCTGGTTCCATGAAAGTGGGACATTTGTTGAGGGCCCAATAGCTTCAGCGGGCCGAAAGACGTTCCGACGAATTAGAAGCTTCCTTGACAGGTTAAGGTTGCAGTCGGGCAGGAAGACTATTTAACCCACTCTAGTGGGTTGAACATTTCGATAGTTTGAGTTAATTGTCCCATTTTTATGGGTCGATTAATGCGGCTAACGCTCGAAACTCATTTTGAAGGCGAGTGGCATTACGCTGCTACGCTGGAAGTCCAGGATGATGCAACCGGCTATCACGGCGCATCCATAGTCGACTATGATCTCGACTACTTCGTGACAGCGGCGTCGGCGGAATTTGCGGCGGGGAAGACCGTCCGCGACTATCGCGCTTTGTCCGTCCGTTATCCTGTTGACCTCGAAAATCGATATAGCCGCAGCTGGCCGCCATTCCTATTGGATCTCATGCCCCAAGGGCATGCAAGGCGTAAACTCGCCGAACACCTGGGACTTGCTGAAACTTCGCGCGCTTCCGATCTCCCCCTGCTTCTGCGGTCGGCGACAGGCGGAATAGGCAATATCCGCATTAAGGAGGCGGCCGACGCCGAAACGGGGCGGCTGCGTAACGTACAGCGCCAAGGGGTGACAGAAGCAGAAATCCTCGATCGGTCGGAGCGCTTCATGGAGGTGGCCGACCGCTTCGGCATGCTTGCGTCGGGCTCAAGCGGGTTGCAAGGCGAATGGCCGAAGGTCTCCATGACTCAGGCGAATGACGGGCTCTACTATCCCGACAGTTTCGTGACTGATGATGAAGCCGTGCGCCATGTCATCGTCAAGCTGGTACGCAGCAATGAGCCTGTGGACCGCCTGATTCTGGAAGGCGAAGCGCTCTATTCGCGAATCGCTCTAGAGATGGGTCTCGATGTCAGCGAACCGTCGACCTATGCCGAGGGAGTTCTGATCATCCCCCGTTTCGACCGAAGGAAGAGGGAAGGCGGCGGGATCATGCGGCTTGGCCAGGAAAGCCTCGTGTCGGCGATCGGCGTTGCCGATTTCGGCCATGTCGGCACACACGAGGCCTTTATCGACGTCTTGCGCCGATATTCAGCCAATCCCTTCGCAGACATTGTCGAATACCTGAAGCGCGACATTGCCAACTTGGCGCTCGGCAACCCGGATAATCACGGCAGGAATTCGGCGCTCAGCAAGCATACGGACGGCACGATCCAACTGTCTCCGCTCTTCGATTTCGCGCCTATGCGGCTTGCTAAGGAGGGAATTGTTCGCTCCACCCGATGGGCTATGATGCGCGACAGTGGTCGGGATCATCTTCCCGATTGGAAGCGCATTTGCGTCGAACTGATGCCTAGCCCCGACGAGCAGGCGGCGCTTGTGGCAGCGCTTTCCAGTTTCGCCGAACACTTGCAGAAGGCGCCGGACATGGCGAGAGATATGGGTGCCTCTCCGGAAATTCTGGAACGTGCGATGGGGCGCTCCAGAGAGATAACGGATAGCCTTTTGGCGGCGTGCTCGTGATGCGGGATGGGAGGTGACACGTGGCGCGCTGGAAGAAGCCCACGAAGGAGCAAATTCTGGAGAACCGGCGAACTTTGGCGGAGCGTGCGCGGGAGGGGGATTTGCAATTACCTGGCGCGGTGGCACAAATCCGCAAAGGTTTCGGCATGACACAAGAGGAATTCGCTAAAACGCTTGCGCTGACGCGACGTCAGATCGCCGAAATCGAAGCCGGCACTGCTAATCCGACACTTGAGACGTTGGATAAAATCGGGCGGCTATTCGGTTTCGGGGTTGGCTTTGTCCCGAGGACACCTCGCTAGCGCGACGCAGGAAGTGAGAATGCTGGTTGTGTCGCCCTTGCCATAGACGCTTTTAGATCTGGCCCTATCCAGGGTGACGAACAGCGCCGCGATGCCACAACCGGCGGCGATGCTGATCAGCTTTTCGGTGCAACCCAGCGAACAAACGCATTGAAGCACATTTTTTGGCCCCTGGCACCTTCGATACGACTGCCAGGTGTGATGTTCGCCAGTAGCCGAAGAAAGGCGGTCTGGGCATACACTTGGTCGATAAGGGCGATCATGAACAGCTCGGTGCCGAATAGCGGTTTGAGCGAGCATGTGAACGTGCCGAGAAACGTGTGCGCCCAATCAAAACCTACTTGATTGCGCCGCGCCCGTTCTCGCCGGCTGCAAGGAAGGCCGCAGCGGCGGGCGCCGCTTCATCACGACATCGATCACGCCGGTAATCAAGGATGTCGCCATTTCGGCGAGCTTTGCGCCTTTTACGTCGAGGACGGTGATCGGGCCGTACAGGTCTGCCGACTGCGCCCATTTGCCGACCGCTTCTCCGCAGTTCCTTGACAGTCCGAAGGCAAGCCCAGGGTGGCCAAATGACCAGGCCAGCAGCGTTTGCTCTCAAGGATTGCATCATGTCCGTGGAAATCAGGCAGGAATACAGCGCGGATCTGCGGTTGGCCGCTCAAGACACCACGACGCATGGCGGCGCGCCGTTATCGTCTTCAGGACGCTCGGTCGCCGGGCCGATAGTCAAGGAGCGGTCGCGAGCCGAGGTATCGATCCTGGGCCACGTCCTGAAGCTCGGCCTTAGGGTCAGCCTGAAACGCGCCGTCGTCTTTTCGATGCGGTTTGTGCGCCATCCCTTCCTCACCGCGCGCTGGATCGCTTTTCTCGGCGAGTTTGGCGAACACTATCGTCTGGGGCTGCCGCACGACGATCTCGTGCGCAAATCGATCCCGACGTTCTTCCTGCACGGTGCGTCGTCAGCCGGACGGCTCGACTTGCTGCTCAATCATTTCGACGTCGCGAGCGAGGTCCTGTCACGCCGCTCGCTGATGGCGCTGTGGCGGGGAGGCGCTCTGGAGATGGGAACGGTCTCCGGTCGCGCTGAGAACTATCGCATTCAGCTACAATTGGCCGACCATTGCGGTGCCCGTCACGAGGGTGCCTTCGCAATCAGGCTTCGCCGTCAGAGTGACGAATACACGCTGTGTACGGTCGGCTTCGTCTTCGTACGCTGTGGCGACGACACCTACAGCCTTGCGATCGGCGGCATGCAGGGGTCGAAGGGCGAAGATGCGAAGCGGGCCCTGATCACCGCAACACGAGATCTCGGCGGTTTGCGGCCCAAGGATGCCGCGCTGCTCGTCCTCCAGGGGCTGGTGGCGGAAGGCCATGCGGCCTGCATCCATGCGGTTTCGAACGAAAGACACGTGATCAATCGCCGTCGCCTCAAGCGGCGGAAGATGATGATGGCGGATCTCGACGCCTATTGGCGCGATCGCGGCGGGGCACCGGCTGAGCCCTTCGGTTTCCGCCTTCCCGTTGTGGACGCCAAGGCTGCTCCCGAGGGCAATCGGCGCGAGCAAAGCAAGCGAGCGTTCCGCGACATCGGCGCCTGGTTCTACTGAGCCGGGCTTATCATCTCGCTTCCTCCCCTCTGCTTTTCTAAAACAGTCCCTTGGCGGCTGCGCCGATGGCGATGATGCCGAAGGCGATCAGGACGAGGCCCGAGAGGCGCGATACCCAGATGACGAAGCTGTCCGGAAGCCGCGTTCGGGCGATTGCCACACCGCCGCTCAGGAAAAACCACCAGCCGAGCGAGCCCAGGAAGACGCCCACGACGACGATCGCTGCGCTGAGCGCATCGCCCGCTTCGGCGAGGCCCAGGCCGGCGAAGATCGCAGCAAAGGAGAGGATGGTCGCCGGGCTGGTCATTGTCAGGAGAAAGGTTGAAGCTGTCGTGCGGATGAGATCGTGTCCGCCGACATCGGCTGCGGCTGTCACGGGTTTCGGCCGCAACCCGCTCCAGCCGAGCCAGATCATGAACAGCCCGCCGGCCAGGCCAAGCGGCATGGCCACGATCGAGAGCACGGCTGCGAAAGCGGCAAAACCGAGCGCCGCAAGGGCTGCGTAGGTGGCATCGGCAGCGGCCGTTCCCAGTCCACCGGCGACGCCGGCCCAGAAGCCGCGTTCCAGCGTGCGGTTGATGCAGAGCGCCCCCATCGGGCCGAGCGGGGCTGCGATCGCGAGACCGAGCAAGAGGCTTTTACCAAACAACAACGTAGACATGACGTAGGTCTCCGGCCGCGGCATGGCTCGGCACCCCGATGGATGGCCATGCGCAGCAATTCAAAAAATGTCGCAGCAGTCTTTGCGCGTCCGGTCAGGCGCGCGGTGCGGTCGTCGTCAGGCTTTCCCGGACGGTCGACAGCGCGATCACCGTTTCGCTTCGCGCCAGGAACCGTCGTTGCTTCAATTCGGCAAGGAACGGTTCAAGGTCGCCAAGTGACGGCATCCGGACCTTCACGCAATAGGACCAGGCACCGGTGACATGGTGGCACTCGGCCACCGCCGGATGGTCGGCCATGAAGCTACGGAACGCCGCCTCATCCGCATCCGGCGCCAGGCCGACCCAGACGAAGGCAAGCACGTCGAGGCCAAGCGCGCGATGATCGACCTCAAGCGTAAAGTTTCGGATCACGCCGGTGGCGACGAGCCGACGGATGCGTTCGTTGACGGCGGAGGGGGAGAGCTCCACCGCAGCACCGATGTCAGTCAGCGACCGCCTCGCGTCTTCAGCGAGAATTTCGATGATTTTTCTGTCTACCGCATCCATGGCCAATGAATACGTGGAAATTCACGAATTGTACAGAGGATTTTTTATAATTAGATGGGGTAGGCCAGGGAAACGTTGGTCGGGCGGCTTACTCGATGTCCTTTAATGCGTCGAGCGGGCCGGTCAGTGCCGTTCGTGGCTGCACCAGTTCGGGCTGGATGAGGTGGATGCGCGGCTGAGGGCGGGCCTCCTCGATGACGTCGAAGGCCTTGGTGATCATGCCCTCGACATCCTGCCGGATCATGATGACCGGGAAGGGCAGGAAGGATGCGAAGGGATCGTAGTCGTAGCAGCCGACGACGAGATCGGCGAAGTTCTCGTGCGGATGTCCGGCCATGAAGCGCAACAGGCCCTCGAAGTTGATCGAGGAATTGACGAAGAGGCCGCGCGGCAGCTTGCCGTGCTTCGCGTAGAACGCCTCGAAGGCCAGCCTCGCATTGTTCGGCGCATAGCCGGTCGGCTGGATGCATTCGTCCGGATCGGCGCCGAGGAGTTCGGTTTTGACGGCGCGGAACCCGCGGATACGTTCGCGGCTGGCATGATCGTTGCGGCCGCCGAAGAGGTAGAGTTCATGCGGTTCCAGGGGGCCCGTTGCCTGGAAGTGGCGGATGATCGCCTCCGTCAGCATCCGCCCGCCCTCGTAGTTGTCGCTGATGACCGAGGGCACTTTGGTGCCGGGCAGGTCGATGTTGATGTGCTTGAGACCAGCCGCCTCGCAAACCTCATGCACGCCGTCGGGATCGGTGGCGCCGCAGATGAAGAGCTCGTCGATCGAGTAGGAGATCAGCGTCTCCGCCGTCTTGCGCTCCTCTTTCGGATCGCGGCTGGCGCTGACGACGATCGGGCATTGCCCCTTGCTTCGTACATGCGCCTCGAAAGTCTGCGCCATCGAGGAGAAATAGCGGTTGTCATGGATCGGCAGCAGCAGGCCGATCAGGCCGGAACGCGAACTGCGCAAGCCGCGCGCCTGGCGGTTGGCCGTATATTGGTGCGTTTCAGCGAGGCTCCGGATGAATTCGGCGGTGCTTTCCTTGATCCGGCGTTTCTGCCAGGTGCCGTTCAAGACAGCACTTACGGTTGAGGGCGAGCTGCCAGATAACACCGACAGGTCGTAGATCGTCGCTTTCTTTTTGCTGCTGTTGGCCATCGCTTTCTCCCTCGATCGTTTTAGTGCCGATTTCCCCTTGACGAAAGATTAAGTCTGCACAATAGTTCTTGCACCATCGATTGTGCAAACAAGAAATATCGATTGCGCAATTTTGGTGGTGCCGTCTGAGGAGGCGGCAATCGGGAGGCGAGGAAAGCTTCGCCAGTGGTGGTTTGAAACTGGAGGCCGGCGCCTGAATGGCTACCGGACGCGTTCCCTGTTCGGGAGCGAGTGGAGGAGAGACATGATCAGGAAAATTCTCGTCGCCGCCCTGGCGACATCGCTGGCGCTTGCCAGCTCTGCAGCCGCCTTCGCTCAGGATGCCGGCAAGGTCGGCGTCGTCGTCAAGATCGGCGGTATTCCGTGGTTCAACGCCATGGAAGCCGGCATCAAGGAGCGCGGACAGAAGCTCGGCGTCGACGCCTTCATGGTCGGCCCGACCAGCGCCGACCCGGCGCTCCAGGTGCGCGCCATCGAAGATCTCATCGCCCAAGGGGTCAAGGTCATTGGCGTGGTCCCGAACGACGCCAAGGTGCTCGAGCCGGTTCTGACCAAGGCCAAGGAAAAGGGCATCATCGTCATCACCCATGAATCGCCGAGCCAGAAGGGCGCCGACTGGGATTTCGAGCTCGCGTCGTCGACCGGTTTCGGTGAGGCGCACGGCAAGCTGCTCGCCGAGAAGATGGGCGGCAAGGGCGAATACGCCGTCTTCGTCGGTTCCCTGACCGTGCCGCTGCACAATGCCTGGGCCGATGCGGCGATCGCCTATATCAAGAAGAACTACCCGGACATGACGCTGGTCGGCGATCGCTATGGCGTCGCTGAAGACGTCGACAAGAGCCGGTCGACCGCACTCGACCTGATCTCCGCCCATCCGAACCTGAAGGGTTTCCTCGCCTTTGGCAGCCAGGGTCCGATTGGCGCCGGCCGCGCCGTCGAAGAACGCCGCAAGGTCGGCCAGATCTTCGTGCTTGGTCCCTTCTCCCCCGGTCAGGGCCAGAAGCTGGTGAAATCCGACGCGATTTCCGGTGGCTTCATGTGGAATCCGAAACAGGCTGGCGAAGTCTTCGTCACCCTTGCCGACAAGCTGATGAAGGGCGAAGAGGTCAAGGACGGCGACGAGATCGAAGGTCTCGGCAAGGTCAAGCCCGACTTCAAGAACCGTAACATCATCGTCGACCAGCTCGTGCCGATCAACAAGGACACGGTCGCCGATCTCGCGGCCATGGGCCTCTGATAGACCTCAAGGGTTCTCCCGGCTGCTGGGCCGGCTCCGGCCGGCCTGGCAAGTCCCCTAAACGGTACTGGAGCGGGATGAGGAAAGGCGTTTTCTGCTTTCCGCCCGCATCCCGCTCTAATCTAACGTGATTTACGGGCACAGACACATGCACCAGCTTGCGACCGCGGGAGGAGGCGAGAAGCCGCTTCTGGCCCTGCGCAACATCAACATGACCTTCGGCGGCGTCCGAGCGCTCAAGAATGTGAGCTTTGACGTGCGCCCGGGGGAGGTCCATTGCCTTGCCGGTGAGAATGGCTGCGGCAAGAGTACGCTGATCAAGATCATCACCGGCGTCTATCGTCCCGCCGACGGCGCCTCGATCGAATATGACGGCGAGAGCTATTCCCACATGTCTCCGGTGACCGCGCAGGATCGCGGCATCCAGGTGATCTGGCAGGACCTGGCGCTTTTCCCCGAGATGAGCGTCGCCGAGAACATCGCCTTCCAGACCGTGCTCGGTCGCTGGCCGAAGCTCGTCGACTACAGTCGCATGCGCCAGATCGCCAACGATGCGCTCGCCCGCCTCGGCGTGACGCTCGACGTCGACCTGCCGCTGAAGGAATACGCCATCGCCCAGCGCCAGATCGTCGCGATCGCCCGGGCGCTCGTCGGCGACGCGAAGCTCGTCTTCATGGACGAGCCGACCGCGTCGCTGACCCAATCGGAAACCGATCACCTGCTCGATATCGTCCGCGGGCTTTCTGCCTCCGGTGTCGCCGTCGTCTTCGTCAGCCATCGGCTTGCCGAGGTGCTGGAGATTTCGAGCCGCATCACCGTGTTGCGCGATGGCGCGCTGGTGGGGGTCTACCCCGCCGCCGGCATGACGCAATCGCGCATCACCGAACTGATGACCGGCAAGACCTTCGATCAACAGGTGCGTGCGAAGTCGCGTGACGGGCAGCCGGTCGTCCTTGATGTGAAGGGACTGTCGCGCCCAGGCCAGTTTGAAGACGTTTCCTTGACGGTGCGCCGTGGCGAAACGCTCGGGATCACCGGTCTGCTGGGCGCAGGGCGTACGGAACTGGCACTGACACTCTTCGGTATGCTGAAGCCCGCATCCGGCACCATTGCGCTCGAAGGCAAGCAGCTTCGCTTTTCCTCCAACCGCGACGCGATCGAGGCAGGCGTCGCCTATCTTTCGGAAGACCGGCTTTCGCTCGGCCTCATCCAGCCCCAATCAATCGCCGACAATCTCGTCATCAGCTCGCTCGACAAGGTCCTCTCCAGCGGTCTGCTCTCGGAAGAGCGCAAGCGCAGCCTTGTCGCTCGCTGGATCGGCGATCTCGGGGTCAAGATCGGCCTGCAGCAGGATGCGATTTCGACGCTTTCGGGCGGCAACCAGCAGCGTGTGGCGATCGCCAAGTGGCTCGCGACCGATCCGAAGCTTCTCATTCTCGATGCCCCGACCGTCGGGGTCGATGTCGGCGCGCGCGCCGGCATCTTCGACATCGTCGCTCGGCTCGCCGAAAGCGGGCTGGCGATCATCCTGATTTCCGACGAGGTGCCGGAAGTCTATTTCAATGCCGATCGCGTGCTGCACATGGCGCAGGGCCGCATTGTCGGCAGCTATGATCCGCGCACTTCCTCGCTCGCCGATATCGAAGGAGCTGTCTATGCGTAGCTTCGTCCGTACCCACGCGACGGAAGTGTCGCTGCTCGCCGTCATCGTCGCGATCAGTGCCGTTCTGTCGGTCTCGACCGCCAACTTCTTCTCGCTCGGCAATGCCTTCGACCTGCTCAACATCAGTTCGGTCAACATCATCTTCGCCGTCGGCCTGCTGGTGGTTTTGATTGCCGGCGGCATCGACATTTCCTTCGCGGTTGCTGCGTCGGTCGTCCAATACGGCACGGCGATCGCACTCGGCTGGATCGGTGGCGGCGGCTGGGTCTCGGGACTGCTGATCGCCGGTTCGCTCGGCATCCTGCTCGGTGCGATCAACGCCTTCCTGATCCACCGTTTCCGCGTCATATCGATCGTCGCGACGATCTCCACCTTCAATATCTATTTCGGTCTCTTGATGTTCTTTACCAAGGGCGTGTCGATCTACGACCTGCCGGACTGGCTGACGGACCGCGTCGTCCTGTTCGAACACGAGATGGCCGACGGAACCTGGATCGAGATCACGCTGCCGGTCTTGGTGATGGTCCTCTGTGTCGTCGCCACCTGGGTGCTGATCACCCGCACGACCACCGGTCGCCAGCTCTATGCTTTCGGCGACAATCCGGAAGGCGCCCGCCGCTTCGGCATCAACATCGGCGCCATGCAGTTCATCGCCTTCGGCTGGCTCGGACTGATGGCGGGGATCGGCGGCCTCATTCAGGCGCATTATGCGCAGGAAGTGGTGCCGAACGCTCTCTATGGCCGCGAGCTTGACGTTCTGGCGGCGGTCGTCCTCGGCGGCGCGCGGCTTGGCGGCGGCAAGGGCTCGGTGCTCGGCTGCGTGCTCGGCGTGCTCCTGATCTCGATCACCCAGAATGGCCTCAACCTGATGGGTGTGTCGCCCTTCGCCTTCAAGATGATCATAGGCGCCATCATCCTCGTGGCGATCACGCTCTCCAATACCCGCATCGAAAGGCTCTTGCCCTTCGTCAGCCAGAAAGGAGCCGGACGATGAACGCGATCGTCGAACGCGCGAAGACCCTGTTCGGGCCGGAAATGGCCGGACCGGGCCTCGCCTTCCTCGCCGTGGTGCTGGTCTTCGGCATTGCCTCGCCGCAATTCCTGAGTGCGGCCACCTTCGGCTCGGTCGCCTTCCAGCTTCCGGAGCTCGGCCTGCTGACGCTCGCCATGCTACTGCCGATCCTGACCGGTGGCCTCAACCTCGCGATCACCTTTACGGCCAACATCGCCGGCCTGACGCTCGCCTGGGTGCTGCAGGCCAATGGCGGTGTCGACGCCGGACCTGCCGCATTCATGCTCGGCTCGGTGCTGGCGATCCTCGTCGGTGCAGCAAGCGGCGTGATCATGGGACTGGTGATCGCCTTTACCCGCGCCCATCCGATCCTCGTCTCGCTGTCGATGATGATCTTCCTGCGCGGTCTCGGCGAGTTTCTGACCCGCGGCGGCGATGTCTCGGGTTTCCCGGCCTTCATCGGCCCGCTTGGCCACGGATCGCTCCTTGGGGTGCCGGTTCCGCTCATCGTCTTCGTCGTCTGTGTGCTGGCCTGGCACGTGCTGCTCACCCGCACCAAGCTCGGCTTCAACACCTACATGATCGGCTCCAACCTCGAGGCGACGCGCTATTCCGGCATCAACACGCGCAAGGTGATCGTGCTCGTCTATGCGCTTTCGGGCGTCATGTGCGCGATCGCCGGCATCATCATGCTGGCGCGCTTCAACTCCGTGCGCATCGGCCACGGCGAAAGCTACCTATTGATCACGGTGCTCGCCTGCTTCCTCGGCGGCGTCAATCCGTTCGGCGGCTTCGGCCGGGTCATCCCCGTCTTCGTCGCGCTGGTGGTGCTGCAGCTTCTCTCCTCCGGCCTCAACCTCGTCGGCGCCAACCAGCACCTGGCAACGGCGGTCTGGGGACTGCTGCTGGCCGGCGTCATGGTGCTGCGCTTCGTGGCGACCAAGTTCAAGATTTCATTTGTCAGAAAGGAAACGTGACCATGCAGGGTTTTGGCGTCCATACGAGCATGTGGACCATGAATTGGGATCGTCCCGGCGCTGAGCGTGCGGTCGCCGCGGCGGTGAAGTACGGGGTGGATTTCATCGAGATCCCGATGCTCAACCCTCCGGCGGTCGACACTGCCCATACCAGGGCGCTGCTCGAGAAGCACAAGCTGCGGGCCGTCTGCTCGCTCGGCCTGCCGGAGCACGCCTGGGCATCCGTCCGTCCCGATGCCGCGATCGAGCACCTGAAGGTGGCGATCGACAAGACGGCCGATCTCGGCGGCGAGGCACTCTCCGGCGTCATCTACGGCGGCATCGGCGAGCGCACCGGCGTGCCGCCGACCGAGGCCGAATACGACAACATCGCGCGCGTGCTGCAGGCGGCGGCCAAGCACGCCAAGACGCGTGGCATCGAGCTCGGTGTCGAGGCGGTCAACCGCTACGAAAACCACCTGATCAACACCGGTTGGCAGGCGGTCGACATGATCAAGCGCGTCGGCGCCGACAATGTCTTCGTCCACCTCGACACCTACCACATGAACATCGAGGAGAAGGGCATCGGCACCGGCATTCTCGATGCGCGCGATTTCATCAAATACATCCACCTGTCCGAGAGCGATCGCGGCACGCCCGGCTACGGCAATTGCGCCTGGGACGAGATCTTCGCGACGCTGGCGGCGATCGGCTTCAAGGGCGGCCTTGCGATGGAGAGCTTCATCAACATGCCGCCGGAAGTCGCCTATGGCCTCGCTGTCTGGCGACCCGTCGCCAAGGACGAAGAGGAGGTCATGGGCAACGGCCTGCCGTTCCTGCGCAACAAGGCGAAGCAATACGGTTTGATCTAAGGCATTTCCAGCAATAGCGCGCAGCGGCTTTCGCTGAAGCCGCTCGAGAACGCGTCTACACTCGTTGGATCAGGACGGGAGGTTGCGAGAGATGTCAGTCGCAGCGGACGACGAGGCCGGTACGGTGGCCGTGCTCGATGTCGGCAAGACCAATGTGAAGCTGAATGCGGTCTCGGCAAACGGTGTCGTTCTGGAAACGCTGAGCGTCGCCAATTCGGTGCTGCCGGGGCCGCCCTGGCGGCATCACGACCTAGCAAGCCTCGGCGAGTGGGTCCTCTCCAACCTCGCAGCGCTCGGCAATCGTCATCCGCTGCAAACCTTCGTCGCCGCCGGCCATGGATCCGGTGGCGTCCTCGTCGGCGATGATCCAGACGCGGCGGCCGGTGTCGCCCTGCCGATGATCGACTACGAGCAGCCTTTGCCGGAGGCGATCCGGCAAGGCTACGCGCCGCTCGCCGGTTCCTTCTTCGATCGCGGCAGCGCGATGATGCACAGCGCCACCCATCAGGCCCGCCAGCTCTATTGGATGCAGGAATATGCACCGGATGCGGTCGCCCGTGCGCGCTGGTATCTCGGCTTGCCACAGTATTGGGCGTGGCGTCTGTCGGGCGTTGCGGCATCGGAAGCGAGCTTCCTCGGCGCACAATCGCACCTCTGGAACGTTGCCGAACACCGGTTCGCGCCCATTGTCGCTGCGCGCGGCTGGCAACGGCTGATGCCGGATTTCGCCGATGCCTGGCAGGTCCTCGGCCCGGTACGTCCGGAGCTTGCCCATCGTTATGGCCTGCCGAAGGGGCTGCGCGTGCTGACCGGTGGCCACGACAGCAGCCTCAACCACTATCGTTACCATGCCGCCGGCCTCGGCGACTTCATCGTCGTCTCCACGGGAACCTGGATTGTTGGCTTTTCCGGCCGCACGCCGCTCGGCCGGCTCGACGAGCATCGCGGCATGACGCTGAACAGCGACGTCTTCGGCAACCCGCTCGGGGGTGTGCTCACCATGGGCGGCCGCGAGTTTTCGCATGTGGCGGGCACCGCACCGCCGGCAGCCCAGGTCCCGGACGATGTCGTGCTGGGCCTGATCGCCAAACGCACCACGGCGCTGCCCTCCTTCGGCGACGACGATGGCCTCTTTCCGGGAAGCGCCGGACGCGGTCGCATCAGCGGGCCGCCACCGGAGACCCCGATCGAGCGCAAGGGGTTGGCTCTCATCTACTGTGCCCTGCTGACGGCGGAATGCATCGAGGCGCTTGGGCAGGGGCCGCTGGTCGTGCTCGACGGAAGCTTTCTGCGCGATCCCCTCTATGCCCGTCTCGTCGCGGCGCTCATGCCGAACCGGCGGGTCCGCTACAATCTGGATGCCAACGGCGTGGCCTCCGGTGCTGCGCTGCTTGCAAGTCAGGGCCAACGCCAAGATCCCGCGCCGCTGTCGCTCGCCGATCCGGGGGACGTTTCGCATCTTTCGCCTGCGGTCGCGGTCTATGCGTCGCAATGGCGTGCCCGAGCGCGCGCCGGGCACAACAATGGTTTCAGTCGCGACTTCGAAAGGACATATCGATGACCAAGACCGACATACTCTCGCTCCGCCGCGAGATGGTGGACATCTGCCGCCGGATGAACTCGAGCGGCATCAACCAGGGCACCGCAGGCAATCTTTCGGTGCGCACCGACGAGGGCTTTCTGATCACACCGTCGTCGCTGCCCTACGAGACGATGCAGCCCGACGATCTGGTCGAGATGGATTTCGACGGCACCTATGTCGGTCTTCGTCCGTCGTCCGAATGGCGCTTCCACCGCGATATCCTGAGGGAGCGCACCGATATCAACGTCGTGCTGCATTGCCATTCCGTCTATGCAACGACGCTTGCCTGCCATCACAAGACCATTCCGAGCTTCCACTACATGACCGGCATCGCTGGCGGCACGACGATCCGCTGCGCTGAATATGCGACCTTCGGCACTCAGGCGCTCTCGGACAATGCGCTGGTGGCGCTCAAGGACCGGACGGCCTGCCTGCTCGGCCAGCACGGCCAGATCTCGCTCGGCAAGACGCTCGAGTCCGCGCTCTGGCTGGCGATCGAGATCGAAACCCTGTCGCGCATGTATGTCCAGGCGCTGACGCTCGGCGAACCGCCGGTGCTTCCCGACCACGAGATGGAGCGGGTCATCGCCCAGATGCGTCGCATGAGCTACGGCCAGGCGCCCGATGGGGAGGGCGTCAACGACGTCGCCCGCCCCCGCGCTGCGATTTAGGGGTGCCAGGCGCGCAAGTGCTCCCGGCCGCCTTGTTCGTCCGTTGTCTGAAAGCTATCAGGAAGGATCAGTGCGGCAGATGCAAGGAGCAAGCGCGGCCATGGCGAACGATCACGCGTCCGAGGTTGGTGTTCACCTGACATTTCCCGGCTCCATCGTGGTGATGGGCGTGTCGGGTACCGGCAAGACCTCGGTCGGCGAGGCCATCGCCGCCGCCTGCGGTTACCGCTTTGTCGAGGGTGATGCACTTCACCCTGAGGAGAACATCCGCAAGATGTCCGCGGGCATCCCGCTCACCGATGCGGACCGCTGGCCTTGGCTGAAGGAGATCGGCCGACAGCTCGCATCGGGTGATGCTCCGCTCGTCGTCTCCTGTTCGGCGCTGAAGCGCAGCTATCGCGATCTGCTGCGTGAGAGTGCCGGCAAGCCCATTGCCTTTGTCTATCTCCACGGCGATCGCGACGTTCTTACCGGGCGAATGCAGCGCCGGACGGGACATTTCATGCCTGCCTCGTTGCTCGACACGCAGCTCGCGACGCTGGAAGACCCTGTCGGCGAGCCTTTGACCGTCACCGTGGACATTTCTCCGTCGCCGCAGGCCGTGATCCACGAGGTGCTCGCGCAGCTTGTGGGGCTGGGGGTTGCCGCTGGCCGCTAGAATTCGAAGGAACCTGCCCGGTTTTCCGAAAACGATCGGCTCGGCGGGGCGGTGACGCCGCAAGCTGCAGGTTCCTCGCGTCGTTGCCCCTCGGGTGACTGCTTCGCGCACAGGATGCAATCATCGGGTGCCTTCGCATTTTCATATCGTGCTTGGCTTCGCTGCTCTTTGGAAGGAAATTAGCGGAACGCGGTGCTATCGTCCGGCCATGTCGCGGCGTTGATATCATTGCTTTCGCCGCGATCCGCGTAGAGGATGGAGCGTTATCGTCCGGCCGCTGTGGGAGGAGACCGCGCGGCCCGGCACGGTGGGAGGATAGACATGTTTGAGGGCGGATTGAGCTTCGCGCTTGGCGAGGACATCGACGCATTGCGCGAGAGCGTGCGGCGCTTCGCGACGGACCGGATCGCGCCATTGGCGGACGAGACCGACCGCAACAATGCATTTCCTATGCAGCTCTGGCGCGAGATGGGCGAACTCGGCCTGCTCGGCATCACCGCTGGCGAGGAATACGGCGGCGCCGGCATGGGCTATCTCGCCCATTGCGTGGCGATGGAGGAGATTAGCCGCGCGTCAGCCTCGATCGGCCTCAGCTACGGCGCCCACTCCAATCTCTGCGTCAACCAGATCAACCGCAACGGCAATGATGACCAGAAGGCGCGCTATCTGCCGAAGCTGATCTCCGGCGAGCATGTCGGCGCATTGGCGATGTCGGAGCCCGGCGCCGGGTCGGACGTCGTCTCGATGACGCTGAGGGCCGACAAGCGTGGCGACCGCTATGTGCTCAATGGCAACAAGATGTGGATCACCAATGGCCCGGACGCCGACGTGCTTGTCGTCTACGCCAAGACCGATCCGACGGCCGGTCCACGCGGCATCACCGCTTTCTTGGTGGAGAAGGGCTATGCCGGGTTTTCGACCGGCCAGAAGCTCGACAAGCTCGGCATGCGCGGCTCCAACACCTGCGAACTGATCTTTAAGGACTGCGAAGTGCCGGCAGAAAACGTGCTTGGCACCGTCGGCGGCGGCGTCCGCGTGCTGATGTCCGGGCTCGACTACGAGCGGGTGGTGCTTTCGGCAGGCCCCCTCGGCATCATGGCCGCTTGCCTTGATGTCGTTGTCCCCTATCTGCATGAGCGCAAGCAGTTCGGTCAGCCGATCGGCGAATTCCAGCTGATGCAGGGCAAGCTCGCGGACATGTATGTGACGGCGAATGCGGCACGCGCCTATGTCTATGCGGTGGCGACGGCCTGCGATCGCGGCGAGACGACGCGCAAGGATGCGGCGGGCTGCATTCTTTATGCGGCCGAGAAGGCGACGGCGCTTGCGCTCGAGGCGATCCAGGCGCTCGGCGGCAACGGCTATACCAACGATTACCCGGCGGGTCGTCTGCTGCGCGACGCCAAGCTCTACGAGATCGGTGCCGGCACCAGCGAAATCCGGCGCATGCTGATCGGCCGGGAACTGTTCACCGAGACGAGCTAGAGCGGGATGAGAGGAAAGCGGCCGAACTCGATCCAATGAGGACCTCATGACCGTTCTGAAATCTCACATCTCGCCGTCCTCCGAAACGTTCAAGGCCAATCAGGCGGCGATGGCCGAAGCGATCGCGACGGTCGAGGAGGCTGTGAAGCTCGCGGCCGCCGGCGGGGGCGATGCCGCGCGCGAGCGCCATGTCAGCCGCGGCAAGCTTCTGCCGCGCGACCGGGTGGCCCACCTCATCGATCCGGCGACGCCTTTCCTCGAAGTCGGAATGACGGCGGCGCATGGCATGTACAATGGCGATGCGCCAGCGGCCGGACTGATAACGGGCATCGGGCGGGTGTCGGGCCGCGAATGCATGATCGTCTGCAACGACCCGACGGTCAAAGGCGGTACCTACTATCCGATGACGGTAAAGAAGCACTTGCGGGCGCAGGAGATCGCCGCGGAAAACCGTCTGCCTTGCATCTATCTCGTCGATTCCGGCGGTGCCAACCTGCCGAACCAGGACGAGGTCTTCCCGGATAGAGATCACTTCGGCCGGATCTTCTACAATCAGGCCAACATGTCGGCTGCCGGCATTCCGCAGATCGCCGTCGTGATGGGATCGTGCACCGCCGGCGGCGCCTACGTGCCGGCGATGTCCGACGAGACGATCATTGTCGAGGGCCAGGGGACGATCTTTCTCGCGGGCCCGCCACTCGTCAGGGCGGCGACCGGCGAGGTCGTCTCCGCGGAGGATCTCGGCGGCGCCGATGTGCATACGCGCCTTTCCGGCGTGGCCGATCACCTGGCGCGCGACGACGCCCACGCGCTGGCGCTGGCGCGTCGGGCCGTCGCCGCGCTCAACCGCTACAAGCCGCTGTCGGTTGAATTCGCGACGCCCGAGCCGCCGCTCTATGACCCGCAGGAGATCGTCGGCATCGTGCCTTCCGACCTGCGCACGCCCTACGACATCCGCGAGATCATCGCCCGTGTCGTCGACGGTTCCCGTTTCGACGAATTCAAGGCGCGCTACGGCACCACGCTCGTCTGCGGCTTCGCCCATGTGCATGGCATCCCGGTCGGCATCATCGCGAACAACGGCGTGCTGTTCTCGGAATCGGCACTGAAGGGGGCGCATTTCGTCGAACTCTGCGCCCAGCGCAAGATCCCGCTCGTGTTCCTGCAGAACATCACCGGCTTCATGGTCGGGCGAAAATACGAAACCGAAGGCATCGCCAAGCATGGTGCCAAGCTGGTGACGGCTGTCGCGACGGCGCGGGTGCCGAAAGTGACCATGCTCGTCGGCGGCTCCTTCGGCGCGGGTAATTACGGCATGTGCGGCCGCGCCTTCTCTCCACGCTTTCTCTGGACCTGGCCGAACAGTCGCATCTCGGTCATGGGCGGCGAGCAGGCGGCCGGTGTGTTGACGACCGTGCGCAGCGAAGCGCTGAAACGGGCCGGCACGCCCTGGAGCGAAGAGGAGGAGGCGCGCTTCCGCCAGCCGATCCTCGATCTCTTCGAGCGCCAGAGCCATCCGCTCTATGCCTCGGCAAGACTTTGGGACGACGGTGTCGTCGATCCGCGCAAGACGCGCGACGTGCTCGGCCTGTCGCTTTCGGCAGCGCTCAATGCGCCGATCGAAGACACGCGCTTCGGCCTCTTCAGGATGTAGGGAGATGCGGATGAAACGCGAAGACATCAATGCCAGCGACGCGCCGCAACCGCGCGGAGGGTATTCGCAGGCCATTCGCCTCGAGAATTTCCAGCACCTGCTGTTCGTCAGCGGCCAGGTGCCCTTGAGCGCCGACGACGTGTTGCCGGAGGGGTTCGAGGCGCAGGCGCGCCAGGTCTGGCTGAACATCGATGCACAGTTGCGGGCGGCAGGCATGAGCAAGGGGGATATCGTCAAGGCGACGGTCTATCTCGCCGACCGCCAGTACACGATGGCAAACCGCGCGGCTCGGCAGGAATATCTGGGCGCGCTTGCGCCGGCAATGACGGTGGCGATCGCCGGTCTTTTCGATTCCGGCTGGCTGCTCGAAATCGATGTAATCGCGGCGCGGTAGGGGCTGGGGATGCCGATGTTTTCCAAACTCCTGATTGCCAATCGCGGCGAGATTGCCTGCCGGGTGATGCGTACCGCCAAGGGTCTCGGCATTCGCACGGTCGCCGTCTATTCCGATGCCGATGTCGGAGCGCTGCACGTGGCTCTTGCCGATGAGGCGATCCGCATCGGCCCGCCGCCGGCGCTCGAAAGCTATCTCTCGGCCGAACACATCATCGCCGCCGCACGCGCGGTCGGTGCGGATGCAATCCACCCGGGTTACGGTTTTCTCTCGGAGAATGCCGATTTCGCCGACGCCGTTGAAGCGGCGGGTATCACTTTCGTCGGGCCGTCGGCGCGGGCGATCCGTGCGATGGGCCTGAAGGATGCCGCCAAGGCGCTGATGGAGCAGTCCGGCGTGCCGGTCGTTCCCGGTTACCACGGCGAGCGGCAGGATGCCGACTTCCTCGCGCAGGAAGCGGCGAATGTCGGTTATCCGGTGTTGATCAAGGCGCGCGCCGGCGGCGGCGGCAAAGGCATGCGTCGCGTTGACAGCGCCACCGAGTTTCCGGCCGCACTCGAGGCGGCGCGGCGCGAGGCGGAAGCCGCTTTCGGCGATGGTTCGGTGCTGATCGAGAAATACCTGACGAAGCCCCGGCATATCGAAGTGCAGGTCTTCGGCGACCGGCACGGCAATATTCTGCATCTCTTCGAGCGTGATTGCTCACTGCAGCGCCGCCACCAGAAGGTGATCGAGGAGGCGCCGGCCCCCGGCATGACCGCGGAGGTGCGGCGCGCCATGGGCGATGCCGCAGTTCGGGCAGCCCAGGCCATCGGCTATGTCGGCGCGGGCACCGTCGAATTCATCGCTGATGTGACGGATGGGCTGTGGCCGGACCAGTTTTACTTCATGGAAATGAACACCCGGCTGCAAGTCGAGCATCCGGTCACCGAAGCGATCACCGGCATCGATCTCGTCGAGTGGCAATTGCGTGCCGCTGCCGGCGAAGCGTTGCCGAAGCGGCAGAGTGAGATCGGCATCGACGGTTGGGCGTTCGAAGCCCGCATCTACGCGGAAGACCCGTCCCACGGGTTCCTGCCGGCGACCGGGCGGCTGACGACGCTGAGCTTTCCGGAGGATGGCGTGCGGATCGATGCCGGTGTTCGCCAAGGCGACCGGATCACACCGTTCTACGACCCGCTGATCGCCAAACTGATCGTCCATGGTCCGAATCGCTCGACCGCGCTTGCAAAGCTTGAAAATGCGCTGCGGGCTTGCCGCATCGGCGGTACGGTGACCAATCTCGATTTTCTGGCGCGTCTTGCTGCGGAGCCGGATTTTCGCGCCGGACATCCCGATACCGGCCTGATCGACCGTTCGATCGGACAACTCACGGCAACGATGGCGCCAAGCGATGCGGCGCTGGCGCTGGCGGCGATCATCTCGACCGGAGCCCTGCTGCCGGATGGATCTGTCGATCTGTGGTCTGCGCTCGGCCATTGGCAGATCTGGGGCGACGCCAGCAGGAACGTCACGATCGAGCACAGCAGCGGGAGGGCGATTGTCACGCTCGCTGCGCGCGGCCGCGACCAGTTTGCGGTCCACACCGGAACGGCGGCTCTGCCTGTGGTGATCCTCGACCGCTTCACCGATGGCGCCCGCGCCGAAATCTCCGGCGCGCAGCATGAGTTCCGCTTCCTGCGCGAAGGCGAGCAGATCACCCTGTTTCTCAACGGTGAAACCTATGTGCTGCGCCTGCCCGATGCGCTTGGCGCCGGTCATTCCAGCGAGGTGGCCGACGACGAGGTCTCGGCGCCGATGCCCGGCATCGTCAAGCTCATCCGGGTCCGTCCGGGTGAAGCGGTCGAAAAGGGACAGGCGCTCGCCGTCATGGAGGCAATGAAGATGGAACTCACGCTGTCCGCCTCGCGCGCCGGCGTGGTCGAAAGCGTTCTGGTCGGCGAAGGCGAGCAGGTGAGCGCCGGCGCCGTGTTGGTCATGCTCCAGCAGGAGATCGCGGTATGAGTGGATCGGCGTCGCGGCATGTGACGATCGTCGAGATGGCGCCGCGCGACGGGCTGCAGAACGAAAGCCGCCTTGTCGATACGGCTGACAAAATTCGCCTCGTCGACATGCTCTCTGACTGCGGCTATGAGCGGATCGAGGTAACGAGCTTCGTTAGCCCGAAATGGGTGCCGCAGATGGCGGACGCCGCCGAAGTCATGGGCGGCATTCGCCGGCGACCCGGTACGCGCTACGCCGTACTGACGCCCAACATGCGCGGGCTCGAAGCGGCACTCGAGGCCGGCGCCGACGAGGTGGCGATTTTCGCCTCCGCTTCCGAAACTTTCTCGCAGAAGAACATCAATTGCTCGATCGCCGAAAGCATCGAGCGGTTTCGCCCGATTGCCGACACCTGCCGTGAGCGCGGACTTCTGCTGCGCGGCTACGTCAGTTGCGTCGTCGAGTGCCCCTATGAGGGCGCGATTGCGCCGGCCAGTGCTACTTACGTCGCCGGTCTGCTCGACGATCTCGGCTGCTACGAGACCAGTCTCGGCGACACGATCGGCCGCGGCACACCGGAGCCTGTGGATGCGATGCTGGCCAAAGTGCTGGAGCGCATTCCGTCCGAGAGGCTTGCCGGCCACTTCCATGATACGTCCGGCCGCGCACTGGACAATATCGCCGTGGCGCTCGAGCGCGGCCTGCGGGTTTTCGATGCCTCGGCTGGAGGGCTCGGCGGCTGTCCCTATGCGCCGGGAGCGGCCGGCAATGTCGATACGCTCGCCGTCAACGCCTTCGTCACCGGCAAGGGGTTCTCGACCGGTCTCGACCCGGCGAAGCTTGGGCAGGCGGCGGCTTTCGCGCGGACCCTGAGGACAAGATCATGACTTTTGAAACGATCCGGATCGCGACCGACAGGCGCGGGGTCGCCCGGCTGACGCTGGCGCAACCGCAAAAGCACAACGCACTGTCGGCGAGGATGATCGGCGAACTGACCGAAGCCGCCCGCGCGCTTTCGGACGACCGCTCGGTCCGGGCCGTCATACTGGAAGCGGAAGGCCGTAGCTTCTGCGCCGGCGGCGATCTCGGCTGGATGCGTGAGCAGTTCGATGCGGATCGGGCGACCTGCATCACTGAAGCGACGCGGCTTGCGATGATGTTCAAGGCGCTGAATGAGATCGCCAAGCCGGTGATCGGTCGTCTTCACGGCAATGCCTTCGGCGGCGGTGTCGGCCTCATGAGTATCTGCGATGCCGCCGTTGCCGCAGCCGACGCCAAATTTGGATTGACCGAGACCCGCCTTGGCCTGATCCCAGCCACCATCAGCCCCTATGTCGTCGCCCGGATCGGTGAGGGCAACGCGCGACGGCTGTTCATGTCCGCCCGTCTGTTCGATGCGGAGGAGGCGCGCGCTTTGGGACTGGTCACGGCCGTTGCCGCGGCCGACGCACTGGACGCGACGGTCGAAGCGGAGATAGGGCCCTATCTGGTAACGGCCCCTGAAGCCACAGGTCGGGCCAAGCGGCTGGCGCGTTCGCTCGGATCCCCGATCACCGAGCAGACCATTGCCGCGACGATCGAGCAGCTCGCCGATTGCTGGGAGTCCGACGAGGCTCGCGAAGGTGTCGGCGCCTTTTTTGACAAGCGTGAGCCCTCCTGGCGGCAATAGGCCTTCCTTGATCCCGGGGGCGGCCTGCCGAAACGCCGGCTTCCTGGCTCTGAAGCCCATGCCCCGAAGCGCAGCTCCGGACGGAAAACCGGGGTCGCGTTAGAGCACTTTGCCCGGATTGAGGATTCCCTTCGGATCGAGCGCCTGCTTGATCCGCCGCATCAGCTCGAGTTCGGCGGGGCTGCGCGAATGGTCGAGGAAATCCCGCTTCAGCGTACCGATACCGTGCTCAGCCGAGATCGAGCCGCGATAGCGCCGCACGATCTCGTAGACGATGCCGTCGACGACATGTGGCGTCTCGGTATCGCTGTCCGGTTCCGAGAAGGCGATGTGCAGGTTGCTGTCGGCCACGTGGCCGAAGAAGGAGACGTGGGCGGCGGGGAAACGCGCAGACAGGGCCTGGCCGCATTCCGCGGCGAAGCGACCGATATCGCCGATCGGCAGGCTGACATCGAGGTTGATCAGCGCGGGCAGGAGCTGGTCCATCGCGTGGCCCTCACGAATGCTCCAGAAGGAGCGGCTCTCCTTCGCCGATTGGGCAATCAGCGCATCGCTGATGATGCCGGCTTCGAGGGTCTCGCCGAGAAAGGCCTCGAATACATCGCGCTCGCTGTCGTCGCTCAGCAGATCCTGCTCGACGATGACGGCGAAGGGCGGAATTTCCGCGAACAGCTTTTGCTTTTCGGCTTCGGCATTGAAGCGGAAGTAGCTTTGCCACATGGCCTCGAAGGCCGAGAGTCCGGACAGATGGTGCTGGCAGCGCGTAAGGAAGGCAACGACAGCGTCGTAGCTGTCGAGGGCACAAAGCGCCGTCAGTCGGCCCGCCGGCAGCGGCCGCAGCCGGAGGACGGCGCGGGTAATGACGCCGAGCGTTCCCTCGGAGCCGATAAAATACTGGCGCAGGTCGTAGCCGGTGTTGTTCTTGATCATCTTGTTGAGCGACGAGACGATCGTGCCGTCGGCGAGCACGACCTCGAGGCCGAGCACGTTGTCGCGCGTCACGCCATAGCGAAGCACCCGGATGCCGCCGGCATTGGTGGAAAGGTTGCCGCCGATCTGGCAGGAGCCGCGCGCACCCAGATCGATTGGCAGCAGGAGGCCTGCGTCTTCGGCGGCGCGCTGCGCAAGCTCGAGCGGCGTGCCGGCCCGCACCGTCATGGTCCCCGCCTGCGGGTCGATTTCCTCGATGCCGGTAAAACGTTCGAGCGAAATCACCACGGCATCGCTGCCGGCATTCGCTCCGCCGGCAAGTCCGGTGAGGCCACCCTGGACCACGACCGTCTGGCCGCGCTCGTTGCAGAGACGGAGGGCTTCCGCAATTTCCTCGCTGCGCGTTGGCCTGATAACGGCCTTCGGCAGTGCGCGGCCGGTCAGGCTGGCGTCACTGCGATGGCGTTCGCCGATCTCGGTTCCCGTCAGGACGATGTCGCCGAGGGCTTGTTTCAGGTCGTTGACGATCGTCATGCGCTGCTCCCGTTTCCGCGGCCATTGTCGGCAGCGGGCGTCCCTGCTTAGCGCATATCGAAGCAAACCGAAATCAGCCGGCGACGCTCAAACGTTCTTCGCCAGCCGTGACCGGGCGATGAAATCAGGTGCCCGTGCGGGCGAGTTCGAAGGCTTCCCTCTCTCCGGATTCCTCCCCATCCTGCTGTTCCGTCGTTGCCTCTTCCGTCTCCTGCTTTCCATCCCTGAACAACTTCCATTTGGTCGGGCGGAAGGCGACGCGGCTGTGGTCGCCGGCGGCGGCGCGTTCGGGGGAGAGCTCGATCTCGACAGGCGGGTGGTTGCGGCCGAGGTCGAGTTCGAGATGGCGGGTGCCGGCGACGCGGCGGCTGGCGGTGACGAGGCCGGCAAGACAGCCGCCGCAGCCGTCGATCAGCTCGATGTCGTGCGGGCGGAAGAAGAGATTGGCCGGGCCGTCCGGCTCGGCCGGAGCCCTAAGGCCGATCGGCCGGTCCTCGAACCAGATCTCGCCGTTGGCGAGCGTCACCGCGAGGCAGTTCGACTGGCCGATGAAGCCATAGACGAAGGGCGAGACCGGATGGTCGTAGATCTCGTCGGGGGTGCCGACCTGCTCGATCGCGCCCTTGCTCATGACGACGACGCGATCGGCCAGCTCCAGCGCCTCCTCCTGATCGTGGGTGACGAAGATCGTCGTGTGGCCGGTGCGGTCGTGGATCTCCCTGAGCCACTTGCGCAGTTCCTTCCGGACCTGGGCGTCGAGCGCGCCGAAGGGCTCGTCGAGCAGCAGCACGTTCGGTTCGACCGCCATGGCGCGGGCAAGGGCCACACGCTGGCGCTGGCCGCCGGAGAGCTGCGCCGGATAACGCTTGTCGAGGCCGGAAAGCTGCACCAGGTCGAGGAGATCGAGCGCCCGCTGGCGGATCTCGGCCGCCGGCGGCCGGCGGTTGGCGGGCCGCACCTTGAGGCCGAAGGCGACATTGTCGAGCACCGTCATGTGGCGGAACAGGGCATAGTGCTGGAAGACGAAGCCGATGTTGCGCTCCTGCACCGTTTTTTGCGAGGCATCCTCGTCGCCGAAGAAGACCGTGCCGCCGGTCGGGCTTTCGAGCCCGGCGACGAGGCGCAACAGCGTCGTCTTGCCGGAGCCGGAGGGACCTAAGAGCGCGATCAGCTCGCCGG
>NZ_JBCHVG010000017.1:0-172812 GCF_050474445.1 Ensifer sp. B1-9
GGCTAACTTGCGGCCGCTTCTCTATCGTTAAATCCACGGTTCTCACACTGTCTATATTGACGTCCATATAGACAGAACATCCAGTTCGCCTCACTTCTCAGCAAGGCGGCCCACCTCGGATGCGTACGTTTGGACCTCTACCACATAGGCCATCAGCGGGACCGCAAGAATCGAGCCGCCGCCGCCAAACAGGCCGAGGGCCAGTCCGACAAGCCGCCGGAAAAGGCGCCGAGCGCATACAGGAATGGTTCGAGGATCATCTTGTAGTGGCCTGGCCGGCCTTTTCAGTTGAGCTGTCGTGGTGCTTCTGGTTCCGGCATCTCTGGCGATCTATCGCTTCGATGCGATTATCGCGGTGCCAGGGTAAGGCGAGCGAAGGCGAAGCGATAAATGGTCATTCCTGTGAGCATCGCGCCAACAAAAAGACCTACTTGCCATCGACCCATCGTCAGAGCGGCAATCGCAGGACCGGGGCAGAGCCCGACCAAGCCCCAGCCGATCCCGAAAAGCGCGGCGCCTACTACAAGCCGGGCATCCGCTACCCCCTTCGCGGGCACATGGAACTGGTCGTCGAAGAGCGGGGCCTGCCATCGGTCGCGGACAAAGTAGGCAAGAGTTGAAGGTATGAGGGCGCCGCCCATGACGAAAGCCAGCGATGGATCCCAATCGCCGGCGATATCGAGAAAAGCGAGCACGCGGGCAGGGTTGATCATGTCGGAAACAACAAGGCCCGCACCGAATAGCATGCCGCAGACGATGGTCGCAAATACTCTTGTGAACATTAGGCGATTGCTCCCGAGAAAAGACGCACGATGAACACGGTGGCTGCTGCAACCGCCATGAAGGTCAATGTCGCAACGATCGAGCGTGGCGACAGTCGCGCCAGTCCGCAGACGCCGTGGCCGCTGGTGCAGCCCGAACCAAGGCGTGTGCCGAAGCCGACCAGCAGGCCGCCGACAAGGAGGAGGGGTACAGATGAGGTTACTTCGATGTTGGGCTCTCGGACGAAGGTCGAAGCGACTAAGGCGCCGCCGAGGATACCTCCGAGAAATCCCAGGCCTAGCTTGCTGAAGCCTGCCCCCGTCAGGCCGGTTGCTGCCGCGGCAAGGCCAGATATCCCGGCGATCCTCCCGGTTGTCAGAAGGTACAGTCCCGCGGACAGTCCGATGAGAAGGCCGCCCATCAGTGGCCACAGATAGTTGATGTCGTTCATCTTGCTCACAACACGTTCAATGGGATTTTGAGGTATCGCACACCGTTGACTTCTGCCGGCGGAAGCTGACCTGCGCGCATATTGACTTGCACCGAAGGCAAAATAAGCTTCGGCATCGCAAGCGTTGCGTCGCGTTCAGTGCGCATCTTGTAGAATTCATCCTCGCTGACGCCATCATGCACATGGATGTTGACGGCACGTTGGGCGCCAACCGTCGTCTCCCAAGCATAGTGCTCGCGGTCAGGTGTCTTGTAGTCGTGGCAGAGGTACATGCGAGCTTCGCCGGGCAGTTCCATGAGGCGCCTTATCGATCGGTAAAGTTGACGCGCGTCGCCCCCAGGAAAGTCGCAGCGCGCCGTTCCGTAGTCCGGCATGAATAGTGTATCTCCCGGAAAGACGGCGTCGCCAACAACATAGGCGAGGCAGGCCGGCGTATGACCAGGCACATGCAACACCGTTGCATCCAATTCGCCAATCTTGAAGCGATCGCCATCATTGAAGAGTTGGTCGAACTGGCTGCCATCGCGCGCAAATTCCGTGCCCGCGTTGAAAATCTTGCCAAAGACTTCCTGGACACGAATAATTTCATGTCCGATGGCAAGTTGCCCACCGACTTCGGCTTGGAGGAGAGGGGCGGCTGAAAGGTGATCGGCGTGCGCATGGGTTTCCAGCAGCCATCGAACCTCAAGACCTTTGGATTTTACGTAGTCAACAACTGGCCCAGTCGAATTGCCGGACGTGTGGCCAGAGGCGGCGTCGTAGTCAAGCACACTGTCTATGATCGCGCAGGCATTCGATTTCGGATCCTGCACGACATGGCTCACCGTGTAGGTCTGGGCGTCAAAAAAAGACTTTACAACCGGGCGCCTCGCGGGATCGTTCAGCGCATTCTCGATGAGTGTGCGGGCATACAGCAAGGGGTGGTCCGTAACGGAGCGGGTCATTGAACCTTCATCCTTTTTCTTTGAGTTATTTCATATATACATAATTACAGTAATAATTCAATTATGCATCGTCTGGATTCGGAGCCGGGTACCGGCTATCAAGGGTCAGGCGGCCGCGAGCAGGACATCGATATGACTGAGACGACACTTCATCCCATTTCGTTTGCGCGCCTCAATGCCTTAGCGCCCGATTTTGCGGCGCGTTCGACTGAGGGACCCATCACGCTGTCGTCCTATCGGGGGCGGTGGGTACTCTTTTTTGCCCATCCCGCGAACTTCACGCCGGTCTGTACGAGCGAATTTCTAGCGCTTGCGCGGGCGTTGCCGGAGTTCGAGAAGCTCGACTGCGCGCTGTTGGGGGTTTCCGTCGACAGCCTCTACTCCCACATCGCCTGGATCCGCGACATCAAGGAGCGCTTCGGAGTAATGGTGACGTTTCCGCTCATCGAAGATCCATCAATGGCGATCGCAAAAGCCTATGGAATGATTGACAGTACTTCTGAAAACAGTGCTGCTGTCAGGGCGACGTACGTGATTGACCCGGAGGGCATTATCCGCGCCATTGTCTGGTATCCGATGAATGTAGGTCGTTCAGTGGACGAACTGTTACGTCTAGTTACCGCAATCCAGACGGCAGAAAGAGAAAATGCGTTGACGCCGCAGGGGTGGCTCGTAGGTGATCCTCTCCTCGAGCACGCGCCCACGATTGACCTCGACGAAGCGGTGCTGCGTCCGGGCGAAAGTTGGTATTTTCGCGAGAGGCGCACATGAGTATCGAAGCGGGAACTCCAATCGAAGTGCTCACCGCTAAGGCGCCAGAAGCTGCCGAGTTCATGAGGTACTTCAGCAATGCCAACCGGCTGATGTTGCTATGCCACATCACCCAGCGGGAATCCTCCGTAAGCGACATTCAGGAAGCGCTGGGCATCAAGCAGCCGGCCCTTTCGCAACAACTCGCCGAATTGCGACAAGCAGGTCTCGTCAAAACACGACGAGAGTCTCGTCAGATCTACTACTCGATCGCCGACGGCCGCGCCCAAGCTGTAATGAAGCTGCTCTTCAGGCTGTTTTGCGATCCGGGAAAAGATCTCACGGACGAGCCGGCCATTCGAACCGCCGCTGATCCCCCCTCGGAGCCAGCCGGCTTCGCGCGGGACGATGCCGCCCATTTCGCCCGGATCGTGTCGTCGGATTAGCTTCGGCGCCGCCAATTCGTCCTTGAGCGACCTGTCGGTATTTTCGCTTTCGCGCATCAGCGCTGCGCGCGTCGAAATCATCAGATCTTTAGAACATCAGAACATCACTCTCGGATGAGTGCGAGGCGTCGGCATAATGGGACAAAGGCAGAAGATGTCCATCCTGACTGAGTTTCGAGTTCAGTTGATGCAGCGCAAGGAACACGCTCGGTTCTGGAGGTAGTTTGTTGCGTCTCGAATGATTGCAGGTGCGTGCCAACGCGGGAAGTGAAACCACGTCTGTTGGCGCAGATCTCCTGCATTTGAAAGGAGAACGCACATGACCACGGTAAAACTCGCACATGTGGCGATTGCCATCACGCTCTTATCCAGCAGCCCCACGCTATCCTTCGCCCAGCAGGCCCCGGCCGAGAAGCAGGATGAACAACCTGGCTACTCCGAGATGATGCCGGGTGCGATGATGGGGGCGCGGCGATACGGCATGATGGGTGGCATGCGGCAGGGCATGATGCAAGGGCACATGATGAAGATCATGTTTGCCGTTGCCGATGTCGATGGCGACGGTGCGCTTTCGTTCGAAGAAGTAACCACGATCAATAAGCGAATCTTCGACAAGGTCGATGCAAACGACGACGGCAAGGTAACGCCCGAGGAGATGCAGGGTTTCATGCGCGATCAGTAAAGAAAAAATCAGCAGCGCCGTCCGGACCGCGCGCTGTCGAGTCAATCGAACTGGTGAGGGCAGCGTCTCGAGGCGCTGCGAAGTGAGCTTACTGACCGCTATCGGGGTCTACCTGTCCCTCTGCACGTTTCCGGCCAGTGATCATCGCGCGAACAAGATTTTCTTTGTGTTCGATGCTTGCAAACAACACACCCGCCATGTGAAGACCGACCAGGCCAAGGGTGAGGTTGACCAGCATCTCATGTGCCTCCTCGACCCATTCCACACCCCAGTACGCGTCGGTGGTCATCATGTAACCGGTTGCGGCAACACTGGAAATCGCAATGAGAAGGGCTAGTACCATTTGACCTCCCGCCGGGTTGTGACCGAGATAGCGCTTTGCCCGCAGGGCCATGCTGTCTCGCAGAAAGCTGAGCGTCGCGCGAGGGCCGTAGACAAAGTCGGAGAAACGGGCGTGGCGCGTGCCCACCAATCCCCAGATGACGCGCACGACCACGAGGCCGATGATCACGTATCCCGATAAGGTGTGCGCTCTTTTCCATTCATCGCCTGTCAAATAGGAAAAGGCGAATAGCCCCACCAAACCCCAATGAAACACGCGCACCAAGGGATCCCAAACGGTGACTTTCGGCGGCGAGCCAAAGCTCGCCGCATTAGAATTCAAGGCACCCATGTCATTCGCTTTCATTTCCGACGGCGCTGCCGGTCTCGGGGTTGAAGAGCGCCTCGACCTTGTTGCCCTTGGCGTCGATGGCGTAGACTTCGTAGCAGCTACCCTCCATCTTGACGCGGCGTACGTCGAGGCCGGTGGCTTTCGCCTTGTCCTTGATGCTATTCTCGCTCAGCCATTTGTCTTTCGGTGCCTGGGTGCAGTTCTGGTCTTCCTCAGCGCGAGTGCTGCCAACCGAGACGGCCGTGAGCAGGAGGGTTGCCAGGATGATCGACTTCATTGATTCGTCTCCGTTAAAAAGCCAGGAGCGGTTCTGCTCTTCTGGTCGGCAGAAACCTAGAAAACCCAACCTGACCGTGACCTGATGGCGATTGTCAGCTTCTTGTCATCTTGGCCGGGCTATCCATCAAGGATGCTCAAGTCTTACCTGATCGCCTTGCCGCTCATCTGCCTGAGCATCTTGCTCGGCACAGCACCGGCGCATGCCGATGATCCAAACCGGGAGTTTCCTGAACATGAGGAAGCTTTGCCACGCGACCAGCTCCACGACTTGGTTCAGAAGGGCGAGCTACTTTCCTTGGCGGCATTGAAAGCGCTAACGCTCTCACGGGTGCCGGGCAAATTGATCGATGTCAGTGTCAAGCGCGATGACGGCGCTATTATTTACGAATTGCGGGTTCTGCGCGACGGCGGTCAGGTCACCGAAGTGGAGATCGATGCAACATCAGGCAGGATTATTGAAATCGAGAACGAATAATGCGCTTGCTCCTCGCCGAAGACGATCCCCTTATCGCCCGCGATGTATCTGCCCAACTCACAAAGGCTGGGTTTAACGTCACCCATGAAAAGGATGGCGAGGCCGTGCTGTTTGCGGGTGAGCATGAAGACTTTTCTGCCGTAATCCTCGATCTCGGTCTCCCCAGTCTCGATGGGTTGACGATTTTGAAGCGTTGGCGGGCGAACGGTTGTGAGATGCCTGTGATTATCTTGACGGCCCGTGGCAATTGGGAGGAGCGTGTCGATGGCATCAATGCCGGGGCCGATGATTATCTCTGCAAGCCTTTTCGTATAGCTGAGCTACTTGCCCGCCTCCATGCGGTTCTGCGTAGATATTCTGGACAATCAGGCCCAATCCTGTCCTCAGGTCAGGTGTCGATCGATACCCGGCGACGCCTTGTCATGGTGTACGGGTCGCCCGTTGACGTTACGCCATTGGAATACAAGTGTCTGGCTGTGCTCATGCAGAACCGCGGGCGCGCCACTTCCCAGCTCGAACTGACGGAACAGCTCTATGCCCAGGACTTCGAACGGGAGAGCAACTCTGTTGAGGTTCTGATCGCGCGGTTGAGAAAGAAGCTCGGAAGGGACGCGATCCTGACCAGGAGAGGCTTCGGCTACCAGATCGCGACAGATGAGGTAGCATGAAATCCCTGCAGAGCCGATTCATCGTAACGTCTCTCGTCGCCGTTTCGGTTTCGCTTGCCGCCGCGTCCGGTGTCCTCATCCAGATCTTTGCCGACAGCTACAGCGAGCGTATCCAGAACGAATTGACCGGGCACATCAACCGATTGGCCGCCATTCTCCGCTTCGCTCCGGACGGAAAACTCCAGCCCCCTGAAAGTCCTCCAGACAATCGCTTCTTGCTGCCTTACGGGGGGCTCTATTGGCAAATCAACGACGCCACCGGCGGGGTCGAATTGCGGTCCGTGTCGCTCTTCGACTATGCTCTTCCACTACCCGAGGAGGAGCATCCGGTCGGAGTTATGCACCAATACCGCCTTGCGGGTCCGGACGGTGAGGATGTCTTGGTGCGGGAACGTGTGCTGTCGCTGGCCGCGCCCAACGGTAGTCGACCTATCCGCATTGCCGTGGCAGTAAACGCCGATGAGGTTGATAACGCACGTCGCGCCTTCGCGTTCGATATCCTTCCCTACACCGGTGCGCTGGCCATTCTCCTGGTGGTCATGTCTATCGGCCAACTTTGGATTGGCTTGCGCCCACTCACCAAAATTGGACACGATCTTGACGCTGTTCGCGATCGGCGTGCCAGCCAGCTACCAGGGCCTTATCCGCGCGAACTCCAGCCGCTCGTAAACCAGTTGAACAAGCTGCTGGAGAGTCAGGCCGCGACGATAAAAAGGGCCAGAAGTAGGGCTAGTGACCTTGCCCACGGTCTGAAGACTCCGTTGACCGTTCTCACCAACACCGCCTTCACTCTCCGGGAGAAGGGCGAAGTCGAAATCGCCGACGAGCTCGACCAACTCGCAACGAGGATGCTTTCGCATGTCGAACACGAGCTTGCCCGTGCACGAATTACCCCCAGCGCCGAGCAGCGGAGCGGGGACACACATGTCGCGCGGATCATCGGAGAGACGGTCCACATGTTGGGGCATACGGAGGCAGGTGAGCGTCTCGATTGGACTGTTGATATTCCCGACGAACTCAGGATTCCGATTGATCCTAATGATTTCCGTGAGCTGACGGGAAACCTACTCGAGAATGCGTCCAAGTGGGCTCAGGCCCTCGTGAGCGTACGGGCACAGCGTCAGGCGAGTTCCTGTTGCCTTGTCATCGAGGATGATGGCCCGGGCGTATCTACTGAAATGTTGCCCGAGCTTCCGCGCCGGGGCGTCCGTCTAGACCATCAGAAGCCGGGGGCCGGACTAGGTCTCGCGATCGTTTCGGAAATCGCCGCCGTCTACGATCTGAAACTTGTTTTGGAGAACCGCAAAGCAGGTGGCTTTCGCGCCGTGGTCGTCTTTCCGAATGCATGCGACACCCAATAATTGCCCCCTGCTGCTAAATAGCGGAGGCCATGCCTGCGGGCATTAGAAGAGAGTAATTACTGCCGGGAATGCTTATCGAGGTATTCATCGACACGGGAGCGCGAACCTTCGTGGAGTATCCGGCAAAGCCGCGAGCGGATTCATTGAGCTGCACATTCGTCGAAGAACAGTCGGATCGGCTCAGAGGCAATACGATGTAGGCCGCTGACTCGCGATCATAGATACGTGGCGCAATTCGATTAATTCGAAATGCTGATAACGGGTTATGCTGATTCCTCTTCAGTCGCGGGCGAGCGCCTTGGTCGTCGGCAGTGGGCTCGGTGTGCTTTCGAAGCTCAGCTTTGGCGCCGAGGCACTGCCGGAGGGGACCATTGCCATTCAGGCGCTCGAAGCCCTACCCGGCAAGGTTCCTCTCATCAGGAAAACGATTCGACCGCCCAATTTTGAGACCCCAATCAGTTATTTTAACGAAGCCTTCACGCCCAACAACGCCTTCTTCATCCGCTATCATTTGTTCGATATCCCGGAAGTTGACGCTGCGTCGTGGAAAGATCGGTGGGCCCGCAGCGCGGCAGCAGGTCGAGTTCACACTTGACGACCTGACGAAAGGTTTCGAACGGGTCGAGATCGCGGCCGTGTGCCAATGTTCAGGAAATCGCCGTGGGTTCTCAGAGCCGCACGTGCCTGGCGTGGAGTGGGGGCTCGGGCGCGATGGGGAACGCCAAATGGGCTGGCGTTCGCCTGAAGGACCTGCTGGACAAGGCAGGTCTTTCAGAGAACGTGATCGAGATAGCTTTCAACGGTGCTGACGGGCCGGTCCATGACAAGACGCCCGATCTTGTAAAAAGTCTGCCGGTCTGGAAAGCGAATACGCTGATCGCCTAGTCTTGCCGCATTGGAACGGATTTCCAGCGCGGCTGGTGGTGCTAGGCTGGACTGGCACCTACTGAGTGAAGCATCTGATCGAGATCTAAGCACACGCGGAGCCATTGAAGTCGTTTCGGATGAATCCAGCTTACCGGATTCCACGATCGCTCTTTCCCGTCGTCGAGCGCTTTACCAGCCAGGAGACACCAAGTTCCGTCAACACGCCCATCACCGAGATGGTGGTAAACTCGATGATCACCAACCTGGAGGAGGGGGCGGAGGTCAAGGCGGGCCAGCCGATCGATCTTAAGGGCCTCGCGTGGGATGGCGGCTACGGCATCGTTGAAGTCGCCGTCTCCGTCGATGCTGGGGGGACTTGGACATCGACGCAATTGGGCAAAGACATCGGCCATTTTTCATGGCGGCAATGAACGCATCGGCTCGCCGCGCAGCGCGCTGGCACCGTCACCGTCATGGTTCGCGCCCGCAACAAGCTGGGACAAACGCAGGTCGACGCCTTGCTATTCAACGGGGCCGGATACCACAACAATGTCGTGCAGACGCTCGGCTTAAAGGTTGTTTGAGGAGGCCGTCATGCACATTTCAAGGAAATTGCTTCAGATGGCCGGCATCCTGGTCGCTCTGTCATTGGAGGCAAAGGCCAATGGCCCCGAGTTCCAATTGGCGCCAGGCGCAAACTTCGAGGTTGTAGAGGAGCATGGCGCCGCCTGCCACAGCTTGGATTATGTGCAGATGAACTCGCCTTTGCTGGACGAAAAGGGCTGGCGCGTCGAAGTCACCAAGATGGTGAATGCGGAGCGCCGATCGGGGCGGCCGATCAGCAGAAGATCGTGGAATACCTGTCGGCCAGTTACGGCAAGAAGTGAATTACCCACTTGCCGCTGCGCACGTGTTGCCGGTCCTCTTCGCGCGGGCAGAGCGCGTAGCCATCATTGCACATTAGACAAGTGAGCGCCGGTCCAGTCGACAATTTGGCGCATATTCATAGGGCCTGATGTCCGGGCCAGTTCTCGACCGCCTTGGAAAAGGACTAACGTCGGAATACCTCGGATGCCGAGCTCTGCGGCGACCTGCTGATGCTCCTCGGAATTGAGCTTCACTACGCGTATGCCCGGCTCGAGTATTTTCGCAGCCTCCGCATAGGCAGGGGCCATCATCCGGCAGGGACCGCACCACGGCGCCCAGACATCAACAAGAACGGGGATGTCGCTGCGACTGATCTGCCGCGCGAACATCTCCGCGTTGGCGTCCACCGGACGTCCGTCGAACAACACTTGCTTGCAGACGCCGCACTTACCCGACCCCGCATCACGGTTTGCCGCCAGCCGGTTCACCGCAGTACAATGAGGACATACAACGTGTTTGACCGCACTCACATCAAATTCCTTTGCTGCGCACGAAATTCCCAAGGCCTCATCAGGCTATCCTTGTCAGTATCGGCCGCTTCGAAGCGGGCCTTGCCGGCCGCCATGAACTCCATCTTGCTGATCTTGCCGTTCTTGTCGTCGTCCATTTCACCGAACCGGGTATTCTTGCGTTCTTGCTTTTGCCGTGCTGCAGTGAGGTCTCCTCCGGGTCCCATGCGCACGCTCATACGTTCGTCCTCGGTCAACTCACCGTCGTCATCACCGTCCATCGCGGCGAACACCGATTCCACCTCGGCGGCGGCTTCGTCATCGCTGATCATGCCGTCGTCATTGGTATAGCGCCGAGACGTTGCATCATTCCAGGGCCAGGACCCTGTCGCCAACCCCATCGCGGTCCGAAGTCGTCATCGGCAAGCGCCTGCCCTGGCCACATCCCAAGGGCATCACTACCAGAATGGAGGCCTTGTACATCGCTGTGCTCCGGCTCGATGAAACTCAATGCTAAGTCGCTGACCGCCATTCGTCATTGATCGACATCAACGGTGAACCGAGGCCTCTGGCCGACAACGAATGGCGCTGGTTTTCTTGCGCTGTTATGATAAGTGCAGTGACCGTTCAAAGTCCGTCAACGACGCTCTCCAGCATCGATCGCACCCGCTTGGCGGTCTCCAAAAGCGTTGGATTGCCGATCGCCTGCATTGAGGCGAGAGGATCAATGGCGGCGACCTCTATCTCGCCGCCACCAGTATCCTGTATGATGACGTTGCACGGCAGCATAGTCCCGACCTTATCCTCGATGTTGAGCGCCTCATAGGCCATGCGCGGATTGCAAGCGCCAAGGATTCGATAAGGACGGAAGTCCACGTCAATCTTCTTCTTGAGCGTCTCCTTGACGTCGATTTCGGAGATGATGCCAAAGCCAGCGGCCTTCAACGCTTCCATCGTTCTATTCACGGCCTCGTCAAAATCGCACGACAATGTTTTTGCGAAATAGTAGCTCATTGGACTTCCTTTCGTCGGTTTCGTCGGTGCATTTCAGCCCGGTTCAGCAACGGTTGAACGACTGAAGTATGCACGCTTTGGGACGCGTGCGGATCAAGCCGCAGCAATCTGGCCAACGCCCCTATGGATCATGTAGCCCGCGACCACGAAGATCAGTGAGGTGAACAGTCTATTGAGCACGCCGTTCCTGGCGGAAAGATGTGCTGCGACGAATGCGCCGAATGCTTCGCCCGCGACACCGCCGAGGATGAAGCCCCTGCCAGTACCGCGACCACGCCACCGAGTTCGGCCTGCAGAAGCGGAGCTGCGGACAGATGATCCGATGGGCGCGCGTCTCCGGAAGCCATTGCACTTCGAGATTATCGGATTTTACGCAATGAGCGCTCGTGCCGGGTCATTTATTGTTCGCCCGGAGGCGGGTAGATCGGGATCATAGACGGTGTCACCTGTCGAATTCGCGCGACGACCCAGTCCCTGCTTCAACCGAGTGGTCCGCGAACGAACTGTATTTTCCAAACTTCTGTTAAAGACGCCCCTTGGTCTTACAGGTGCTGCAGTCCTGCCACCGATGAGTTTTCCGGCTCTGTGCGCAAGAGATTGGGCCAAGGGCTATGTTGATCTTCGTTGACCGTCTCCGCCGGCGACGTATTGATCGGGACCGGGGTCGCCTGTGTTGTTGCTTTCGGGAGTGGAGGCGTCCTTCTGGTTCATCTCGCTTCGTATCAGCCAAAGACCCGGCACCATGGGCAACCATAGTGTGAAGCCACGCAGGATCAGCGTGGCGGCAAGGCTGCCTTCGATACCGCTTCCCATGATGTGGAGCAGGGCTGTACAGGTCCCCTCGAAGGTGCCAAGGCCAAGGGGAACTAGCGAGAGCGTTGCCACCGCAGATGCCAGCACGAAGCTCAAGAAGGCACTGATGAGATCGACCGTGAGGCCGACCGAGCGAGCGGCGATCCAGAGGGTCGCCGCGTCCAGCAAAAATATGCCGATCTGAAAGGAGAATGCTTCAAGGACAAGTCTCCCATCGCGAAGCATGTCAGTATGGGCGCTGCCGAGTATAGCGGCCAGCTTTGCCGCCGGCGCCCACCCTAGTGCCGTTTTCGGAACAATTCGCCCCTGCCGCCGGATCAGTAGGAACGCTGTCCCCGCCAGAGCAAGCAGAACGATGCTGAATGCTGTCGCAAGGGGAAGCCAGGCCGCGCCAAGATCACCGCTGTGCCACAAGATCACGAAGGCTAAAAGGCCGACCATCAGGTAGCTCGCGTAGTATGAAAACCCACCGACCAAAAGTGATGTCGTAACAAGCGAAGAGGATACTCCGCGCTGAGCGAGCCCACGCGCAACGATTGCTGCGCCACTCAGTCCGCCAGAGGGAAGCGCCTGATTGGCAAAGAGTTGGACGACCGCGAGCCTGAACAGACCAGCGAAAGGCTGCCTCACTTTAGCGCGTGAAAGCACGCGGAACCACACTGCTGCGGCGCAAGCGTAAGTGGCGCCCTGACAAGCGGCGGCCGCGGCAAGCCAGATTGGGTCGGCGGATCTCAGGGTGGACAGAAAAACCGCAACATCGCCGAAATGAAGAGTGAAGCTGATGAAGACGCCCAGAATCAAAATGCCGGAAAGCCAACCGGCAACGAGACCGATTCCACCTGGCTCAACATCAGCAAGTCCAGGCAGTGGTTCAGAATTTCCTTGCCTCTCAACCGACGTCGCTGCGTCTTGGCGGCGTTGCCCCACGCTCGTATCGCTCAAGTCAACTCCCCCCAGGTCATGAGGTTTTCCCGTAGCCGCGTCTGTTTCTCCTTGCGGGTCAGCACCGCGAGGTCGAGGGACTCCGCTGTTTCTCGGGCGGGCCGCAGGGCTGCACCGCCTTTAGGATTAGCGCGGGCGTTCTGGAATATCGTCCTGGCTGCATCACCCGCCTTTTCAGATGCATCGATGTTGATGGTCCATCTTCTGCTCATCACGGATATCCTCCGTTCCTGTTTGCAGGAGGTCGCCTCTTTTTTCACTTCAGCGGCGATAAAGTTGCTGGTTTCGACCCTATGACCAGCGTCAAGCCGCGGATACATGCGTGCCGTCGCGATCAACGCGGCGAAGACGGAAAAGAGAACGATCAGGTCGACTGGACAGGGAGCCGCACAACAACTTGCTTGGCGGCCTGCATTGGGTCAGAGCCCAAAGGGATACGTCTCATCCTCTCCGGTGGTCACCTGTGTCGGCAAAGGGATCACCGCGCTCGTCTTGTCGAGCCACACGAAGGCATCGTACTGGTCAGACAGCGACGCGAAACTATAATGGCTCCATCGCTCCGTTTCAGGCCGGTAGATGACGCCAATATAGCGCTCGAGCCGTGGCTCAGCCATGGCGCGGCGGAGATCGTCGTGTACCCCGACGCGTAGATCAAGGAGGAAGCGTTCCGTCCCTATGTCATGGCACAAGGCCTCGTAGCTATCCGGGCGAGACGGCCGTACCGCCTTGATCTCCATCGGCGCATCCCATTCCGAGGCTGCAGCGACAGTACCGGTATGTGTGCCAAAGCCGATCAGGGCAGCATCGCCTCCAAAAGCTTGTCTGCATAACTGGCCAATATTCAGTTCACCTCGCTCTGACCCCATCTCGGTGAACCGCGCATCGCCGATATGGGAATTGTGTGCCCAGACAACGGCCTTTGTCTTTGAGCCTGCCTGCTTAAGGATATTCTGCAAAGTGTCGAACATGTGCCGGTCCCGCAGATTCCACGATTCATGCGCGCCGTAATACATCGCTCGATAATAGAGTTCCGCATCGGCCACAAGACGGGCATTCTGTGAAGCGTCGAAGAAGTCCGCGCCGTCCCTTTCTGAATACTGGAGCTCCTTTAGCAGCAGATCAATCAGAATGCGCATCACCGCTTGCTCGCATAGTGCATAGCCTTCCGTTAACGATGCGCGTCCATAGGCTGCGGGCTCCCGCGACCACGGTGACAGGCATGCATAGCGACGACGCGCCAACTCGGCGGCCTGCGGATCGACGCGGTCGAGGTAGGCGAGCACTGCGGAGATCGATGCCGTCATGTTGTAGAGGTCGAGACCGTAAAAGCCAACCTTGTCCTCAGGGCGTGTCGTCGCGTTGTGGTCGCGCAGAAAGCTGATGAAGGCGTCCACATCCTTGTTGCGCCACATCCAAGTCGGGAAGCGGCTAAATGGTGTTGAGCTCATGGGTCGATGAGGGCTTTGCCGCACATAGCGGTTAATGACAGCTGCGTCCGGCCAATCGGCCTCCACCGCAATGATCTTAAAGCCATGTCGTTCAATCAGGCGACGTGTGATGGCGGCACGCGCTCGGTAAAACTCCGACGTACCATGGGAGGCCTCGCCGAGCAGGACCACGCGAGCTTCGGCAAACCGGTCGAACGCGGTGGCAAATTCCGGTTCATCCAGCGCAGGCAATGGCTCGGCTGCGGCCCGCATGACAGCCGCCGTGGATACGGGCGGTGTCGCTTCCGTTGCGGCGGGCGTTGCCATGTGGCTGTGGGCTGGCGGCGACAGATAATGCTGGAACCAACCACTCGCCATTTCGGTCACGGCCTCCAGCGCGCCCGGCTCCTCGAACAAATGGGTAGCACCGGCGACAATTCTCAGCAGCTTTTCGCATGTGAGCGCAGCGAGCGCCTTGCCGTTTAGTGTTAGGACCTGCTGGTCGTTGCCGCCTACAATGAGCAGGGTCGGTGCTTTGACCTCTGCCAGACGTGGGCCTGCAAGATCAGGGCGTCCACCGCGCGAGACCACCGCCGCTACGCGGTCTCCAAGTTCCGCCGCAGCCAATAATGCTGCTCCCGCGCCGGTGCTGGCGCCGAAGAGACCCAACGGCAGATCGGCGATATCCGGTTCGGCCCCTATCCAGATCACGCCTTCAAGCAGACGCTCCGCGAGCAATGGGATGTCGAAGACATTTCGGCGGTCGCTTGCCTCATCCGCCGTCAGCAGATCCACAAGAAGAGTTGCAAAGCCCTCGGCATTCAGTCGGTCGGCAACGTCGATGTTTCGCGGGCTGAGACGGCTCGAGCCACTGCCGTGAGCAAACAGGATGATGCCCCGCGGGTCCGCCGGGACGCATAAATCGCCGGCCAGTCCAAGCGGCGGGATAGTAATCTTCCGTCTGTCGAGATCATGCGCTGTGCCACCATCTTCACCCCACCCTTGCCGCAGCAATCCGATTGTCTCTTCATCGGTGAGCTGATGAAAATCGCTGTAAAACGAGCCAACGCCTGGGAAATCAGGAGCGGGATGCAGGCATATGACAATGTCCGCGTGCTCCCCCATTTCCGCGAGTGTTTCTTCCGGCGCAACGGGAATGGCGAGAATAATCTTGGCGGCGCCTTGTCTCTTTATCGCGATGAGCGCTGCCTTCGCTGTAGCCCCCGTGGCAAGACCGTCATCGACGACGATGGCAGTGTGCCCGGCCGGCTCCAGTCGCCCACGGCTCCCAAGATACAGGGCGCGGCGTCGCTCAAGCTCGGCAAGCTCGCGCTGACGCGCACGATCGAGATAGGCGTCATTGGCGCCAGTCGCCCGTCGCACGTCTTCGTTGATGACGGTCTGAGGACTTTTGCCTTCGACAACGGCTCCGACCGCCACTTCGGGCGCACCCGGCGCGCCGATCTTGCGCACCAGAACAAGATCGAGAGGTGCGTGAAGCGACCGCGCAATCTCCAAGGCTACCGGCACGCCACCGCGCGGCAAGGCGTAAACGACCGGACGATCAGGCATCATCGCAGCCACTCGGGCCGCTAACTGCCGGCCCGCATCAGTTCTGTCCAGAAATTTAAAATACCTCTCCATAACAACAGCATGGATCATTGGAGATTTGGTTCATTGATGAAGATCAAACCCTCATGGGCCTATGATCAATAAGCGTGCTAATCGTGAAGCTAGATTGGCGACAGCAAAAGGTTTCCTTAACTTCTATGGTCTCATAGCCAGCGTACATCATGGCCCGCGACGACATCTTCGCGTCGGCAGAGGTCACCTCCCGTTACCATAACAGCTGCCGCGCTCATGGTGACACCGAACCGAAATGCCTCGACCGATCCACATGGTGGCCATGGATTGCGACTTGAAGCTGGACCTATGCATGCGGATCGCGTGCACGGGCGATGGCTTTCATGAACTCGGCAGGACTCAAAACGGTCAATCGGCTGCGCGATGCACTTTGAGTCCCAAGCCTCAGGTTGCAACGCGGGAGTTGAGCGGCATGGTCGGGCCAGATGGAGTAGCCATGCCAGGTAACTCCGAGAGATCGAATGTTCGCTGGGTCATCAGCGCTTGCCATAACGCCTTGATACTTCTTTTCGTCGTGCCGTGAATGTAGAGACCACCCATGTGATCAAACGCGAAGAGTTCTGCATTCGCGTTGCCCAAGACAGTTTGAAAAGCGTCCCTGATCTTTACGAGGGATGCGGAGAGATGCTCTGCGTCTGCGAGGCGCGTATGGCGAAGAATGTCGGCGATGGCTATCCTGCGCAGCCTCTGTTGTCCTAGTCGGTCGCTTGGACTGTCACGCCCTAACTCGAAGAAAATTTGGCAGGTAATATAGTCATTGCGTATCTGTTCCAGGACGAGGCCAGCCTCTTTGAAACCGCATTCGGTTAAAGATATTTCGGCTTCCTTTTCGTCTGCGCCTACTGGTTGCAGCCCTATATCCAATTCCTCAAGAAGGATGGTCCTCAACCATTCCTTCACTTCCTGCGGTGCAGATCTAATTTGCGCCTGACTGAGTACCAAGTCGACCATCGCAGCCTCCACTTCTATTTTTAACAATACTCCGTTTTGGCGTTTATTGATTTGAACCTTGTCAATAACCCGGCGAGTTATCGTAGGTGATGCGAATGAAGCGTGGTCTGAGACATCCTAGAGTAATTCATGCCGAGAAGTCGGGACCGACGGACGGCTCAAGTCCGGAACATCGCTGAAGTCGCCGCGGCGGTTGCCCCGGGCGATTTGTCGAAGAAAATCACCGTTACGGTTCCGGCTGAAAATCCTGAGGGCTCTAGGAAACCATCAACACGGCAGTAAATCAGCTGAACGGGTTTGCGGGAGAGCTTGCACGCTTTGCTGCCAACCGCGACGTTTCGGGACCGTTTTCCCTCGCCGGTTCGGCGGTTGCTTTCCGTTAATGCGAATGTATTCTCAACTGTGGATCGCGCGCCGCAGGAGCGCCATACCTGTGGGTTGTTCGGGTCGTGTCCCGGGGCGAGGTGTAATTCGACGGTAGCTACGCCGCTCGCGAGCGCGCCCACAACAGCGCTGTAGGGAGTGAGCGGCGCAGCGGGTGATCATCAGTGTTTTTCCGGTAGGGTCGGGTTGTTCAAGCTCAAACCTGATGGAAAGACCACTGATGACCGACGATATGATGAACTTGCGCTCGCTCGTTGAGAAGAGCGCCGATGCCGATTTGTTGCGTGAGATGATCGGCTTTGCCGCCGAGAAGCTGATGGAGCTGGAGGTCGGCGCCAAGACGGGCGCGCCCTATGGCGAGAAGAATGCACTCCGGCTTGCCCAACGCAACGGCTACCGCGAGCGGGACTGGGAGACGCGGGCCGGAACCGTCGAGCTGCGTATCCCCAAGCTCAGGACGGGCAGCTATTTTCCGAGCTTCCTGGAGCCGCGCCGCATGGCCGAGAAGGCTCTGACGGCCGTGATCCAGGAAGCCTACATCCAGGGTGTCTCGACCCGCTCGGTCGATGATTTGGTCAAGGCAATGGGGATGAGCGGCATTTCCAAGAGCCAGGTTTCCCGCCTGTGCGAGGAGATCGACGACAAGGTCAAGGCTTTCCTGGCTCGGCCGATCGAAGGCGATTGGCCATACCTGTGGATCGATGCCACCTATCTCAAGGTCCGGCGCGGCGGGCGCATTGTCTCTGTGGCCGTCATCATCGCTGTCGGCGCCAACACTGACGGGCGGCGCGAGGTGCTGGGCATGGAGATCGGCACATCGGAAGCCGAACCGATCTGGACGGAGTTCCTGCGCAAGCTGACCAGACGCGGTCTCAGCGGCGTCAAGCTTGTGGTTTCCGATGCCCATGAAGGCATCAAAGCTGCCGTCTCCAAAGTTCTTTCCGCCACTTGGCAGCGTTGCCGGGTGCACTTCATGCGAAACGCGTTGGCGCATGCCGGAAAGAGTGGCCGACGGGTCGTCTCAGCCTTCATCGCCACAGCCTTTGCTCAGGACACGCCGGAAGCAGCAAGCACACAGTGGCGCAGCGTTGCCGATCAGATCAGGCCGAAAGTGCCAAAGCTCGCAAACCTCATGGACAATGCCGAGCAAGATGTGCTGGCTTACATGACATTCCCAAAGCAGCATTGGACCAAGCTGCACAGCACCAACCCCATTGAGCGTCTCAATGGCGAGATCAAGCGACGCACTGATGTCGTTGGCATCTTCCCCAACGACGACGCCATCGTCAGGCTCGTCGGTGCGCTGTTGCTCGAACAGAATGACGAATGGGCCGTTCAGCGATCCCGATACATGACCCTTGAGACCATCGCACAAATGAGCGATGATCCCCTCATCAGCCTGCCTGCTGCGGCTCGCTGACCCTTTCCCGGCTCAGCCGGAAAGCACGGCGATCACCAAGCCGAGCTACACCACTCCAAAAGACGCGATCGTTGTTCGGCCGGTCTGCTATAGCCATTGGTTAGACCTCAACGATGTGACGGAGATCTTCCTTGCAGCTGGTTGCGATTTTGCGCAGCCGTTTTTTGGTGTCGCCTTGCAGCGGTAAAGATCAAGGGTTTGCCGGCGTGATGATCACGAGGTTACCCGGCGATGGGCGCGTACGCGAAACGGATTGACAGCTTCGATTTAGAGCAGATCTGCCATTCGGTTGAACCGGCAGCGATGTTGGCGTTGTGGAGGCACAATCAAGGTTCGACATTGAGACGCGTCAATGCGAATTCGGTGTACCGCGCTATCTTTATAATTGAGATGTTGAGTTTGCTCATCTTCGTTGAAGGGCAGTGCGCGTCTGGGGTGCCGTGATTGCTGTCGTGGCCAACCTTTCGCGCGGGATTAAGATTGTTTTACTCGTCGACCAACAAGCCGCGGATGAGGGTTATCATGCGCGATGTTTCGTCAACCGCCGCTGTTATACAGCTTCGTGCGCTTCTGGCAGTTGATGCGCGGATCGATCTCTTCGCCGGAAGGCAGCTCGCATTGCAGGCGACGAGCCGAATCGCCAACCGGCAAAGGGCCGTCCTGTATGTCGACTATCTCGAAGCCGTTCTCTTGCGCTACATGAGCGCCGCCAATCGCACCGATTTCGAAGCGTCACGGAAGATCGGCAATAGGTTGCTCGATGCGATTGAGGCGTCACCCAGGCGAAACTAAGCGGAGAATGTTACCGGAGATGGACCATGGCTCACGAGATTTGGATTGAACAGATCGGTGGCGGCACAAGGACCCCGATCAAGCTGCCGGAGAGCTTCTCTTCCGATCCCTATGTCCTTGCTGATGAGATGCGGCGGATTTGCCAGCAAGCCTCTGAAATGGGCCGCATGGACGAACTCGATGCCGTACAGGAAATCTTCCGCAACAGGAAGAAGACCATGACTTTCCGAGGGAGAGGCTGAGGCTTCCGCCACCAGCGATGGACCGATACCGGAACGCAGTGGAGGAGCGTAGTGATGTATGGGGGCTACCTGGAGCTTCGCGATACGGCACGATGGCATCGTGAGTGCCCGCATGCATGGCCTCTTTTCGAGAAGCATATCAATTGGTGGGAGCCGGGAGGCTCGAAACCGGCACCTCAGCCCCTCTGTAACGCCCTTCGGGTCGTTCCGGGACTTCGCCAATGAACGTGTATCGCGCAACCGCCGACGAGGTCCTTGCAAGCCTTGGGACCAGCCGAGCCGGGCTATCTTCGAAGGAGGCCGCGAGACGCTTGGCCGAGTATGGACCCAACGCGGTCGAAAGGGTCCGCGGCAAGCCTCTTCATAAACGTGCGCTCGAAACCCTCACGCATCTGTTCGCGCTTTTGCTGTGGTTTGCCGCGGCGATCGCTTTTGTCGCGCACCTGATCGAGCCAGGCCTCGGTATGGCGACGCTGGGCTATGCGATTGTCGGCGTTATCCTCGTGAACGGGCTCTTTGCCTTCTGGCAAGAGTTTCGAGCCGAACGGACACTGTCGGAGTTGGCGAAGCTGCTGCCGGCGCAGGTCAAGGTGATGCGCGGGGAAGGTGTCGCCACCGTGCCCGCCGAGGAATTGGTGCCTGGGGATGTCATCGTGGTTGGACAGGGTGATCGGGTGCCGGCAGATTGCCGCCTGATCGAGGCGTTTGCACTGCGCATCAGCAATGCCACCTTGACCGGCGAAGCGATGCCGCTCGGCCGTTCTGCCGCTCCCTCCGATGCATCGGACGTCCTGCGCAGCACCAACGCCCTGCTTGCCGGCACGTCCGTCCTTGCCGGAGATGGCGTCGCCGTCGTCTTTGCCACCGGCTCGCACACCGAGTTCGGTAAGATCGCGCGACTGGCACAGGGCGGGACAGAGGACCGTTCGCCGCTACTGGAGGAAGTCGATTCCGTGAGCCGTGTGATCGCCGTGCTTGCGTTCGGGCTCGGCTTGGCCTTCTTTGGTATCGGATTTGAGGCAGGGCTATCGGTCTGGCAGGCATCGATGTTCGGCATCGGCACGATTGTGGCGAACGTTCCTGAGGGGCTCCTGCCCACCATCACGCTGACATTGGCGATGGGAGCCCGACGGATGGCACGCCGAAAGGTACTTGTTCGCCATCTCCCAGCCACTGAGACACTTGGGGCGGTCACGGTCATCTGCACCGACAAGACAGGAACACTGACTGAAAACCGTATGGCCGTCAGGGAACTCTTCCTGTCGCGAACATTAGCGGCTGCCCACCCGGCGGATCTCCAGCCGGAGCAGTACACGGCGGACCGCCTGCTCTGCGAAGTTTCACGACGATGCCAGACAGTCCAGTGGGCAACGGACGGTGGGTGGCTGGGCGATCCCATGGAAGTGGCTCTCGTCGAGATGGCGGAACGAACGGGATCTGCTTCGGCCGGCATTTCGCTCGTCAGTGAGATTCCCTTCGATGCCGACCGGAAGCGCATGTCGACCCTCCACGAGATGGCTGATGGGACGTTTATGTACACGAAGGGCGCTCCCGAAACGGTGCTCCCCCTCTGCACGCACCTGGAGGCCAATGGACGGGTAGCGCCTTTGACGCGGAACTTGCGCCAGCGCCTTAAGGAGGCGGAGGAAGCCTTGGCAAAACGGGGCTTGCGTCTGCTCGCCCTTGCCTACCGGCGTCTGCCGGCCGAAGCGCCCTTGCCGACGAATGAGGCGAGCCTCGTCTTTCTCGGGCTGGTCGCTTTCGAAGACCCCCCGCGCAAGGGCGTCGCCGAAGCCGTGCGGAGCGCTCTGCAGGCAGGCATCAAGATTGTCACCGCGACAGGCGATCATCCCGATACCACCATCGCCATTGGCCGTCAGATCGGGCTAGTCGGCGAAGAGGAGATCCCGCAGGTCGTTACGGGCGAGCGTTTGCTCCATTTGTCCGAATCTCAACTGTGGACCGCTCTCGATGCGCCGTGTCCAATCTTTGCACGCCTCGCTGCCGATCAAAAACTGCGTATCGTTCGCGCTTTGAGAGCCAAGGGGCATGTTACGGCGGTGACCGGCGACGGCGTGAACGACGCGCCGGCACTCAAAGAGGCGGACATTGGCATTGCCATGGGCCGGACCGGAAGCGATGTCGCGCGCGAAGCGGCCGACATGATCCTCGTCGACGACAACTTCGTCAGCATTGTCGATGCCATCGAGGAGGGCCGTGCGGTCTTCGACAATGTCCGCAAATTTCTAACCTATGTGCTCACCTCGAACATCGCCGAATTTGTCCCTTATCTCGCTTTCGTTCTCTTTGGCATCCCGCTGCCGCTGACCGTCATTCAGATCCTGGCTGTAGATCTGGGCACCGATTTGGTGCCCGCGCTCGCGCTGGGAGCGGAAAAGCCGTGTGCTGACGTCATGCAAAGGCCGCCGCGCTCTCGTGCGGAACTTTTGTTGGACCACCGTTTGCTTCTGCGTGCCTACGGGTTCCTTGGTCTGTTCGAGGCCGCAGCCGGAATGGCGGCATTTTCCTTTGTTCTCTTGCAAGGCGGGTGGTCGTTTGGCGAGCGGTTGACGGCTGACGCGCACCTTTATCTCCAGGCCACAACAGCATGCCTGGTAGCCATCGTCCTTCTACAAGTCGTTAACGTGTTCCTCTGTCGGGACGAACGAACTTCGCTATTTTCTCGAGCACGCTTGGCAAATCCACTGATCTTCGTCGGGATCGCCTTTGAGTTCGCGATGATCCTCGCCGTCGTTTACACGCAGCCGGGCAATGTCCTCTTCGGCACCGCACCTTTGGGATGGCAGGCATGGCTGTCCGCTGGACCGTTTGCGGCGGCCATGTTGGCTGGCGAGGAGATGCGTAAATGGATTGTAAGGGTTTATTTCGCCAGAGGTCAGTAGACGCACCGTTCGGGCCCGCGCAGGTTCGGATAGTCTCGCTCAAGGATCTCCACGCCTGTCGCCTGGTGGAGGCCGATGACGAAGTTCAAAAAGTCGATCGAGTCGATCCTGAATTGTGCGCGAGACGACTTTTTCGGATCGATAGGCTCGCCTTCGCGCTCCGGAGCAACTGCATAGGACCTTGCCACGAGATCGGGAAGTTCGACATCTGTCACAGGCCTCCGGATGTGCGACGAGTTCGCAAAGACGGTTTAGGAACTGGGCGGCATGGCGCCGGTCCCGGATGCCTTCAGCTCGGTGCTGGCGGTGGCGAAATAGCGGCCGCCGGCATCGCCCCTACCACCGCGACCGCATCGGGCGACAACAAGCTCGAAGCTTCGCGCTGAATTGGGCTCGGCGCTATGGAGATGGGCCGTGTCGATGCTGATGACGAACTCTTTGCGTCGGTCACCAGGAAGCGGCGTTTCGAGTTGATGCCGTTCCTCCATCTTCCTTGTCGCGAGAGCTGGTCGTCGATCCGGTCGCCGACCCTGATGGTACGCTTGCGCACGGTCGCGTGCGTCTCGGTTGGCTCAACAGTCAGAAACTTGGTGAGTACATTCGCTGCCTGCCTGTGGGACATAACGCTTCCCAGCTGTGCCGTCAGCTCCATCAGCTCAGCTGTCGCCCGATCGGGCAGATTTCCTTCAGCGGCGCGAAGGCACTTGTTATGCCTGGATAGCAATCGCTGCACAGCATCCAGCGAGGATTGCGAACCCTCACGGTGCCAAAGACGGTTCTGATGCGGCGCGCCGTGTAATCCTTGACTGTCCGGAACGTATGGCAGTGCGGGCAGACCCGACGATAAAGGGAATAGGTCTCGGCCTCATGATTCACGACGGCGTTCTGCAGCGCTTCCATAATCTTCTTGCCGTCCTCGATCGACAGGCCGAGGTCACCATCAAACAGCCGCTCTCACCACTTGTCGATGCGGACCTCTTTTCGGCAAATATCGCCGAACGCATTCTTTCCCTCGATCGTGATCGTCCATTCCACTGCCATCGTCGCCTCCTTCATCGAGGCAACCAAGATGGCCCAGCCGGCCCTAACAGTTCGTGCGCACCCCAGATAAGTTGCCAGTCTCTCGGTCAGAAAGGGTTGCGCGAATGGGGGCGCGGCTCGGTTGCCTTACCATCACTCGAGTCACTGATCTCGCCCGACCGTCAGGCGCTTAGGACAATTGCTTCCATGGTAGCTGCAAGTAGCATGCGCGCACCTGTTACGGAGTGCTCAGGCTCGACATATTCGGCCTCGTTGTGGCTAAGCCCATCGCGGCAAGGCACGAAGATCATGGCCGCCGGCGCAACACGACTGACGAACAAGGCATCGTGGAAGGCGCCGGAAAGCATGCGCTTGGTCTTCAATCCGAGTGACGCGGCGGCGCGATCGAGGTAGGCCAGCAGGTCTTCCGAAAAGACAGCCGGTGGCATGTCGAAGATCTGCGTCAATTCGCTCCGGCAGCCGGCGGCTGCGGCAGCGTTATCGCAGGCGCGCCGGATCTGGTTTTCCAACGCGTCGATGACCGTAGTTTCCGGATGCCTGAGGTCTATGGTGAACGTCACCAAGCCCGGGATGGCATTCACCGAACCCGGCTCGACCGCAAACCGGCCGACAGTGAAACGGACGCCCGGAGCGCGCGGCACCATGTTGCTGTAGAGCGGTTCGAGCGCGGCTATGGCGGCCGCCATGGGATCGCGACGGAACTCGAGTGCCGTCGTGCCGGCATGCGCTGCCTGGCCCCTGATCGTCACCTCCAACCACCGCGTACCCTGGATGCCGTAGACGATGCCGATCGGGGTGTTTTCCTGTTCGAGCGACGGACCCTGCTCGATATGAAGCTCGATATAGCCGGAGATCGGGAAACCGAGGGGGCGCATTTCGGCCGCTGGCAAGGCTTCGAGCGTCGCTTTCAGTTCCTCGAGGAATAGTATGCCGTCGCGACCACGAAGATCAGACCACGCTTCAGGGATCGCGCCCGCGGCAAAGGCCATGGACCCCATTGTGCCCGGGGCAAACCGGCTACCCTCCTCGTTGGTCCAGGCGACGACTTCAAGTGGCAGATCGGTCGTGATCCCGGCATCCTCGAGGCTTTCCATGACCTCGAAGGCGGCGAGCGTGCCCAGCGCGCCATCGAAGCGCCCGCCGGTCGGCTGGCTGTCGAGGTGGCTGCCGATCATAAACGGCGCCCTTTGAGGAAAACGACCCTCCCGCCGAATGAACAGGTTTGCCATCGGATCCTGAAAGATCCGAAAACCGCGAGCAAGTGCGAGTTCCGCCAGCAGTCGGCGCGAGGCCTGATCTTCAGCCGATAACGCCTGCCGGTTGACTCCGCCGGCCGGCGTCGCTCCGATCTTTGCGAAATCATCGAGACGCTGCAGCAGGCGCTTGCCGTCAATATTGATGCGAGGGGTCATGGTCGTTCCCACACGTCGCCTTGATCAGCCATAGGCTGCATCATGAAAGGCGATTTCCAGTTGCTGTGCTTGCCCGAAAATGATGCTCAGACGCTTGCGCTCGGAAGCGTCGAGCGTTTCGCCGGCGGCGTCGAGCTCTTGTTTCAGCCACTTCGCCTGCGCCGCGAAGTCGTCATGGGCATGCATTTCGACCCATTCTTTCAGATGCGGATCGGCAATGTTTGCTTGCGCAGCCCTTTTCGACCAGGTCCAGTACATCCATTCCGCGGCGAACATGGCGGCGACGGTATCGAGGAAGCCGCCGTTGTGGGCGATATGCAGCATGCCCGTTCGGAAAGCCTCGACCTCGGCAACATCGAGATCGTAGGCGCCGGGATCGATGCTGCGCTCGGCAAAAACCCGTTCGAAATAGGCAATCTGCTGGTTGGCGAGCGCATCCAGAACGGCGATCAGCCAGCGCTTCTGTTCGATCGTCTCTGCCTTCGCCGCCGTAAAGGCGAAGATCGAGATTGCGGTTTCGACGAAGGCGCCCTCATAGACGAGATAGCGTTCGAAAACTCGCGGGGACAGGCGCCCCATCACGATGTCCTCGACGAAGCGATGGTTCACCATCGCTTCGAAGACAGCAGCGTTTTCCCGCAGCATCTGTTCCGACAGTGTTTCGGTCGGCATCGTCACGCCTCCAGCGCGGGCGCTGCAGCGGCGCGGAAGGCTTTGACGCGCTCGATATCGACCGGGTTCCACCATACCCCGCCCTGCTTCAGCGACGAGGCGACGATGACGCCGTTGGTGCGCTTGAGGATTTCAACGATGTTGTCCTTGGTCACGCCCGAGCCGACGAGCAGCGGCAGGTGCGTCGCCGAACCGATCTCCTCGATTTCCTCGATGGTTGCCGTGTTGCCGGTGCGCTGACCGGTGGCGATCACGCCGTCGGCATCGAAGAAGGCAAGGTCGCGGGTCAGTTCCTGGATCGAGCGGTCGGCGACGATCGCGTGAGCCCCATGCTTCACGTGGCTGTCGGCAAAGACCTTGATGTGCTCGGCGCGCAGCAGCGAACGATATCGCATTGCTTCTGCCGCACGGCCCTCCATGAAGCCTTCATTGGCGACATAGGCATTGGCCCACTGGTTCACGCGGATGAACCTGGCGCCGCCGGCCATGGCGATCGCAAAGGCCGGGATCGGCGCATTGGCAAGGACGTTGATGCCGAGCGGCACACCGGTGGCCCGCGCGATCCGGTCGGTGACGACGGACATGAAGGCTGCCGTTTCATGGCCGATATCTTCCGGTTTGGAGAACGGTACGTCGCCGTGGTTTTCGATCATCAGGCCATGAAGGCCACCCTCGACCAGCGCCTCTGCGTCGCGCATGCAGGCATCGTAGATGGTCGACATATCGGCGCCACGATAGCGCGGTGCGCCTGGGAAGGCGGGGCAATGGATCATGCCGATCAGAACCTTGTCAGTCCCGAATATTTCCCTTATGGCGCTTGAGGACTTGTCAGAAATTTCCTGCATTTCTCTCCCTTTCGAAGGTATGTTCATGCACGCTTACGTAATCGGTAATGTGACGGTGGACGAGACCATCGCCGTGTCGGAAATGCCTGCCGCGGGCGCCTCTATCCATGGCAGACAGCGCTCGCGCGACCTCGGGGGCAAGGGCGCGAACCAGGCTGTCGTCATGGCCCGCACGGGCCTCCCGACAAGTCTCGTAGCTGCCTTTGGCGACGGCTTTCGCGCCGACATGATCCGCCAGCATCTGGCGAGCGAACCGGTGGTGAGTCAGCTTGTGCCGGTACCCGGCAAGTCCACCGACTTCTCGATCGTGCTGACCACGCCGGATGGCGAAAACGTCAACATCACCACCACCGACTCCGCCCAGAACCTCGCGCTTGCCGACGCCATCGCGCCTCTGGCCGACGCCGCTCCCGGGGACCTTGCGGTGCTCCAAGGAAACCTCTCGGACGAAACGACGCGCGGCGTCCTTGAAGCTGCGCGCGCCCGCCGAATGATCACCGCTTTCAATCCGTCTCCCCTGCGTCCTTTCTTCAGCACCCTGTGGCCCTTGATCGACATCGCCTTCCTCAACCAGGGCGAGGCACAGGCATTGACTGGGACCAGCGGTGAAGAGGCTGCCCGCAAGCTACTTGCGGCCGGCGTTCGCGAAGTCGTTCTGACTTTCGGCGGCGACGGAGCCATGCTCGTCACTGCCGAGAGCAGTGTCCGGATTGCGGCCGTCGCATGCGATGTCGTCGACACCACGGGCGCCGGCGACACGTTCATGGCAGTGGCGCTTGCATCGGCGGCGCTTCGCGGCAACCGTCTCGATTGCACGGCAATCGAACATGCGACACGGGCCGCCGCCATCACCGTCAGTCGTCCCGGCACCCGCTCGGCGTTTCCGTCGATCGAGCAGCTCAGAGCGATCCTCGCCGCGCGCTGAGTTTTTGCCCAGCGCGCAACGTCGGCTTCTTAGCGCGCCGTCTCGGTCATCCAGCCAAGGATGTTCTTCCACAGACGGCCGTAGCCTTCCCATTCGCAGAATGCCGGTGACAGCCAATGCGGCCCGATATCGGACGTCCAGGCGGCGGTGCGGCCCTTGCCAAAGCCACCGAGGACGAGCAGCGGGTGACCGCCCTGGTCTGCTGGAAGGCGGGCGATAACTTCGGCTCCCGGACGCACCTCGACTTCGTTGACACCGAGAAGAAGCGGCCAGTTGCCGGAAAGGCCGGCCATCGTCGGGTGGTCCGGCTTGACGACGTCAGCGACCGCACCCTCAGGAATTTCGACGCGGTCATCATAGGGAAGGCATGTGACCGGAAGCGTGTCTTCGACGGCGGTGCGGCGCCAGCGCGCCTTGCCGTCAATGCCCTGGAAGGAGAAATAGCCGCCGACCATCAGCAGCGCGCCGCCTTTTTCCACCCACGCCTTGATCAGCTTGAGGCGGTTCGGAACGGTCCGCGAGTGCAGCCAGACTGCCGGCGGCAGCAACAGTGAGTTGGCGCCGATATCCGAAAGAATGATCACATCATACGCGTCGAGGCCGGCCATCTCAAAGGGGAACTGCTCCACGGCGTCATGCGCGGTCATGTAGGTCAGCTCGAACTCGCTGTCCTTCAGCACCTTGACGAGCGGTTCTGCGCCGAGATGGAAGGTGACGCTGCCGAACTGGTCGAAACCCTTGTAGTGGGTGGCGGAACTTACCCAGCTTTCGCCGACGAGAAGTACTTTCTTGGTCATGGTCTATCCGTAGGTCTTGAATTGCGTTTGGAGCCGGATGTCAGGCCCCGGTTTGAAACACCGAGCGGGGATTGCCCCGCATCATCAGGTCGAGCGCGTGGTCGTCCAGTCCGTGTCGTTTGAGGCGCGGCAGAAAGTGGCGCAGCACATAGGCGTAGCCGTTGCCGCCGTAGTGGCTGAGCATCATCTTCAGGAACACGTCGTGCGAAAGCAGGATGCGGTCGATGTGACCGGCTTGCACCAACCTTGCAATCGCCCGCGCCGCCTCTTCATCGCTTGGGCATTGCACCTGTTGATCGGCATAGAAGAAGTCCATGCCGATCATGTCGTACTCGATGAATGCCCCGCGTGCCGCGAGTTCGCTTTGGTAGGCGAAATCGTCGTGCGACGGGTTCATGTGGCAGAGCACGGTATGGCGGAGATCAGCGCCTTCCTCGGCGACAACGTCGAGCACGCGATGGCCGAGCCGGAACCAGCCCGGCAGATGCACCATCAGCGGCAAACCGATCCGAACTTGCGCTCGGGCCGCCCCGCGCAGCGACTTTTCCTCCGCTGACGTGAAATCGGAGGAGACGCCGATCTCGCCGATCAGCCCGATTTTCACATCTGTGGCGTCGACGCCTTCGATTGCTTCGCGAACGATAGCGTCGGCGATCTGGTCGGCGCTCATGCCGGCGACCTCGGCTGGGTGCGAGGAGGCAAGGTAGTATCCCGCGCCCATCACGATATTGAGGCCGGTCGCTTTGGAAATCCGCCTGAGTGCGAGCGGATTTCGACCGATCCCGTTGCAGGTGGGCTCGACGACCGTGTGCCCTCCTTCGGCGGCGAAGGCCTTCAACTCGGTGATCGCCAGCGGTTCGTCATCCAGCGCGATGTTGTGCTTGTTGACGAAGGGGTCCTGGCGCAGTTCGCCGAGGATTTCCATGCAGACGAAGCCTTCGGCGAGGTGCTGACGCTCCTTGCTTTTGGGCGCATGCCACCAGCAGCGGCAATCGTTGAGGATATGCTCGTGCATCAGGGTGACGCCGAGCTCGCCCGCGTCAATCGCCCCGGTGACGGTCATCACCTTGCCGGAGCGCACATGCGCTTCTGACAGTTCCTTGCTCATCGCGGTTATCTCTTCTTGCCGCCGAAGCGAAAGTTGGCGGTGAAGATCCGGGTGTTGAGCCAGATGGCGACGAGGATGATCGCGCCCGTGACGATCTGCGTGAAGAACGGCGAGATATGCATCAGGATCAGGCCGTTGCCGATGACGGCGATCGTCATCGTGCCGAGCACGGTGCCAAGGATCGTGCCGCGGCCGCCCATCAGTGACGTTCCGCCCAGTACCACGGCAGCGATGACCTGCAGTTCGAAGCCGACCGCCGCATTCGACGAACCGGAACCGAGGCGTGCTGCTATCAAAAGGCCGGCAAGTGCACAGGCAACGCCGGCGATCATATAGACCGAGGCGATCACCCATTTTGCCGGCATGCCGACGCGACGGGCGGCTTCCATATTGGAGCCGACAGCGACGACCTGGCGGCCGTATCTGGTCGAGGATATGACCACATAGCCGGCAACCGCGACGGCAACCGCGATCAGAGCAGGTACGGGAATGCCGAGCAACTCGCCGCGGCCAAGCATGAAGAAGCCCGGTGCGTCCTTGATCGGGATCGAGTAGCCCTGTGTCAGATAGAGCGCGAGCCCGCGCAGGATCGACAGGCCGGCAAGTGTGACAATGAAGGCCGGGATGCCCTGATAGGCCGTGAACCAGCCTTGCACCAAGCCAAGGAAGGCGCCGAAGAAGAGCATGGCGATTACGACGAGGGGCCAGGGATAGCCCATCGCCAGCACAATGGCCGCAACCGCATTGACCAGCGCCACCTGGGAGCCAACCGAGAGGTCGATGCCGCCGGTGATGATGACGAGCGTCATGGCAACTGCGACGATAAGGATCGGCGCCGCTTGGCGGATGACGTTCAGGATGTTGCCGAGCGTCATGAAGGTGTCGGTCGTTGCGGCGAAGAAGACGACGCAGGCCAGGAAGAAGAAGGCGATCGACAGGACCTGGGCGTTTTCCGAGAGGAAGTCTGCCGCCGGCGAGCCTTTTGCGCGTTCGGTATAGGCCGTCATTGTTTGGCTCCTTCCCCGACGATCAGCTTGACGAGGTCTTCCAGGTTGGTCTTGCCGATTTCGCGCTCGGCGACCTTGGTGCCCTCGTACATGACCGCAATGCGGTCACAGACACGGAAGAGGTCCTGCAGGCGATGGGTGATCAGGATCACCGATACCCCCTTGGCCTTGACGCGGTTGATGAGCGCGAGCACGGCTTCGACCTCGGCCACGGCAAGCGCCGACGTAGGCTCGTCCATGATCAGGACTTTAGGATTGAACGACGCAGCGCGGGCAATGGCGATCGCCTGACGCTGGCCGCCGGAGAGCTGGGCGACCTTGCCGGTCAGTCTCGGAATACGGATCTCCAGCGCGTCGAGCATCTTGCGGGCTTCGGCGAGCATGGTCTTCGTATCGAGGAATGGCCCTTTGCTGATTTCCCGGCCGAGGAAGAGATTGCCGACGACATCGATGTGGTCGCAAAGGCTCAGGTCCTGAAAAACCATTTCGATATTGCGGTTGCGCGCGTCCGCAGGCCCGGAGAACCGAACCTCTTCGCCTTCGAGCGTAATGGTCCCACCATCAGGGATGTAGGTTCCCGAGATGACCTTCGTCAGCGTCGATTTTCCGGCGGCGTTGTCACCGACGAGGCCAAGGCATTCACCGGGATAGATGTCGAGGTCAACGCCACGCAGCGCCTGGTGCGACCCGAACGTCTTGACGATCCCCTTGAGGGACACGCGGGGACTGACACCGGTGCGGGAGGGCAAAGCCCCCCCGACACCAGCGACAGCGGGAGGATGCTGTCTTTCAATCGTCATCATTTGAAAATCGCCCGATATGGCTCGACATTGTCCTTGGTGACGATCGTTACCGGCACGGCGATGGTTTTTTCGACGCTGCCGCCTTCGGAGACCTTCTTCAGGGCGTCGATGGCGGCAGCACCCATGGCGGAGGGATCCTGCTGGATCACGGCGGTGACGTAGCCGGCGTCAATTCCCGCGATCGCCTGGGCGGTCAGATCCCAGCCGAAGACCTTGACGCTATCCTGCTTGCTCTGGCTTTCGACGGCGGCAATGGCGCCCATCAGGGCCGGCTCGCCGGTCGCGTAGATCGCGGTCAGATCGGGATTGCCGGTAATCAGGTTCTCGGCGGCTGCAAGCGCGTTGTCCTGCACGTTCTGCCCATCGACAACGCCGGCCGAGCTTATGCCGTCGACATCCTTGATGGTCTTTTCAAACCCTTCCTGACGAACGTTCTGGATGAAGGAATTGAGCGCGCCGACGACGCCAATCTTGGCTTTGCCATCGGCATTGGCCTTGATGTAGTCGAGGAAGTACTTGCCCATGTCGGCGCCCGCCTTGGCGTTGTCGACACCAATCTGCGCCTTTTGCGGGCCTTCCGGAAGGATCGCGTCGATGGCGACGACGGGGATACCGGCTTCGGCGGCCTGGTTGACGGCCGGCATAATGCCGTTGACGTCGATGGCGACGACTGCGATGCCATCGACCTTCTGCTGGATATAGGTCTCGACCGCGCTGTTCTGTGCGGCCGGATCGTTATTGGCATTGAAGATGACGAGCTTTGCGCCGGCAGCATCGGCCGCCTTCTGCGCACCCTCGTTCATCTGGTTGAAGAAAAGCGCCTGCTGGTTGATCTGCACGAGTGCAAAGGTCTTTTCGGCGGCAAGGGCCGGCGAGAGGGCCGCGCCGAGGGTCGTCAATGCCGTGAACCCAAGCGTGGCAACTAAAGTCCTGCGTTTCAAAGTCCAGTTCATGTTCTCATCCTCTGTTGGTTCTCCATTGCGTGATTTATCGTTTCGCAGGCGGAGCAACGGATTTCCGCACGACGATTTCGACTGGCAGGAGCTCCTCGACGGGAGCCTGCTTGTCCTGCCAGTTTGTTTCGAGAAGCAGGGATAGGGCGCGCGCACCGATGGTGCGGACCGGCTGACGAATGGCGGTCATGGGCGGGCCAAAAAGGTGGAGCGGACCGACGTCGTCGAAGCCGATCACCGAGACATCGTCGGGGACCGAAACCCCCTGGTCGCGGAAGACCTCAATCATGCCGATGGCGATTTCGTCCGAGCTCGCGAAGATCGCGGTCGCGGGGCGATTTTCCTCGATGAAGCGCTTCGCCGCCTGCCGGCCGAAACCAACCGTATAGTCCCCGGCATATTTGGAAACCCGGGAACTATCGCTGGAAGCTTCCCGCAGGCCACGCTCAAGCCCGTTGAGGCGCCGACGCGAGCTGATCATTTCCTCAGGGCCCCCGACGAACAGCACGTGCCTGTGTCCGAACTCTGCGAGATGCCGGCCCGCCAGATAGCCGCCGAGCTCATTATCGCAGAACAGCTTCGGGGCGCGGGCGCCCGGCACGTCTTCGTCGGCGATCACCACTTTGCCGGTCCGGTTGATTAGCGTGGCCAACTGTCCGTCGTCCGGGTGGTTGGTGACGAAGATCAGGCCGTCGACGTGATTGCGTTCGATCAGCTGGAGATAGGCAATCTCGCGTCCGGCCCGGTTCAGCGTCGCGTAGAGGGAGACGGCAAGTGCCCGGCTATCGGCCGCTTCTTCGACCGCTGCCACGAGCGTCGCAAAGAACGGGTTGGCGATATCCGGAACGACGAGGCCGATCGTGTCGGAGCGGCCGCGGCTAAGCCGGCGGGCGTGCGGGTTGGGCTGGTAATTGAGTTCGCGGATCGCGTCGGAGATCCGCTTCTTCGTCTCGTGCGGCAGGTCGAGCGATCCGTTCAGAAGGCGCGAGACCGTCGTAACGGAAACACCGGCAGCCCGGGCTACATCCTTCAGACTTGTCACGCGTCGTGTGGTCACCTTGGCTCCATCCTGCCGTTGTAAATCGATTTACTAAACCGCTTTACAATAAGATTTCGGCTTTCGTGTTCTGTCAAGATAATTTCTCTGCTCCGGCGAGATATGCCCTGGCACGGCGTCGTTGTGAACGCCCAGACAAAGGATGCGAGCGGGCCTGCCTGTTATGAAAGCAGACTCGGCCGAACGATTAGATCGGTCGAGAATGTTCGCGGGGTCGACAGTTCGCCTTCAAGGCGAGGGATCGGAGATGTCGGGACTGGGCGGCATAGCGGCTTCCGTCGTCTCAGTCGTGTGAGAGTACGGAGTTGGTGCCCTTAGTCTGAACGCCCAGGAAACGTTAGGAGTGGATACTTGCCCAGTGCTACCCCTCAATTGGGGCCGACAGCGGTCTGTCAGATCTTGGCTGCAGCGCGTCTTTATCTGCCCGCAGCGATCCCACGCCCGTCTTTCGCTCTCCATGCCGACGATTGCGCTTTTGCCCAAAGCAGGCCTACCAGTGTCTCCGACCAGCCTGGGGCAACGATGCCCGTTAGGCCTCCTCAATGCTGGGCAGTCGCTGGTCCCGAGGGTCCGACATCAGCTCGTGTGGCAGGGCCTTCGTGAAGCGGCCCAGGCTGCCGAGGATCGCGAATACCCTGTCGGGCAGCGCGTCGATCACCTCGTCGCGCAGGTAACAAATCCAGGGCTGTTTGTTGGTCGTGGACCAGACGAAGTACTGGTCCCAGCCACGCCCCTCGATCAAGGTAACGAACGTCTGGCGCTGCGGGATCGACCATTCGAAACCGCCGTGGAACATCCGGTTCCGGTAGCTGAGTGGGGCGACGATCCAGTCGAGATCATCAGGGGCAAGATGGGCAGAAACCCCGGTGGCGTCACAGAGCTGCGACAGGCCATCGACGCGGCCGTCATTCTTGCCGAAGTACTACTGGACGTTCCACCGTCCTGGATGCTCCTTGGCTCGGTGCCACCGCTTATGGTCGGGCGGAGCGATGCCCTTGGCGACGTATTTCTCGCCAAGGGCATGGAAGGTCTGCGCGAAAATGGTCTCGATCGTCGGGACGATCATGCCGACGGCAGAGAGGCTGATCGCGGCGTTGCTGTATGTCGCCCGCCACATCGCATCGACATGCTCGTCGACAACATGATCGTGGTACGGCCCCCTGTAGGTTCGAGCTTCTGCCTCCAGCTCCTCGATGTTGGTGTTGACATAGTCGGCCGATCGCCGGTGCTCTCCGAGAACAGCCCTAATGGCGTCGAGTTGGGCATCCCAGTCGATCGTAGCCACCAGACGATACAGGTAGTCGCGATCATCGAGCAGGTTTTCGAGGCCAAGCTTGAGACGTTCCGGGTCGGTCGTCATCATTTCCTCCAAGCGGAAGTCGGCATCCCAATAGCGGCTATTCCGTCGCACTCGGCAGCAGGTCGAGGCAGCTCGTATCGCCAGCGGCTGCCAGGAAATTGATGGCGTCGACCACATTGGCGACGGCCTGCGTGTCGCCGGTGGACAGGCCGGCGACGAGGATTGTTCGCAGGGTCTTTCGACCTCGCGCCGAGCTCCATCATTTCGAGGTGACGGTTCTTGATCGGCGTTGAGATGGTTTCCACGGCCCGATGCGGGAGCGAAGCGCTGAACTTGGCGATCCGATCCACGAGGTGAAAGGTCTGGCCTGGCGCATATCCGGCATTCGACGCAGCGATTGTCTGCTGCATGAGCCAGTCGGTGTCGAGGCCCTGTTGGTAGTAGAATTGGCCGATCGCGCCGATTTCCTTCTGGAAAACCGTGCGCTGAGCCGAGAGCTCTGAAGCGGCCAGCAGCCTTCGATCCCAATAGCTCTGCGCTCTGAGGCGAATCTCCTCTTCGGGCCGCGCCAGCTGCGTGCCAAGGAACCACATCGCCGTCCGCCGCGCCTCGACTGGGGCGTCGTTCCAGAACTGGGCTCCGACGTCTTCAGGGAGGGCATCCACGATGTAGAGGATGACCAAGTAATGCGTGAACTTCTCGGTGAGATGGTCTCGATCGGCGCCCGGCACGTTCTCAGCCAGCCGCCGAATCTCTTGGCGGTAGCAGTCGCTCATTTCAGTGGCGAGCCACGAAAGGGGCCCCGCTCCCATCTGGACGTGCGACAGCCAGACCGCGTTGCGCAGCCGCGCATCGGATGTCTCAAAAAAACTGGGCGCATTGGCCTTGAGAAAGTCGGCCGAGAAGTAGCTGAGCCAACCAAGGTGGCGTCCGATGACCGCCCGCGGTATTCTTCCATCGGCACCGCTCCGGGCGATCTCGACGTCCAGAATGCTCTTGATCTCCGGTAGTACGGCGAGAGCGTTGCCCGGATCCTTACGGACGTTTTTGCTCAGCCAGAAGATGAGTTGAATGCAAAGCTCCAAGGCGGCGCCGCGCGACGTCGACGTGGCGGCGTAATAGACCTGCCGGCGGTAGTTCTCCTCAAAGCTCTCGGAGTCCGCCGGCGACGAGCTCTCGTAGAAGGAGATGACCGGGGCCTGGACCTCCGCCTCGAGGCCAAAGCCGATGCCTTCCTTGCCAAGCTGCAGCCCCACCGAGATCAATTCGATTGCAGCCTTGCAGGCCCACGACCAATCGGCGTCATGGCTCTCGCCTTCGTTACCGGTCGGGCCGACGCGAGACACGAGCGTTCTCGTAAGCGCAGGAATGCCGTGCCAGTCGACCGCGGCATTGTTCCGGACGACGATCGTCAGGCCCTCGATGATCCTGCGGATATAGATCGCTGGAACGCTGGAGAATTTGGCGGCCTCTTCCGAGAAAGCCGCAGCGTTCTGCTCGGCGGCCTGCCGCAATTGCTGGCCGAGAGCGCTCACCGTGACCTTCCGCGCCTGCGGAGGTGGGCGCCAGTCCGTGAGGAACGAGACGATCTCGTCGACCAAAAGGTTCGCGAGGTGGGCCGCGTCTGCTGGACTGACATCGGGCTCATTGAGCTCGTTGAGCCACGCATCAGGGCCACCATGACGTTCGACTTCCCCTTGACGATCCTTGGGAAGTACCTGGCGCCAACGCCACTGCACCTTCCGCAGCACGGATGCCCTGAAGGTGGCCCTTTCTTCGTCGTTGGGCTCGTTGCTCGAACATTTGCTGGCCGAAAAGGGTGGTTGCCCTGCCGTCCTCGGCAACGATCCGGTAAAGCGAGCCGAAGAGGCTGAGCGCGGCCTCGGGGCGCCCCCCTTTGACGAGGTTTTCGAGGATCACGTGGACGGCCGACGAATGGGCCAGCCGAGTATCTCGACCGAGCCAGCCGTCAACGATGTCGATCAGGGGCTCGGCCTCGCCGGCCGGAAGAGCGGCGATCGCTTCGGCGCCATGCCAATGAACATCCTGATCTTGTGACCTACCGACTGAACGCAGCGCGGCGGCTACTTTCGCTCGGACCGTGCGATCGGTCGAGGCAGCCATCCTCATCAAATATCGGGCCTGCGGGCCAATGCTGCAGGTGCAACCCGTCGTCTATGTCATCGAGGCCGGCCCAGGAAGCGGTCAGCAACTTGTTTGCGGCAAGGGGATCGAGCCAGTCTGCGGAGTCGAATCGCTCGAAGAAGTAGGACAACAGCGGGAGAGCACCGGGAATCTCGCGTGAAAGCCTCAACGGCCGCCTTTCGGTCCGGCATGGCGAGAAGTTGGTCGAGGCGCAGGATATAGGCTGTGTACTTGCCCTGAAGGGCGACCATCTGGCCCCCAACCGCGGTGTCGAAAGGGGCCTGCCATTCCGCACGGAACTTGGCGTCCACCTCCAGCGACTGATGCAGTTCACGGCCGTAATGTGCCTTTGCATGCGCGGCCATCACGGACTTCCAGGATCGAGCAACATCACCGTCAGGAGTGAGACCTAGGGTCGCGCAGATCCGTTCGATCTGCTCGCGATGGCTGAGGTTGGGGATGAGCGCTTTGGCCGCTCGACCCGCCGCCTGCTGGTTGAAACCAAGTGCCCGCAGCGCGGCCCCAGCCTGCTCGAGGCGATCTTTCGTCTGGGGCGAAGCTGCTACTGTTAGGTCGGCGGGGGTTGCGAGAAGCTGACGGAGAAGCGCGTCGATCTCGCGCATGGCGTGGCCTGCCAGCGGCACCGATACGCGAAGGGGCGGGGTGCCTGCCGCGAGCCGACAAAAGTCGACATATCGGCCGGCGGTCCGCTTTCCCAGTAGGCGCTGCAGGAGCGAGGTGGTGTGGCGCTGCTCCTCGGACATGTGGGATTGGGGAAGTTCCTCGAACATGATTCTTGACCCGGCCCGTTTGAACTCTTCCTCATCCGTCAGTTCGCCATCGCAGTGATCATGGCAGCGATACGGGTCGCCTCGGCAACAGTGAGATCGCTCGGAAGTCCATCCACTTTGACGACACCAGTGCGCAGGGGGATCGCTAGCGTCCCCATGATCGTCGGGCCACCGCCGGCGCCTTCTTTGGCGACGAACTCGGCGAACTGCTTGAGAATGGCACTGAGGCGACCTTCATACGACTCGGCCGTCTTGTCAGCGAGCCTGTCATTGGCAGCGCGGAAGCGAGCGTAGAGATCCTCTATGTCAACCCCCAACACGGTGGCTTTTTCGGCGGCGGTGGCGATCGAGAAGACCCGGCTCACCGAGCTCGCATATGATTTGGCGATATTCGTGGCCAGCTTGTTGCGGATGAACTGCTGTCCGATGAAGTCCCCAAGGGTCTCGAGGTCGGTACGCATAATTGTTTCCTGTAATATATTGGCATTTACAATCATTGCATATGGGAATGAAAGGCGCCTGAATGCCAGGGCACGGCCCCGATTTCAAAAGCTTGTTCAAGTGATGGGGCAATGGAAGTACGGTTCGGCAGCTGATCGCATCCACCCAGTTTCGCCGCGGCCCTATGATGCAACATCCACTCTCGGCGTATTGCCGCCACTCGCTGATATAAATGGAGGCGCATAGCCGCTCAATCGGCGTCCTCAGATGAGTCCCTACGCGCAAAAATGCATGGCCCCGCACGGTAACGGGGCCGTGCATTTTCAAAGTTCAGTATGCTCCGCCAGTCCAGCGCATCCTCGATGTCGACGCCTAGACATGCTCCACGAAGTCATCAGGCGCAAGCTTTTCGGCTGTGTCCCGATTGAACGGTGCCTTCCGGGTAAAAGTTGAGGCCGGAAAATATTCCATTAATAGAAACGAAAATTCAACCAAAATTGTAGAAGATGGAAGAGTATCCGTCGCGCTCATCGGGGATTTTTTGTGAACAAGCTGTACTTCGGGGACAATCTCGATTGGCTGGAGAAGATGGCTGCAAACTCCGTCGATCTGGTTTACTTGGACCCGCCATTCAACTCCAAAGCATCATACAACATCCTTTATAAGTCACCTGTCGGGGCTGATGCGCAGCGGATGGCCTTCGAAGATACTTGGCGCTGGGAAGACGGGGCGGAAGCCGCGATGGAATCGGTGCGCCGATCCGATGTCTCAATCTTCCGAATGTTACAAGCTCTCCAAGGTTTTCTGGGCCAGAGTGATCTTATGGCTTATCTCGCCATGATGACTGTTCGCCTAATACATTTGAAGCGTGTCTTGAGGCCAACTGGGAGCATATTCCTTCACTGTGATCCCACGGCCAGCCACTATCTGAAAACCGTCATGGACTCGATATTTGGAGCCTCGAACTTTCGGAACGAAATTATCTGGCTCAGGTCTCGAAATCCGAAGGGGTCACAACACGCAAGCAAGAAGTTCAGTCCGAACACTGATACTATTCTCTATTATGCGAAGTCAGACGCGGCGCCCTTTTACGAAGACGCGATACGCGTACCTTTGTCACAGGCCGAGCTCCTGGAAAAATATGATAGATCGGACGAACTTGGCCCCTATGCCGACGGCCCAATTCTTCGATCGGCGAGCATGGGTGTCCGCCCAAATCTCGTCTACGAGTATAAGGGCTTCACACCTCCACCATACGGATGGCGCGTAGAGTTGGAAAAACTCCGTGAGATTGACGCGGGGGGCAATCTGTCGTGGAGCAGATCAGGCGCGCCGCGCCGTAAACTTCGGCCCACTGATGATCGGGGAAACCCTGTCGGCAGCTTTTGGGGTGACATACCACCTCTGAACTCGCAGGCTGAGGAGCGCATCGGCTACCCTACACAGAAACCCCTCGCATTGCTAGAACGTGTCATCCTATCTTCAACGGCGCCAGGCGACGTTGTGCTGGATCCTTTCTGTGGCTGCGGGACGGCGCTGCATGCTGCGGAACGGCTTGGAAGAGCATGGGTCGGAATTGATATCACCTATCTGGCGATCCAGGTAATTCAGGATAGAATGAAGACGTGGCTTCCCCTCGCCACCTACTCCATTGAGGGAATTCCAAAGGACGAATACGGAGCGCGTCAGCTTGCTGCTACTGAGCCGTATACGTTTCAGGAATGGGCAGTCGGACGAATTGGTGGTCAGGCTAAGGGTCGTGGTCCTGACAAGGGCATTGATGGTGAAATCGCCTTTGTAACCGGCCCGGGTAAATACGGTCACGCAATAGTTTCTGTAAAAGGCGGAAAACACATCGGCCCAGACGCGGTTCGGGTATTGAAAAGCGTTGTCCAACGAGAAGCAGCCGACATGGGTGTCCTTATCTGTCTAAACGACCCCACTCAAGACATGCGTACCGAGGCGGCAACAGGCGGGAGAATATCACTTCCGGGCGGAGAACGAGCGCGAATTCAAATCATAACCGTGAGGGATCTGATCGCGGGACCAAACCTCGGTATTCTGACCGAGCTCAATACGGTAAGAGCCGCTCAGGAGGCGCGCGTATTGCAGCGAAAGCGCCCCCCGGCAAAGCTTACGCCAGCGGAAATACGGGAATCCCCATCTCTTCGCCTTCCAATCTCAGGTGGGAAATCAACCAAGTCCCAAGCCTCATTGCCGCTTGACGAACCACTCCTAACACCGCCGCAGGAGCATGCTCCAAATCGCCCAAAACGCCGCCGTGCCTAACGCTCCTTTCATGCCGCGAGTATGCGACCCACCAGAACAAAGCATGCAGCGTCCCGCAACACCTCCTCGGGGTATCCCGCGCTGCCGGCGTATCCGATCGTAGAAAAGTACATCGCCTTGGAGGCGACGGCGAGGATGTTCCTATAAGGAACGGCCGGACAGCCACTACTGCGAGGGGCCACGCGTGATCTGGCAACTTCGCCGTTATCAACGATGGATGAGCCGACCTTTTCGCCTTTCGCAAGCGCGGAACGCTTATATCGAAGCGGCCCAAATTCTGCTTAATCTTGCAGAACTATGGGGCAAACGGGGGCCAGCCATGGATGCATGGCGCGAACTCGCTGCGAGTGGCGAGAAAACGGCCGTCGTGCTCCCGCCGGGCATATGGCTAAGGAAATCATCCCAAGAACCAAGTGTTATTCCGTAGGGCCTCGCGAGGATATTCCGTTTACAAAAAGGGTCGGTGTTGCCACGACAATCCGCACGTCCATGTGGATCCCGCCACATTTGTAACTCCCGCCCGGCCCTCCACTCGCGGTAGCTTCTTGCTAACACATTCGCTGGAAATAGTATTTGAGGAAGGAGCGGATATGCCGAAGTTCGCAGCAACGGGACCGGCGAAACGGGTGGCTGCCTGCCGGACGCTCGGCTTCGCGGCGAGCCCAATCTTGGCCCTGAGGGCCTGCATGTCGACCTTTGGCTCCGGGGATAATCACGTGCTCCCCCGCCTCGCCATTCGCGCCGATCAGCCAAATGGTCCTGAGATAGTTGAGGGCGAGCGATGGAAACACGAGAGCGAACTAGGCCGCCTGGATCGGCCGCCTCCCGAAATGACCGAGATCGGCGTAGAGCGCCTCCGCCCCCGTGACCGTCAAGAACACTGTACCGAGCACAATCAGGCCGACAAAGCCCGCGTGCGTTATGAAGTTGACCGCATGGATCGGGTTGAGAGCATTGAGGATGGAGGCGTCGTCAGCAATATGGGCGAGGCCGCCGGCCCCCATCACCAGAGAGCTTCAATGTTCATGTGCGACTTATCGCGACGAAGCGATCCCGCACGATATCGACCCGGCCGGCAGGACCACGGATGTTGCCGTTAAGGAAATCATCGAAGTCACGGTGCTCCAACAGCGCGCGAAATTGGCCGGCAATGAAGTCCCGGATGTCGTCCTCTGTCGTGGTGATTTCGCCCGGGAGGCTTTCTCTTCCGTCGACGATAAGAAGGATGTCTTCCGCATCCCGGCTCATGAAAAGGTCATCGTTTCCGCGCCCGGCAAAGGCTTCGAGCTTCGTTGCAAGAAACAGCGCCGGCGTCAGCACCTGAATGGACAGATCTTCTGAAAGCTGATGCTGCGTCGCCGTTTCGATGCCTTTCGCGTACCAGCGATTGCTGAAGCCGAGGATGTTTTCGTCATCGGGCATGAAATCAACCTTGAGAGGACCAAGACGCATCCGGCATATCACCTCCTCGTCAGCCGCCTCTACAAAACCGCGCTGTCGAAGCTCTTCCTGAAGATGCGCCCATTCCGCTTGGCCTGTCAGATCGACGATGAGATCGATGTCGTCGGTGGCGCGAACATCCTCGAGCGTGACGGGATCGGTGATGAACAGCGCAGTAGTACAACCGCCGACAAAGACCAGTCGTCTCCGCAGGTCCTCGCCAAGTGCGGCTGCAACGGCTTTGAGCATCTCTAGCAATTGAGCGCGGATTGCTGTCATTTATTCATGATCTTCGACTTGAGGTGATCGGTTGCGAGACCGACTTCCCGCTGGTTCCCGAGCCTAATCGCATCTACCAATGCCAAGTATTCATAAAGTCGCCAGTCTTTCAAAGCGGCCTCCGGGACGCTTTTGAAAAGGGGGGCGACCGTTTGACCCATCTCTCGTCCAGCGGGGTGGGGCCAGACGTAGTTATAGGTCCCGCCGCTGACGAGAAGCTCTTGGAGCATCGGCGCAGCAAACGCCGTGGGGACGCCGCGTTGCAACGGCCCCACCTGTGCGGGAAACACGAATTTAAGGCCATGGATGATGAACTCGAAAAGGTTTCGCCGATGTGGCCGTGGTTCATTGGTGCGGCTATCTTTCCGCGCGATTCCGGAAGCGATGCTTCTCTTGATCGACTGCGCGATTTCGGATTTGCTGATCCCGAGTAGGGCTTCAAGATTTCGCACTGAATAAGGGTCGCCGCCGAGGGATTCAGATTGCAGTTGATCTGTACCCTTTGTGCGTCCCTGATCCTGCAGGCTGAGTAGCTTCAGCAGGACGATTATGTCTTGGCTTTTCATGGCGAATGTCCTCTGTCCTAGGACTGAGGACATTAAGCACGAACTTTCTCGCTTTGTCAAAGCCGGAGTGACCAAGAGATTTTACCCATTGCCAAGCCGGCGGCGTACCGCCGGCCGCTCTGGCTGAAATCGAGAATACCGACAGTGTTTTGTTATTTAGCGCGACGAGTCTTTGGGAGGTCGCCATCAAGCGCGGGCTTGGCCGCGCCGATTTTACCGTGGATGCTCGCCTACTGCGTCGCGGTCTCATCGATAACGGCTACCACGAGCTCCCAATCACTAACGAACACGTAGTAGCGGTGGATGGACTGCCGGCGATCCATAAGGACCCTTTGATCAGATCTTGGTCGCTCAATCGATCGTGGAGGGTGTCACGCTGTTGACCGTTGATGAACTGGTCGGGCAATATCCGGCCCCATTCGCTGCATGCAAAATAGCTCGAAGTCCCTGCTCACTCATACGGGGCGAGCCGGTGTTGACGACTTCTGGCGCGTTCACGTTTCCCTCGGCTGTGCCGCAGCGTAGGCGCTTGCGGTAGGCCGCAGGCTAAGGTTGAACTGCGTGCGGTCGAGGAGGCTTAAGAGACACCGATCTGCGCCACCGATCGCACGCGCGCCTTACTCATGATTCCAGTAGTAGACGGCGAATCGTCTTTATCCTATCGGTTGAGTATGAAAACGAGCCTCGAACACCTTCCCGAGAAGAAGCAGCGCGAGCTTACCCGCGTCGTGGAGATCATCCACGAGGAGTTTGCCGATGCGCTCGAGGGTGGCTCGGCCGACTTTAAGAAGCGCGGGCGGATCCTGAAGATCATCCTCTTCGGCTCCTACGCCCGCGGCACCTTTGTTGACGAACCGCATACGATGAAGGGCTATCGCTCGGATTACGATATCCTCGTCATCGTCAATTCGAAGAAGCTCGCAGAACCGGAATATTGGGACAAGGCGACCGACCGGTTGATGTGGGACAAGGGGGTCTCAACGCCGGTTGGGCTGATCGTCCATGGCGCCCGGGAAGTGAACAACTTCCTTGCGGACGGACAATACTTCTTCGTCGATATCCTGCGCGAGGGCGTCGTGCTCTACGAACTCGACGACCGGCCTCTGGCCGAGCCGAAACAACTCTCGCCTGGCGATGCGCTCAGGGTGGCGAAGGAGCATTTCGAGAGACAATGTGCGAGCGCGAATTACTTTTGTCAGTTGGCTCGATACGCCATCTCTGACAAGCAGCGAAATCATGCAGCGTTTAATTTGCACCAAGCAGTAGAGACAGCCTATTCCTGCCTGCTCCTCACTCTCACCAATTACAGCCCACCTTCGCACAACATCAAATTTCTCCGCGGTCTCGCCGAAGACCGTGACCAGCGGCTCGTCGAAGCCTGGCCGCGGGACCAGCATCGTTTTACCGCCTGGTACAATATTCTCAACGAAGCTTATGTGAAGGCACGCTATTCGAAGCACTTCGAGGTCACCGAAGAAGCGCTCGCCTGGCTTCTCGAACGGACAGAGCATCTCCACCGCCTTGTCGAGACGATCTGTCAGGAGCGGCTGACCGAACTGGCTCGAGTAGTGGACGCCACCTGAGCCCTCGTCTTGGTCGGGATTGATGGTCGGGTCGATGGTTCGATCGCGCCTTCACGATCAAGCAAGGCATCGTCACTCCCGACGATCTTCTCTTCAGGGTAGGCCGCTCCCATCGGCAATCGCAACCGCGATCTGTTTCGGGAAATTCAGCGGCGCAAGGAGGCAGGCGGGTGAGAGCCTGCAATCCCGCCATTCAACTGCGCGCCGGCCCGATTCGTTTTCCTGGCGACACTGATAGCGCGCCACCACAGGCGCTGGCCCCATGCATCAATTTGGCTCTTCCTCTAGAAATATTTTCTGCTCAGTGACCGCGGCGACGGAACGCCGCGGGGCCCATTGAGGCGCCGGGCGTTGAGGACGTTTCTCGCCTCGGAGAAGGCGGGTTTAGACCCCGGATGTCGGCTCGAAACGGGGCGTTGGAAGGGACTTGTTAACCTTCATTTCCTATCGCTTAGAAGGCCGCGGCGATGTCTCTAGCTCTTCCAGGACCCATGCGTATTCCCAGGACAAACTTCTCACAGGCTGCTTTGCATGATGCAAACCAGGCGGATTATATCGATGGTCCGCATGACGATGCGTTGAGCGGTATGCCCACCCATGAGGCGGAAACCGCCGACCCCTATCAGTTGTATGAGGCGCCGTCGGCACCCCGCCGTGCCGCCAACCAGCAGACCGAAACGCTTAGCCGCGCAACGCGTCTCTATGGCCAGGGCTCGGCCTATGCGCCGGCGCAGGTGACTGCGACGACCAGCGAGCCGCTGCCGACGTTGTCGGAGATTGCCGGCCACTACGGCGATTCGACGTGGGAAAGCCATTTCTTCCTGGCGCCGAACGTCCGCTTTACCCGTACGCCGGAGCGCGAATTCATGAAGCGGCGCGCGCCGCAGGTCGAAGAAGGCGAAACCGCCACCGACGAAACATCGGCGGCGGAAGTCGACGCGGCAACCGTCGAGATGACGGTGGAGCCTGCGCCGGTTTCTGCAGAAGTGATCGAGCCCGCCGTGACGGCTCCGGTCGAACCGGTACAGACGGAAGCGTCCGCTCCTGCCGTTGACGCCGCGCCGCAGGCCGAAGTCACACTGCCGTCCTATAGCCCGTCCGAACTGTTGCGCATGCTGACGAACCAGCTCCCGACCTGGACTGCGGCACAGAACACGATCGAGCCGGCGATGCTCCTGCGCGCCGAGGCTCCGGCCGATGACAGCGTCTCGCTTGCGCCGGTTCTCACGATGCCGATCGCCGTTTCCGAACCTGTCGCGGAGCGCGCGCCCGCTCCAGAACCGACCAGCCCGGCCGCCGATCATAGCGCCGCGCGTTCGAGCTTCCTCTCCGACTTCGCTTTCTTCGAATTCGGCCCGGCCGATGATGTCGAAATCGCCGGCGAGGAAGCCACGCGCCCGAAGCCCTTTGTCGAGACGCCTGCGCCCCCGCAGATTGCGCCGTTGACCGCTCCCGTTGCTGCTGTCCCGCCGGCACCGGTGCGTCCGGTCGAAATCCGCCGCATGCCGCCGACGGCAATCACATCGCTGTTCCGCGTCGTTGATGTCCGCGGCGCGAAGGCTGAGGGGGGGTCGGCTCCGTTGCAGCCCGCCGTCGCCGAGCCCGTTGCGGCCATTGCTTCGGCCCCCGTTGCAGTGGCCGAGACATCTGCGGTCGTCGTCACCACCGAACCGGAAGTCATCGACGCCGAACCGGCTGAAATCGAGCAGCCGGCGCCGGTCGCCTCCAAGGCGGCGATCACCATGCCGGCCCAGGTCACGCGTGCGCCGAGTGCCTTGCCGGCCATTGGCACCACCGATCGCGCCTCGAGCGCCGATAGTTACGAGTTCCCGTCCGAGGACCTGCTGCAGGAAGCGCCGGTCGGTCAGGGCTTCTTCATGACTCAGGAGCAGCTCGAACAGAATGCTGGTCTGCTCGAAAGCGTGCTGGAGGACTTCGGCGTCAAGGGCGAGATCATTCACGTCCGTCCGGGGCCGGTCGTCACGCTCTACGAATTCGAGCCGGCGCCAGGCGTGAAATCGTCCCGCGTCATCAACCTCGCAGACGATATCGCCCGCTCCATGTCGGCGCTTTCGGCCCGCGTCGCGGTTGTCCCCGGTCGTAACGTCATCGGTATCGAACTGCCGAACGCCACCCGCGAGACCGTCTATTTCCGTGAACTGATCGAATCCGTCGATTTCCGCAAGACCAGCTACAAGCTGGCCCTTTGCCTCGGCAAGACGATCGGTGGCGAGCCCGTCATCGCCGAGCTCGCGAAGATGCCGCACCTGCTCGTCGCCGGCACCACCGGTTCGGGCAAGTCGGTGGCGATCAACACTATGATCCTTTCGCTGCTCTACCGGTTGAAGCCGGAAGAGTGCCGTCTGATCATGGTCGATCCGAAGATGCTCGAGCTCTCCGTCTATGACGGCATCCCGCATCTGCTCACCCCAGTCGTTACCGACCCGAAGAAGGCCGTGATGGCGCTGAAATGGGCCGTGCGCGAGATGGAGGATCGCTACCGCAAGATGTCGCGACTCGGTGTGCGCAACATCGACGGCTACAACCAGCGCGCCGCCGCCGCCCGCGAAAAGGGCGAGCCCGTGATGTGCACGGTTCAGACCGGCTTCGAGAAGGGCACCGGCGAGCCGCTGTTCGAGCAGCAGGAAATGGATCTGGCGCCGATGCCCTATATCGTCGTCATCGTCGACGAGATGGCCGACCTGATGATGGTCGCCGGCAAGGAGATCGAAGGCGCGATCCAGCGCCTGGCGCAGATGGCGCGTGCCGCCGGTATCCACCTGATCATGGCAACGCAGCGTCCCTCGGTCGACGTCATCACCGGCACGATCAAGGCGAACTTCCCGACACGTATCTCGTTCCAGGTCACTTCGAAGATCGACAGCCGCACGATTCTCGGCGAACAGGGCGCCGAGCAATTGCTCGGCCAGGGCGACATGCTGCACATGCAGGGCGGCGGACGCATCGCCCGCGTTCACGGTCCCTTCGTCTCCGACCTGGAGGTCGAACACGTGGTCGCGCATCTGAAGACCCAGGGGCGCCCGGAGTACCTGGAGACCGTTACGGCCGATGAGGAGGAAGAGGAGCCCGAGGAAGAAACGCCGGTTTTCGACAAGAGCGCGCTTGCCTCCGAGGACGGCAACGAACTCTACGACCAGGCGGTCAAGGTGGTCCTGCGCGACAAGAAGTGCTCGACCTCCTATATCCAGCGCCGCCTCGGCGTCGGTTACAACCGCGCCGCCTCGCTGGTCGAGCGCATGGAAAAGGAAGGCCTCGTCGGCCCCGCTAACCATGTGGGCAAGCGCGAGATCATCTACGGCAACCGCGACCACATGAACGCGCCCGACAACGACGATATGGATTGATTGGAGCCGCTCTTACATGGAGCCGCTATCCCGCACTATCGAATAAGCCGCCTCCGGGCGGCTTATTCGTTTCTGTAGCAGGGAATTGTTCCCGGGCGCGCTAGCGACTGTGAAGACCGGTCGTCTTGTTTTGCACACATCAAAATAAAAACGTTTTTATTTTTCTTGAAAACGTTTTTATTGGCTGATACCTCTAATCTCCAGGAGAGGTCGACGCCTGGGGAGGGTGCATGGCGACTGAGATGCACAGGGCGCAGCGCGCGCCGACGCCGACGATCAAGACCTTGGCCGAGATGACCGGCTATTCCATCGCCACGATCTCGAAGGCGCTGCGTGAATCTCCCGTGGTCGCCCCGGCGACCCGTGACCTTATCTTCAAGGCGGCGCGTGAAGTCGGCTATCAGGCGAATGCGCGCGGCATGGCGCTTCGCACCGGCAAGAGCTTCCAGGCGGCGGTCCTGATGCCGGTGACCGCTGCGCGCGACTACGAATGGGACGGTGTCGAATATACGCAGACCTTGAGCGGCATCAGTCAGGCGCTCGAAGGCACGGATTATCGCATGTCGGTGCACGTCATCCGCGATGCAGCCGACGGCGCCGAAGCCGCGCGCCGGATCGTCGATCAGGGATTGGCTGACGGGCTGATCTTCTCCGGCATTCTCGCGGAAGATCCGCGGATCGATCTGCTCGTTGCCGAGCACTTCCCCTTCGTTTCGATGGGGCGCTGCCGCAAGGATCTCGTCTATGCCCATGTCGACATCGACAACGAATGGGCGGCACATGCGGCGACCGCACGGCTGATTGCCGGCGGCCATAGGCGGATCGCGCTGGTCAATCCCGAGCGGCGGCTTTCCTATGCGCTCGACAGGGTCGACGGATTCGTCCGGGCGTTCCGCGAGGCGGGTCTCGATGCGCCGATGGCGCTGATCGCCGAAGGCGATCTCTCGACCCATTTCGGCCGGCAGACGGTGATCGACTTCCTGCAGCTGGACGATGCCCCGACCGCTTTCGTCTGCATCAACGAATCCACCACGCTGGGCGTGCTTTCGGGGCTCGGCAGCCTCGGGCGCCAGATCGGCGTCGACGTCGACGTCATCGCCTATGACGACATCAATGTCAGCGCCTATTTCACCCCGCCGATCACCACCTTCTACCAGCCGATCGAAGTGCTCGGCCGCACGCTCGGACAGTTTCTGCTGCGGCGCATGGAGGGTGAGGATCCCAAGGCGCTGCGGCAGGTCTTCAGGCCGACGCTGATCGCGCGCCAGCCCGACAATCTCGGCGGCCGCCTTAAAAGTTAATCATCCAAGGAGGAGAACCATGAAAAGACTGATGATTGCCCTGGCCGTTGCGGCCCTTGCTTCGAGCGTTTCCCATGCCGCCGATCTCGGCGGTAAGCTTCTGAAGGTCGGCTCCGACACGACCTCGCCGCCGATGGAGAGCATCGATCCGGCAACCGGCCAGGTCGTCGGCTTCGACGTCGACGTGGTCAATGCCGTCTGCGCCAAGATCAACTGCCAGGCCGAATTCATCACCACCGGCTGGGACGGCATCTTCGCAGCCCTCGACCAGGGCAATTTCGACCTCGTCGCATCGGGCGTCTCGATCACCGAGGAACGCAAGAAGGCGATGGACTTCTCCGATCCTTACATCGTCAACAGCCAGGCCGTGCTGATGCGGGTTGAGGATCAGGGGATCACCCTCGACCGCTTCAAGGATGCCGGCAGAAAGCTCTCTGCCCAGGCGAACACGACGGACGCGCAGGTTGCCGAGAGTGTTGTCGGCAAGGAGAATGTCGCAGCCTACGACACCTTCAGCGCGGCAATCATCGCACTCAAGAACAAGGACGTCGACGGCGTCGTCATCAACGGCGCCAACGCTGCCGCTTACGAACGCGAATTCGCCGGCGAACTCGTCGTTGCCATCAAGGACCTCGAATCCGACCCGCTCGGCCTCGTTTTCCGCAAGGGCGATGAAAACGTCGCGGCCTTCAACGAAGGCCTGAAGATGATCAAGGACGACGGCACGCTCGACCAGTTGATCAACAAGTATTGGGGCCTGAAATAGGCCCTCAGTGCCAATCGGACCCGGAGTGCGCATCGCGCTCCGGATCTTCCTTCTGTTTATCCATGCCCCCGGAGGAATGAATGTCGTTCCTGAGAAGCGTGCGTCCGAGCAATCTGATCATCCTGACCGCGCTGCCCTTCATCATCTATCTCTTCATTTCCTCAGGCGACTACCAGCGCTCGCTGAGGGCGATCCTCGGCGTGGAAAACGGTTCCGCGGCCTTTGTGCCCGGTTTCCTGGCGCTGGCAATCGCATTCTGCTCGGGCATTTCTGTGCTTGTTTTTTCGCGCGCCAAGGCGCCGCGTCCGCGCTTGGCCAACCTGGCGGCACTCCTTAATCTCGCTGCTGCCACCGTGCTCGTCCTTGGCCACAACATCCATCCCTTCATTGCCTCAGTCGTCGCCAACGGTGTCGATCCGTTCAAGTCGACGTTGATCATCAAGGGTGTGACGCCCCGGCAACTGACCGAGGTGGCCGACCTCATGGTGCGAGGCGTCGAGGCTTGGCTGTTTCCGATCTATTTCGCTGTTACTGTGGTCGGGCTTGGTCTCCATTTCCTGAGCAGTCGTTCCGATGTTTCTTCCAACGGAAAGGCGCGGCACATTGCCCGCTGGATCATCGGCCTCGTCAACGGCGCGGGTCTCGTCTTCGTCTTCTTTTTCGCCCATATCGCCTTTGCGGCAGGGGTTGCGACCACCATCCGTGCGGCGATCGCCGCCTATATTCTGGCGGCGCTCATGGGCCTCGTCTGGGTCGGGTTGCTGCAGCTCAGATCGACGGCCAGAACCAGCCTCTATTTCGCGCTTGCCACGCTGGTGCTGGCGCTCGCCTCCGGCTGGTTCCTGATGCAGCCGCGCGACGCCTATGTGCTGGCCGGTACGCTGGACGGCAAGGTCGGTATTGTCACCAACACACCGGCGGGCCTGATCAGCGGCGTGCGCTTCGGCCAATATGATGGCGCCCCGCAGACGGAGACGCCGGTGCGCACCTTCTTCGGCCCGACCGAGGCGCTGGCATCGATCGCCAAGGGCGAAGGTGTATCCGCGGTTCTACTGCCGGCGGCCTCCGCACCAGCCGACATGCCGGTCCTCTGGAAAACTGAGGCACTGAACGATCGCGATCGCGCCGCCGGCATCACCGTCGCCGTGCTTGCGATCATTCTCGGCCTCTTGAGCTTCGGCGGCTACCTGCATCAGCGCCATCCGCTGGCGATCGGATCGGAATTCATCGTCGATACGATCCGCGGCATCCCGATGTTGGTGATCGTGCTCTATGTCGGCCTGCCTTTGAGCGGTGCACTGAAAGATGCGACGCAAGGCGTGCTCGACCCGCCGAACCTGATGCGCGGTATTGTCGCCATGGCGCTTGCGTATTCGGCCTATCTCGCCGAAATCTTCCGCTCGGGCATCAACGCCATACCGGTTGGCCAGATCGAGGCGGCGCGCAGCATCGGTCTCAACCGCTGGCAGACGGCGCGGCTCGTCGTGTTGCCGCAGGCCTTCCGCATTATCATTCCGCCGCTCGGCAACGAGTTGATCGCGATCCTCAAGGACACGTCATTGCTGTCGATCCTGTCGATCCGCGACATCACCCAGCGCATGCGCGAGTTCCAGTCGGCAAGCTTCCTGCCGTTTGCGCCCTATAACTCGGCGGCGATCTTCTACATCTTCCTGACGCTGGCGGCGGCAAGCCTCGTCAACATGATCGAGCGGAAATATGACATCAAGCACCGCTAGACCTCGCACGGTGCTGATATCAGGCACCTCCCGCGGGCTCGGCGCGGAGCTCGCGCGGCTCTATGCCGAAGACGGCTGGCGGGTGATCGCCTGCCAGCGGGGAGCGATCCGGGCCGAAGACGCGACGGATCGGTTGACGCTGGACGTTGCCGATCCTGCCTCGATTGACGCACTCGGACGGACGCTCCAGGGCGTCGCGATCGACGTGCTGATCAACAATGCGGCCGTGCGCGGCGACATTGGCGGCCTAGCGACACTCGATACGGGAGGCTTCCTCGATGTGATGCGCGTGAATGCGCTGGCGCCGCTGCTGGTGACGCGAGCGCTGCTTGCGAACCTGCGTGCCGGCGAGCGCCGGGTCGTCGCCAATATCAGCAGCCGCGCCGGCTCGCTTGCCGAAGGTACACTCGACGATGACGACGGCGACTATGCCTATCGCTGTTCGAAGGCGGCGCTGAACATGGTGACGGTCAAGCTTGCGCAGGACCTGAAGAGCGACGGGATCTCCGTCGTCTCGCTGCATCCGGGTTGGGTGCAGACCGATATGGGCGGCAGCGAAGCCGTCGTTTCGGTCGCAGAGAGCGCGGCTGGACTGAAGGCGATCATCGACAAGACGGATTTGGCCGATAGCGGCAGCTTCCACGCCTATGACGGGCGGCGGGTTTCATGGTGACAGGACAGTGAAAATGGCAGACAGAGATTTGAGAACCGAGCAGGAGCTGGCAACGATCCGCGGCTGGCTCAGCGAGACCTACGGCATCGAGGCGAGCCTGTCGCCGCTGCCGGGCGAACACGACCTCAACTATCGGGTCTTTGCTGCCGATGGCCAAGAGTTCCTGCTGAAGCTGCACGCCGCCGGCAACGCGGACGAGCTCGATATGCAGGTGGCGGTGCTCGAACACCTCGCTGCCAAGGTGTCGGGTCTACCGATATCCCGGGCCTTTCGCGACCGCTCAGGGGCCGCTACCAGCAAGATCGAACTTCGCGGCCCGCGTACAGCGCGGCTTCTCTCCTGGCTGCCCGGCGACGTCTGGGCGAAGGCGCCAATCCGCAGCGCCGCCAGCTCCGAAAGCCTCGGGCGCCTGCTCGCAGGGCTTGATCGCAGCCTGGAAGACTTCTCCCACGCCGGCGCCAAGCGGCTCTATGGCTGGGATATCGGCCGGGCGGACATGCATCGCAAACACGTCGAGCTGATCGATGGCGCCGACAAGCGTGCGGCGGTCGACGTAATCCTCGAGCATTTCGCTACGACGGTCTTGCCACGCCTCACGACCTGCTCGATGCAGGTCATTCACAACGACGCCAACGACTACAACGTGCTGCTCGACGAGGCGGGTCAGGTCAGCGGCCTGCTCGATTTCGGCGACGTGGTCGAGACCTGGCGGGTGATCGAAGTCGCCGTCGCCTCGGCCTATGCGCTGATCGGATCGGACGATCCGGTTGGGACCATCGCAGCGCTCGCCGGCGCTTACCATCAGGTCAATCGCTTGAGCGAAGCGGAAGTCGAACTGGTCTTCGATCTGGTGTTGACCCGTTATGCAGTCAGCATGTGCATGGCGGCCAAGCAGATCCGCGAGAACCCTGAGAATACCTACCTGCTCGTCAGTCAGGAGGATGTCTGGCGCGAACTCAATCGCCTGCGGAGCGAGAACCGGAAAATCGCCGTGGCGCGCATCCGCGACGCCTGTGGTTTTGCGCCGATCCCGCAGGCAGCCGCGGTCGTCCGTTGGCTGGAAAAGAACGCCCATGACTTCGCATCGATCGTTCGGTCTTCGGCCAGCAAACCGAAAGTGACGGTGTTCGATTTCTCCGCCACCGGCGCCGAGGCCGCGCAATGGGCCAACCTCGATGCGGCGGAGGCCGAGGCCCGGATCGCGGCTGAGATCGGCAGCGAACAGGCCGCCTTCGGCATTGGTCGCTATGGCGAGGACCGCGAGATCTATCAGGGCGAGGCCTACGAAACGGCAGCAAAGGGCGCACGTCGATCGGTGCATCTCGGTGTCGATATTTTCGCCCCGGCGGGCGAGCCGGTTACCGCACCTTTTGCCGGCAAGGTCGCCTTCATTCATGACGACGCCGTTGCCTGTGGTTTCGGTCCGACCGTGTTGCTCGAACATGAGATTGAAAGTGGCGTGCAGTTCTGGACGCTCTACGGACACCTGTCGCGCGAAAGCGTCGCCAAGCTCTCCGAGGGGCAATCGATTGCCAAGGGTGAGGTCTTCGCTGCCTTCGGCACGGCCGAGGAGAACGGCAACTGGGCGCCGCACCTGCATTTCCAGATCGTCACCGACCATCTCGGCCTTGGCGGCCGCATGCATGGCGTCGGCGTGCGCGATCAATGGCAGGTGTGGCGCGAGGTGAGCCCGGACCCGAGTGTCGTGCTTGGTCTCACGGCGCCGGTGTCGGTGATCGTGCCGCGCGACAAGGCGTTCCTGGTGCGCGAGCGCCATCGCCGCATTGGCCGGTCGCTGAGCATCGCCTATAGCGCCGCACCGCTGAAGATCGTTGGCGGCGAAGGCGCGCATCTGATCGACGAGGACGGCACTCGCTGGCTCGACATGGTCAACAATGTCTGCCACGTCGGCCATTGCCATCCGCGCGTCGTCAAAGCCGCGCAGGCGCAGATGCAGCGGCTGAACACCAATTCGCGTTACTTGCACGATTCGCTGGTCGAATATTCCCGAAGGCTTGCCGCGCAGTTCCCGGATCCACTGAATGTCTGCTTCTTCGTCAATTCCGGCAGCGAGGCGAATGACCTGGCGATCCGGCTGGCGCGTGCCTATACCGGCAACCGCGACATCATCACCGTCGATCACGCCTATCACGGCCATCTGTCGAGCCTGATCGACGTCAGCCCCTACAAGTTCGCCGGCAAGGGCGGGGAGGGGCAGCAGGGGCATGTGAAGGTCGCCGAGATGCCGGATCTTTACCGTGGGCGCTACCGCTACGGGGATGCGGATGCCGGTCGCAAATATGCTGAGGACGTCCGCAATCAGGTCGCAGCGCTTGCCGCCAACGGCCGTCGCCCGGCGCTGTTTTTCAGCGAGGGCATCCTCGGCACCGGCGGGCAGTTGACGCTGCCGGAAGGCTATTTGCGCGAAGCCTATGCGCATGTGCGCGCCGCCGGCGGCCTCTGCCTCGCTGACGAGGTGCAGGTGGGCTTCGGCCGAGTCGGCCGCCACATGTGGGCGCATGAGCTGCAGGGCGTCGTGCCCGATATCGTCACCATGGGCAAACCGATCGGCAACGGCCACCCGATGGCGGCCGTCGTGACGACCGAAGCGATCGCCGCCTCGTTTGCCAATGGCATGGAGTATTTCAACACCTTCGGCGGCAATCCGGTTTCGGCCGAAATCGGGCTTGCAGTGCTCGACGTCATCCGCGACGAACGGCTGATGCACCATTGCCGCGTCGTCGGTGACCGGCTGATGGACGGCGCGCGGGCGCTCGCCGAAAAACACGCCATCATCGGCGATGTCAGGGGCCATGGCCTCTTCAACGGCATCGAATTGGTGCGCGACCGTGAGACGCTGGAGCCGGCAGCGCGCGAGCTCGATTTCGTCATCGCCGAGATGAAGCACAAGCACCGGATTCTCTTGAGCAGCGAGGGGCCGCATCACAATGTGCTGAAAGTGAAGCCGCCGGCCCCCTTCAGCGCCGAGGATTGCGATTACTTCCTCAACGCTTTGGACGAAACGCTCGGGCGTCTAACGCCCTGACAGGAATAACCAAACGGTCGCCGTCCGGCGGCCGTTTTGCTTTTGCGCGTGACCTTCAACAGCAAAATCTGATCAACGCGATTTTTTCCTTTACAAGAAAGTTAAACGTTTTTATCGTGCATATAAACGTTTAACTAGGCGCATAGCTCGTGCCGTTGGCCTCTGCTAAGCGCTGGCCGGCAGGGAGGGCCCGTTGGCAGCGATCCGCATCGAAAATTTGCGCAAAGGCTTCGGTTCACTCGAAGTCCTGAAAGGTATCAACCTCGATATCGCCGATGGCGAGTTCGTCTGCTTCCTCGGCCCGTCGGGCTGCGGCAAGAGCACGCTGCTTCGCTCGATCGCCGGGCTTGAGGATCTGGATGGCGGCTCTATCCACCTCGGCGAGCGCGACATCACCGAGGTGGCGTCGGCCAAACGCGACATTGCCATGGTCTTCCAGAACTACGCGCTCTATCCGCATATGAACGTGCGCAAGAACCTGTCTTTCGGTTTGGCGCTGAACGGTATGAAGCGCGACGAGATCGATCGCCGCGTCGAGAATGCCGCCGACATCCTGCGCATCAAGGAACTGCTCGCCCGCAAGCCGCGCCAGCTATCCGGCGGCCAGCGCCAGCGCGTGGCGATTGGTCGTGCGATCGTGCGCGAACCAAAGCTCTTCCTGCTCGACGAGCCGCTTTCGAACCTGGATGCGGGCCTCCGTGTCACCATGCGCGTCGAGCTTGCGGCCCTGCATGAGCGGCTAGGCGTCACGATGATCTACGTCACCCACGATCAGGTCGAGGCGATGACGCTCTCCGACCGTGTCGTGGTGCTCGACAAAGGCAAGGTCAGCCAGTTCGGTACCCCGCTCGAACTTTTCTACCAGCCGGCCAACCTGTTCGTTGCCGGCTTCATCGGTTCGCCGCGCATGAATTTCGTGACGACAGAAGTAACCGGGCAGGTCGACACATCCGTAACGCTTGCCGGCGGTGGTCTCGCCCATCCGCTGACGCTCGAGATGCTTAACGCCGCGCCGATTGCCGGGGCAAAGTCGGTGACGCTTGGGATTCGTCCGGACAAGATCGAGCTGGTTTCGGCTGAGGCGGGGCATCTCGTCGGCGACGTGCGCCTGGTCGAGCGGCTCGGCACCGAAAGCCATGTTCACATCAGCCTGCAAAACGGCGGCGACATGACCGCCGTCGTGCGCGGGACACACCCGGTTTCGGCGCGAGAGCGCGTGCATCTGCGCCTGCCGGCCGAGCACTGCCATCTGTTCGACGGCGATGGTCGGGCGGTCGCGCGGCGTCTCGACGTCGAGACGCAGGCGCTCATCAATCAGGAAAAGGCAAAGCGGGTCGCGTAACCCGAATGAGGAGGAGAAGCATGCTCAACAGGAAGTCGATCATCGGCTCGCTGATGGTTCTGGCAATGGCCGGAACCGCGACGGCCCGCGCGGAAGAAGTGCTGCGCTTTGCGACCTGGGACACGGACGAAAGCCTGGCGATCCAGCAGGCGATCGCAAAGAAGTTCGAGGAGAAACATCCTGGCGTGAAGGTTCAGGTCGAGCCCTATGCGGATGGTTACGATCAGAAGCTGATCGCCGCCTTCGGCGCCGGCAACCCGCCGGATGTGATGTATATGTGGAACTTCCCGCAATACTACACGTCGCTGAAGCCGCTAGACGATCTGATCGCCAAGGACGCGGCCGAGATCAAGCCGGACGATTTCCCGAAGGGCCTGATGAACACCGTGCGTGTCGAGGGCAAGACCTACGGCATGCCGTCGGGCTTCACCACGCAGGTCGTTTTCTACAACAAGGACATGTTTGCCAAGGCTGGTGTCGAGGAGCCGAAGGACGGCTGGACCTGGGACGACCTGCGCGCCAAGGCCGCCAAGTTCCGCGACGAGCCGAACAAGGTCTATGGCTTCGCCGTCGACGCCAAGCCCGACCCTTATGACTTCGAGCAGTTCCTCTGGTCGAACGGCACCAAGTACATCTCCGACGATGGCAAAAAGATCGACGGCTACATGAACAGCGATGCGGCCGCCCAGGTGCTCGACATGTTCGCCGACATGGCCAAGAAGCAGGAAGCGATCACGCTGAACCTCGGTGACGACACATCAGGCAGCACGCTCTTCAAGGGCGGCAAGATCGCCATGTTCCAGAGCGCCATGTGGTCGAAGTCCGGCATCGATCAGTCGGGCATCAAGTATGGCGTGGCACCACTGCCGAAGTTCGGCGACAAGACGGCCCATTCGGCGCTCGGCGTTTCGGCGATCTCGATCGCCAAGGATGCGGCTCACCCGGACCTCGCCTGGGAGTTCGTCAAGTTCTTCTCTTCGCCCGAAGCCGTCGCCATGCGCGTCAATGACCTGCCGGTGCGCACCAGCGTCGCCGAAGAGAAGGGCATGACCAAGGACCCGATCTACAAGCCCTTCTTCGACATTCTCGCCACCTCGAACACCGAGACCCACGCGTTCCTGAAGAACGCAAACTGGGGCAAGGTCCAGGACAATCTCGCCCGCGCCATCGAGGCGACGATGATCGACCAGGGCAATGCCAAGCAGCATCTCGACGATGCGGTCAACCGCTCCAAGCGTCTGATCAAGTAAGCGAAGGGAGTACGGGGAGATGGATATGACCTATGCCGGTGCGGAGCCAAAGGTGGCAAGGCGCAAGCGCTCCGCCATCGCGCGCTATGCGGCGCCCTACCTGTTCATCTCCCCGTGGATCCTCGGGTTCCTGTTCTTCACGCTCGGCCCGCTCGTCTTCTCGCTGACGATGAGTTTCTACGACTGGCCGGTGGTCGGCGAGCGCAGCTTCGTCGGCCTCGACAACTACCGCTCCATGCTCTTCGAGGACCCGCAGTTTTGGGAGAGCCTCTGGATCACGGTGAAGTTTGCGGCAATCTACGTGCCGTTCAACATCGTCATGTCGTTCCTGCTGGCGCTGATGCTGCACCATATCACCTTCGCCAGCGGCTTCTTCCGCACCGCCTTCTACCTGCCGAGCGTCATTTCCGGCGTAGCCCTGGTGACGATCTGGAGCTGGATCTACAGCAGGGAATACGGCCTCCTGAACTTCATGCTGTCTTTCGTCGGCATCGAGGGGCCGAACTGGCTCGGTGATCCGAACCTGGCGATCGTCGCGATCATCATCGCCAGCCTCTGGGGGCTTGGCGGCACGATGCTGATCCTCTTGACCGGCCTCAAGGCGATCCCGAAGGAACTCTATGAGGCGGCGACGGTTTCGGGCGTTCCCGGCTGGGCGCAGATGCTGTTCATCACGCTCCCGATGCTCGGGCCGATGCTGCTCTTCACCTTCATCACCTCGATCATCTCCGCCTTCCAGCAACTGACGATCGCGCTGCTTCTGACCAAGGGCGGGCCGCTCGGTTCCACCTATTTCTTCGCCATGTATATCTACGACAACGCCTTCAAATATTTCGACATGGGCTACGCCGCCGCCGGCTCCTGGGTGATGTTCATCATCGTCCTTCTGCTCAGCCTTGGGGTCATGCGCTGGTCGGCCGCCTGGGTCTATTACGAAGGCGAAGTCCGCCAGAACGATGGAGAGCACAATGCGTAAGACGCTGCTCTATTCCGCGCTTATCCTGCTCTCTGCGCTGTTCATTGCGCCGTTCTACTGGACCTTCATGACGGCGATCAAAAGCGCCGCCGAGCTCTACCAGTTCCCGCCGGTCTTCTGGCCGTCGGAATGGCACTGGGAGAACTTTGCCGCCGCTTGGAACAAACAGCCCTTCGGCACCTATCTCACCAACTCGGTGATCGTCGTGGTGCTGTCGACGATCGGCCAGCTCATCTCCTCGTCGCTCGTCGCCTATGGCTTTGCCCGCTTCCGTTTCCCCGGCCGTGATCCGCTGTTCATCCTGCTGCTCGCCACCATGATGATCCCATGGGACGTGAAGATGATTCCGCTCTACATGGAGTTCAACCTGCTCGGCTGGATCAACACGCTGAAGCCGCTGATTGTGCCGGCCTATTTCGCCGACGCCTTCTTCGTCTTCCTTCTCAGGCAATACATCATGACCGTGCCGATGGAGATCGACGAGGCCGCGCGCATGGACGGCGCCAATGCCTTCGACATCTACTGGCGCATCCATCTGCCGCTGATGATGCCGGCGCTGGTGCTGGTCGGCACCTTCCATTTCATGAACGCCTGGAACGACTATCTCGGCCCGTTGATCTTCCTGAACGACCAATCGAAGTACACCTTGACGCTCGGCCTCTCGATGTTCAAGGGCCTGCACGAGGTAGATGTGACATCAATCGCCGCGATCACCGTCATCCTCTGCCTGCCGCCGCTGGCACTCTTCTTCGTCGCCCAGCGCTACATCATGGATGGCGCGGTCGGCTCGTCGGTGAAGGGATAACGGCATGCTGTTCGATATTAACCACGTCCCCTTCAGTCGCAGGGGCCGGTTCCTGACGCTCTCGACGATGCGGGTACCGGGCCGCGATGGCGAGCGGGCGCTTTATCTGCGCCACGTTGCCGGTGGCGACGAGCGGCCCTCGCTTGGTCGCCTCTGCCGCGTCGAGTTTCTCGATGCGGAAGGCAAGACCGTGACGCCCGAGCTGATGCTTTCCCCGGAGCGGCTCGACGCCCGCATCGGCGAGGGTATGGTCCGCTTCGTCATCGGCGAAGGAGAAAGGCTGCACATATCCGGCAAGCAGGCCGGCGTCCGCTTCCATCTGGAGGGGTCGCGCTACGACTATGTTTACCGCACGCCCCACGGCGAGGATTGCCTCGTTGCTGCGGTCGAGAACGTCAAGTTCATCCCACGGGCGATCGCTGGGGAATTGAAAGTCACCGGCGCCTGGCAGCGCGATCATTCCGATGACGTGTCCTTTTCCTTTTCGGCGACCGACCTCTTCGAGGGCAATGTGGACTTCTTCCGCACCGTGCCGCCTGTCGATCGACCCGGCCGTTTCGCACAGGCCCTGTCCGGCGCTACGGCCGAATTTGCTGAATGGCACGCCCGCGTTCCAAAGGGCGTCCGCGGCAAGGACGAGGCGCATCGGCTGGCGAGCTATTTGCTCTGGGCGAACGGCGTGCCCGCGGGCGGTGCACTCACGCGGCCGGCGATCTACATGTCCAAGAACCACATGATCAATATCTGGAGCTGGGACAACGCCTTCTCAGCTCTTGGCGTCGCCGCCTTCGATCAGGACCTCGCCTTCGATCAATTCGCGGCGATCTTCGACCATCAGGACGCCTCCGGCCTGCTGCCGGACTATATCAACGACCGCGACGTGCTCTTCGCTTTCACCAAGCCGCCGGTGCATGGCTGGGCGGTGTCGCTGATCGCGGCTGCCGATCCGTCCTTCCTGACGGCTGAGCGCAAGTGTTATCTGCGTGATGCCATTGGCCGCCAGGTCGATTACTGGCTGACCTATGGGCGCAAGGATGCGGAGAGCCTGCCGTCCTATTTCCACGGCAACGATAGCGGCTGGGACAATGCGACCTTCTTTGCCGAAGGCGGTCCGGTGATCTCGCCGGACCTGCCGGTTTTCCTGATCCTTGCCTGCGAGACGCTGGCGGACCTGCTGGAGGACGGCGCGGAACGCCAGGCGACGTGGCGGCAAAAGGCTGACCACCTGCAGGCGTTGCTGTTCGAGCGCCTGTGGACCGGCGAAACTTTTGGCGCGCGCTTGACACAGAATCCGGAGCGAGCGCTGCCGGGCGACAATCTCATCCAGTTCATGCCGCTGCTCTTGGGCGCGCGACTGACACCCGACATGCGCGAAAAGCTCGTGGCTCGTCTCGTCACCGGCGGCTTCATTACCGACTGGGGACCGGCGACCGAGAGCCCGCAGAGTTCCTTCTACGAGGACGACGGCTATTGGCGCGGGCCGATCTGGGCACCGACAACGCTTCTTCTCTGGGATGGTCTGCGCCGGCAAGGGAAGACTGAGCTTGCGCATGAGGTCGCGGAAAAGTTCTGTTCACTTGCAAGCAAAAGCGGTATGGCCGAAAACTTCGATGCGCGCTCGGGGAGGGGCCTTCGCGATCGGGCATTCGCCTGGACATCCGCAGTCTATCTCGTGCTGGCGGCATCGCTCAGCGCCAACTAACCGTGACGAGTCGAGACGCCATGCAGAGACCGACGATCAAGACCATCGCGCAGGAGACGGGGCTTTCCATCGCCACCGTTTCCAAGGCCCTGAAGCATTCGCCTCAGGTTCGCCCGGAGACGCGCGCGATCGTGATCGAGGCGGCGACACGTGTCGGCTACGAGCTCAACATGCATGGCGTGCAGCTGCGCACCGGCAAGACCTATCAGGTCGCCGCGATCATGACGGCGCCGGGCCCGAAGCAGAACGAATGGGAAGGCGTCGAATACGCCCAGCTCTTGAGCGGCATTTCCTGGGCGCTGGAAGAAAGCCCCTATCGCGTCTCGCTTTATGCCGTCCGGAATTTCGAAGAAAGCCAGGCGGTCATCAAGCAGATCGTATCGTTGAAGAAGGCGGACGGCATCGTCATCTCGGGCACGCGCGCAGACGATCCGCGCATCCGCACCATGCAGGCGGCGGACTTCCCCTTCGTCACTTACGGCACCAGCATCCACAACGCGCCGCATGCCTATGTCGATGCCGACAACGAGCAGATGATCCGGGTGTCGATGGCGCGGCTGATCGAGCGCGGCCATCGCCGCATCGCGTTGCTCAACCCGCTCTCGGACTTAAGCTATGGTATCACGCGGCTGGAAGCCTACAAACACGCCCTCGAGACGGCGGGGCTTCCCTATGATCCGGCGCTCGTTGCCCATGGCCGGCTGACGCCAGCCTTCGGCCGCGAGAACGTGCTGACGATGTCGGAGCTCAGTGATGCGCCGACCGCTTATATCTGCGCCAACGAAGCTTCCGCGCTCGGTGCTTTCTCGGGCTTCCATGAGCGCGGACTGGTTCATGGGCGTGACGCCGTCATCAATGCCACCGACGATCTCAACGTCAGCCAGTATTTCGCGCCGCCGATCACCACCTACTACCTGCCGATCAGTGAACCGAGCAGCCTGCTCGGCGCCTATATTCTGAGGCGCATGGAAGGCGAACCGCCGGAGGCGCTGCAAACGCTCCTGATGCCCGATCTGATCGAGCGCTGCGACGATCGCTTGAACCCCAACCGTTGATGAAACCGTGGTCCCGAAGGGCCGCTCACTCATGCTTCAGGATATAAACGTTTATATCCGAGCGCCAGACAAACCCCAGGCCGGACCCAACCGGCCGAGAGAATGACGAAGGACCGGACCCGTGCACATGCCCCTGACGAGATCGAACCGCTTCAACGCCAAAGAGCAGCAGACCGACATGCTGGAACTCGGCGTCTGCTACTATCCGGAGCAGTGGCCGCGCGAGAAATGGGAAGAGGATGCGCGCCGCATGGTCGAGCTCGGCCTTGCCTGGGTGCGCATCGGTGAATTCGCCTGGGCGAAGATCGAGCCGCGGCCGGGCGAGTTCCATTGGGCGTGGCTGGATGATGCTATCAACGTGCTCGGCAATGCCGGCCTCAAGGTGATCTTGGGAACGCCGACCGCCGCGCCACCGAAGTGGCTGATCGATCGCTATCCCGACATTCTGCCCGTCGACGTCAAGAGTGTGGTGCGAAAGTTCGGCGCCCGTCGTCACTATTGTTTTTCCAGTCGCCGCTATCGCGTCGAGGCGGCACGCATCTGCGAAGCCATGGCGGAGCGCTACGGACAGAATGCCTTCGTGCACGCCTGGCAGACTGACAACGAATATGGCGACCACGACACGATCTACAGCTATTCCGACGAGGCGCTACGCGCGTTCCGTGAGTGGCTGGCTGAGCGCTACGGCACCGTCGAGGAACTGAATCGTGCCTGGGGTACGGCTTTCTGGGCGATGAACTATCTGAGCTTCGACGAGGTCGATCTTCCGAACAACCTCGTGGAGGAGCCGAGCCCGACCCATATCGTCGATTACATCCGCTTCTCCTCCGATCAGGTGAAAAGCTTCAACAAGGCGCAGGTCGACATCATCCGCAAGCATTCGCCGGGCCGTCCGGTGACGCACAACTTCATGTCGCAGAATACCGACTTCGACCATTACAAGGTCGGCGAGGATATCGATATCGCGTCCTGGGACGTCTATCCGATGGGCGGGTTGTTGAACGGTCGTCTCTCGTCGGAAGACAAGGGCCGCTACCTCCGCGTCGGTGATCCGGACCAGCCGGCTTTCAACCACGATCTCTACCGGGCCGTCGGCAATGGCCGCGTCTGGGTGATGGAGCAGCAACCGGGTCCGGTGAACTGGGCTTCGCACAACCAGTCGCCGGCGGACGGCATGGTGCGGCTGTGGACCTGGCTCGCCTATGCCCATGGCGTCGACATGGTCTCTTATTTCCGCTGGCGCCAGGTGCCGTTCGCGCAAGAACAATTCCATGCCGGACTGCTCTTGCCAAACAGCGAGGCGGACCAGGGCTATCTCGAAGTCGCGCAGGTTGCCGAGGAAATGAAGCGGCTTCCCAAGGGGGAACGCCGCCAGAAGGCCAAGGTCGCGATCCTGCTCGACTACAATTCGCGCTGGGCGACACGCGCGCTGCCGCAGGGCCGTACCTATTTGGCATCGGCGATCGCACTCGACTGGTACTCGACCGTTTCGCGGCTCGGCATCGATGTCGATTTCATCGGCCAGCATTCGGACCTCGAAGGCTACCAGCTCGTGCTCGCGCCCGACCTTGTCATCCCTGACCAGGCTTTCGTTCAGAAGCTTGCAGCGTCAGGCGCCAAGGTTCTGTTCGGACCGCGCAGCGGCAGCAAGACCGAGGACATGCATATTCCGGAGGGCTTGCCGCCGGGTCCACTCGCCTCACTGATCGACCTCAGCGTGTCCCGGGTCGAATCACTGCCGGAGTTTCACGGTGAGAGCGTGCTCTATGGCAATGAGACATATCCGGCCGGCGTCTGGCGCGAGACGGTCAGGACCAGCGAGACCGTGCTTGCGACCTTCGAAGGCGACTATCGCAATGGCGCGCCGGCGCTCGTCGGCAACGACAAGGCGCGGTACCTCGCAACGGGCGCACGTGGTGACCTGCTGAAGAAGGTCATCGCCGACGCGTTGAGCTGGGCCTCGGTCGAGGCACTAACGGATTTGGGCGATCTGCGCATCACCCGCCGCGGCAAGCTCACCTTCGCCTTCAATTATGGCAAGACGGCCGTCGACGTGCCGGCAGCGGCCGGCGCCACCTTCCATGTCGGTGGCCGCAAGCTCGGCCCCGTCGATGTCGCGATCTGGTCGGAATGATCGGAAAGCGGACTATCGCGCCTACCGACCGACCGACTTGATCTCAAAAGCAACGAGCCCGGCCTTCTCCAAGGCGGGGCTCGCTGGTTTTAGGCGGCCTTTATTCCGTGGTCAGACCCGTTCCAGCGCCACCGCGATGCCCTGGCCGACGCCGATGCACATGGTTGAGAGCGAGTAGCGGCCGCCGGTTTCCTGCAGTTCGAGCGCGGCGGTGCCGGTGATGCGGGCGCCGGACATGCCGAGCGGATGGCCGAGTGCAATGGCGCCGCCGTTGCGGTTGACGCGCGCATCATCGTCGGCAATCCCGAGATCGCGCAGTACGGCAAGCCCCTGCGAAGCGAAGGCTTCGTTGAGTTCGATGACGTCGAACTGCGTCTGCGTGAGACCGAGGCGCGCCATCAGCTTCTTCGACGCCGGCGCCGGCCCCATGCCCATGATGCGTGGCGGCACGCCGGCGGTGGCCCCGCCGAGGATGCGGGCAATCGGTCGTAGGCCATACCTCTTCGCCGCCGCTTCCGAGGCAATAATCAGGGCGGTTGCGCCATCGTTGACGCCGGAGGCGTTGCCGGCGGTCACCGTGCCGCCTTCTTGTCTGAAGGGCGTGCTGAGCTTGGCGAGCGCTTCCATCGTGGTTGCGCGCGGGTGTTCGTCGCGATCGACGACGACGGGCTCGCCCTTCCGCTGCGGGATCGTCACGGCAACGATCTCCTTCGCCAGTCGTCCATTCGCCTGTGCCGCCGCCGCCTTCGCCTGGCTGCGAACGGCGAAGGCGTCCTGGTCCTGACGGCTCACGTGAAAATCCTCCGCGACGTTCTCGCCGGTCTCCGGCATGGAATCGACGCCGTACTGCTTCTTCATGAGGGGATTGATGAAGCGCCAGCCGATCGTCGTGTCGTAAATCTCGGCGTTGCGCGAGAAGGCGGTGTCGGCCTTTGGCAACACGAAGGGCGCGCGCGACATGCTCTCGACCCCACCTGCGATCATCAGTTCCGCTTCGCCCGATTTGATGGCGCGTGCCGCGGTGATCACCGCATCCATGCCGGAGCCGCAGAGCCGGTTGATCGTCGTGCCCGACACGCCGACCGGCAGACCGGCCAGCAGCAGCGACATGCGCGCGACGTTGCGATTGTCCTCGCCCGCCTGGTTGGCGCAGCCGAAGATGACGTCATCGACCGCGTCCCAGTCGACATTAGCGTTTCGCTCCATCAGGGCGCGAAGCGGGATCGCACCGAGATCGTCGGCCCGTACCGAGGAAAGCGAACCGCCGAAGCGGCCAATCGGGGTGCGCACGTAGTCGCAGATGAATGCCTCGGCCATTAGGCTGCCTCCTTGTCGCCCTGATGCGCCTTCTTGGTGCGGGCATTGATGTCGCGAAGGGTCGCAAGTTCCAGTTCCGTCGGCGCAGGCGTCTCGATCACCTGGTCGGCAAATTTGATCGCCCAGCCGCAATTTTCGACGATCTGCTCGCGCGTCACGCCAGGGTGCACCGAAACGACGGTCAGCTCCTTGGTCTCAGGATCCGGCTCCAGAATGCAGAGATCGGTGATGACCCGGGTCGGCCCCTTCGTCTTCATGCCGAGCCGTTCGCGATGATTGCCGCCTTCACCGTGGCCCATGGAGGTGATGAAGGGCAGCTTCTCGACGAAGCCGCGCTTCGACAGCGCCATGGTGATGAAGATGCGGCCGCAATTGGAGGCGATCTCCGGGGCGCCGCCGCCGCCGGGAAGTCGCACTTTCGGGTGATCGTAGGGGCCGACGACCGTGGTGTTGAGATTGGCGAATTTGTCGATCTGGGCGCCGCCGAGGAAGCCCGTGGTGATGCGTCCGCCCTGCAGCCAGTAGCGGAACATCTCGGGCACCGAGACCGTGAAAAGCGCTGTATCGCACAGTTCGCCGTCGCCGATCGAAAGCGGCAGCACGTCGGGCTTGGTTCCGACCGTGCCGCTTTCATAGATCAGCGTGATATCCGGCGCGTGCGTCAGCCGCGCGACATTGCAGGCAGCCGATGGGGCGCCGATGCCGACGAAGCAGACGTCGTCGTTGGAAAGCGCCCGGGCGGCGGCGATCGTCATCATTTCGATGGGGGTGAAGTCGCTCATCCTATCCTCCCTTTAGGCCGCCTTCGCCGGTTTGTTGCCGGCATGCCTGGCGAAATCTTCCGGCTTGGCGTTCAAAACATTTTCCTTGATCCAGGCGGTGAAGCTGTCGCGGTCGCGGGCGATCTCGTCCCAGCCGATGTAGAAGGCGTTGGAGCGCGGATAATAGCCGTGCGCATAGGACGGGAAGGCGCCGCCCGGAACGTGGGCAACAGCCGTGATTGCCCAGCTCGGCAGAACAAGCGAATTGGGCGACGGCGGGTTGAGTTCGTCGACGATCTCCTCGACCGTGACGATCGAGCGCCTGGCGGCGAGCACCGCCTCCTTCTGCACGCCGACGATGCCTTCGATCAGCACGTTGCCCTTCTTGTCGGCGCGTTGGGCGTGGATGATCGTGACATCCGGGCGGATCGCCGGCACGGCGGCCAGTACTTCGCCGGTGAAGGGGCAGGTGACCGACTTGATGTTGGGGTTCACCTTCGGCAGGTCGGCGCCAATATAACCGCGCAGCGTCGCAAAGGGCAGGTTGGCGGCACCCGCCTCATAGGCATTGGCCATCGCCGCATGGGAGTGCTCCTCGATTTCGAGCGGTCGCGGCCACTGGTTTTCGACGGCATCGCGGAACCGGTGCAGCGAGCCGACGCCGGGATTGCCGCCCCAGGAAAACTTCATGCCCCGCGCCGCACCCACGCCGATCAACTGGTCGTAGAGAATATCGGGCGTCATGCGCACGAGAAAGAGGTCCTTGCGGCCCTGGCGGATCACCTCATGGCCCGCGGCATAGGGGATCAGATGGGTAAAACCTTCCATGGCGACGGTGTCGCCATCCCTGACATTGTCGCCGACGGCCTCGGCGAGCGAAACGATCTTCGCCATGTTTCCTCTCTCTGCTGCTTTTCTGTTTGCGGCCCCGGCACCTCTTCGGTGGCGAGGCGGCTTGCTCTTCCGCATGCCAATAAGCGCCGATCAGAAAGCGCGGTCAAATATTTTGTGCGTTATTTGACTTTTGTTCGTATATCGCACAAAATCGTTGTCGTGATTTGGGAGGCGACAATGCGAGAAACCGATTTCGTCAGCGGCTTTGCCAGAGGGCTGGCGGTGATCGAAGCCTTTGATGAAACGCGGCCGAAACTGTCGATCGCCGAGGCGTCGAAGATCACCGGCCTCGACCGGGCGACGGTGCGTCGTTCGCTGCTGACCCTCTCCGAACTCGGCTACGCCGACTATGACGGCAAGTTTTTCGCGCTTACGCCGAAGATACTAAGGCTCGGCCATGCCTATCTTTCGGCAACGCCGCTGCCGACCATCATCCAGCCCTATCTCGACCAGCTTTCGGACCGCGCCGGGCAGAGCGCCTCGGCCTCGGTGCTGGATGGCACCGAAATCGTCTACATCGCCCGGGCCTCGCAGAAGCGGGTGATGTCGATCAACCTGACGACGGGTTCGCGACTGCCTGCCTATTGCGCCTCCATGGGGCGGGTGTGGCTTGCTGCTTTGCCGGAGCAAGAGGCGCGCGAGATCCTTTCGCGCTCGAGCCTAAAGGCAAACACCCCCTATACGAAAACTGATCCGGAGGAATTGATCGCCGAGTTCCGCCGCGTACGCGAGCAAGGCTACGCGCTTATCGATCAGGAACTGGAACTCGGTCTCTGTTCCATTGCCGTGCCGCTTGAAAATGATCGCGGCCGGATCGTTGCGGCGCTGAATATCGGCGCACCGGCCGTGCATGTGGCCGCGGCGGAGATGGTGGAGCGTTATCTGCCGCTGCTCAAGGAAACGCAGGCCGCCCTGCGTGTGGTCCTGCGATAGCAACTTTACGCGCCTGTGCTTGACGTTCCACGGCTGCGCCCTTCTTACTCTCACTTGGCGAGGGAACCAGGGCTGGGGAGCAGAGATTCATGACCGACGACACGCATCCGCCGGAAACCAAGCTCACGTCGACGAAGCGGCGCTGGGCCGCGGACGGCAAATTCCTGACCGGACGAACCGCCCGGCCGGAAGACGAACGCCTGCCGCCCGGTCAGCACCTGGTCAAGGATTGGCCGGTGCTCGATCTCGGCCAGCAGCCGATCATTCGGACGGAAAGCTGGCGGCTCGAAATCACCGGCCTTGTCGAGCACCCCGTGTCGCTCGCCTGGGCCGACTTCAAGGCGTTGCCACAGAGCGATAGGCTCTCGGACATGCACTGCGTCACCACCTGGTCGCGCTATGACAACCGCTGGCAGGGTGTCGCGACCCGTGATCTGCTGGATCATGTCATGCCGAAGCCCGAAGCAAGTCATGTCATGCTCACGAGCTATGACGGCTACACGACCAACCTGCCGCTCGAAGACTTCGCCGCCGAGGATGCGATCCTGGCGACGGACTGGGAGGGGCAGCCGATCACCCGCACCCATGGCGGGCCGATGCGGCTCATCGTTCCACATCTCTACTTGTGGAAGAGCGCCAAGTGGCTGACGCGCATCGATTTTCGCGCCAGCGACATCGCCGGCTTCTGGGAGAAGAACGGCTATCATATGCGCGGCGACCCGTGGCGCGAGGAGCGCTATTCCGACGACTAATATCTTCGCCGCCTTTCAAGGCTTTACCGGATCCATCAGTGACTGCAGGCCCGCGGGCTGGTAGCGGCAGAAGAGATCGATGCCGTCTGAATGGACGCTCCATCCTTCTTTTCGCAATGCTCGTGTAATCCGCTCCCCCCAAAGTTCGGCAACAACGTTTCAAACAAGGGCGGTTGTCCATGCGATTGGTCGTCTTGCCAATGTGGATGATGCTGTTCGGCGCGGGTGCGGGCCATGCCGACGACAAAGGACTGTGGATTGCGGACGATCCGCAACGCACCACACAGCATCTGTACGATCCCTGTCGTGATGGTCGGCTAAGTGACGGAAGGCCGCGCACTTGCGCCGAGATCAGGCACATATACGGCGGCACGAGGTGGGGCGACTGGTCCGAGCCGGACCTCCGCCTGGGTGCATGTTCCGATGGGCGCATCAGCGATGGTCGTCCGCGCACATGCCGCGAACTGCTGGATTGGATGGAGCGTCATTGATGGTTTCAGAGCGTAGTCGCGCCCATTCGAAGCTCGGGGACTTACTAAAACATGTTGTTCGATACCTGTCCTGGCCTCTGGTGTTCCTCTGCGGACTGTTGGGTTCGTATTTTGCCTTTTCAAGCGCCCATCCGATGGCCGCCTTCGCGGCGGTCTATGCCGCCGCGGTCTTCGTTCTGTTCCTGCTCGAACGATACATCCCCTATGAGAGGCGCTGGTTGATGTCGGATGGCGAAGCGGTAAACGACATCGGGCACACGCTGACGACCAAGGGATTGCTGCAACTGGCCGGGTTGATCGCTGCCGTCTTCCCCATGTACGCCGCCAACATCCTGCAGCCCCTTGCCGCGTTGAAGGTCGGACTGTGGCCCTCGGATTGGCCGATGGTGGTTCAGGTGGCGCTCGCGGTGGTGATTGCGGAACTCGGCCTCTACTGGGCCCATCGCCTCGCCCATGAAAAACTGTTCTTCTGGCGGTTCCACGCCCTGCATCACAGTGTCGTCCGGCTCTGGGTCATCAACACCGGCCGCTTCCATGTTGCCGATTCGCTCTTCAAGGTCGCGATGAGCCAGATTCCGCTCTATTTCCTCGGTGCACAGCTCCACGTTTTCTGGTGGCTTGGGGCCGTTACTGCCTTCATGGGTATCCTCACCCATTGCAATGTCGACATGCGCACCGGCGCCTTCGATTTCGTCTTCAGCACGCCGCGCCTTCACCGCTGGCATCATTCGAAAGACCTTCGTGAAGGCAACATGAACTACGGCGAGAACGTCGTGATCTGGGATCTGATCTTCGCCACCTATTATAATCCCGATCGTCCATCCTCCACGGATATCGGCATCAAGGGGCAGATCGCACGGGGATTTCTGAAGCAACTGGTCCAGCCCTTCACCAAGGAAGGCGTTCGCCAGATTCTCGGCCGCCCAAGCCGAGGCTCGTGATCGCATGGATGCCGTACCCAGCGGTTCGGCTAGGTACGGCGTCGGACAGCTAGGAGGCAAAGGCCGGCTTGCGTGCGCCGATCCTCAGCACGTAGTAGATCGCTCCACCGATCGCGACACCGAAAAACCAGCCATAGGTTCCCCACCAGGCCGGAAGGACATTCGTGAATGTCGGCAGGATCGACGAAAACAGCGCGCCGATCGCAAAAGCGATAAAGGCGTTGCTGTGCCATCCGTTCTGGAAGCGGAATTCGCCATCCTCATGGTAGAGCGCTTCGACGTTGAGCTGGGCTCTGCGGATCAGATAGTAGTCGACCATCATCACCCCGAAGATCGGCCCCATTGTCGAACCGATGAAGTTGACGAAATGCGCTGCGCCCGTTTCCCACGGTGCGAAGGGATAAAGGATGAGGGCGATCAGGGCCGCAATGTAGCCGCCGCGCTTGAAGGTGATCTGCCGCGGAAAGACGTTGGCGAAGTCGAAGGCGGGTGACACAAAGTTTGCCACGACGTTGATGCCGAGCGTCGCCACCGCAAAGGTGAGCGCCGCAAGCAGCGCCAGGAACCAGCTATCGAACTTCGCCGAAATCTGGTCCGGATGCAGCAGCACCTCGCCATAGACGGCGAAAGCCGCTGTCGTCGTCACGCCGGCAACCAGGCAGAAGGCCAGAAGGTTGATCGGCAAGCCCCATAGATTGCCCTTGCGCAGCGTACTTACGTCCGTCGCATAGCGCGAGAAGTCGCAGAAATTCAGATAGAGCGCGGCGAAATAGGTGATCCAGGTGGCAGCGACCGCCGCAAGCGCCGGGAAGGTGCCGGGCTCCCAGGGTACACCCGCATCCTTGGTTTTTTCGATGAGCACATCGCGCGGGATTTCCGAGCCGAAGGAGAAGGTTCCGGATTTGACGATCAGATAGACGGCGAGGATCAGCATCATGATCCAGACCGCGGGGCCGGCCCAGTCCTGGAATTTTCGAACGGTCTCCATGCCGCGCTGGATGATCAGCAATTGCAGCGACCAGACGATGACATAGCAGATGACCTCGAGCGTCGAGTGGCCGAGCATGTGGCTGTTCTGGTGAAACGCCAGCATGCTTTCGTTGCGGACGAGAAGCGCGACGATCGCGCCTGAGGCGGCGGCCGTCTGCGCGCCATACCAGAAGCAGGCGACGACCGCGCGTACGAGTGCCGGAACGTTAGCCCCGAACGTACCGAAGGAGGCGCGGGCGAGCACGGGGAAGGGCACCCCGGTGCGCACGCCCGCATTGCCGACGAGGCTCATCAGGAAGAAGATTGCCAGCGACCCGATGCCGATCGCGATGACGAAGTTTATGAAGCTGCCGCAGAGCAGGAACAGGCTCGCTGCGAGATAATAGCCCCACAGGCTATGCACGTCGGATGTCCACACATTGAAGATGCTGAAAGCGCCCCACCGGCGCTCCTCGGCCGGTGCCAGATCCTCGTTATACAACGAGGGCGACGGATCGCGTACTGCCATGTCTTCCTCCGTATATCCTCCGGGTCCCCCTCGGACCCGAGCATTGATTCTGCTCCTGTTTTGAGTCGTTGCAAAAGTCTTTTTAGGCCGGCGTGTTGCGTTTTCTCCTTGATGCAGGAAGGGTGAGTGCATTGGAATTCACATGCGCCCCACCCGGCTTGTTATGGGCGCTTGCCGCCTGGAGTATCTCGATGAAGATCAATACTGGCGCCGTGGTCGAGGTGCCCGTTTCGTCAGGACTGGCTTACGCTCAACTTACACACACGGCGAAACCTTACGGCGCACTCTTGAGAGTTTTTCCGGGCATCTTTGAAGTCAGACCCCGGGACCTCTCGGCGGTGGTGACTAGCGTTCCGCTCTTCTCCTGTTTCTTTCCGCTGGCAGCGGCCGTCAGACAACGGCGTGTGGCAATAGCCGGGCATCAACCGGTTGCTGAGGCGCTTCGGCCATTTCCGATTTTTCGGGCAGGAATGGTGAACCCGGAGACAGGCAGGGTTGACGTCTGGTGGTTGTGGGATGGTGTGAACGAAATCCGGGTCGACAAGCTCGAACACCAGCTGCGAAAGCTCAATATCAGAGGCGTCTGGAACGATACGCTACTGGCGGTCCGCATTGAACAGCAGTGGAGGCCGGAGTACGATCCGTGTTGATTGGCTCTGGAGGACCGAGTGCTGTCGAACGGTCGCGTCTCGTGGAAATCGTCGAGGCTGCGAAAGCCGAGGACTGGGAGCGGTTCGCATGCCTGACCGACCGACCTTTCGCGAACACCACCGCGATGGCGGAACAATTCCGGGACGCCTCAGGAATGCTGCGGCGCGTCCGTGACGAGCCGACCCTGGAGGCGATCGTCAAGTACCACGATGACGGAAGTCGCCTGATCTTCGCCAAACTGGTTTTCAACGATCCGGTTGATCTCCCGATCATTCTGACGCTTCACAGCACCTCGGCGGCGCCTGAAAGTACCATCAGCATCTGGACATTCTATCAGGACGTACACTTCGGCTAGGCTGGGACGACCGGCAGGGAGGCATGGCGGCCCTCTACGCGCCGAGCCTGTCCCGCTCGGCGAGCCGCCATGCGCGCGGCGTCATGCCGGTGTGGCGCAGGAAGAAGCGGGAGAAATAGGCAGGATCGGCAAAGCCGAGGCGGAAGCTGATCTCCTGCACGCTGGCGCGGGTGAAGACCAGTTCGCGCCTCGCCTCGCCAACAAGCTTTCGTGAGATGATCTCGTGGGCGCTGAGGCCGATGATGGCGCGTGTGATGCGGTTAAGGTGGGTCGGCGACAGGCCAAGTTCGCGGGCATAGGCTGCGGCTGGCCAATGCGAGCGGTGGTGCTGCTGCAGGAGCGCCTGGAAGCGCTGGACCCGCTGTTCGTTTTCGCTATCGGCCGTATCGTCCCGCTCGTCGCTTGCCTCGTCGAGCCGCGCCGTCAGCGTCAGGGCCGAGGTCAGATAGGCATCCAAAAGGTCGGCGCGATTGCTGCGGTTGGTTTCCCACTCCCGGGCCAGGCGGGTGAGGGTTGCCGCGATATAGGCCGCATCCTCGCGGTCGTCGAGCCGGGTCAGATGCGGGCTGGCCAGCCATGCACCGAGACGGCTGCGTTCACCGGGAGATGTCTTGAGATGCGAAGCCAGGATGGTGAAGACGAAGCCGTCAATGTCGCGTGAGAAGCGGAAGCCGTGGCTGAGCGCCGGTGGAACCATGATCACGGCCGGGGGCTCTATGGCATACACCGTGTCGCCAAAGACGGCGTCGCCGGAACCAGCGGCAATGTACAAGATCTGAAAGAAGCTCTCGTGGCGATGCAGCCCGATCTCCCAATGATAGAGGCTGCTGCGTGATGGTATCGTCTCGCAATGCAGCCAGAAATCCGGCCGCTCGCCGATCCTTTCGCCATAGAGGTCATAGGTCGGAACCGTCCTCTTCATCTCACGTACCCCAAAGCCATGTTCGATTTGTGCAATTTCATGGCGGATTTGTCCATTGAGAGCGACGTCCGCTCGGCGCAGATTTTGCCAAAAGACAATTCTGCCAAAAGACAATTCTGGAGGAGAGCATGCGCACCAAGGTCGTCATCATCGGGTCAGGGCCATCCGGGCTTTTGCTTGGGCAATTGCTGAGGGAAGCCGGCATCGACAACGTCATTCTCGACCGCGTCAGCAAGGATTATATCCTCGGCCGCGTGCGCGCCGGCGTGCTGGAGGAGGGGACGGTCGGCCTGATGGATCGCGCCAGGGCCGGCGCACGAATGCACAAGGAGGGACTTCCGCATGTCGGCTTCTCGCTTGCCTTCGACGGTCGTGACCACCGCATCGATCTCAAGCATCTGACCGGTGGCAAGCGCGTCATGGTCTATGGCCAGACGGAACTGACGCGTGATCTGATGGAACATCGCGAGCGATCGGGTGCGACGACGATTTACGAGGCGGGCAATGTCGAACCGCATGACTTCGACGGCCATCGGCCCTACGTCACTTTCGAGAAGGATGGCTCGACGCAGCGTGTCGATTGCGACTTCATTGCCGGCTGCGACGGCTTTCACGGTGTCAGCCGCAAGTCGGTCCCCGAAAAGGCGCTCCGCACTTTCGAGAAGGTCTATCCCTTCGGCTGGCTCGGCATTCTGGCCGACGTGCCGCCCGTCGATCATGAACTCATCTACGCCAACCATCCCCGCGGTTTCGCACTCTGCTCGATGCGCTCGCAGACGCGCAGCCGCTACTACATTCAATGCTCCGTGAGCGAAAGGATCGAGGATTGGTCCGACGAACGTTTCTGGGACGAGTTGCGCCGGCGGCTGCCGCAGCACCATGCCGAAGCGATGGTGACCGGTCCTTCCTTCGAAAAGTCGATCGCGCCGCTGCGCTCCTTCGTCGCCGAGCCGATGCGCTTCGGTCGTTTGTTCCTGGTTGGGGATGCCGCGCATATCGTGCCGCCGACCGGGGCGAAAGGGCTAAACCTCGCGGCCAGCGACGTGCACTATCTCTTCGAAGGGCTGCTCGAGCATTATCAGGATCGCTCGAATGCTGGGATCGATGCCTATTCGGCACGGGCGCTCGCGCGTGTCTGGAAGGCGGTGCGGTTCTCCTGGTGGATGACCTCCATGCTGCATCGTTTCCCGGACACCGGCGATTTCGACCAGCGGATCCAGGAAGCCGAGCTCGACTACCTCACCCACTCGGTTGCCGCCGAGACGGTGCTGGCCGAGAACTATGTCGGATTGCCTTACTGAGAAGAGATGGCGCGCTCGGGCCATTCGCCTCTGAGCAGTCCGTAGATTGCTGTGTCCCAACGGGCATCCCCGACCTTGGCCGAGGACCGGCGGACGCCTTCCTCGCGAAAGCCGAGACTGCGGTACGTGCGGATCGCCGCCTCGTTGAAGGTGTAGACGTTGAGTTCCAGTCGCTCGAAAGAGGGATTGGCGAAGAATAGCGCGGTCACCTCACGCAGAAACGGCCGGGCGAGGCCGCGACCGCGCAGGGCCGGGTTAATGGCAACCCGGCTGAGGCGGCCGACACCGTGCTGCCAATCAAGCGCGACCTGTGCATGGCCGGCGAGCTTGCCGTCGACCAGGCCGGCGAACATCAACCGTTCAGGCTCGGCAGCTTTGGTTTCCGCAAGCATCGCCTTGATGTGTGCGGCTTGCAGTGGAAAGGAGAGACCAGGGCCGCCCCATTGCACCAGCGCTTCCAGGCTCGAAAACCAATCGAGCATCTCGGGAATGTGCGCTTCGGAAAATGCGTCAACGAGGAGGGGAACGGTCGGCATGGATCACCAATTCTGTCTGGATCGCAATCTCGGTTGCAGGCCGAAGCTTGTAAAGCCGCGAAATCCGGCAGGCAGCCGCGCGCAGTCTCAGATTGCATCCATCGCCAGCCGCATATCATGAACCGTGGCGCGGGTCGCCTCGACATAGGCGTCGACCAGGTGACGGTTTTTCGTATCGCGCAGCCAGCAGAGGCTGAGATCCGATGCGATGCTGGGGAGGAAAGGTTTGATCGTCAGCCGGTCGCGCTGGCCAAAGGTGAATACCGGATCGACGATGGCGATCCCCAGTCCATTGGCGACCATTTCACATACCGCCGGCGCAAGGGTGGCATCCATGATGTAGTTCAGGCGGGTGCCGTAGCTATCGAGTGTGCTTTCGATCTTCTGCCGGATGCGGTTGTCCGCGGCAAAGCCGATATAGGGTTCGCCGTGGATGTCGCCGGGCACGATCTCCTGTTTCTCAGCGAAGCGATGATCGCGCGGCGCGATGCAGACGAGGTCTCCGCCGCGGAGCGGAACGCACTCGATATAGGGGTTGTCCGTATTGCGGTTGATCAGGCCAATATCCACCTGCTTGGACAGAAGCCATTCGACGATGAACTGCGAACTGCGGATCACCACCGAGATGTAGGCATCGCCGTGCCGGGCGAGAAAGCGCTTGTTGGTGTGGCTGATGAAGAGGCCCGAAAGCGCCGGCATCACGCCGACCGAGATCTGCCCGAGTTCCTCGCGCCGGATCAGGTCGACGGCACGCTCGATTTGCTTGATGCCGGCAAACACTCGATCGATTTCCTTGTAGAGCCGCATCCCATGCTCTGAAGGAATGAGCCGCCCCTTGATGCGGTCGAAGAGTTCAAGTTCCGTATCTTCTTCGAGATGCGCCAGGAGCTTACTCACCGCGGGCTGCGAGATATGCAGGACTTCCGCGGCACGGCTGACGGTGCCGCATTCGATCACGGCTTTGAGAGCCTCGATTTGTCGCAGGTTCGGTGCACGCTTCATTCCATAACTTCTCACAGGGCCGACCTGCCTTCACCCTAGCTTTGCGCGCAGAGGTTGACAATCGAGCGCCTCGAGATCCCCGCAAAATATAGCCCTTCGCGGTTCCGGCTTAGATGTCGAGCTATAACCTTTTGGAATGGATGCAGGCTCAAAAACAATTAGACGGCTCAAATTTGCTGCGCCTATCTATAGGCAGGCTGCAGCCGGATCGCTCCGGTTGCGCGATTGGCGACAGGACCGGAAGCGCGCGCATGCGCGCCCCGGCGCCATCAAGTCACGCTGGGAGACGAGCGGAGGAACAATGGTATTCGGGCAGAAAATCAATCGCAGGAACGCGCTCAAGCTGCTGGGCGCAGGTGGCGCTGTCGCCCAAGGCCGGTGAGGCGATCTGCGTCGCTGCGCCCGGAAGCGTGTTCGGCAGGCGAACCGGGTGTCGCCAACCGGGTGAAGGGGCGACCAGGCTCATTTCGTCCGGCAACGCTTCAATAGAAACGACGTCTCGACGGCGGGCGGCGCCCGCCACCGACTATCAAATGGAATGGAAACGACATGCGTGTAGGTATCGCGGGTGCTGGCTCTATTGCCTTCGGCACTGCCGCCCTTCTGGAAAAGCTCGGGCACAAGGCAACGCTCTGGTCGCCGTCTGGCACGGGAACACTGGCACTTGCCGCGGGAGAAAGCCTGACGGCCGAAGGTGCCGTTGAAGGCACCTTCCTTCCGGCAGTTGCGGAAAGCGCGGAAGATCTGGTCAGCGATGCGGATGCGATCCTCATCGCGCTGCCGGCCTACGGCCACCGCTTCGTGCTGGATGCGATCGCGCCGCATCTGACGGCCGGGCAGGTCGTGATCTTCAGTTCGCATACCTCGTTCGGAGCGCTTTATCTTTCGTCGCTGCTTGCGGCGCGCGGTATCACCGTGCCGATCGTTGCCTGGGGCACGACGATCGTCAGCGGCCGGAAGCTCGGCCCGGCGGTGGTGCACGTAAATACGATTCGCAAGCAGGTTGACCTGGCGACCGTTCCCACATCGGAGAGTGCGCGCGGGCATGCGGTCTGCACGGCGCTGTTCGGCGAACATTTCGTCGACCGCGGCAGCCTGCTGGCGATCGCCCTTTCAAACCTGAACCCGCAAAATCACCTCGGCATCGCGCTCGGCAACATGTCGCGCATGGAGCGCGGCGAAAGCTGGGTGCAGGCGCAAAACGTTACCCCCAACATCGGCCGCCTTCTGGAGACGCTTGATCGCGAGCGCCTGGCCATAGCCGAGAAGCTGGACCTGAAGGTTCGCGACATCTTCCAGCATTTCCACCTGTCATTCCATGTGCCCGTCAGCACCATCTCGCAGATGAACCAGGAAATGTACCAGGCCGGAAACAACGGCACCGGTCCTGCGACAGCGGACAGCCGCTACGTGACGGAAGATGTCCCCTTCGGCTTGGTGGTCACGGCGCAGCTCGCGCGCCTCGCCGGCTGCCCGGCGATCCTGCATGAATCAGGCATCCGCATCTTCTCGGCCATGTATGGCCGAGACTTCGAAGGCGAGAACGATCTCCTGCCTGAACTGGGCCTCGAGCGACTGGGTCTCGAAGGTCTCGATGCCCTCTGCCGCACCGGCTTTCCGCCCATTACCGCTGCCGATCGAGCCGAGGGACGTGCCTGAATGGACGAACGCTTTCTGTCTCATCTTCGTTTCGAACTCGAGGGCCTGAAGACGGCCGGGCTTTACAAGTCCGAGCGCGTCATCACCTCGAAGCAGGCGGGCGAGATCGCGGTCGCCTCGGGCGACCGGGTGCTCAACTTCTGCGCCAACAACTATCTCGGCCTGGCCGACAACGAGGCGCTCGCCGAGGCCGGCAAGACGGCGCTCGACCGCTACGGCTACGGCATGGCGTCGGTGCGCTTCATCTGCGGCACCCAGGAGGAGCATAAGCAGCTCGAGGCGCGCATCTCCTCCTTCCTCGGCATGGAAGACACGATCCTCTATTCCTCCTGCTTCGATGCCAATGGCGGCCTGTTCGAGACGCTGCTTGGCGAAGAGGACGCGATCATCTCCGACGCGCTCAACCATGCCTCGATCATCGATGGCGTGCGCCTCTCCAAGGCCAAGCGCTTCCGCTATGCCAACAACGACATGGCGGCGCTCGAGGAGGAACTGAAGAAGGCCGACGGCAGCCGTTTCAAGCTGATCGCCACCGACGGCGTGTTCTCGATGGACGGCATCATCGCCAATCTCAAAGGGGTCTGCGACCTCGCCGACAAATACGGCGCCATGGTCATGGTCGACGACAGCCACGCGGTCGGTTTCGTCGGCAGGAATGGCCGCGGCTCGGCCGAGCACTGCGGCGTCGAGGGCCGGATCGACATCATCACCGGCACGCTCGGCAAGGCGCTCGGCGGCGCCTCCGGCGGTTACACCGCGGCCAAGGCCGAAGTGGTCGACTGGCTCAGGCAGCGCTCGCGCCCCTATCTGTTCTCCAACACGCTGGCGCCGGTGATCGCGGCGGCCTCGCTCAAGGTCTTCGACCTGATCGAGAACGGCGCTGCGCTGCGCGCGCGGCTCTATGCCAATGCGGCGCTGTTCCGCACCGAGATGTCGAAACTCGGCTTCACGCTTGCCGGCGAGGGGCATCCGATCATTCCTGTCATGCTCGGCGATGCCGCACTCGCCCAGGAGATGGCGGCCCGCATGCTGCAGAAGGGCGTCTATGTCATCGGCTTCTCCTTCCCGGTGGTGCCGAAGGGGCAGGCGCGCATCCGCACGCAGATGTCGGCGGCGCACAGCGACAACGACGTGCGCCGGGCGATCGCCGCCTTCGAAGAGGTCGGCCGCGCGCTCGGGGTGATCTGAAGGAGGGACCGATGACGAAGATGATGAAGGCGCTGGTCAAGTCGAAGCCGGAAGAGGGCCTGTGGATGGAGCGCGTGCCGGTGCCGGAGATCGGCCCGAACGACGTCTTGATCAAGGTCAAGAAATCGGCGATCTGCGGCACCGATGTGCACATCTGGAACTGGGACCAGTGGGCGCAGAAGACGATACCGGTGCCGATGGTCGTCGGCCATGAGTTCATGGGCGAGATTGCCGCGGTCGGCTCGGCCGTCACCAAGTACCATGTCGGCGAACGGGTGTCGGGCGAGGGGCATATCGTCTGCGGCAAGTGCCGCAACTGCCGCGCCGGCCGCGGGCATTTGTGCCGCAACACGCTCGGCGTCGGCGTCAACCGGCCGGGTTCGTTCGGCGAGTTCGTCTGCCTGCCGGAATACAACGTCGTGCCGATCCCGGACGACGTGCCCGATGAGATCGCCGCGATCTTCGACCCGTTCGGCAATGCCGTGCACACGGCGCTGTCCTTCGATCTCGTCGGCGAGGACGTGCTCGTCACCGGCGCCGGGCCGATCGGCATCATGGGAGCGCTGGTCGCCAAGCGCTCCGGCGCCCGCAAGGTGGTCATCACCGACATCAACCCGACACGGCTGGCGCTCGCGAGAAGCGTCGGCATCGACTACGTCGTCGACGCCTCGAAGGAAAACCTTGCCGACGTGATGAAGGCGATCGGCATGACCGAGGGGTTCGACGTCGGGCTGGAGATGTCCGGTGCGGCCCCGGCCTTCCGCGACATGATCGACAAGATGAACAATGGCGGCAAGATCGCCATCCTCGGCATCGCGCCGGCCGGCTTCGAGATCGACTGGAACAAGGTGATCTTCAAGATGCTGAACCTCAAGGGCATCTATGGCCGCGAGATGTTCGAGACCTGGTACAAGATGATCGCCTTCGTGCAAGGCGGCCTCGACCTGTCTCCGGTCATCACCCACCGCATCACGATCGACGAATTCCGCGACGGTTTCGAGGCCATGCGCTCCGGCAACTCCGGCAAGGTCGTCATGGACTGGTGAGCAGGCGCTCAAAGAACCCAACGAGAAAAATTGTCTTTTGTCACTAGAACTAAGAATGCGTTTTATGCACTATTGATAAATCAGCATGCAAGGAGCGCATGATAGCCCATGGAAGTTCGCGATCTCGAGGCCTTTCTCGCCGTTATGTCGACGGGCAGCATTACCGGTGCCGCTCGCCTTCTCGACCGCTCGCAGTCGCAGGTGACGCGTCTGATCCAGGACCTGGAGACGTCGCTCGGCTTCGCGCTGTTCGAGCGCAATGGCCCGAGGATCGCGCCGACCGACAAGGGCATTGCCTTCCATGAGGATGCGGAGCGTTTCGTGAGCGGCATCGGCCATCTGCGCAACCGCGCCAAGGCAATCGCTGACAAGGAGCCCGAGCCGATCGAGATCGCCGCGACTCCGGCGTTCGCCAGCGGCATCATTCCGATCGCGCTCGCAGAACTGCCAGAGCATCTGCTGCCGCACACGATCAATCTTCGCAGCATGCCGGCCGAGGCTGCCGTTCAGTCGGTGTTCGCCCGCACGGCGGATTTCTGCGTGACCTCGCTGCCGGCAGACCAGCCGGGCCTGGAGGTACAAGGGTTCTTCGAAGGCCGTTGCGTGGCTGCAGTTGCGCCGCACGATCCGCTGGCTGCCAAGGACGTGATCTCGATCGCCGATCTTGCCGGGCGCACGCTCGTCACCATGTCCAACCCCTTTCGGCTCCGCCACAGCGTCGATGAAGCACTCGATGCAGCCGGGGTGCGGCCCAATCGGATCATCGCGACCAACGCGGCCAACAACGCCGTGCAGATCGCATCACTCGGCCTTGGCGTGGCGATCATCGAGCCGGCGACGGCCTACGGCCTGCAATCGGCGTCCATCGTCGTTCGGCCGCTCGATGTCGAGATCCCCTTCCTGTGGGCGATCCTGTCGGCAGGTTCGCGCCCGCTCTCCGCCGGCGTCCGGGAACTCATTCGACTGATAGCGCGGATCGCCTCGGAGCGGATGCCGGATCTTAGTGCCCACGATCCCAAGCAGATGGCGCGTATCGCCGAAAGGAGCTTTGCCGGCAGGAAGGCCGGCATCGGTGCGCTGCCGGATAACCCGGCGGCGGAATAAAGGGGAGCAAAAGCTCTAAACGCTCACACGGAATTGAGCCTGCTAAAATGAGGAGAATGAGATGAACAATTTTGACGTAACCCGCCGATCGGCAATGAAGCTGCTGGCGGCTGGGGCCGGCGTGCTTGCTGCGCCTTCGATCCTTCGCCCGGCTTTCGCACAGAGCAAGGTCGTCAACATCACGACCTATGACAAGTTCGTACCGCAGTCCTTCATCGACCAGTTCCAGAAGGATACCGGTATCGAGGTGCGCATTCGGCTGACCGACGACCAGGGAAAGCAGTACAACCTCCTGACCGCGGAGGGGGCCGCACCTTCCACCGACATCGTGACCGTGACCGGACACCGTCTCTCACAGTTCATGAAGTCGAACCTCTTGGCGACGCTCGACACCGGGCGGCTGAAGAACTGGGACAAGCTCGCCGCCGCCTACAAGGGCGCGCCGCAGCTGACCGTCGACGGTAAGACCTTCGGCGTGCCGCTGCTTGCCGGCTTCGAGGGCCTTGTGCGCAACACCGAATACGCCAAGGCCTCCGACAGCTGGAGCATCATGTTCGATGACGAGAACAAGAACCTGACGTCCTATATCGTCAGCGACTTCCTCTCGATCGTCATGCGCTACCAGGGCAACGACGGCGACTACGTGACCTATGGCGACAAGCCGGATGTCGCGCAGGCCGCAACGAACCAGGCCCGCGATTTCCTCATCCAGCACAAGGACAAGGTTCGCAAGTATTACGATGCCGGCTCCGAGCTGCAGCAGATGTTCGTCAACGAGGACATCTACCTGGCGCAGGCCTGGTCCGGGCCGGCCGCCAAGCTCGTCATGGACGGACATCCGATCGAAATCTCGGTGCCGAAGGAAGGCACCTTCGGCTTCCTTTATTCGTTCAACATCGTCAACAACGCACCGAACGCTGACGCGGCCTACACCTTCCTCGACGCCATCCTGTCTTCGCCGGAGATCGGCGCTGCGATGACTCGCCAGTCCGGCTTCTCGTCGGCCTTCGAAGGCGTCGACAAGGTGCTGGACGACAAGGAGCGTGCCGCGCTGTCGCTGCCGCCCGAGCAGGTCGAACGCATCCAGTTCTTCAGCTCGGTCAACCGCGACATGAAGAACGAGATGATCGACAAGGCCGCCGCCGAGATCAAGGCAGCCTGACGTCTGAACCCGGGCGATCGGCTGCGGCCGGTCGCCTTTAAAAAAAATGACTCTTCCAGAGCCGGGAACAAAGAGAATGCTGGATACGACAACACAACCGCCACCCGTCGGTTTGTCGATGGTGCCGCGCTATGCCGGTTGGATCGGCAGGACGGCGCGTTCGGGGCTTTATCGCCATACAATCGGACTTCTGGTCGAAAGCCGGCGCGTGCGTCTCGCCGTGCTCGCCGGCGTGCCACTTGTCTGGATCGCCATGCTGCATATCGGCCCGATCCTGCAGATGGCCAATATCAGCCTTCTTGCCAACTACCCGCCGCAGCCGGACAAAAGCAGCGAATATACGCTTGCGAACTATGCGCTGTTCTTTTCCGACCGGCTCTATTTCCTGCCCTTCGTCCGCAGCCTGATCTTTGCCGCTGTGGTGACGATCTCGACGTTGGTGATTGTCTACCCCGTTGCCTACTACGTGGCGAAGGTGGTGCAGCCGAAGAACCGGATGCGGGCCCTGTTGTTGCTGCTCATACCCTTCTGGGCCGGTGAACTGATCCGCACCTTCTCGGTCATCATGCTGCTTGCCAATCGCGGGGCGCTGAACGTGCTCCTGCGCGAGTTCGGCTTCATCGACCGGCCGATCCCGATGCTCTACACCTTCTTTTCACTGAGCTTCGGCGTCATCTATCTGCTTGCGCTCTACATGCTCCTGCCGCTCTATTCGGCGATCGAGAAGATCCCGACGCCGCTGATCCACGCAGCCGCCGACCTCGGCGCCGGCCCCCTCCAGCGGTTCCGCCGGGTCATCCTGCCGCTCTCCAAGGACGGCATCGTCTCCGGCTGCAGCCTCGTCTACCTGACGGCCGTCGGCGTCTTCGCAGCACCGCTGCTGCTCGGTGGCCCCAATGCGGTGATCTTTCCCGAGGTCATCGCGACCCTCTTCCACGGGTCGAACGACAAATGGCCGGAAGGTGCCGCCTTCTCGATGATCATGCTGGTGGTGTCGCTGACGACCGTCGGGCTGTTCATGCGGGTCGTCGGCGGCCGCTCCATCCGGCTGATGTGAGGGCGGACCGATGCGAAACTACTTCAACGACCTTCCGAAAACCGCGCTCGGCGCCTCCTACTGGATCTTCGCCGTCTATCTGGTCTTGCCGCTGACACTGATGACGGCGATGAGTTTCAAGGACGCGAACTTCATCGCCTTCCCGATCGGCAACTGGACGCTTTCCTGGTACGGCAAGGTGGTCCAGGACAAGCAGTTCCTCGAAGCCTCGCTCTATTCCATCGGCATCGCGCTTGCCACCACGGTCTCGGCGACGATCATCGGCGTCTGGATCGCGCTTCTCGTGTCGGCAGAAAACATCTGGGGCAAGGCGATGATCTTCGCGCTTGCCTGTCTGCCCGCCGTCGTGCCGGGGCTGATCAACGCGATCTCGATGCGCATCTTCATCCGTGCCGTTGACATTCCGACCGGATCCTTCGCAATCATCCTCGCACATACGGTTCATGCCGTGCCCTTTGTCGTCATCATGGTTTTGACGCGGCTGCGTTCGATGCCGGCCAATCTGGTGGACGCGGCGCGCGATCTCGGGGCCGACCCCTTCATCGCCTTCCTGCGCGTCACCATTCCCTATCTGATGCCGGCGCTCTTCGGCGGCATGATCTTCTGCGTGCTGACCAGCATCGACGACTTCGTCCGCACTTTCTTCCTCGGCGGCTACCAGCCGACGCTGCCAATGCTGATCTTCGCCAAGGTGCAAAGCGGCATGTCGCCGGAAATCAACGCCATGGCGACCATCGTGCTCGTCGTCACCACTGCCATCGGCCTTTACGCCGAGCATTTCACCCGCCGTTCCAGGAGCTGACGCGAATGCAACCTGTCGTCCATTTCAAGAACGTCAACAAGTCCTATGGGGCGCTGACCGCCGTCGATGATCTCGACCTTTCGATCGCGCCCGGCCAGTTCGTCACGCTGCTCGGCCCTTCCGGCTGCGGCAAGTCGACGACGCTACGCATGCTCGGCGGTTTCGATAGCCCGACGTCGGGGGAAATCTACCTCGAGGGCAAGCCGATTTCGCACCTGCCGCCGAACAAGCGCAACGTCAACATCGTCTTCCAGGATTATGCGCTCTTCCCGCACCTGACGGTCGGCCGCAACATCGCCTTCGGTCTGGAGCTGAAGGGCATGGAAAGTGCCGCGATCCACAGACGGGTCTCCGAGCTTCTCTCTCTTGTCTCGCTGGAGGACCATGCCGAGCGAATGCCGGCGCAGCTCTCCGGCGGACAGCGCCAGCGCGTGGCCTTGATGCGGGCGCTGGCGCCCGATCCGAACGTGCTGCTCCTCGACGAGCCGCTTTCGGCGCTCGACGCCAAGCTGCGCCAGCAGATGCAGATCGAGCTCAAGTCGATCCAAAAGAAGACGGGCAAGACCTTCATCTTCGTCACCCATGACCAGGAAGAGGCGCTCACCATGTCCGATGTCATCGTCGTGATGAACAAGGGCAGGATCGAGCAGATGGGTGGACCGGACGAGCTTTATGCCCGGCCACGCAGCCGTTTCGTCGCGAACTTCATCGGCCAGAGCAATTTTCTCGAGGGCACGGTCGTATCGGTTTCGGGCCGGGTCGCCGCGGTCGAGTGGCGCGGCAACGTCGTGAACGCGGACGTGAACGGCACGGCGCCGAGACCGGGAGACCATGTCACCCTGGCGCTGCGTCCGGAGGCGGTTTTCTGCTTGTCGCGCAAGCCCGAAGATCGCCCGTCGCTGAAGGCGCGTATCAACCAGCGCGTCTTCAAGGGCGCCCACACGTCGCTGACCGTCACGCTCGACAACGGGAGCATGCTCTCGGCGCAGATCGACCCCGTGGCACTTTCTCATGTCGAAGGAGACGACGTCTGGGTGGGTTGGCGCGACCGCGACGCCGTCCTGCTGGCGAAATGAAAGGGAGACCGGGGATGACCGACAGACACAAGCAGCGGCTTACCGAGCTCAATGCGCGCGTAAGGCAGGATCTGAGCTATCTCAACTATCCGCCGGCCAACTGGTCGAAGCCTGTGACGACGGCGGCGGGCGATGCCGTGAGCGACGTGGTGGTGATCGGCGGCGGTATGTGCGGGCTCGTTGCTTGGCATGCGCTCACGCGCGCCGGCATTGTCAATCTGCGCATCGTCGATCGTGCGCCGAAGGGTTTCGAGGGGCCCTGGGTGACCTATGCGCGCATGGAGACGCTGCGCTCGCCGAAGAACCTTCTCGGCCCCGCGCTGGGAATTGCCTCGCTCAGCTTTCGCGCCTGGTTCACTGCACTTAATGGCGAAGCGGAATGGGATCAACTGTTCCGTATTCCGCGGCCGATGTGGATGGATTACCTGCGCTGGTATCGCGAGGTCATGGATGTTCCGGTCGAAAACGACACCCATGTCACCCGCATCGTGCCGCGTACCGACGGTTTGCTGGAGCTTGAAATCGAAGGCGGCGCGAAGCCTGCGATCATCACCCGCAAGCTGGTGATGGCGACCGGCCGCGACGGGCTCGGTGAGCCGACCATTCCCGACTTCGTCAGGGGAATGGAGCGGCACCGGTCCTGGGCGCATTCGGCCGACGGCATCGACTTCGTTCGTGTGAAGGGCAAGCGTGTTGTCGTGATCGGCGTCGGCGCTTCGGCGGTGGACAATGCGGCGGAGGCCCTGGAGCAGGGGGCAGGAGAGGTGCGGCTTCTCGCCCGCCGCAAGGAAATGCCGACCGTCAACAAGCTGATGGGCATCGGCTCCTATGGCGTCACCGCAGGCTTTGCCGAGATTTCTCCGGAATGGCGCTGGCGGCTGATGGACTATGCGGCGAAACAGCAGACACCGGCGCCGCACAATTCGACGCTGCGTGTCAGCCGGCATCCGAACGCCTACTTCCATTTCGGCTGCGGTATCCGCTCGATGAAGGAGGAGGGCAGCGAGGTCGTCATCACCACCACCAACGGTCGCATCTTCCGCACCGATTTCGTCATCCTCGGCACCGGCTTCTCGATCGATCCGCTGAGCCGCAGCGAGCTTGCCCCCTACCAGCACCAGATCGCCTGCTGGGAGGATCGCTACGCGCCGCCGCCGGGCGAAGAAAACCCGGGGCTCGGGCGCTTTCCCTGGCTGAATGCGGATTTCTCCTTCACCGAGAAGGAGCCCGGAACGGCACCCTGGCTGAAGGACATCCATTGCTTCAACTACGGTGCCTCGGTCAGCGTCGGCAAGGTCAGCGGCGACATCCCCGCCATCAGTGAAGGCGCCCTCTGGCTGGCGCGCGGGGTTGCCGCCTCGCTCTTCATCCGCGACGTCGACTACCATTGGGAAGCGCTGATCGCCTACGAAAAGCCGGAGCTCGACGGGACCGAATGGGTGGATGCGGATGCGCCGACGCCGGCGCAGAAAACGGCATGAACCTCATTTCAGATAGCTGGAAAGAAAACCAATGACCTCACCATCGACAAATGACGTGATCGACACCGTGCTCGGGCTTGGTCGCTTTCCCGACCTGCAGGAACTGCGCGAACAACGGGCGAAACTGAAACACTTGAGCCAGACGAGCTATCAGGCAGCCCTTCGCCCGGCCGAGCCCCGCAACTTCTCCTATGCGCTGAGGGCGGCGCTTGCCGCGCGTATGGCGGCACTCTGGAAGTCGCAGGAACTTGCCGCGCATTTCCGGGCGCTGCTCGAACGCGAGGAGGAGGGTTCCGGATTGGCGTCGATTGCCGATCCTGGCAACGGCACCGAAGATCCCCGCCTTCAGGCGATTCTCGCCCATGTCGATCTGGTCACGCTTTCACCAAAAGAGGCGACACGCGCCCATATCGAAAAGCTTCTTGCGGCCGGCCTCGACGATCGGGACATCGTCACGCTCGCCGGGCTTATCGCCTTTGTGAACTATCAAGTGCTGGTGGTGGCTGGCCTCAAGATGCTGAGGGATAACTGACATGTCAAAAGCCGTGCACGAATTCACCGTCGAAGCGCTCGACTGGAAGCCCTACGTCAAGCCGGTCGATATCGATACGGCGACAGCCGAACAGCTCGACGCGCTGAAGATTACGCCTTCCAACAAGAAGATCTCGGACTATGTGCTGGTTCTTGCCAACGAGCCCGAAACCTTGAAGGAGCGCACGCCGCTCTTCAACGACATCATGTATAGCGAGGGCGGCCTCTCCCGCGGCGGTCGCGAGATTGGTGCGCTTGCCGCGTCCTTCGTCAACCGCTGCATCTACTGCGCTTCGGTTCATGCCGCGCGTTACATCCAGCTCGAAAAGCGGCCGGAGGTGGTGGACGAGATCTATGGCAGCGGCCTCGACGCGAACCTGCCGGAGTTCGAGCAGGCGCTGTTCAATTTCGGCGTCGACCTGACCGCCCACCCGGACAATGTCGGCGCCTACCAGTTCTACCATCTGCGCGAGATCGGTCTCGACGACCTCCAGATCCTCGATCTCATCCATGCGGTCGCGATCTTCGGCTGGGCCAACCGACTGATGCATACGCTCGGCGAACCCCACCGGCTGGATTGAGTGAAACACGCGCCTCGCGACCATACTGCGGTGACAATCCGCCCCTTCGACATCGCGCATCGCGACGTGCTCCGCATCGCGCTGCCGATGATGGTCGCCTATCTGTCGAGCCCGCTGGTCGGGCTCGTCGCAACCGGTGTCATCGGCCAGCTGCGTGACGAGACCCTGATCGGCGGCGTAGCACTTTCCACCGTCATCTTCGACGTCATCTTCGTCACTTTCAATTTTCTGCGCGGCGCGACCACGGGCTTTACCGCCCAGGCGCTCGGCGCCGGTGACCGACGCGAAGAGCAGCGCATGCTCGCAAGCGGGCTTGTCATCGCGCTGGTGGCGGGGGCGGCGCTGCTTCTGCTTCAAAAGCCGATCGGCGCGCTCGGTCTTGCCGCAATGGGAGCGGAGGGGAAAGTGGCCGAGGCGGCCGCCACCTATTTCGCCTGGCGCGTGTGGTCGGCGCCCTTCGTTCTGTTCAATTTCGTGGTCTTCGGCTGGATCATCGGGCGCGGCGAAGCGCTCTGGGGCATGATCCTGCAAACCCTGCTCAATGCACTGAACGCCGGCTTGAGTGTCCATTGGGTCCTCGGCCTTGGCTGGGGCGTGGCGGGCGTTGCTGCCGCTTCGTTGGTGGCAGAGGCTGTCACGGCGCTGGCGGGGCTCTATCTCATCTGGACAAAGACCGACCGGACCGCCTGGAACCTGCCGGATCTTACCGCCTTTCGCCGCGCCTTCTCAGTTAACGGCGACATGATGATCCGGTCCTTCGCGCTTCTGATCGGGCTCTCCTTCTTCACCCGCCAGAGCGGTATGCTCGGCATCGAGATCCTCGCGGCCAATACGATCCTGCTGCGGTTCTATTTCTTCGGTGTCGCCTTTCTCGACGGGGTGGCAACGGCGGCGGAGCAACTGGCGGGGCGTGCCGTCGGCGCGCGCTACCGGCCGGCCTTTGACCGGGCTGTCGGCTTGACCACGATATGGGGCTTCATCTTTGCCGGGATCGTCGCGCTATCACTGCTTGCGGCCGGCGACTGGGTGATCGGCATCACCGCCCCGACGGAGAGCGTGTCCGCGCTTGCGCATACCTACCTGCCCTATGTCGCGGCTCTCCCGATCTTCGGCATCGTCGCCTTCCAGATGGACGGTGTCTATATCGGGGCTACATGGTCGAAACAGATGCGAAACCTGATGGTCGCGTCACTGGCGATCTATTTTGCCGCCTGGGCGATCCTGCAGCCCGTGTTCGGCAATGACGGCTTGTGGATCGCGCTGATCCTGTTCCAAAGCGCCCGCAGCGTCGCCTTCCGCCTGATGCTGCCGCGGCTCGCCGACCGCACGTTTTCGACAGCAATGCAATGACCGGGCTTCAGCGTTCGACTATGCCCAGTCTCGGGTCGACGGCAACAGGGGCAGGGCCAGCGGATTGGTGTGATGCCCGTCAATCAGCTCTGCCAGGAGAAGCGCTGTTGTCGGCCCCAGGGTAAAGCCCTGGTGCCCATGGCCGAAATGGAACCAAAGGCCCTTGTGCCGAGTGGGCCCGACGACGGGTAACATGTCGGGCATGCAGGGGCGCGTGCCCGACCACGGCGTTGCTTCAACGGGCTCGCGCAGCGTGAAGAGTTCGCGGGCGGCGCTGACGGCGTGCCGTATCTGCCGCGACGCCGGCGGGGTGCCGAGCGGCGCCAGGTGCGCGCCGGTCAAGACCCGCCACCCCGCGTTCATCGGGGCGATGAGGGCGGCGCTATCGACGTCCAGCATCGAGATGCGAGGGCCGTCCTCGCCCGCAAAGTGCCAGTGATAGCCGCGTTTGAGCACCATGGGGACACGATAGCCGAAGCGCGCCAAGAGCACCGGTGACCACGGCCCCAGGGCGACGACCGCGTTTTCAGCCGTGACGTCGCCGTCCTCCGCCCGGACCCGCCAGCCGACGCCCGTCTGCTGCAGGGACATGGCGTCGCCCCGGGCGACTTTCCCGCCACGGGCGACGAAGAGCGCGGCGTAGCGCGCGACCAGCTCGCCGGGATCGCGGCAGGTCCAGGGCGAGGTCCAGTGGACCGCCCCCGCCAGCCGGCTTTTCAGGGCAGGCTCGCTTGCCGCAAGTTCGTCGGACGTGAGCACGGCCGACGGCACGCCGTAATCACGCTTGAGGCGCGAAGCGGTCGCGGCAGCTGCGTCGAGTTTCGCGCGTGAACGGTAGACGGCGCGCCAGCCCTGGCGAACAATCAGGTCATCGGCTTTGGCAGGCTCGACGAAGCGCGCGTGGTCGTCGCTCGCCCTCAGCGCCAGCTTCGAATAGGCCGCAATGGTTCTCGCATAGGGCGTGGGTGCCGATTGCGTGAAATAGCGCCAAAGCGGTCCCGCCAGGTGCGGCATGTCGCCGAGCCGCCAGTCCGTATCGTTGCCGCGCTTCAGAGCGACCCTGATGATTTCGGCAAGCGAACGGGGGAAGGCATAGGGTTCGACGGCCTCGGTCTGAATGATGCCGGCGTTGCCGTAGCTGGTTTCCCGGCCCGGCGCCTTGCGATCGACGAGCACCACCTCGTGCCCGGCCTCCTTTAAGGCGAGCGCGGTGGAGACGCCAACCATGCCGGCGCCGAGGACGATAGAGGTGGTCATTGTAGGTACCGAAGAAGGGGGTTTCAGAAAGTCAGGCGGGAGTTGTAGCCGACCACGAACTGGATGAAGCGCGACACGTCGACCATGTCGTCACCCTGATAGCGGATCGTGTAGCCGTCGGTGCGTTCGACGCCCTTGAGATAGGAGAGGTATTCGGCGGGAAGGCGGTTGCGAAAGACGATCTCAAGGACAGGGTTTTCCAGCTTGAACGGTTTGGCCGAGCCGGCTTTCGCCAGCGCCGACTTGACGCCCTCGCGGATGCGGCGATGGGCGACGGCGGGCGTCAACGTGATCGCCGATTGTGTACTGTAGACCTGCTTGACCGGCACCGTCACGATGTCGCCGATGCGCTCCCTGATCTCCTCCAGGGCGACGTTGTCGCCGGATGCGAGCAGCACCGGGACGCCGAAATGTCCGGCAATGGCGGCGTTGATGCCGGCCTCCGGCATGACGACGCCGTTGATCCGCACTTCGGCGAACGCCGTACCGCCGATCGTGTGCGACAGCACGCCGCCCAAATGGCTCGCTCCAGCATGGTAGCCGAGAAGCATGGCGCCGACGAAGGAGCCGAGTTCGACGCCCTGCATCATCATCAGCGGTCGCGGCCAGCTGCGCACGACCTGCACATAGTCGGGCAGACGGTCGATCAGAACGCTCTCGCCATTTCCGTGGGAATCGCTGAGGATGACTTCCTCTACACCTTCCTCATGCGCAGCCTCGCAGGCATGGACCACTGTGTCGGTCATCCAGCGCCGGGCGTTTTCGTATTCGAAACCTTCGGGCATCAGGTGGTCGCGGCTGACGACCCCGACGATCCCCTCGATGTCAGCGGAAATATAGATGCGCATTCCTGCCTCCCCCGGTCAGCCGCGCGTGGGCGCGGATAATGCATTTGACTTTCCGACGATAAACATAGTTTTATGATTAGAAAATATCTTTCTTGATAGGCGGAGGGCGAAAAATGAAACTTTTCATCGCGGGGCTGGACACCGAGACCAACACCTTCTCGCCAATGCAGACAGGCCTCGAGGCCTTCCGGGAAAACCTGATCGCCTATGGCGATGCTACCAGCAAACCACTCAACTGCTGCTCGTCCCAGATGTTCGTCTGGCGCAACGCCGCTGAGCGAAATCGCTGGAATGTGGTCGAGAGCCTGTGCGCCGTGGCCGAGCCCGGCGGCAGGACGACGCGGGCGGTCTATGAAAGCTTCCGCGCCACCATTCTCGACGATCTCAGGGCAGCGATGCCGGTTGACGCCGTCATGCTTGCCCTGCACGGCGCCTGCGTCGCCGACGGATACGACGATGTCGAAGGGGATCTGCTTGCGCATGTCCGGCAGGTGGTCGGACCGGATGTGCCGGTCGCGGCCGAACTTGATCTCCACTGCCATATCACCGACCGCATGCTCGCCAATGCGACCATGATTGCTACCTACAAGGAATACCCGCATACCGACATCGAGGAGGTTGCGGAGCAACTGTTCCGGCTGATGGAGCGCACGCTCGCGGGCGAAGTGAAGCCGACAATGGGCGTGCACGACTGCCGGATGATCAACACCTTCCATCCCCATCGCGCGCCGTTGCGCGGCATTGTCGATCGCATGAAGGCGATGGAGGGAGAGGAGGGTGTGCTGTCGGTCTCCTTTGGCCATGGCTTTCCCTGGGGCGACGTCGAAGATGTCGGCGCCAAGATGCTTGTTGTGACTGACAACGATCCGGAAAAGGCGACGCGTGTCGCCCGGTCCTTCGGCCGTGAAATTTTCGAGGCACGTGAAGACATGCGGGGAGACTATCTCGGCATCGACGCCGCTCTGGACCGGGCGGTGGCCGCGAAAGCAGGACCCGTCGTGCTCGCCGATGTCTCGGACAATGCGGGTGGGGGGGCTCCCGGAGACTCGACCTTCATCCTGCGTCGCATCATCGAGCGCCGCATCGAAGATGTGGCTTCCTGTCTCTACTGGGATCCGATTGCGGTGCGCATGTGCCGCGAGGCGGGAGAGGGTGCCACATTGGCGCTGAGGATCGGCGGCAAGGTCGGGCCGGCCTCCGGCAACCCGCTCGATCTGACGGTGACCGTCAGGCGCGTGGCGTCCGGCATCACCCAGCGCTTCGGCCCGACGCCGCTTGCCATCGGCGATGCCGTATGGGTCTCGTCCGGCAGCATCGACATCGTGCTCAACACCGTGCGCACCCAGACCTTCCATCCGGAATGCATGACGGCGCTGGGCCTGGACCCCGCACGGAAGAAGATCGTCGTGGTGAAATCCAGCAACCACTTCCGCGCCGGCTTCGAACCGATCGCGCGCGACATTCTCTATGTGAGCGCGCCCGGCGCCTTGCAGCCGACTTTCGAGGACCTGGCCTTCACCAAGCTGAAGCGCCCCTACTGGCCAAGGATCGCCAACCCGTTCGCCGAATAGGCGGATGGCAAAACGCTGCAAGTGGATGTGGGGCAGGCACTTGCCTTCGACACGATGTTGATTTCGGTCACGTATTATAGGAAATGGTTTTCCTATCATGCCAATCGGATTCTGTTTCGGGCGGGTGTAGACCCGCGAGCACTTCGATGGCTGCAGGCAAATGGAGACGCCAACGATGACCGACGCGAAATCCAGCCTCGGCGATATCCTCAAGGATATTCGCAACCGCAATCGCTGGACCTTGGCCGAAGTCAGTTCCATGACCGGGCTTGCTGTCTCGACCCTCTCCAAGGTCGAGAACAACCAGATGCAGCTCACCTACGACCGGTTGATCCAGCTTGCCCAGGGCCTGAAGGTCGACATCGTCGAGCTTTTCGGGACCACGGCGGGCGGGGAAGATGCTCCCAACATGCTTGGCCGGCGCACCTATACCAAGTCCGGCGACGGGCGGGAGATCATCACCCAGAACTACGATTATCTCTATGTCTGTACGGAGATCTCGAAGAAGTCGATGGTGCCTATTCTGGCGGTGGCGCGGGCACGCACGCTCGAGGAGTTCGGCCCGCTTATCCGGCACAAGGGCGAGGAATTCTTCTACGTTATCGACGGCGAACTGGAGCTTCACACGGAGATCTATGCCCCCCTGCGGCTCAAGAAGGGCGATTCCTGCTACTTCGACGCAATGATGGGGCACGCCTATCTGAGTGTCAGTGAAGAGCCGGCGCAGATCCTGTGCGTTTGCTCGACCCCGGAAACCGAGCTGGTGTCCACGCTGGCAAATGCGCAGACGATCAAGCTCAAAAGCTGATCGAAACTAAAAAACGAATACGATAAGAAAAAATATTGCACTTAGGAAAATCGTTTCCTAGTCTAGCACTGCGGTAGGTGCCGGGAGGGCATCGCACGCCGCAGTTCTGGGGAGGACTACGAGATGAACGGTTCCAAGTGGAAATCGATCGGCATTGCCTTGCTTCTGGCATCGACGCCGCTTTCCGGCGCGATGGCCGCGCAGGACGTGTTGGTGCTGGCGCGCGCGGAAGATCCGCCGACGGCCGATCCGGGCATTGAGATCAGCAACAGCGGCTACACGCTCACTTATGCCGCCTATGAAAGGCTCGTCGCCTACAAGGGCGCCTCGACTGAAGTCGGGCCGGAACTCGCCGAAAGCTGGACCGCCGACGATGCCGGCCTCGTCTGGACCTTCAAGATTGCGGCCGGTCACAAGTTCGATGACGGCTCGCCGGTCGATGCGGCGGCCGTCAAGTTCAGCTTCGATCGGCTGATGAAGCTGAAGGCCGGCCCCTCCGATGCGTTTCCGGTGCTGAAGGAGGTCGAGGTCGTCGATCCGCAGACCGTGAGATTTCACCTGACGGCGCCGTTTGCGCCCTTTATCTCGACGCTTGCCGTCTCCGGTGCCGCGATCATCAATCCCAAGGTGATCGAGCATGAGAAGGACGGCGACATGGCGAAGGCCTGGCTCGCCGAACATTCGGCCGGCAGCGGCCCCTACCGCATCGCCTCCTGGGAGCGCAACCAGAGCATCGTTCTCGACCGCAACGAACACTATGCCGGAAGCCAGCCGGCACTGAAGCAGGTGGTCATCCGCATCGTCGGCGATGTCTCGGCCCGCCGCCTGCAACTGACCAACGGCGATGCCGACATCATCGAACAGATTCCGCTCGATCAGGCCGAAGCGCTGCAGAAGGATGCCTCCGTCGTCGTCGAGAGCAATCCGAGCATGTATGTGAACTACATCTACATGAACAACCGCCAGCCGCCGCTCGACGACGCCAAGGTGCGTCAGGCGATTTCCTATGCGGTCGACTATCAGGGCATCATCGACGGCATCATGCTCGGCCAGGCCAAGCAGATGCGCGGCGCGGTGCCGAGCGGCATGTGGGGACACGACCCGCAAGGCTTCCAGTACACATACGACATCGAGAAGGCCAAGGCGCTGCTTGCCGAATCCGGCAAGGGCGACATTCGGTTGACCTACACCTTCTCGCAGGCCGATCCGGCCTGGGAGCCGGTCGGCCTTGCACTGCAGGCCTCGCTTGCGGAAATCGGCATCAAGCTCGATCTGCAGGCAGTCGCCGACACGACCAAGCGCGAACTGGTCGCCAACGGCAAGTTCGATATGGCGCCGGGCGCGTGGACGCCTGACTTTGCCGACCCCTACATGTTCATGAACTACTGGTTCGACGCCGACAAAATGGGTGGGCCGGGCAACCGTTCCTTCTACGCCAACAGCAAGGTGACTGCGCTCGTCAAGGAAGCCGGATCCATCGTCGACGAGGAGAAGCGCAAGGCGCTTTACATCGAAGCGCAGAAGCTCTCGACCGATGACGCGCCCTATCTCTACATCATGGAGAAGAACGACATCTTCGCCCGCCGCGCCGCCGTCAAGGGCTATGTCTACAATCCCATGCTGATCCAGGTCTACAACTTCGCAACGATGTCGAAAACGGAATGAGGCATAGGGCCAAGCCGCGCCTTGGCCAACCTCATGTCACGGAACGCCTGCCGCCGGTCACAGCGCCCGTGCCGGCAGGGGTTCATCGTTTCCCAAGCTAGGCCGGGTTTTCCCTGCCGGAAGGGCTGGCATCCATGGCAATCACCCGCATCATACTTCCGCGTCTGATCCTGCTGCTTTTCGTGGTGCTGGGGGTCGCGGTCATCACCTTCACGATCTCGCACCTCATTCCCGGCGATCCCGCGCGCATGATTGCGGGTGACCGGGCAAGTGCTGAAACGCTGGAAAACGTCAGGCGCAACCTCGGTCTCGACCGGCCGGTCGTCGAGCAGTTCACCATCTATATCGGCAATCTCCTGCAAGGCGATCTCGGCACGTCGCTCCGCACCAATCGCCCGGTTGCAGCCGACATCCGCACCTTCCTGCCGGCGACGCTGGAGCTGGGAACGGTAGCGCTCTTCATCGCGATCTGTCTCGGCGTACCGCTCGGCGTGCTCTCGGCCGTCTACAAGGATGGCCCGATCGACCAGATCGCGCGCACGGTCTCCGTCTGTGGCATCTCGATGCCGGTCTTCTGGTTCGGGCTGATCCTGATTTACGTCTTCTACGCCAAGTTCCAGATCCTGCCCGGCAGCGGACGGCTGGCGATGGGCATCGTAGCACCCGAACGCATCACCGGCTTCCTGCACATCGACTCGCTGTTGCAGGGCCGTTTCGATGCCTTTGGCAGTGCCCTCTACCACATCATCTTGCCGGGCTTCGTGTTGGCCTTTGCCAATATGGGCGTGATCACCCGCCAGATCCGCGCCTCGATGCTCGACGTGCTGCAGGAAGATTACATCCGAACGGCGCGCGCCAGCGGCCTGCGCAAGGGCATGATCATCTTCAATTATGCGCTCAGAAACGCGCTCATCCCTTCGATCACGCTGCTGGGGCTGGCGCTGGGCGATCTTCTCTATGGTGCGGTGCTGACCGAGACTATCTTTGCCTGGCCGGGCATGGGCACCTATGTCGTGACCTCCATTCAGACGCTCGATTTCCCCGCCATCATGGGCTTCACCATCGTCGCATCTGTCGGCTATGTGCTGATCAACCTCCTGGTCGATCTCGCCTATATGCTCGCCGATCCACAGATCAGGGAGGTCTGACCATGACCGCCGTCATGCCGACAGAACCCGCCGCAACAAATGCAGCAATGCGCCGGACCAAGTCTCTCTCCGAGCGGCTGCGTTATCTCTGGTACCTCAGCCGCCGCAGCCCGCTGACCCTGGTCGGCGTCGCGATCATCCTCGTCGTTCTCGTCATGATCGTCGCGGCACCGGTCATCGCGCCCTACAATCCGGACAAGGTGTCCCTGACGGCGCGCCTGTTGCCGCCGAGCGCCGCGCACTGGTTCGGCACCGACGAAGTCGGGCGTGACCTGTTCTCCCGCGTGATCTACGGGGCAAGGGCGTCGTGTGGCGCCGCCTTCATGATCGTCCTGATTTCAACAGCGATCGGAGTGTTGATCGGCTGTTTTTCCGGCGTGGTCGGCGGACGGGTCGACACCGCCATCATGCGGCTGATGGATGTCGTACTCGCCCTGCCGGCGCTGGTGCTGGCCATGGCGCTGGCCGCGGCCCTTGGCCCGAGCCTGTTCAATTCCATGCTGGCGGTGGCGATCGTTCGAATTCCCGCCTATGTGCGCCTCGCCCGCGGCCAGACGCTTTCGCTGCGCGAGCAGGTCTTCGTGAAGGCGGCGCGCACCTACGGCGCCTCCCCCTTCTATATTCTGCGCTGGCATCTCCTGCCGAATGCAATGTCGCCGATCATCGTCCAGGCGACGCTCGATCTCGGCGGCGTCGTGCTGATCGCGGCCGCCCTCAGTTTCATCGGCCTCGGTGCCCAGCCGCCGACCGCCGAATGGGGCGCGCTCGTCAGCAGTGGTCGCAGCTACATGCTCGATCAATGGTGGTACGCGACCTTTCCGGGGCTGGCGATCCTGATCACGGCCATGGGGTGCAATCTCGTTGGTGACGGCATTCGCGACATGCTCGACCCGCGCTTGAGGGGCAGATGATGACGGGCACGGCAGAACCACGCGGCCAGGCGCTGGCCATCAACAATCTGTCGCTGGAGTTTCCTACCTTCAGCGGCGCCGTCAGGGCGCTCGACAATGTGTCGATCAACGTCGGAAAGGCCGAGATCGTCGGTATCGTCGGCGAGTCTGGCTGCGGCAAGTCGGTGACGACAATGGCCGCAACCGGCCTGCTGCCCAAGGGGCGCTACAGGATCACCGCCGGATCCGTCAGGCTCTTTGGCCACAGCACGCTTTCCATGGACGACAGTCAGTTGCAGGACCTGCGCGGCAAGGTGGTCTCGACCATTTTCCAGGAACCGATGAACGCACTGAACCCGACGATCCGCATCGGCAGGCAACTGACCGACGTCATCATGCGTCACGAGGAAGTGGGCCCGACTGAGGCCAGGCGCATCGCCCGCGACATTCTTGCCGACATGCTGATCGGCGAGCCCGAGCGGGTGATGAACCTCTATCCGTTCGAGCTCTCCGGCGGCATGCGGCAACGGGTGCTGATCGCCATGGCGTTTTCCTGCAATCCCGGCCTGATCATCGCCGACGAGCCGACGACCGCGCTCGATGTCACAGTCCAGGCGGTGATCCTTAGGCTCATCCAGAACCGCGCGCGCCGGACGGGCACCGCCGTCATCTTCATCTCACACAATGTCGCCGTCGTGTCGCAGCTCTGCGACCGGCTCTACGTGATGTATGCCGGGAGGATCGTGGAGCACGGCGCCACCCGCACCGTGCTCGAAACACCGCAGCATCCCTACACCCAGGCGCTGCTGCGCTGCCTGCCGGAGCGGGTGGCACCGAAACAGGAACTCGAGGCGATTCCCGGTGCCGTGCCGAACCTCCTGCATCCGCCCGCGGGTTGCTATTTCCAGCCGCGCTGCAAGGAGGCGGTCGAACAATGTCGATCCAAGACCCCGCAGTTGGCGGGAACCGACGGCCAGCAGGTGGCCTGCTGGCAGCGCGGCGTAGCAGTGGAACTGGCCGGACAGGGGAGCCGCCAATGACGGAAGGCGTTGATACGTTCACGCGGCCGGTGCTCGAAGTCTTCGATCTCCACGTCCGCTTCCCGGCGTCCCGCAACTGGCTCGGCCGCCCCACCTCCCATGTGCATGCCGTCAACGGAGTGACCTTGACGGTTCGCGCCGGGCGGAGCCTCGGCATTGTCGGCGAGTCCGGCTGCGGCAAGAGCACGCTCGCCCAGGCGATCATCGGACTTGCGCCTTACGAAGTGGGCAAGGTCAAGATCGACGGCGAGGATTTTCAGGCGGCTCAAGGCAAGCAGAAGCGCGTCTTGCGGCAAAAGATGCAGATCGTCTTTCAGGACCCGCAGTCCTCGCTAGACCGGCGCCTGCCGGTCTGGCGGCTGATCAGCGAACCGCTGCATGTTCGCGGCGGCCACACGAGGGCCGAGCTGTATGAGAAGGCGGAGGAACTGGCCGTCGCCGTCGGGCTCCGGCCAGAACATCTCGATCGGCTGCCACACGAGTTTTCCGGTGGCCAGCGCCAGCGCATCGCCATCGCCCGCGCGATCAGCACCGACCCGGACCTCATGGTTCTGGACGAGCCGACATCGGCGCTCGACGTGTCGGTGCAGGCGCAGATCATCAACCTGCTCCTGAAGCTGCAGCGAGAGCGCGGGCTGACCTATCTCCTGATCTCGCATGACGTCGCGCTGGTGCGCCATTTTTGTGACGACGTCGCGGTGATGTATCTCGGCCAGATCGTCGAATCCGGCCCGGCCGAAGAGGTCCTGCGCAATCCCTGCCATCCCTATACCCAGACGCTTTTGGCGGCGGCGCCGAGTTTCGAAAGCCCGCTGCCGGACATCGCCCAGGTACGGGCAGGCGAACTGCCCAACAACCGCAGCCTGCCGGATGGCTGCTTCTACAGGCAGAGATGCGACAGGATCAGTGGCGGCTGCGAGGTGGGGCAGGCCCTGCGGCGCCTGGCCGACAACACACGCCAAGTAAGGTGCCATCTGGCGCAGACATGAAAGCGCAGGCGCCGTGGCACATCCTGGCCGCTGGTAGCCACCGGAGCGGTGCCGCATCGCCGTCTATGCCGTTTGATGCGCCGTGCGCACATTTTGAGAAATATAATTTTCTTATAGGAAAAATAATTTGATTGATATTTCCGACTGTGTAAATTTGTAGCCGCCGCCTTTGGGCGGAGCTTGCCAATCGGGGGCGCTTCTTCGCGACTCCGCCGCTTGCCGGAGATGAGATTGACTGACTCAACGTTGATCGCCGCCTTCCGTCGACCGAACGCGGCCGACCTGCCGACGCCCTATGTCGAACTCGATGAAATCAGGCTGATGTCCAATCTGCGCGGCATGCAGGCGCGGGCCGATGCCTCGGGTGTCACGCTGCGCCCGCACATCAAGACCCACAAGAGCCTTGCGATCGCCCGCCGCCAGCTCGATCTCGGTGCGGTGGGCGTGACCGCTTCCAAGCCTGAGGAAGCGCTGGTTTTCGTCGAGGCGGGGGTCCCGTCGCTGACACTTGCCTATCCGATCGTCCGGCCCGAAAAGATCGACCGGCTGGTGGCAAGCGCCAAGGCGCGCGGAACCGAACTGCTGCTGATCGCGGCGCATGAAACGGGCGTTGACGCCATCGCAGCCGCAGCCGCGGCACTTGGCGTTCGCCTTGGCGTTTTTCTCAAGGTGGACGTCGGTCTCGGCCGCGTCGGCGTCAAGCCGCAGGATCCGGCAGCCCTTGCGCTGGCGAAGAGGATCGACCGCCATCCCCACCTGGCCTTTGCCGGCCTGCTCTCCCATGCCGGTCACGCCTACGGCAGCAAGAGCGCGGAGGAACTCGCAAACATCGCATCGGCGGAGGCACGCGATCTTCTCGAACTGGCCGGGCGTTTGCGGCAAGCCGGAATCGACGTGCCGAGAATTTCGGTCGGCGCGACGCCGACCTGCCTCGGCGCTCCCATTCCTGAGGGCGTCACGGAGATCCGCCCGGGCAACTACGCCTTTCTCGACCGCACGGCGCTTCGCCTCGGTATCGCCACGCCGGACGATCTTTCGCTTTCGGTGGTCGCGACCGTCGTCGCCCACAACGATAGCCATTTCATCGTCGACGCCGGCTCCAAATCGCTCTCGTCCGACCTCGGCGCGCATGGCTCCGGCGGCAGCGGCTTCGGTATCGCGGTCTGTGCCGACGATTGCGCGCAGGCGTCCTGGGAGGTCGAGCGGCTTTCCGAGGAACACGGCTTTGTCCGTTTTGCAGACGCGCCACCCGCCATCGGCAGCCGCGTCCGCATCTTTCCCAACCATTCCTGCGCGGTCGTCGCGCAATTCGACAACGTCACCCTGCGGCCATCGGACGGGGGCGCTGTGACGCTGCGGGTCGATGCCCGGGGACGCCAGACGTAAGCCGCACGCCGCCCGTGCGGCGGCGAACAGATTTTGGTTCGATGAAATGAAAGAGAATTGGACATGACGAAGGAAGTCGAATGGGCGCGCATGACCGCGCCGAGCCTGCGCGAAATTGCCGGCAAGCCGGGCGCGCTGGCAATCCTGCCGATCGGCTCGCTGGAGCAGCATGGGCCGCACCTGCCGGTCATCACCGACACGGCGAGCGCATCGGCAGCCGCGATCCGCGCTGCCCGGCTGGTTGCCGATGACATTCCGGTTGCCGTTCTGCCGGGCTTGTGGACCGGCATGAGCGAGCATCACCTGCCCTTCGGCGGCACGATCACGCTCGACTACGATACGCTGAGCCGCCTCATCCGCTGCATCGTCCGCTCGCTGAAGACGCTCGGCTTCCAGCGCCTGTTCATCGTCAACGGTCATGGCGGCAACATGGACCCGCTGGCGGTTGCCGTGCGCGAGTTGGCGGTCGAGTTCGCCATGCCGATTGTCGCCACGACGCCATGGATGTTGGCACCGGAGGAAGCATCAAAGATCTTCGAGGTTGATACCGGCGCCCACCACGCCTGCGAAGGCGAGGCCTCGGTCATGCTGGCGATCGTGCCGGACGCGGTGAAGACCGAGATGTTCGGCCAGGCCTTCGGCAATCAGCAGCACCCCGTCGACGTGCCTGCGGACGTGTCGCGCTTCTATTCCTTCTCCGAGCGCGCGCCGGTCACCGGCACCTGGGGCGATCCGCGCAGCGCAACGGCTGAAAAGGGAGAACGCTTCCTCGACCTGCAGGCAGGTGAACTCGTCAAGCTCATCCGCAACGACGTGCTCTGGACTGCGCCGGATCCCGTCTGGGCGCCCGGTCGCGGGCTCGGCACGACGGCCGGCAGGGCCGACTGATCTTTCCGGCACGCCATCTGCCGGTCCATCGCATTCCTTTAGGGAGAACACACCAATGAACCTGAAATTCGCGCCTACACGCAAGATCCTTGTCTCGCTCTTCGCTGCAACCGTGCTTTCGGGAGCAGCACTGACACCGGCCATGGCAAAGACGCTCGTCTATTGCTCCGAGGGTGCGCCGGAAGGCTTCGACGCCGCCCTTTATTCGGCCAACAGCACTTGGGACGCGTCGGCCGAGACGGTCTATGACCGCCTCACCGAATTCGAGCCGGGCACCACCAATGTCGTGCCCGGCCTTGCCGAAAGCTGGACCATTTCCGCCGACAATCTCGAATATACGCTGAAGCTGCGCCAGAGTGTGAAGTTCCAGACGACGGACGATTTTACGCCGACGCGCGATTTCAACGCTGATGACGTGCTCTTTACCTTCAATCGCCAGCTGGACAAGGATGATCCGTGGCACAGCTATTTTGCCGGCGCGAACTGGGAAATGTTCAACGCGATGGAGATGCCGGCGGCGATCAAAGAGATCGTCAAGGTCGATGACCGGACCGTCAAATTCGTCCTGAACCAGCCGGATGCGTCGCTGCCGTCGAAGCTCGCGCTGAATTTCGGCTCGATCGTTTCGAAGGAATATGCCGACAAGCTGGCGGCGGAAGGGCGGCGCGAGGACCTCGACCGCAAGCCGGTCGGCACCGGGCCGTTCCGCTTTGTCGACTACCAGCAGGACGCGGCAATCCGCTTTGCCGCCAACGCCGACTATTGGGATGGCGCGCCGAAGATCGACAATCTCATCTTTGCGATTACCACCGACCCGACGACCCGCATGCAGAAGCTTCAGGCAGGCGAATGCCATGTCGCTCCCTATCCGGCACCGGCTGATATCGCAGGGCTGAAGGCCAATCCGGACCTCAACGTTCTCGAGCAGCCCGGCCTCAACGTTTCCTATCTGGCGATGAACACCCTGGTCGCGCCGTTCGATAAGCTGGAGGTCCGCCGCGCCATCAACATGGCGATTGACCGGAAGGCGATCGTCGATTCCGTTTATCAGGGCATGGGCCAGCTCGCCCAGAGCGTGCTGCCGCCGACGATGTGGGGCTATAACGGCAGTATCGATGGATACAGCTATGATCCGGAGGCGGCAAAGAAGCTCCTCGACGAGGCAGGCGTCAAAGATCTAAGCATGAAGATCTGGGCGATGCCGGTCAGCCGCCCGTACATGCCGAACGCACGCCGTACGGCGGAACTGATGCAGGCGGATCTCGCCAAGGTCGGCATCAAGGTCGAAATTGTCTCCTACGAGTGGGGTGAATACCTCAAGAAGTCGCGCGACAAGGCGCGCGATGGCGCCATCATCCTCGGCGGCACGAGCGACAACGGCGACCCGGACAACCTGCTCAGCTACTTCTTCAGCTGCGCCGGCGTCGGCGGCAGCAACAATGCCAACTGGTGCTACAAGCCGCTCGACGAGATCTTCCAGAAGGCGCGGATGAGCGCGGATCAGAGTGAGCGGACGAAGCTTTACGAGGAGGCGCAGGCGATCATCAGCGAGCAGGCGCCCTGGGTTCCGATCGCCCATTCCACCGTCGTGCTGCCGATGTCAAAGAAGGTGAAGAACTACGTGATGGAGCCTCTGGGTTCGCATCGCTTCGACAAGGTCGACATCGAGGAGTAGCCACGCGACCCGCGCCGGGTCTGTTTGCGGGCTCTCAGGCGGTGCTCGTCCGGTCCCGTCCGGGGAGCTGAAGTTCTCAGGCTTCAGTTCCCCGCGGAGAGCGGATGAACGGCCGCGACAATTCCCGTCTGGCGGCGGCCGTTTCCGAGGGTTCGAAGATGAGATTGTGCGCCGGCGTCTTGCCGGCGAGCATGCGGACACGGCAGCCGGCGCCGGACACGACGCCCTCTTCATTGATCTCGTGCGCGATCCCCACCGGACCAACGCCGATCGCAGCCGCTGGCTACCCGTTGGTGCAGCCTGCCGGTTTGCTGAGCAGCAGCCGTATACTGAATATCGGAGCGGTTGGCGGCGCGAGATGATGGCAAGCGGGCTTGTCAGCCCGTCGCTTTGATCAGGAAACGGCTCGCTGCTGTCGCCTCCGTGGTGCCGCAGCCGCCGCCGGCCCGCTAGAGCTTGGCCGAGACCGACGTCGCCGCTTCGCGAATGGTCTGCATCAACAGCGAGAGGGCGAGCGTCGGCGCCGCGTCGGCGCGCATGGTCAGGCCGACCGGTCCCTTCGTTTCGCTGGTGTCGATCGGCAGGATCGCGATCGTGCCGTCGTCGACATCGGCTGCGACGACGCCGGCGGAGATGATCCAGATCGCATCGCTCGCCCGCACGAAAGCACGACCGAAGGCGTCGGACACGGTATCTATCTGGTTCGGCAGGCTGGCGATGCCGTTGGTGATCAGGAAGCGTTCGACGAAGGGGCGGATGATCGACGCGCGCGTCGGCATCAGCACCGGGAAATCCGCGAGCCGTGCAAATGTGGAATGCGCGCCCGCAAGCAGGGGATGGCCAGCCCTGACGGCAAAGACCACCTGTTCGGAATAAAGATGCTCGAAGGAAAAACCGGTCATCTTGTCCGGCGCCGCAAGCCGCCCGACGACGAGGTCGAGATCGCCGACGCGCAACTGTTCGAGAAGCACGGCGTTTTCGCCGGTGACGATCTTGATGCGCGCACCGGTATCCTCTTTGAGGAAGAGCGTCATGGCGTGCGGCATGATCCGTGTCGAGACCGTCGGTAACGCCCCGACCCGGACCGGTACCCCGTCGCCAGCGCGCTCCTGCGAAACGGAATCGAGCCCTTGCCGCAGCGCGGTCAGTGCCGCACCGGCGTGGCGCAGGAATACCTCGCCGTAACGTGTTATCTTGATGCCGCGCCCATCGCGCTCGAAAACCGCGACGCCAAGCACCTCTTCGAGTTCGCGGATCGTCTTGGTCACGGCCGGCTGGCTGACATGCAGCAGTTCGGCCGCCTTCATCACGCTCTTCTGCCGGGAGACCTCGACAAAAGTCTGCAGATGGCGAAACTTGACCCGGGCGTCGAGCATGGAATTCATAACCCTCAAGTTAATGAAAGGCCATGAAATATCATTTTACCTAACCAGATTAAATATCCAATTTGGTGACGGAGGAGAGAGCCCGTGCAGTTTGCCCGCATCAACGACATCACGATTCACTACCAGGTGATCGGCGCGACCGGCGACCGGCCGGTGCTGGTTTTTGCCAATTCGCTCGGCACGGATTTTCGCATCTGGCGCGACGTCGTCGTTCGGCTCGCGGGGGACTACGCCATTGTCCTCTATGACAAGCGGGGCCATGGCCTTTCGGATATCGGGCCGACGCCCTATGCGATCGAGGATCATGCCAACGACCTTGCCGGTCTGCTCGACATGCTTTCGGTCAAGCAGGCGATCGTCTGCGGCCTCTCCGTCGGTGGCCTGGTTGCGCAGTCGCTCTACCGGCGCCGGCCCGATCTCGTGCGTGCGCTGGTTCTTTGCGACACGGCGCACAAGATCGGTACCGCCGAGATGTGGGCGGCGCGCATCGCCGCCATCGAGGAACATGGTATCGAAGGGATCGCCGACAGTGTGCTCGAACGCTGGTTCACGTCGGCCTTCCGCCGGCCGGAAAACACCGCCTATGCCGGCTATCGCAACATGCTGGTGCGCCAGCCGGTGACCGGATACTTGGCCACTTGTGCCGCCATCCGCGACGCCGACTATACGGAGGCCGCCGCTCGCATCGCGGTGCCGACGCTCTGCGTCGTCGGCGAACAGGACGGTTCGACGCCGCCGGATGTCGTGCTCGCCACAGCCCGCCTCATTCCCGGTGCACGATACGAAGTCATTCGCGATGCAGGTCATATTCCCTGCGTCGAAAACCCGGAGGCGCTGACCGCGGTGCTGCGCGCCTTCTTCGAAATCGCAATGCATGGAGACAAGACCCATGAATGACGCCTCTGCGCCCTCCGATCGCTATCGCCAGGGCATGGCCACGCGCCGGGCCGTGCTTGGCGACAATCACGTGGATCGGACGCAGTCGGTTTCCACCGAGTTCGATCGCCCCTTTCAGGAACTGATCACCGAGGCGGCCTGGGGCCATGTCTGGTCGCGTCCGACTTGGACGAAGCGCGAGCGCTCGATCGTAACGATCGCGCTGCTCGCTGCGCTCGGCCAGGATGACGAGGTGGCGATGCATGTGCGGGCGACGAGTAATACGGGCGCAAGCCGCGAGGATATCTGCGAAGCGCTGCTGCATGTGGCGATCTATGCCGGCGTGCCGGCGGCCAATCACGCAATCAAGATCGCCAAGCAGGTCTTTGCCGAGATCGATGCCGGCAAGGCGGCCTGACGGGAGAAGATGATGTCCGACAGAACGAATGGAAAGCCGGAGACCGGCGCCTTTTTCCCGCGTGACCGGCAATGGCACGCGCCGGTGCTGACGCCGGGCTACAAAACCTCGGTTTTGCGCTCGCCGCAAAAGGCACTCCTGTCGCTCGACGGTACGATTTCGGAAATCACCGGCCCGGTCTTCGGCCATTCTGTCATCGGCAAGCTCGACAACGATTTGATCCACAATTTCGCCAGACCAGGGGAAAGCGCCATCGGCGAGCGCATCATCGTGCATGGGCGCGTGCTCGACGAGCGCGGGCGCGCAGTGCCGGGCGCTCTGCTCGAATTCTGGCAGGCCAATGCCGGTGGCCGTTATCGCCACAAGAAGGAAAGCTACCTTGCGCCGCTCGACCCGAATTTCGGCGGCTGCGGCCGCACGATCACCGACGACGAGGGCTTCTATTCCTTCCGCACAATCAAGCCTGGCCCTTATCCCTGGCCGAACGGGGTCAACGACTGGCGTCCGGCCCACATCCATTTCTCGGTCTTCGGCCACGGCTTCGCGCAGCGCCTGATCACTCAGATGTACTTCGAGGGCGACCCGATGATCTGGAAGTGTCCGATCGTCAACACGATCCCCGATCGCCAGGCGATCGAACAATTGATCGCGCCGCTTGACTGGGCGAACACGATTCCGTTCGACGCGCGTGCCTACAAGTTCGATATCGTGCTGCGGGGACGCCGCTCGACGCTGTTCGAGAACCGGCTGGAGGGCAACTGATGGTTCAGCAACTTAGCTATCTCAAGGAAACGCCGTCACAGACGGCCGGCCCCTATGTGCATATCGGCCTGACCCCGAACTTCTGCGGCATCGGCGGCGTCTATGAAACGGATCTCGGCGCACGGATGGTGAACGAGCAGACGCTTGGCGAGCGCATCACCATTACTGGCCGCGTGATCGATGGCACAGGCACGCCGCTGAAGGACGCGCTCATCGAGATCTGGCAGGCGGATGCGGCGGGTCTCTATAACTCGCCAACCGAGTTGCGCGGTTCGGCAGATCCGAATTTTTCCGGCTGGGGACGCTGCCCGACTGCCGCGGACGACGGCGTCTTCACCTTCGAGACCGTTAAGCCGGGGCGCGTGCCTTTCAAGGACGGCCGGCCGATGGCGCCGCACATCACCTTCTGGATCGTTGCGCGCGGCATCAATGTCGGGCTGCACACGCGCATGTATTTCCCCGAGGAAGCCGAGGCCAACGCCGTCGATCCGTTGCTTGCGCGAATAGAACATCGCCATCGCGTCGCGACGCTTGTCGCGACCGGAGCGGCGCCTAATTATGTTTTTGACATTCACCTGCAAGGTGAGAAGGAAACGGTGTTCCTCGACATCTGAACAGGAATGTCACGCCTGGACATGGGGCGAAGTGCGTCCCATGCAGCAGGTGGCATTTCGTTCAGCAAGCAGAAACGGGGAAACCATGACCTATTCCGCCTTCGACCATCCCTATCTGTCCGGTCTCCTGGGTGATGAGGCGGTTGCCGCCGAGTTTTCGGCCTCCGCTGATATCCATGCGATGCTCGCCTTCGAGGCGGCGCTTGCACGGGCGGAAGCCGTGCACGGCATCATCCCGGCAAGCGCCGCCGACCGGATCACCGGAGCCTGTCGTGCTTTCTCGCCCGATGTCATCGCGCTCAAACGCGCCATGGGTGTCGATGGGGTGGTTGTGCCGGAACTCGTCCGGCAATTGCGCGCCGCTGTGGGTGGCGAGGTTGCGGACTATGTGCATTACGGCGCCACCAGTCAGGATGTCATCGATACCAGCATGATGTTGCGCATGAAGGCGATCGCCGAGCTTTTCGCCGCGCGCCTCGGCAATGTCGTTTCGGTGCTCGAGGAGTGCGACAACGAATGGGGGGAGCGTTCGCTGATGGGGCGGACCCGGATGCAGGCGGCGATCCCGATCACCGTATCCGACCGGCTGCGCAGCTGGATCGAACCGCTGCTTGACCACAAGGACCGGCTGGAAGCGATGGACCGCGACCTCTTCGCCGTCCAGTTCGGAGGCGCTGCAGGAACGCTCGAAAAACTCGATGGCCGGGCAGATGACGTGCGCGCCACGCTTGCGGAAGAACTGGGACTCGCCGATTTTCCGCAATGGCACAGTCAGCGCTCGGAAGTGGCGGATTTTGCCAATGCGCTATCGCTGATGACCGGCAGCCTGGGTAAGTTCGGCCAGGATATCGCGCTAATGGCGCAGCAGGGCGACGAGATCGAACTGGCCGGCGGTGGTGGTTCCTCGGCGATGCCGCACAAGCAGAACCCCGTGGCGGCGGAGGTTCTGGTGTCCTTGGCGCGTTTCAACGCGACCCAGCTCTCAGGCATGCACCAGGCGCTGATCCACGAGCAGGAACGCTCCGGTGCCGCCTGGACGCTCGAATGGCTGATTATGCCGCAGATGGCTGGTGCAGCGGCAGCGGCGCTTCGCCTGGCGGCCGAGCTTGCGAGCAACATACGCCGGCTCGGCCGGGCCTGAGCGCCGCCGCCACCCGGCCCTCAACGGGCCGCGCGCAACATCGAGCGGTATCGCACCTGGCTGTTCTTGAGGTGCTGGCGCATGGCGCTGCGCGCCTGTTCCTCGTCGCCATCCTGAATTGCGATGAGGATGGCCTCGTGCTCGGAGATCAATCGGCTCAGTTCTGCCGACGCCAGCACGGTCTCCTCGCCACTTTCGGAAACCGCGCGGCGGGGAATAAGCGCCGGACCCAGCATCTGCAGGAACTCGCTGAAGCGCGGATTGTTGGTCGCCTGGGCAATCGCGAGATGGAAATTGAAATCGGCTTCGGCGGTTGGACGTCCCTCGGCGGCGCTCGCACAGAAGCTGTCGAAGGCTTCGACGATCTTTTCCTCCTGCGCCGGCGAGCGGCGAAGGGCGGCGAGGGCGGCGGCATCGCCTTCGACTGCGGTTCTGAGCTCCAGCATTTCGATCAACGAGGAGACCCGCGCGAGATCGACGCCGTGGAAAGGCAAGGGAGCGACCGGGGTCGGCTCCAGCACGAAGACACCGATGCCATGTCTCGCCTCGACCAATCCGCCGGAGCGGAGTGCCGCGATCGCTTCACGCACCACGGTGCGGCTGACGCCGAACTCCTGGGTCAGTTGTGCCTCTGACGGCAGGCGGTCTCCCGGCTTGTAATGGCCGCCGGCGATCTGGCTGCTGAGTGCATCCGTCACCTTCGCCACCAGTGTCTTGCCTGGTGGGGCGGCGGTCTCGGATGCGGTTGCATTGGTCATGGGGCCAATTCCGTAATTTAACGAAGCTTCTGGATACGCCATTGCCGATCGGCAGTGCAATCCATGGGGGGCAAAGCACGATCCGCTTAGTCCTTGAAAATCGGATCATCGACGAAGGCGCCGCCCTGAAACCGCACCAGGGAATCCTCCGGCTTCGGTTTCGGCGTGTTTGCGGCGATCTTCTCGCGGAAGACCTCCGCATTATCCTTCGGTCGCCACCCGAGCCAGAAGACATGGGCGTTGTCCCACCATCCGGCGTCGTTTGCGGAGGCGCCCCAGATGACCGGGCAGCCAAGGACCGGCACCCGGAACACCGCTTCGATCATCGAGGCGAAGTCGTCATGCGAAAGCCAGGTGGAGAGCATGCGGTAGTTGGTCGGTTCAGGCATGCAGGAGCCGATGCGGACAAGTGCCGTCTCCTGCCCGTACTTCTCGAAATACATGCGGGCAAGCGCTTCACCGAAACACTTCGAGACGCCGTAGAGCCCATCAGGCCGGTAGGGCGCGTTCGGACCCAGCCGCTCGTTTTGCGGATAAAAGCCGATCGTGTGGTTGGTGCTGGCGAAGAGAATGCGTGGTTTGCCGTTCGCACGGGCCGCCTCGTAGAGATTATAGAGGCCGAGGATGTTGCCGTCGAGGATTTCCGAGAACGGCCGCTCGACCGAGATGCCGCCAAGATGCAGGATCGCGTCGCAACCGGTGACGAGGTCATGGACGGCCGCGGCATCGGCGAGATCGCATTGAATGCACTCTTCGTTTTCGCTTGGCGGATCGAGCGGCGACCGGTCGGAAAGTCGGATCACGGTTGCCAGCGGCGCAAGTTTCTTGCGCATGGCGCGGCCGAGCTGCCCCGCCGCGCCGGTGATCAAAAGCCGTTCCATTTCCTCTTTCCTCCAGAAGGCCAGCCGGTGTCGCGGCATTGTCATATGCCGTCATACAATAGGGGCTAACACATAATATGTGATCGACGCAATATGGACGAGCTGCGTCAATTTTGCTTCTGCGTCGGGGTGGCGTACGCCCTGATGGCCGATAGAAAGCCGATAATAAAGCCTGATTTCAGCGCGATTGTGGGATGTTTATCTTGTATGATCACCTGTATTACGACCTATTGACATGGATGGCGTGACTCGCTTAGTAGGATGCATTGCGTTTTGAGGAGGACCCGCACGAAATGACCCCCGAGCAGATCAAGGCCGCGCTTGGATCGGGCCTGCTTTCTTTCCCGGTGACGCATTTTGATGCCGATGGCCGTTTCGCGCCGGACAGCTATCGGGCGCATGTCGAGTGGCTGGCCGGCTACAAGGCGCCGGTGCTATTTGCTGCCGGCGGCACCGGCGAATTCTTCTCGTTGAAGCCCGATGAAATTCCCGGCATCGTGCGGGCCGCTAAGGAGGTTGCAGGCGACACGGCAATCGTTTCCGGTTGCGGTTACGGTACGGAGATGGCCATCGATATCGCCCGATCGGTCGAGCGCGTTGGCGCGGACGGTATCCTGCTTCTGCCGCACTACCTGATCGACGCGCCGCAGGAAGGGCTTTACGCGCATGTGAAGAAGGTCTGCCAGTCGGTCGGTATCGGCGTCATGGTCTATAACCGCGACAATTCGGTGCTGCAGGCCGACACGCTGGCGAGGCTCTGTGACGCGTGCCCGAACCTGATCGGCTTCAAGGATGGCACCGGCGACATCGGTCTCGTGCGTCAGGTCACGGCCAAGATGGGCGACCGCCTGATGTATCTGGGCGGGATGCCGACCGCCGAGCTCTTTGCCGAGGCCTATCTCGGCGCCGGTTTCACGACCTATTCCTCGGCCGTCTTCAACTTCGTGCCGGGCCTTGCCAACGAATTTTACGCCGCCCTTCGCGGCGGCGACCGCGTCACCTGCGAGCGCATCCTCAAGGACTTCTTCTATCCGTTCATGGCAATCCGCAACCGGGGCAAGGGCTATGCGGTTTCGGCGATCAAGGCCGGTGTGCGCCTGCAGGGCTTCAATGCCGGCCCGGTCCGCGCTCCGCTGAAAGACCTCACCGATGACGAAGTCGCGATGCTCGATGCCCTGATCGGTGCGAACAAGCGCAAGAATTGAACCGCAGCGAGGGCAACCGATGAAAATCACCGCCGTCCGCACCCATCTCCTCGAGCACCGGCTGGCCGTGCCCTTCGAAAGCGCGTCCATGCGCTTTGATCGTCGCGCCCATGTGCTGGTGGAGATCGAATGCGATGATGGCACTATCGGCTGGGGCGAGTGCCTTGGGCCGGCGCGGCCGAATGCGGCCGTGGTCGCGGCCTATTCCCCCTGGCTGATCGGCCAGGATCCGCGCCAGACCGAAAAGCTCTGGGCGATCCTCTATAACGCGCTTCGCGACCAGGGGCAGCGTGGCCTCGCGATCACGGCGCTGTCCGGCATCGACATCGCGCTCTGGGACCTCAAGGGCAAGCACTACGGTGCCTCCGTCTCGATGCTGCTTGGCGGTCGCTGGCGCGAGAGCGTTCGCGCCTATGCGACCGGCAGCTTCAAGCGTGATGGCGTCGACCGTGTGTCCGACAACGCGATGGAGATGGCGGAGCGCCGGGCGCACGGGTTTCACGCCTGCAAGATCAAGATCGGCTTCGGCATCGAGGAAGACCTTTCCGTCATCCGCGCGGTGCGCGAGGCGATCGGCGACGAGATGCGGCTGATGATCGACGCCAACCACGGCTACACCGTCACCGAAGCGATCCGCCTCGGCAAGGCTGCGGCGGACTATGACATCGATTGGTTCGAGGAGCCGGTGGTGCCCGAGCAGCTCTCGGCCTATCGCGAGGTCAGGGCAGGGCAGCCTATCCCGGTCGCGGGCGGCGAGACCTGGCATGCGCGCTATGGCATGTGGCCGGCGATCGAGAGCCGCGCCATCGACATCCTGCAGCCGGACCTGTGCGGTTGCGGCGGTTTTTCCGAAATGATGAAGATCGCCAGCCTCGCGACATTGCATGGCGTTCGCATCGTGCCGCATGTCTGGGGCACGGGGGTTCACATTGCCGCGGCGCTGCAATTCATGGCGGCGATGACGCCGGATCCGGTGCGGGTGAAGCCGATTGAGCCGGTCCTGGAGTTCGACCGCACGGAGAACCCGTTCCGCCAGGCCGTGTTGACGGCGCCGATCGAGGCCGTCAACGGCGTCGTCGCCATACCGGACGCCCCGGGGCTCGGCATCGAGATCAATCGCGATGCGCTCACCGAATTCAAGATGCCCGAGATTGCGAGATGATCGAGCGAATCCTGACCGGCCGCCCGCCTGAACCGCGTCTGCCGAAGGGCGCGATCGATTCGCAGATGCACATGTATCTGCCAGCCTTCCCGTCGCTTCCCGGCGGTCCGCCTTTGCCTGTTGAACCGTTGCCGGATGCTGCGGCCTATCGCCAGGTCATGGCCTGGCTCGGCATCGACAGGGTGATCATCACCCAGGGCAACGCCCATCAGCGGGACAATGGCAACACGCTTGCCTGTGTTGCGGCAATGGGTGCCGCCGCGCGCGCCGTCGTCGTCATCGACGAGGACACTTCGGATGCGCAGATGCGAAAGTTGAGCGAAAGCGGCGCTGTCGGCGCACGCATCATGGACTTGCCGGGTGGCGCGGTGGGGCTCGGCGCGCTGGAAGCAGTGGACGCGCGGGCATACGCGGCAGATTGGATGATCGCCGTGCAGTGCGACGGCAACAGGCTGCTCGACCATCTGCCGCGGCTGGAGCGCATCAGGTCGCGCTGGGTGTTGGATCACCACGGCAAGTTCTTTGCCGGCGTCGATCCTGATGGACCGGAGATCGCGGCGCTGCTGAAGTTGATCGACCGCGGCAATGTCTGGTTCAAATTCGCTGGCGTCTACGAAAGTTCGCGGGAGGGATGGCCATACGAAGACGTGGCCGCCTTTTCGCGCCGGATCGCCAAACATGCTCCGGAACGCATCGTCTGGGGCTCGAACTGGCCGCATAACATGATCCGCAGGACGGAAGACTATCCCGATGACGCGCGGCTCGCGGAACTGGTGCTCGGCTGGCTTGCCGACGACCGGGCGCGGCATCTGGCCCTCGTCGAGAACCCGGAACACCTGTTCAAGCTGCCGGCCTTCGCCGTGGCGTGACGTCAGTCCGCAATGGGAGCTAGGAGGCTCCCTGCCGGGCCTAACGACAAGAGGATTTCGCATGCCGGCCCGGACGGGCAGCAACCCGGCCTTGGGAGAGGCCGAAGCACGATCAGAGGAGGAGAAAACATGAAGAAAATTGCAGGCATGCTTTGCGTCGCCATGGGGCTGGCGTTTGCCGGCACAGCGGCGCAGGCGCAGGAAATCACCCTGCGTTCGGCGGATATCCACCCGGACGGCTACCCGACGGTCGAGGCCGTCAAATACATGGGGCAACTGCTTTCCGAGCGCAGCAACGGGCGGATCAAGGTCGAGGTCATGAACAATGGCGTGCTCGGCGGCGAGAAGGACACGATCGAGCAGACGCGCTTCGGTGTCATCGACATGAACCGCGTCAACGCGGCGCCCTTCAACAACCTCGTCAAGGAGACGATGGTGCTTGGCATGCCGTTCCTGTTCCGCTCGACCGAGCACATGCACCAGACGGTCGACGGCCCGATCGGCGACGAGGTGCTGGCGGCCTTCGAACCGCACGGCCTGATCGGTCTCGCCTTTTATGATTCCGGCGCGCGTTCCTTCTACACCACCAAAAAGCCGATCGAGAAACTGGCGGACCTCAAGGGCCTGAAAATCCGGGTGCAGCAGTCCGATCTCTGGATCGCCATGATGCAGGCCTTCGGTGCCAACCCGACGCCGATGCCGATGGGCGAGGTCTATTCGTCGCTCGAGACCGGTGTCGTCGATGGCGCCGAGAACAATTGGCCGTCCTACGAATCCGCCCGTCATTTCGAGGTCGCCAAGAACTATTCGCTCACCGAACATTCCCTCAATCCAGAAATCCTGGTCATTTCCAAGATCACCTGGGACAAGCTTTCCTCCGAGGATCAGGTCCTGGTTCGTCAGGCGGCCAAGGATTCCGTTGGCAAGATGCGTGAACTCTGGAGCGCGCGCGAGAAGGTCTCGGAAGAGAAGGTTCGTGCCGCCGGCGCAAACGTCATCAAGGTCAACAAGGAGGAGTTCGCAGCCGCGATGGCGCCGGTCTACGACCAGTTCGTCAGCGACCCGAAACTCAAGGACCTTCTCGAGCGGGTGAAGGCGGTCAAGTGACGGCAGATGAAAGGCCGGGTCCGGGAAAGGAACCGGCCTTCGCAACTGTCCATAGGATCGCTTTTTGCGGAGGAGGAAGAAAGATGCGTCGTTTCATGCGGGCGATACGCCCGCTTCTCGGGGCGCTAAGCCGCGCGTCGCTCTATATCGCCGGCACCGGCATGGTCGCCATGACACTGATCGTCGGCTGGCAGGTGTTTGCCCGCTATGTTCTGAACGACTCGCCAAGCTGGTCTGAGCCCTTGTCTCTCCACCTGATGGCCTGGTTCATCATGCTTGGCGCGGCGGTCGGCGTGCGCGAGAGCGTCCATCTCGGCCTCGATGTCATCCGCCACGTGATGAAGCCTTCGCTCCAGCTTGCCATGGATCTGACGAGCCTTGGCCTGACCGTCATCTTCGGGGCATCCATGGCCTATTACGGATTGCTTCTTTGCATCGGCACATGGAGCGCCACCATTCCGGTCCTTGGATGGCCGGGAGGGGTCGACTTTTTTCCGCTCATCGTCGGCGGCGTGATGATTGCCCTCTTCGCTGCCGAGCGTTTCATCGATCTGGTTCTGGGTGTCGACGTCGCCGCCGATATCGTCGTGCAGGAGATGGCCTGAATGGCTTACACTATTCTCTTCGGGGTGTTCACCCTGCTGATGTTCATCGGCACGCCGATCGCGTTTTGCCTCGGCATTGCTTCCTTCGCCACCGTGCTCTATCTCGGCCTGCCGCCGGTGGTGGTGTTCCAGCAGTTGAATTCCGGCATGAACGTCTTTGCCATGATGGCGATCCCGTTTTTCATCTTTGCCGGCGACCTGATGGTGCGCGGCGGCATCGCCAACAGGCTGATCCAGTTCGCCGCCGGTCTCGTCGGGCATCTGCGTGGCGGCCTCGGCCAGGTCAACATCGTGGCCTCGACGCTCTTCGGCGGCATCTCCGGCTCGGCGGTCGCGGATGCTTCGGCCGTCGGCGGCCTGATGATCCCGCAAATGGCAAGGCGCGGCTATGACCGTGACTACGCCGTCAACGTGACCGTCAACGCAGCCATCATCGCGCTGATGGTCCCGCCGTCGCACAACATGATCCTTTATTCGATCGCCGCCGGCGGCAATGTCTCGGTCGCCGATCTCTTCACCGCCGGCATCATTCCCGGCCTGCTGCTCGCGCTTTCGCTGATGGTGACCGCCTATGTCGTCGCAAGGCGTAGAGGCTATCCGGCCGAGCCGTTCCCGGGCTTTTCCAGGCTCTTCTACTACCTGCTCGCCTCATTTCCGGGCATCGTACTGATCGGCATCATTTTCGGCGGCGTGCGCTCCGGCGTGTTCACCGCCACCGAAAGCTCCTGCATCGCCGTGCTCTATGCCTTCCTCGTCGCGATGCTGGTCTATCGCGAACTGGATTGGACAGGCTTCGTCGAAGCGGTCATGGGGGCGGTGCGCACCACCGCCTTGGTTCTCCTCGTCATCGGTATGGCGGCATCCTTCGGCTGGCTGATGGCCTTCCTGCAGGTGCAGGCGCTGATGATCGGCGCGATCGGTGCGATTTCGGAGAACCCGATCATCGTGCTGCTCGTCATCAACATTATCCTCTTGCTCCTCGGCACCTTCATGGACATGGCGCCGATGGTGATCATCTGCACGCCGGTGCTGCTTCCGGTCGTCAAGGCCTTCGGCATCGACCCGGTGCATTTCGGGGTGGTGATGATCCTGAACGCCGGCATCGGGCTCAACACGCCGCCGGTGGGCACGGTGCTCTTCGTCGGCTGCGCCGTCGGCGGAATTACCATTCGCGAGGCGATGCGCACGATCTGGCCGTTCTTCGGCGCCAGCATCGCGGTGCTGATGGCCGTCACCTACATCCCGGCGCTGTCGCTCTGGTTGCCGTCGGTCTTCAAGTGAACTGACCGTTCGCGATGTTTCCGGGCTCGGCATTTATGCCGGGCTCGGTCCAGTTTCGGGGTGAGGGCTATTCGTTCCTGTTGGCGGCGATGCACTGGCGTTCCAGGCGCTTGAGGAAAACGCCGATCTCCTTCGCCGCCTGCAGATCGCCCTTCCGCTCGGCGACGGCGCGACCTTCGCGCCAAACCTGGAGCGCCTCTTCGAACCGGCCGAGCTTGTGTAGAATGGCGCCATGCAGTTTCCACGCAGCGGAATAGTCCGGGTCGAAGGCGATCGCGCGCTCGACATGCAGAAGTGCGGTATCGAGGTCCGCTTCCTGAAGGCAAATGCTTCCGAGCGTGAAGCGCAGCATGGCGTCGTCCTTGCCGGCTTCTAAGAGCTTTTCGAGTGCTTGCCGCATTGCTGGCATTCCTCCTACGCGATCGCCGGTTCAGGCCGCAGGCTTGCTTGGGTGCAAGGTCGCGTGCCCGTTGCTCGGCTGCGCCGGCAACGCTCTCGTCCTGTCGAGAGACTGATATCGCCGGCGGCTCCAGATCAAGGGGCCGGCATGGGTGGAAGTCTCGGTTGCGACAATTGTTCCGACGAACAGCATGTGGTCGCCGACCTCGAGCGCTGCGCTCAGCACGCAGTCGAGTGCTGCGGCGGCTCCGAGAAGCCTCGGCCGACCGCTCGGCCAATCGGCCCAGATGCCGACGAGGTAACGCTTGGACGCTTCGATCTTGCCAGCGAAGGCGTCCGCGATCAATTCTTGCCCCTCGGCCAGCATGGCGAGCGAGAAACCTTGCTCGGCGACAATCCGCACGGCAAGTGGACTGTCAGCCTTGATCGAAACGACGATCGATGGCGGGTTTGCGGACAGTGAAAAAGTGGCGGTCACGGTCCGGCCAAGACTCTCGGCGCCTTTGCCGGCGCTTGCCACGCAGACGGTCGCAGCGAGATGCGACAGGGTGTCGGCGAACTCCGGTTTCGACACCGCCAGATCAGTGTGGGCGTCGATGTCGACGGAAAGCGGAGGCTGCTGGCGCATGGGTCTTGTTCCAACTGAGGATAGCCCGTGGCGGCGGGGAGACGCCACGGGGTTTACGGAAGCCCAGGTTCAGGCGGGGGGCGAGAGGGCTGCCGCAAATTCTCTGACTTGTTGCCTACGGCGCCGCGCGTCGACGCGCAAAGGTCGCTGTGGCACTTTGAATGGCTGCATATCCTTGTCCTTTAACCGGCTACGATCAAAGGAGACATGCAAAAAAGCTGCTTCCAGCTCCGGGCGAATCGCGGCCGGTCAGGCGGACTTCAATTCCGCTTCGGCAAATTCGTAGTTGGCAAGTTTGTCGAGGAAGTTCGACGCATAGTCCGGCCGGCGGTTGCGGTAGTCGATGTAATAGGCGTGTTCCCAGACATCGAGGCCAAGCAGGGCCTTGCCTTCGTCGGTCGCGACCGGATTGGAGCCGTTGGCGGTCTTCGTCACCTTGAGCTTACCGTCCGGGCCGAGCACGAGCCAGGCCCAGCCGGAGCCAAACTGGCCGGTGGCGGCCGCCTTGAAGGCGTCCTTGAAGCCTTGAACGCTGCCGAAGTCTTCGATGAGCTTCTTTTCGAGTGCCCCGGGGATCTGACCGCCCTCGGGCGAAAGGTTCTTCCAGAACAGGATGTGGTTCCAATGCTGGCCGGCATTGTTGAAGACCGGCGCCAGTTCCGCCTTGCCGTGGCTGTGGCGTATGATCTCTTCGAGCGACAGGCCGGCGAGCGATGCATCCTTCTCGACGAAACCGTTCAGCGCCGTGACATAGGCCTGGTGATGCTTTCCGTGGTGGAACTCGATCGTCTCGGCGCTCATGCCGTTTTCAGCGAGCGCACCGGGGGCATAGGGAAGGGCGGGAAGTTCGAAAGCCATGATCAAATCCTTTGCGGGCGGGACACTCTCGATGGATCACTTGTCTGCGGTTGGTTGAGAGTGTATTTAGCAAGAGAGTTCTTTGTAAATCTGCGCGCAGGAATATGTCAAGCGATCCCTTTTTAAATCCAGAGATGAGCAGCGGCCGCACGCCGGGCGAGCGCATCATGCTGGCGCTCAAGCTGCATGGCCCGCAAACGGCGGCGGCACTCGGAAAGCGTCTGACGATTACCGGCGAGGCCGTGCGCCAGCAGCTAGTCCGTCTTGCCGAGGATGGTTTGGTTCTGTCGTGGTCGGAAGCGAAAGGCGTCGGCCGCCCTTCGCAGTTCTGGGGGCTGACCGCCGCCGGCCATGCCGAGTTTCCCGACACCCATGCGGAGCTTACCGTCCAGCTCTTGAGGACGATCCGCCAGACGCTCGGCGAGGCGGCGATCGAGCGGCTGATCGCGGCGCGGGAGGACGAGACCCGACAGAACTATGGCGCAGCGATGGCGGACAAGAAGAGCCTGCGCGAGCGGGTGGAAGAATTGGTGCGGCTGCGATCGCAGGAAGGCTATATGGCGGCTTGCGAGGATCCTGGCGACGGCACGCTGCTCTTCGTCGAGAACCACTGTCCGATCTGCGCTGCTGCAACGAGCTGCCAGGGCTTCTGCCGGGCGGAATTGAGCGTGTTCCGTGCGGTGCTCGGCCCCGGTGTCGAGGTCGAGCGCGCCGAGCACATCCTCGCCGGCGCGCGGCGCTGCGCCTACGTCGTCAAAATGGCGGATCGAGCCGCCTGATCGGTAAGAGCTGGCGCCGCGCCGGCTGAAATCAGGCGCCGCGCCGGAAGCTGATCCTATCAGCGCGCGCCCATGCGCAGCGCGCCGTCGAGGCGGATGACTTCGCCGTTCAGCATGCGGTTCTCGCAGATATGCTGCACGAGCGCGGCAAACTCGTCCGGTTTGCCGAGGCGCTGCGGGAAGGGCACGCTCTTGCCAAGTGAATCCTGTACCTCCTGCGGCATGCCGGCCATCATCGGCGTTTCAAAGATGCCCGGAGCGATGGCGACGACGCGAATGCCGTGGCGCGCAAGTTCGCGCGCGATCGGCAACGTCATCGAGACGACGCCTCCCTTGGAGGCAGCATAGGCCGCCTGACCGATCTGGCCGTCGAAGGCGGCGACCGACGCGGTGTTGACGATCACGCCCCGCTCGCCGTCGTCGCCCGGCTCTTCTCGCTCGATCGCCTCGGAGGCAAGCCGCAGCATGTTGAAGGTGCCGATCAGGTTGATCGTGACCGCGCGCGAAAAGCTCTCCAGCCGATGCGGTCCGTCGCGGCCGAGCACCTTTTCGCCGGGCGCAATGCCGGCACAGTTTACCAGCCCATGGAGATGACCAAAGCGGTCCAAGGCCGCCGCAACGGCGGCGGCGGCATCCGTCTCGTTGGTGACATCCGTCTTCTGGAAGAGGGCGTTGCTGCCGAGCTCTTCAGCCATTTGCTGGCCTGCCTCGGCGTTCACGTCGGCAAGAACCACACGGGCGCCTTCGCCATGCAGCCGCCGCGCGACGGCTGCGCCAAGGCCCGAACCGCCGCCGGTCACGATAAAGACTTTTCCATCGATCAGCATCTGAGGCTCCTCCCGTACCGGATCGTGTCGATAGACTTGGACATAGCCTTGCGGCGGCATGAAGCCAAGGGCGGTTGGTGCGGCGATGTGCCCGTTCCCGGTTTATGTTCCCCGCCTTCCGCAAGCCGTGCCTAGAAGTCCGCCACCAGATGCGGTTCGTGTTCGGGTCCGAAGCGGGGCTGGACGCCGAGGAAGGAACCGGCTCGACTGATGATCTCCCGCACGACGGGCGCCGCCGTGTGCGCCGCCTGACGGCCACCTCTCTCGCCGGTCAGCGGCGCATCGACGATCGAGAGGACGATATAGCGCGGATTATTCATGGGGAAGCCGGCGAGAAAGGCGTTGAAATTGAGGTTTGTGGTGTATCGACCGTTGATGACCTTGTCGGCGGTACCAGTCTTTCCTCCGACTTGGAAGCCGGGCACCTGCGCGTGGCGACCGGAGCCTACCAGGCCGTTCCGGTGGTAAAGGTAGCGCATGTCGGCGCTCGTCGTGGGCTGCAGGACTTGCTGGGCCAGTGCCTTCGCCGTCTCGGGGGATCTCGGAAGAAATGTCGGGGAGATCAGGTTGCCGCCGTTCAGGAGGGCCGCCGCGGCAACGGCTGTTTGCAGCGGCGTGGTCGCAACGCCGTGTCCGAAGGAAATGGTCACCGAATTGATCTTCTTCCAGCTCCGCGGCTGCGTGGGCGTTGCCACGCCCGGCAGTTCGGTCTCCATCCTGGAAAGAAGTCCAAGCTTGGTGAGAAAGGCCTGATGTCCTTCGATGCCGACCATGTCGGCAACGGCGGCAGTTCCGATGTTAGAGGAGTATTGAAAAACCTCGGGGATGGTCAAAGGGCGGTACTTCCCGCGAAAATCCCTGATGGTGAAACCGCCCATGCGGATCGGGCGCGATGCATCGACCACGGAGTTGAGGCTGATCTTGCCGGCGTCGATCCCCATCGCCAGGGTGAAGCTCTTGAACGTCGAGCCCATTTCGAATGTCGCATTGCTCATCCGGTTGAACCAGCCCTTCTCGTATTCCTTGTCGACATTGCCGTCCGGCAGCGTCCGCGAAGGCTGGTTCGGATCGTAGTCGGGCACCGAAGCCATCGCGATGACTTCTCCGGTCGCCACATCCAGGACCACGGCGCCGGCGGCTTCCGCCTGATAGTCGCTCATGGCGCGCGCTACCGTTTCTCGCACGATGCTCTGAACACGAAGGTCGATCGAGAGCTTGACCGGCTCGAGCGGGGTGCTGCCGGTCAATCCTGCCGCCCTGAGATCGGCAAGTCCTTGCTGATCGATGTAGCGCTCCATGCCCTGCAGGCCCTGATTGTCGACATTGACGTGGCCGAGAATATGAGACGCCGTCGGGCCGCCGGGATAAAACCGCCGCTTTTCCGGTCGGAAGCCGATGCCGGGAATGCCAAGCGCCAGTATGTCCGCCTGCTGGCGCGGCGTGAGCTGCCGTCGCAACCATTGGAAGGCCGTGCCGGACCGAAGCTTCCGGTGCGTATCGCGCCAATCGAGATTAGGAATGACGGTCGCGAGTTTCTCGACGACCTCGTCTGCGTCGATGATCTTTCGCGGCTCGGCATAGAGCGACACCATGGTGACATCTGTCGCGAGTAGTTCGCCGTGCCGGTCGACGATGTCAGGGCGGGAGGCTACGGCATGATTGGCGTAGTTGATCCAAGCCGTATCGAGCGGTTTTTCCAGTCCGTACTGGATCAGGCGACCGAGCGTGACCAGAAAGATCGCGGCAAAGCCGGCGATGATAATGCCAAGCCGTTGCCTTGCCTGAGCTCTCCGGCCGAGGGTGCTGCCGACGACCGCTCCGCTTTTGCCGCTGACGTTCCGTTTCAGGGAAAAATGCGCGCGGCTTTTCAGCCGGACGGCGAGAGAGGTCAATGTCATTCCGAACGCATCCAGATCTAAGCCGCCCGAAACCATAGGACCAGTCAGCCGGCCGGCAGACGGAAGAAGGTTCTCGGGCGGGAATTAAAAGAGGATAGGCTTTGCCTGCAGAGCTAAAATCGTTCGGTATGTCCTAACAACCCCTTAACTGTTGCGCGTTCTGGTTGCTGTTCCACAGGCAATCGACGAAGCCGTGCGGAAATCGGGTCAACAATCAGCAAGACGGCCACGGCTCATCAGCGCGGACCGCGTGATGCGGGATCTAGCGTCGCGCGATCGGTGTTGTCTCGATGATCTTGATGCCGACGGCGTTGCTGGATTCGTCATAGACGATCTCGCCTCGGCCGATGACCATGCCGTTGACCTTGAGTTCGACCGGTTCGCCAAAATTGCGGTCGAGATGGATCGTGTCGTCAGGATGGAGTTTTGAAATCTGGGAAACCGTCAGCCTGGCGCGCCCGATGACGGCTTCGATCGCCAGGGGAATCCCTTGGACCGCACGCTCGCTCATCACCGACCGGCTCTCAAGCGCAGGGCTCTCATCGAGCTCGACCAGCTCATCCTGTAGCTTCTTGTTAATCATTCTGCACCATCCAAAGCACTGATTCACGACTCTTTAAGAAAGAGTTGCGCCAGTTCGCCCTGGGTGGCAACCGTGGCTAAATGGGGGTTCTCCTTGCGTCGCAGGCGAGCGTTAACAAACGGTTAACATCCACAACGCCTGGCCGGACGATGCCCTCAAAGCGTCACTGCGTTCCAGTTTCCGTCCCGTTTTTGGAAACCGATCATGCGCCGGCCATTCGGCAACTTGTCGCCGAGTCGCACGACGTAGACGTAGCCTTCGTAAACCATCAGCCCCTGATCACCGTTGCTGTAGAGGATCTCGAAGCTTGGCGGTTCGTTCGGGGAAGCGCCTGCATCTGCCGGCATCCCCGACGGATCGATCGCGGCGATTTCCGCGGGAACGCTTTGCGGGCCAACGAAATAGTATAGCGACGACGCAAGGGCGGCGGCGCAGAGGAGAGCGCCGACCAGTGACGGCGTCAGGCGCAGCTTGAAACGTGTTGGCGTTGGCTGAGGTGTGGCAACACTCAAGTTCGTTTTCCCGATTCGTTCAAAATCTTCCATCGGAACCGTTCACACACAGCATCTGCGGACAGCCATTGCAGACACCGCTGCTAGGTCGATGGCCGGATCTGCTTCGTGGAACCGTTCCCTGCTTCAATCCGAGAAGATGACGTCCTCCCAGAATCAACAGCATGCCCATTCACCGATATCAGGGACATATGGTTCCGGTCGTTTCCACATCTTTTGGGTGTCGCGAAAACCGGCCCCACTTCGCCTGCAAGTAGGGCCGGTATGGTGTATTGCCAGGCGGACAAACGGACGGATTTAGGCTGCTTCGGGCTTGGTGGCGCGAAGGAGCCGCAGCCATGGGGCTAGGTGAAAGATGCTCATCAAGAGATACATGATGGTCATCCCGCCGATCTGCAGCCCCGGCTCGCCGACGCATAACATCTGCCCGACGTCGTGGCCCCATGCGCCGGTCGAAAGCGCCATGAGCGCGAAGGTCGGCGACGCCGCAAGGGCAAGCCCATCGGCCGCCCTCCGCGCTGCCATCCGGTGGAGTTCTCGCGCGCCGGCAGAGAGGCTGGCACTCATCGCACCGAGCTCGCGTCCTGGGTTCGCATCGCTGCCTCGCCGGCGTCCGAGACCTCGACCCAGCGCCGATCGGGCGCGGCGCCTTCGACGTAGCTGTCGTTCCAGTTCCACCACTTGTAGGTCGGTGTCTGGGGATAGCCTTCGGGAGAGTCCTCCCAGACCTCCTGTCGGCCGAGCGGCGTGATGTCGAGATAGTTCCAGGTGCCGCCCATCTGTTCGTCGCCGCGGTTGTTGATGAAATAGGTCCGGAACAGTCGGTCGCCGTCGCGGAAGAACACGTTGTGTCCGTGCCACTCGTCGACGCCGAAATCGAGGTCGAAATTGTCGGTGATGGTGTACCAGGGCATCGTCCAGCCCATGCGCGCCTTCAGCCTGGCGATATCCGCCTGCGGCGCCCGAGAAACGAAGACCAGGGTAGTGTCACGGGCGTTGAGATGGGAAAGGTGGGCAACCTGATCCGCGACCATCGAACAACCGCGACAGGCGTGCTCGGGCCAGCCATAGACACCCGGCTCATAAAAGGCGCGGTAGACGATCAACTGGTGCCGACCGGCGAAGAGATCGAGGAGGCTCGCCTTGCCTTCCGGGCCTTCGAAGACATATTCCTTCGTGACCGCCATCCACGGCATGCGCCGGCGCTCGGCGGCGAGCGCGTCGCGAGCGCGTGTATGGGCCTTCTCCTTTACGAGCAGGTTCTGGCGTGCCGCTTCCCAGGCCTGCGGAGAGACTACCTCCGGCTTTTGCATGGCCGGCTGGTCGGCCCCCTGCCCATTCTCGACTGTCTTGATCATGGCTTTCAATCTCCTCGTTTGAGACGAACCTGCTTCGTGCGGCAAGAGTGCCGGGATGCAGGTCATCGCGCGTCATCGAGGGTATTTTGGCACCGCGGATCAAATGTCGGGAGTAACAACTGTGACGGTATTAAATCGGGCGACGCGATGGAGGCGTGTGCGCCGGCGACCTTTCCGTCCTAGAGCCTGGCCTGCCGAATCTCGCTGGCGAAGAAATCGGTGAAAGCCTTTACCTTCGGCAGCAGCAATCGATTGGTTGGATAGACGACATAGATGCCGCGCTCAGCGAGCCTATGCTGCGGCAGGATCCGTACGAGCTTGCCGTGGGAAAGCAGCGGGTTGGCGATGAAGGATGGCAAGGCGCCGAGACCGATGCCGGCCTGGATCATCTCGCTCAGCATCAGGCTGTTGTCGACGACGAAGCGGGCCGGCAGTTCGATGCTCGTCGCGCCGTCGGGGCCTTCCACGATCCAGCTTCCCGGCTGGTCGGCGAGTCGGTAGCTGAGGCAATCGTGGTTCTTGAGATCGCTGGTGCTTGTTGGCGTGCCCCTCGCCGACAGATAGGCGGGCGCGGCGCAGATGATCTGTTCGACCTCGCCGAGCCGCTTGGCGATCAGGGATGAATCTGCAAGCGCGGCGCGCACGCGGATCGAGACATCGAACCCCTCCGAAACGACGTCAAGCACATGATCGTCGAGCGTCATGTCGACCTTCAACTGCGGATGCAGCGCCATGAAGCGGGCCAGCATCGGCGCGAGGACCGTCAGTCCGAAGGAAAGAGGCGCGTTGATCCGTAGCCGGCCATTGATCTCGCCGGCCTCGCCCGACGTCGCACGCTCCAGATGGTCGAGTTCGTCGAGAAGCCTGCAGCATTCGGTGAAGTAGCTGCGCCCGGTCTCCGAGAGGCTCATGCGCCGGGTGGTGCGCAGAATGAGCACGGTGCCGAGGCGTTTCTCCAGTTGCCGGACCTGCTTGCTGATCGACGCGTTCGACTGTCCGAGCTCTTCGGCCGCTCTGTTGAAGCTTTGGAGCTCGACGACGCGCCGAAACGCGCGCATGGACGCCAACAGATCCATAATTTCTCCAGAGTAAAATATCTATTCTCCTTATCGCGAATTATTCGCGACGCGGCCAGCAATAAGGTGAACTCAGCTTCCTGATGTTCAGGCAATGCAGAAGAAGGAGTTCATCATGTTCAAAATCGCAACGCTCAGCCGCACGGTGGCAGTCTTTCTCGTCTCCGGATTGCTGGGGAGTGCGGCCTTCGCGCAGGACGTCGGCAAAAGCCCCTGGGGGGCGAAGGACGAGATCGGACGTCTCAATCTGATCACGCCCGCCTCTCGTGCTGCGATCCTGTCGCGCATCGAAGGCGCCAAGTCCTACGACCTTGCCGTGGAGTATTTCATCGGCATGCCGAGCTGGGAGGCGGCCGGCGATCCGCCATACCAGATGTGGATGACCCACACGCCGCACGGCACGACGGTTTCGGACCCGATGAAGGTCGGCAAGGAGATGAACCAGCACGTCAGCTACTCCGGTTCGGCCGTTTCGATGTACGCGCATATGGGCACGCATATCGATGCGCTGAATCACTTCGGCCTGAACGGCAAGATCTGGAACGGTTATGCGGCGGCCGACCACCTCGGAGACCAGGGCTGGACCGTCACCGGCGCGGAGAAATTGCCGCCGATCATCGCACGTGGTGTCTTGATCGATGTCGCGGCAGCCAAGGGCATGCGGATGCTGCCGGAGAATTATCGCATCACCCGCAGGGATCTGCAGGAGGCGCTTGATAGCCAGGGCGTCAAGCTCCAGGAAGGCGACGTGGCGCTGATCCGCACGGGGCGGATGCAGGACTACGAAGACAAGTCCGCCTATATGAGCAATCCCCCCGGGCTGAGCATCGACGCGGCGAAGTTCCTGGTCGAAGACGGTGGCGCCATGGTCGTCGGTGCCGACAATTTGAGCTTCGAAGCGTTTCCAGCCGAAACCGAAGACAACTACATTCCGGTTCACACCTATCTGTTGGCCCAACAGGGCGCTCCGATCATCGAGCTCATCAATCTCGAAGAACTGTCGAAGGACCGGATCTACGAGTTTGCTTTTGTCGGCGCGTCGCTCAAGTTTCGCGGGGCCGATGCAGCACCGATCCGCCCTGTCGCTTTCCCGCTGCGCTAAGCCTGTTCCTCAGCGGCCTTGGCTGAAATCAGAGCAGCCGAACGATCAAACGACGAATACGCCGCGATATTTCTGCGGCGCATTCGCTTGTCATCCTGATCGCGATGGGGCCTGCCCCGAAGGACGGCAGCGACTTGGAATGCGGTGGCCCGAACCGACATCGGTTGCGCGAAGGGCAATTCGAGGGCGCTCTACGACTAGTCGATGGCGGCCGGCGTCTCCGCTTCGGCACGGCCCCGCAGTGGCTTCTCCGGCATGAGATGGAACATCACCAGCGAGATCACCATCGCCGCGGCGCAGGCGGCGAAAATATAGGCGAACGGCATTGCCGAGGTGGCCGTGGCGCTGATCGCTTGGATGGCCTCACCGCCGAGCGGCAGGCCATTGCCGAGGGCGATGGCGCCAAGTATCGCGACGCCAAGAGCGCCGCCAAGCGATCGCAGGAAGGTCAGGACTCCGGTGGCGACACCGAGATGCGCCTGATCGACGGCGTTCTGCACGGAAATGGTCGCAACCGGAAAGGTCATGCCCGAGCCAAAGCCCGCGCCCGAGGTCAGCAGGACTAGCAGCGACAAGGATGTTCGCCCGGCCAGAGCCGCGAGCGTAGCCAGGCAGAGAAAGCTGAGGGTGCTGCCGACGAGTGCCATCATTTTGTAGTGGGCAAGGCGCGGTATCGTCCGCGCGCTGGTCGTTGCTCCGAACACGGTGCCCAGCAACAGGCCGAGCATGATCAGTCCCGAGCCATCGGCGGAGAGGCCATGGAACGACTGCGCATAGACCGGGAGATAGACTGAGACGCCGACATTGGCGCCCTGCGCCAGAAACATCGCCAGAGTTCCGTAGCGCACGATCGGATTGCCGAGCACTTCCAGCGAGATCAGCGGCTCGGTCACGCGCCGAAGGCGCAAGGCGAACGCGCCCCAAAGGAGTGCCGAACACCCAAGCAAGCCGACTATGGCCGGCGACAACCATGCGTAACGGCTGCCGCCCCAATTCAGCGCCAGCAACAAAAGCGCCGTTGCCGCGACGAGCAATGTGGCGCCAGCCCCATCGATCCGGTGCGCTCGGGTTGTGATCGGCAGCTTCGTCAATGGATTGTTGATGATCGCCAAGGCCGCAAGGCCGAGCGGAATGTTGATCCAGAAAATCAGCGACCAGTGGAGATACTCGGCGAAAGTGCCGCCCAGCAGCGGCCCGGCGATGCTTGCGACCGCCCATGTTCCGGATATCCAGGCGGCGTAGCGGGCGCGCTCGCGTGGCGGAACGAGGTCGCCAATCACCGTTTGCGAGAGGGCGAAGAGACCGCCGCCGCCCAGGCCCTGGACCGCGCGGCCGATGATCAGCGTCAGCATGTTCGGCGCCAGCGCGCTGATCAGCGACCCCGCAAGGAAGATGATCACGGCGGCGAAGATCGTCGGGCGTCGCCCGTGGATATCGGAGATCTTGCCGTAAAGGGGAGCCATGGCCGTCGCGGTCAACAAATATGCCGTCACGACCCATGGCAGATAGTCGCTGTGTCCAAGTGCTTTGCCGATTGTCGGCATCGCCGGCGCCACGATCGTCTGGTCGAGCGCGGCGAGAAGCATCGCAAGAAGCACGCCCCCGATGATGACGTTCTTCTCCGGCTCAGAGAGGGCGGAAACCGTCGCGGCCGTTTCATTCGGGTGACGTATCTCATTCATGCAGGCGATCCGATGCAATCATTTCCACTTTGCCGGGAGGCATTCAGAGAGGTTGGACACACGATAGTCAACCGTGCGAGCGATCGTATCTGCGCAAGAACCAGCGATGCTCTCATGCCGCGTGCGATCAACTGGCCAAGATTATCGACCGCGGCACGTTCAAATGGCGGGCAATACTACCCGTACGTGGTCCGCGAGCGCTTTTACCACGGATGATGGGCGGGGTTCGGCAAATTCGAGCGCGATGCCGATCGCAGGGAGCTTCGGCAGCCCGGTTGAAATGATGTGCAGATCGGAGGGGACGGCGGTTCTCGTCAGGACGCTGATCGCATGGCCGGAACGGGCAAACGCGATGAGGCCGGCAAGGCGGTTGCTCGCAAAGGCGACGCGGTACCGGCGATTGATCGCCTCCATGGCGTCGCAGGCTGCCCGATAGTCGAGCGTCGTCGGGGCAGACAATGCCAGGGGAAGAGCCGCGCGGTTCAGGATGTCCGGTTCCGCAGCCTTGCCGACCCATACGAAGTCTTCCGTTCGAATGACTTCGCTGTTTGAACTGTCGGCGATGGAGACGAGCGCCAGGTCGATTTGGCGCCGCAGCAACATTGGACGCAGTTCCGTGGTTGGGGCGCAGATCATGCGCAATTCGACGTCCGGGTGCCGCTCGAGAAAGCTCTCGATGATCCCTGGAAGAAAAGCGATCGAGTAATCTTCCGGACAGCCCAGGGTGACGGAGCCTTTGAGGCCCTTGCCTTCCATCTCCCCCAGGATCTCATCATGTTTGGCGAGAAGACGTTCGGCATGCGCCAGCAACTTTTCACCGGCCACGGTCAGCCGCACGCCCGATCCGGTGCGATGGAAGAGGGCCTGTTCGAGAAAATCCTCGAGCCGCTGCATCTGCATGCTGAGCGTCGATTGGGTCCGCCCGACCTGCTGGGAGGCAAGGCTGATCGACCCCGTCCGCGCGATGACGGTGAAGTTTCGAAGCAAGGCAAGGTCGAGATTCCTCATGATATCAAAATATCCGATATCAGAACGGAACACTATCAATTTGCCTGAAGCGGCAACGCCCGTTAGCCATTTAGAACCGCCAATGAGGAGCAATCTGATGTCCCTGAATTCCGACCCTGCGTTCTGGACCTCCGCCAACAAACACCTCACGCGCTACGGGTCTGGCTTCGAGGCGATCATCGTGGAGCGAGCGGAAGGAAGCTTCGTCTATGATGCGGACGGTCGTGCCGTCCTGGACTTCACCTCCGGTCAGATGAGCGGTGTCCTCGGTCACACACACCCTGACATCGTTGCGACCGTCGACCGGCAAATGCGGACGGTCGCCCATCTCTTCAGCGGCATGCTGTCGAGGCCCGTCGTCGAACTCGCCACGCGCCTTGCCGCGCTTGCACCGGGGCTCGACCGGGTTCAGCTTCTGACGACGGGCGCCGAATCGAACGAGGCGGCCATTCGCATGGCGAAGCTGGTGACCGGCGGGCACGAGGTCGTTGCCTTCGCGCAGAGCTGGCACGGGATGACGGGAGCCGCCGCCTCGGCCACCTACAGCGCCGGCCGAAAGGGTTATGGTCCGGCCGCCGCAGGCTCGTTCGTGATACCGGCGCCCAACGCCTATCGGCCGCGGTTCACCCACCCGGATGGCAGCAATGATTGGAAGACGGAACTCGACGACGCCTTCTCGCTGATCGACCGGCAGTCGACGGGCAGCCTCGCGGCGTTCATCGCCGAACCGATCCTTTCGAGTGGGGGGATCCTTGAGCTTCCGCCGGGCTACCTCGCCGCGCTCAAGCGCAAATGCGAGGAACGGGGCATGCTTCTCATCCTCGACGAAGCCCAGACGGGGGTCGGCCGGACCGGGCACATGTTTGCCTTCCAGCGCGATGGGGTGAGGCCGGATATTCTCACGCTGTCGAAGACTTTGGGCGCTGGGCTGCCGCTTGCCGCCGTCATGACGACGGCGGAAATCGAGCAAAAGGCCCATGAAAGGGGCTTCCTCTTCTATACCACCCATGTCTCGGATCCCCTGCCGGCGGCGGTCGGCGTGACCGTGCTCGACGTGGTCGAACGTGATGGCTTGGTCGAACAGGCGATCGAGCGCGGCGCGCGGCTGCGCGACGGTCTCCTGTCGCTGCAACAGAGGTTCGAATGTGTCGGCGATATCAGGGGACGCGGCCTTCTTCTCGGGCTCGAAGTCGTCGCCGATCGGCAGACCAAGGCTCCGGGCTTCGAGCTGGGTGCCAAGGTCATGGAGGAGGCGATGCGGCGCGGTCTCAGCATGAACATCGTCAAGCTTCCGGGAATGGGAGGCGTCTTTCGCATTGCCCCGCCGCTGACGGTTGCAGACCGCGAGATCGATCTCGGACTGGAGATCCTGTCTGCTTCGATCGACGCTGCGATGCGTGCCGGCTGAAGACGCCTACGCGTTCGCCTCGCATGGCGAGCGTCGATCCGCGTCGACAGGTTGGCAGACGGATCAAGCCGATATGTCGAAGATCTTTTGCCATCAACTTGAGGGCCGCTTGCCGCGTTTCCCGGAGGCATGCTGCGCGATGGCGCGACGTGACGCTTGGACTCGCGCGATCGAGAGCTGCCCGCCGTCATTCTGTTGTCGTTGACGCGGCGCGCATCGCCGTTAAATACGCTTCGATGGTTGGGTCCAATTCTTCCGGATGCATAACTTCCCGATTATGATTTTGGCCCCATATTTCATTTTTACATCACCGTTTGGCGTGGCAAGTTGATGCCTATCAAATCAACGGGGTTTGCGAGGACGATGCCGGTTCGGGAGCGATCGGCATCTCAGGGAGGAAACATGAAACGGATGATTCTGGCTGCGGTCGCGGCTTTGGCTATGAGCGGCGCGGCCTATGCCGACACGATCAAGATCGGCGTCGTCGGGCCATTCTCCGGTCCGTTCGCGCTTCAGGGCAAGAATTTCAAGGCCGGCATCGACGCCTATATGGCGCTGAACGGCAGCAAGGTCGGCGACGACGATATCGAGATCATCTATCGCGACGTGCCGCAAGCCGATCCCGCCCAGTCCAAGGCGCTGGCGCAAGAACTGGTGGTGAAGGAAGGCGTGCAATATCTTGCCGGCTTCTACTTCACGCCGGATGCCATGGCGGTAACGCCGCTCCTTACCCAGGCGAACGTGCCGCTCGTCATCATGAATGCGGCGACCTCCGCGATCGTCACCAAGAGCCCACTCGTCGTGCGCACCTCCTTCACCACCTGGCAGACCTCCACGCCGATCGCCAAGGTCGCCAAGGACGCCGGTGTTTCCAAGGTGATCTCCGTCGTCAGCGATTACGGCCCGGGCGTCGATGCCGAGAACGCCTTCAAGGCAGGGTTCGAGGCGGCGGGCGGCCAGGTGGTCGAGGCGATCCGCATGCCGCTCGCGACCAATGATTTCTCGCCGATCATGCAGCGCATCAAGGATTCCGGTGCCGAGGGCGTTTTCGCCTTCCTGCCGTCCGGCCCGACGACGCTCGGTTTCGTCAAGGCCTTCAAGGAGAACGGCCTGAAGGACGGCGGTATCAAGTTCTTTGCCCCCGGCGATCTGACGCAGGAATCCGACCTGCCGGCCCTCGGCGAGGCAGCGCTCGGCATCCAGACGACCTTCCACTACGCGGTCTCGCATGACTCCCCGGAGAACAAGGCCTTCGTCGAAGCGGCCGGCAAGGCGATCGGCAACCCAGCCGAGCTCTCCTTTCCGGCTGTAGGCGCCTATGACGGCATGCACGTGATCTACAAGATGATCGAGGCGACCGGTGGCGAGCAGGACGCGGCCAAGGCGGTCGAGGCGGTCAAGGGCCTCTCCTGGACGAGCCCGCGCGGCCCGGTCACAATCGATCCGGAATCGCGCCACATCACCCAGAACATCTATCTGCGCGAAGTCGCCAAGGCCGATGACGGCACCTACTATAACAAGGAAATCCAGACCTTCGAGAAGCAGGGCGACCCCGGTCTCGCTGCGCTGAAGTAGGCAGGTTGGGGCGGGCGCCTAGCGCCCGCCGACACCGATGACGCGCCGATCGGCTGCGCCCGTGAGCGGAGCCGCGTACACCGCGACGTCACAGGCGCTGGTGCAGGAATGGCGCTGCGCGCATATAGTGCGTCCCGAATCCGGCACGGCAAAAACCTGGAAGAAAGGGCAACGGATAGCCCCATGCAAACCGTCCTCAGCATTGCGATCGATGCCCTTGCCTATGGCATGGTGCTCTTCGTCATCTCCATCGGTCTTTCGGTCACAATGGGCCTCATGCGGGTGGTCAACCTGGCGCATGGCGCCTTTGCCATGATCGGCGGCTACATCGCCTCCTATGCGGCGCGCGATCTCGGCCTTGCCTATGGCTTCGCCATCCTCCTTGCGATCTTTGGCACCATCGCTATCGCAGTTCCGATCGAAAGGCTGCTCTACCGGCGGATTTACGGCGCGCCGGAATTGACGCAGGTGCTGATGACCATCGGCATCACCTTCTGCATCATTGGTATCGCCAACTACGTTTTCGGTCCGACGCTGAAGACCGTGCCGCTGCCAAGCGAATTGCAGGGATCGGTCGACCTTGGCTTCCGAGCGATCGCCACGCACCGCATTTTCGCGATCCTTTGCGGCCTCGCGGTCGCCGCCGGTCTCTGGTACGCGATCGAAAAGACTGCCTTTGGCGTGAAGCTGCGCGCCTCGGTCGACAATGCGGCGATGGCCGCCGCACTCGGGGTGCGCACGGAGATCGTCTATGCCGTGAGCTTTGCGGTTGCCGTTGGGCTCGCCGCTTTCGGTGGCGTCGTTGGCGCCGAGTTGCTTCCGGTCGAACCCTATTATGCGCTGCGCTACATGGTTACCTTCCTCGTCGTCGTCTCTGTCGGCGGTGCCGGCTCTATCCCCGGTGCTCTCATCGCCTGCCTGCTGCTCGGCGCGATTGATACGACCGGCCGCTATCTTATGCCGGAATTCGGCGAGTTCTTCTTCTACCTGGCGGTGATCGCGATCATCTGCGTCTTTCCGCGCGGGCTCGCCGGGAGGGCCAAGGGATGACCATGACGACGACGAACGACCTGATTGCGGCATCGCCCGTGCGCCGGCGCTTCGGCGGTGGAGACCTCATCGGCCTGGGCGTCATCCTGCTGGTCGCGGTGATCGGCTATTTCCTCTTTCCCAACAATCTGGCGCTTCTGACCCGGATCATTGCGGTAGCTCTTCTGGTGCTGTCGCTCGATCTCGTCACCGGCTATTGCGGTGTTGCGACGCTCGGTCACGCCGCCCTCTTCGGCGCCGGCGCCTATGCCGCTGGCATCGCCTCGGCTCATTACGGCATCAACGATCCGCTCGCCATGCTGGCGTTTGGTATTGTGGCTGGCGCGGTGGCCGGGCTCGTCTGCGGTGTCGTCATCCTGCGCGCCCACGGTTTGCCACAACTGGTGCTGTCGATCGCGCTCATCCATCTCTTTCATGAGCTCGCCAACAAGGCATCGTCCTGGACCGGTGGCAGCGACGGCCTTTCCGGGATCGCACCGACGGCGCTCCTCGGTCTCTACGAGTTCGACCTATGGGGACGCACAGCTTACGTCTTTGGCGTTGCGTTGCTCGCGATCGTCTTCGTTTTGTTGCGGCTGATCGTGCGCTCGCCTTTCGGCATGCTGTGCCGCGGCATCAAGGAAGATCCGATCCGCATCCGCTCCATGGGTGCCTCGCCGAAGATCGCGCTGATGAAGATGTATGTCATATCCGGTGCCGTTGCCGGCGTCGGCGGCGCGCTGAACGCGATCACGACCCAGGTCGTCGGTCTCGACAGCCTTTCCTTCACGATGTCGGCCGAAAGCCTTGTCATGCTGGTGCTCGGCGGTACTGGCTCGCTTTTCGGCGCGCTGACGGGGACGGTCGTCTTCATGTTCTTCGAGGACGTCGTGTCGGCGGCAAACCCCTTTCATTGGCTGACGATGGTCGGGGCGCTGTTGATCGCCGTCGTGCTGTTCGCGCCGAGGGGCATCTACGGTAGCGTCGCCAGTTTCGTTACCCGCCGCCGGGAGGCCAAGTGATGCAGCCGATCTTTGAAGTCCGCAACTTGAAGCGCGCCTTTGGCGGGCTTGCGGTCACCAACGATGTCAGCCTCAGCATGGTGCCGGGAGACCGGGTGGCGCTGATCGGCCCGAACGGCGCCGGCAAGACCACCTTCGTCAACCTGGTCTCCGGCAACCTCCGGCCTGACTCCGGCGAGGTGCGCATCGGTGGCGAAGCCGTGACCGGCGTCGATGCGATCGGCCGCGTGCGGCGGGGGCTCGTCCGCTCGTTCCAGGTGACCCGCCTCTTTGCCGACATGACGCCGGCCGAGCATGTTGCTCTGGCCGTGCTGCAACGAAGCGGCCGCGCTGGCCGCCTCTTCGGCAATTTTCTGGGCATGTCCGATGTCATGACCGAGGTCCAGGAACTGCTCGCCAAGCTCGGCCTCAAGGAGTTGATGCACCGCAAGGTGAGCGAGATCGCCTATGGCCAGCAGCGTCTGTTGGAGATTGCCGTCGCACTGGCGCTGAAACCGAAGGTGCTGCTGCTCGATGAGCCCGCCGCCGGCGTGCCGCAGAGTGATACCGGCCGCATCGAGCAGGCGCTGGCCGATCTGCCTGATGATCTCGCTGTGTTGATGATCGAGCACGACATGGACCTCGTCTTCCGCTTCGCCAAGCGCGTCGTCGTGCTGGCCGCCGGAGCGATCATCTTCGACGGGTCGCCGTCGGAAGTGACGAAGGATCCACGTGTACGGGAAGCCTACCTGGGGAGCTATGCCAATGCCAGCCACGCCGCTTGAGGTCGAAAACCTGTCCGCGGGCTATGGCCCGACGCGCGTGCTCGAAGGTGTTTCCTTCGCCGTTCCGGCAGGCGCCCGCCTCGCCGTTCTTGGCCGCAACGGCATGGGCAAGACGACACTGCTTGCCACTCTTGCCGGCCAGACGCGGCGATATGACGGGCGCATCCGCATGGGGGGCACGGACGTGACGCCGCTGCCGAGTGCCGCGCGCGCCATGCAGGGGCTTGGTTTCGTGCCTCAGGCGCGTTGCGTCTTTCCGACACTGACCGTCGAGGAGAACCTTTTCGTCGGGCTCAAGAGCCGTCCCAAGAGCGCAATCCAGGAAGCCTACGACATGTTCCCGCGTCTCCATGAACGGCGACGCAATCTCGGCAATCAGCTATCCGGCGGCGAGCAGCAGATGCTGTCGACGGCGCGCTCGATCCTCGGGCGACCTTCGATCCTGCTTCTCGACGAACCGCTGGAGGGCCTGGCGCCGGTTATCTGCGAGGAACTGATGAAGGCCTTCGCCGAACTGGCAAAGACCGGCGACATGACCATCCTGCTGGTCGAACAACGCATCCAGAGCGCGCTCGACTTTGCCGATCAGGTGATCGTGCTCGAGCGCGGCCGCATCGCCTGGACAGGAACACCTGACGCGCTCATCAAGGACCACGGCGCAGTCGAGCGGCTGCTGGGAGTCGGCGGCTTGCATTGAGCCTGGGTTCAACCCGGTTCGTGCCGGGTCGGATCGAGACGGCTGCGCTCACGCTCGTAGTAGCGCGCAAGTGGCGGCAGGGCCTTTTGCAATTGGTCGAAGACCACGTCATGCGCCTGAAGCACGCCGTCATACTTGGCTTGCACGAAAGACCGGTGGCGCTCGAGCGCTTCCTTCTTGGCACCGACGGCGACGGTGAAGACCGGCGATACGGTGCTGCGTCCCTTGACGGTGATGCGGTCCAGTTCCGCGATCGGGAAGGTCTTCTCCACGAGACGTGCGGTCTCCTCGCCAAGGAGCAGCGAGATACCGTAATTCTTGGATGCTCCTTCGAGACGCGAGGCGAGATTGACCGCATCGCCAAGGGCGGAGTAGTCGAAGCGCTGATGCGAGCCCATGTTGCCGACGACGCACTCGCCGGTGTTGATGCCGATGCCGATCCGCAGCGTCTGCGCGGGCCCGCGCTCCCGCTTCGCCTCGGCCTCCAGCTCCTCGTTGACCCGTGCAAGCGCCGCAAGCATGTCGAGCGCTGCACGCACCGCATGAACCGCATGGTCGGGGTCGTCGAGCGGCGCATTCCAGAAGGCCATGAGGCAGTCGCCGATATATTTATCGATAGTACCGCCCTGCTTCAGCACCGCATCCGACAGCGGCGTCAGCAATCGGTTGACGAGCGTCGTCAATCGCTCCGGATCGTCCTTCATTTCTTCGGCAATGGTGGTGAAGCCGCGGATGTCGCAGAAGAGAATCGAAAGCGTGCGTCGCTCGCCGCCGAGCTTCAGATGCGACGGGTCCTTGGCCAGTCGTTCGACAAGGGCAGGGGATAGGTACTGCTGAAACGCCCGGGTGATTTCGCGGCGCCGTCGACGTTCGTCGGCATAGTCAAGCCCGGCCTGGCCGGCGGCCACCGCAAGGAAGGCGAGCCCCGGGCCGAGAGGCGAGAGGAAGACATGGCCGAGGCGCATCGTCGCGTAGCTTGAAAGAACAATGAGACTGAGTGCGACAGTGGCGTAACCGAGCGTGCGCCACCCCGTGGTTCTGAGCACGGCGAAAGCGGCCAGGATCGCCGCAAATGCGATCGCCGCAATCACAACGGGTCGCGGAGCCCGCTGGATGAAGAGGTCGTGCGCAAGATTGTCGTAGATCGTTGCCTGCATCTCGACGCCGGAAACGAGCTTGTTCGAATGGACGGTATCGGACGTTGCAAAAGCATCCGCGCCTCCATCGGCAATCGAAGGTGCATTCTGCAAGCTGAGGCCGACGAGCACGACACGATCGCGAAAGGTGCCCTCGGGCAGGAAATTGTCGGGATCGAGCGCCTGGTAATAGGAAACAGTCGGATAGGTCCGCGCCGGTCCGAAGACCTGGATGAGCGCATCCGTCGGGGGAGGTTGCCTGCGCGTGCCGGCGATCCCGGCGAGAGCGGCGGCAAAACCGTCCGGATAATCGGGGATCGAGCGTAGCGTGCCGTCGCCGCCAAGATTGACCGAGGCAATGCCGGTTATGGCACCCTTGGCGGTGAAGCGGGCAAGCGGCTCGGTGCGCACGAACTGATCGGCCTGTGGTGCTTCCACCAGCGTCTGGTCTCCAGCGAGGACGACGTCGGTACCAAGCGCATTTTCCAGCTCATCATCATGCGCCGGATCGGCAGACGGCTCGGCAAAAATGACGTCCATTCCGATCGCGCGGGCACCGGCCTTGCGCAGCGCCTTGATGAGACGGGCGTGGAGGGCACGTGGCCATGGCCACTGCCGGCCGATCTCGGCCATCGATGGCTCGTCGATGGCAACGACGACGGGGCTGTTGTCGGGCAGCGGCGGCGTGCCGACGGTCGACAGATAGTCGAAGCTGCGCAATTCGTTGAGCAGCCAGGCATTGGTCAGGGTCGCAAGCGAAAGCGCGATGCTGACGAAGGCGGCAAGCCCCAGAAGCTTCAGCCGTCGCAGTGCGAAGCCACGCGAATCCAACTGTCCGTATCGGCCGCCCGATGCCTGCACGGCGACGTGCTCCTTGATCAGAACCGTACCTTGACCGTGCCCTTGAACGTCGGCCCCCAGCCGGGAATGCCGCTTCTGAGCTCGAAGTCTTCGTCAAGCAGATTGAAGGCCGCGAGGTCGACTTCGATCTGCTTGTCGAATGGTTCCCATTGCAGCGATGCGTCGAGCGTCCAGAAGTCGTCGAGCGTCGTCCCGCCTGCCGGCCGCGAGCCAATGTAGTTTGCAGCGATCGTCGCCTTGACGTTGGCGGTGTTGACCCAGGTCAGCGCTACCTGGCCGGTGTTTTCCGGCACGAAGAGAAGTTCGTCCAATTGGTTGGCGGTGTGCTCCTTGACGTCGGCCTCCGTATGGGCCGCCGTCAAGGAAAGACCGAAGCCGTGGCCGATCGCAAAGTTTGCCGTCGCAGCCACCCGATCGAGCTCGACCTTGGTGTAGTCCAGGTTGATTGTGGAGAGCGGGACATTGAGGGAGAGTTCGCGCACGTCCTGATGCTGATAATCGAGCGCCGTGAACAGCCAGTTGTTCCATTCCGCGTCCCAGCGGAATGCCAGTGTGTCGGCGTAGCCTTCCGCGCCGAAGCGAAGCTGGTTTGGCTGCAGGGCCACGACGCCGATCGGGGCAAGGGTAGCAACATCGAAATTCAAGCCATCGCGCATCGCGGCCGCCCGCAGCCAATGGCCTTCTGCTGGCGCCCAGGCGATGCCGAGTTTTGGCTCCAGGCGGATATCGCCGTCGTTGACATCCTCGATGTAGCGGGCAAACAGCGCGCCTTCCGCCTTCAGGTCCGGCGTGATTTCGTAGATCGTGTCGAGATAGGCCTTGCCGACCGTCTGCGTCGCGGATGTCGAGGCGGATGCGATCAGGGGATTGTTGATGTTGCCGCTACTCATCCCGAGCGGATCGAAGATACCGAGCGTGCTCGACGATCTGACCACACCGCCTTCGATCCCGTACCGCCAGGTGAAATCACCATCACCATAGAGGTGATTGATGGCAGCGATATAGGTCCGCTGTTCGTCCTCGCTTCGACTGGTGGCAAGGTCGGGAAAAGTCGCGTCCGAGAACCGAACTCGCTCGTTTTCGACGATGTTTCGGTCTGAGAAGAAGAAAGCGGCGTTGGCTATGTTGCGGTAGCCGAACGTATGGCTCCAGGCCACGCCCGATAGCAGCCGTGACGAGCTGTCGTCATTGATCCCATCAAAAGGTACCGCGCGCGGACCCGGAAAGTCAAAAATGCTTCGGACATCATCAAAATCGGCATAGTTGGCGTAGGCCACAACCCTGTCGTCCGGCGTGGGCGATGCCGTCAGGTAGCCGTTGCCGCCGAGAAGGCGTGTCTCGCGCTCGATCGCCAGGCCCTGACCAAGGTCCACCGTATCGCGTGGCTCCTCCCAATGGAGGTTGCCAAAGACGCTGATCGGGAACGGCGAGAAGGTGAGCCCGCGCACCTCCGCTTCGCCGATCCAGCCGGTGTGATCGTCGTCGGTGATGATGCCGCCGCCAAGCGCTGCCTCGAAGAACGGTCGTTGGACGATGTTCGCCGTGCGCTCGCGGCTCGCCAGCATATGGGGTTCGATCAGCAAGCCTTGAAAGAAGGCGGAGAAGCTTTGCGGGTTGGCGGTGTTGACGACCGGGCTGCCGTCGAAATCGTAGTCATTGAACAGCGGATTGACGCTGCCGCGCACCGCCTGGTCGACATAGCTCGATCCCGTGAATGGATCGAAGACCACATCGCCGTAATATTGGCCCCAGGCATTCAGCCCCTGAAGGCGGAAGGCATCGTTGAGTGTCGAGCCGGCGTCCTGGTTGGCGCCAAGCGGCGCACTTTCGCCACCGCGCGCCCGGGTTCGTCGCATCAGTTCCTGCGCATAGCGGATTGCAGCATCGGAATCGTACTCGTCGATCGCAATGGCGGTTCGCATCTGCATGATGACCGGATCGTTCTGATCGAGGCGATCGGCATTGTCGAGCGCCTGCGCGGCGGGGATGCGGTCGCCTTTCTCGTAGTAGGCGCCTGCCAGCAGCAATTGGGCATTGGAATAGGCGGGATTGGCGGTCGAGCCGGCGAGCAGGTCGTTCAAGGCCTTGTCCAGTTCGCCGGTCTGCATGTGGTAGCGCCCGCGGGCGACCAGGGTGATGTCAAAGGACGGGTCGGCGGCGAGCGCGGCGTCGATCTCAGCCTTCGCCTCCGTCATCCGGTTTTCGTCGAGGTAGAGGATCGAGAGATTGGCGTGGTAGAGTGGGTCTGCCGGATCAAGTTCGATTGCCTTCTTGAACGCTCTTTCGGCGCCGCGATTGTCGCCCCGATCGCTCTTGGCCAGGCCTATCCAGTTCCAGATGGATGGGTCGCCCGGCGTGATTTCGACAGCGCGCTCAAGATCCGCAAGCGCACCGCGCCGATCATTTTCAATGAGCAAACGATACTTGGCGCGAGACTCAAGCGCGGTTGGATCGTCGGGATCGTTCGCAAGAGCCTTTTCGATGCCGTCGCGGATTTCGTCGCGATCGTCGAGCAACATGGCAAATTGCGCGCGCGCTGCCGGAAGGAACGGGTCGTCCGGATATTGCCGTTCCGCTTTCTTGATCGTTTCAATCGCCGCGCGAATGTCGGTGCGGAACCCCGCGGTCCAGGCGGCGGCAAAAGCCCCATAGGCCCCCGCCGCCTGAGATGGCGGCTCCTCGATACGATCCGGATCTGCCAGGGCGCGGGCGAAATAGCCGCCGTAGGCGGCGACCGAGCGGCGCTTGGCATCGAGTCCAGGGGCCGCCTTTTCAAAGAGCCGCGCCGCATCGCTATATCGGTTCTCGGAACCGGCAATGAGCGCTTCGATGAGATCTGCGCGCGCGTTTTGCGATCGATTGAGGCCGAGCCGCCGTGCCTGTTCCAGTGCCGCTGACGCCTTCGTCCGTCCGTCGAACCGCAGGTATATTTCGGCGATCGTCAGCCAGTCTTCGGTCGAGCGGGAGGATTCCGGCTGCGCTTCGATCCGCTCGCGCTCACGGCGCATGTCACGCACCTTGAGCGGCGTCGGCGGCATCAAGGCGAAAGCATCACGGAGCGACAGATGGAACAGCATCTGCTCGCGGTCCTTCGGCGTGACGATCACGATTTTGGTTGGCGCTTTGCCGATAGCGGCCACGGCACCTTCGCCCTGCTTTACCGTCACGCTACCATAGGCGTTCTTAAGCTCCACGACACCTTCGAGAACGGTCAGTGAGGTCGTGTCGCCGGCGACGGTCAACGTCCAGTCCGTGCCGCGAATGGCGGCTGTTGCCGCAGGCGTGTCGATTTCGAGACCCTGGCCGCCGCGTTCCGCGCGCGCCCAGATCGTGCCCGACTGCAGTTCGAGGTTCGTGTCGCCGCCCGCTCCCATGCGCTTGACGCGCAGCGCCGTGTTGCGGCCGAGCCGGATTTGCGTGTGGTCGGAGAAGAGAACCGCGAGAGCCCCGGTTGCATTGGTGCGCAGCACGTCGCCAGAAAGCAGATCCTGGGCGAGGTCGACGAAGCGCCAGTTCGAGACGTCGACAAAACGAACTTCCTCGCCCGATTTGCGGGCGATTACCGATCCGGCAACGGGCGGCGTTCGCTTAACCGGTTCCGCGAATACCATGCTTGGACAGAGTATCGCCGCTGTCGCAAGCAGTACTCGAAGTCTTTGCCGCCCCATCTTATTTCCCGTCTCCACCCCACAGTGGATTCAGTGAATTTCGAGTGAGTCAAAGTCAATAGCGTTCGAATATTCGCAATTGTTTTCCAAGCTGTGTGTCTTATTCCGGAAACAGGTTGAGCCGTGCGGCGCGTAACGCTCGGGAAGGCGCAAGCCAGCAGGGTGCGCAGTTTCGTCGGCGACCGCCTAGGTAGCACTGTGAACTTGTCTAAAACGCAACCTTCGCGTGGGCGAAACGCGAAGGCCGTTACAAACGGTTATTCGAAGTTTTGATGGAAGGCGCGTACCTGGACGAACCCCCGCCGAGGGCTCGTTTGCGCCGGCCCGCTGCGATGCTTACACCGCGTCGCGCACGCGCTCCCAGGCGTTCATGAGGTGGCGGCCGAGGACCTCGGAGAGCTTTGCCTTGTCGCGAGCTTCGAGTGCGACGATCATTTCCTCGTGCTCGGCAACGGCCGCTGCCCATTTCTCCGGTCCCTCGTGGCCGATGAAGCGGATGCGCTTCAGCCGCGTCTGCAGAATGCCATGCATGTCCGCCAAAGCGGCGTTTGCGGCAAGCTGGACGATGGCCGAATGGATCTGTTGGTTGAGCTTGTAATATTGCAGCCGGTCGCCGGCCTTGTAGCGCCGGACCATCTCGTCATGGAGCGCGCGCACTTCGGCAATACCGGCATCGCTTGCAGCCTCGCAGGCGAGCTTGCCGGCAAGCTCCTCCAGCGTCTGCAGAACCGTCAGCATGTCGTGCACGTCCTTGGCGCTGAAGCGCTTGACGACGGCACCGCGGCTCGGAACGAGCTCTACCAGGCCCTCGCTTGCAAGATATTTTATGGCTTCGCGCAGCGGCGTGCGAGACACCCCGAGCTGCTCGCCGAGTTGGCCTTCGTGCAGGCGGGTACCGGGTGATAGGTCGCCCTCGATGATCATGTCGCGCAGATGGCTGACCAGCGTGTCGTGCAGTGCCGTGCGTCGGATCGGGCCTGGGCCGCCATCCGGCCGTCTCTCAAGAGATGTGATTTCGTTCATGGTCTTGCTTCTGCGTCTGGCGGCTGGGCGCCGGCCTTCTGTTCCCGTTCGCGCCGATTGAATCAGTGCTGTCTCATTAAAGCATGGAGATCGTCTCTTCTATCGTCAACAGAAAATGCTGCATACAGAATACAAAAGACTTGATGCAAAATTTTGAATAACGTATGACGGCAGCCGAAAGAATGAAGCGGAGGACATCTCACATGACGACCAACGGTGCTGCCGGTAACGGCGCGCGTCCTGTCATTGCGCTCGCCATGGGCGATCCGGCGGGCATCAGCCCGGAACTGACCGCAAAGCTGCTGACGCTTGCGGACATCCGCGAAGCCGCGCACATCATCACCATCGGCGATCGCCGGATCCTCGATGAGGGTGCCAAGGCGGCCGGCGTGACGCTCGATCTTGAGTCGTCGACGCTCGCAGATCTCGACAAGGCCGGAACGTCGCGTCACGTTTTCGTCGATCTCGCTCATCTCGATCCTTCCGACGTCGTTCGCGGCGAGGCGACGCTTGCTGGCGGCACCTTTGCGACCCGCAACTTCCGCACGGCGCTCGAGTTGGCGGATGCGGGAAAGGCCGATGCCGTCTGCTTCACCCCCTTCAACAAGAAGGCCATGCGCTTCGCCTATCCGGGCTATGACGACGAAATCCGCTTCGTTGCCGATGTTCTCGGCTTCACAGGCAAGGTTCGCGAGTTCAACGTCCTCGAAAAGGTCTGGAACGCCCGCGTCACCTCGCACATCCCGCTCAAGGATGTGGCCGACAATCTCTCGGTCGATGGCATCATCGCCGAGCTCGAGCTGACCCAGGCCTGTCTGAAGGAGGCGGGTTACGACGAAGCAAGGATTGCCGTCGCGGGTCTCAACCCGCATGCCGGCGACGGCGGCAGCTTCGGCATGGAAGAGATCGACATCATCGAGCCCGCGGTCGAGAAGGCGAAATCGCTCGGTTTCAACGTCGAGGGCCCGTTCCCGGCGGATACCGTTTTCGGCCGGGCGCTGAAGGAAGGCTACAACGCCGTCCTCACCATGTATCACGACCAGGGCCAGATCGCGATGAAGCTGATGGGCTTCGACAAGGGCGTGACCATGATGGGCGGTCTGCCTTTCGCGCTCTGCACGCCGGCTCACGGCACAGCCTATGACATCGCCGGCAAGGGGATTGCCGACGTCGGCGCCAGCCGCGAAGCGTTGCTGCTTGCCGTGCGCATGGCGAAGAAAAAGGCTGCGCTCAAGGCGGCTGCCTGATTTCGCGCGCTTTCACGCAATAACGGCGCAGGAGGAAGGTCTTGCGCCACAACTCAAATAACGGGAGGACCAGACATGAAGAAATCCGTTTCCATCGCATGCATCATCGCAGCCGCTTTCGGCGTTGCCGCTCCAGCCGCCGCTTTCGAACCCGATCGCCCGGTTGAATTCGTCGTCACCGCCGGTCCGGGCGGCGGCACCGACATCTTCGCCCGCACGATCCAGGCGATCATCGGCAAGTACGAGCTGATGAAGGCGCCGGTCGTCGTCACCAACAAGGGCAGCGCCGGCGGCGCCGAAGGCTTCGTCTATACCGCCACCAACAAGGGCGACGCCTACAAGCTGGCATTCGGCACCAACAACGCCTACCTGCTGCCGGTTCGCGCCAAGGTTCCCTACAAGACCGAAGACCTGACGCCGGTTGCGGCGCTTGCTTCCGACGAGTTCGTTCTCTGGGTCAACGGCAAGGCCTCCTATAACACCGCAGCAGACTTCGCCGCCAAGGCGAAGGAAGGCGGCCTGAAAATCGGCGGCAGCCAGTCGAAGGACGTCGACCAGATCCTGACCTCGATGATCAACGAGGCGACCGGTGCGACGATCAACTACATCCCGTTCAAGAGCGGCGGCGAAGCGGCCGTCCAGCTCGCCGGCGAGCACCTCGACGCCAACGTCAACAATCCGAGCGAAAACCTCGGCCAGTGGCAGGCCGGCATGGTCAAGCCGCTCTGCGTCTTCAAGAGCGTCAAGCTTTCGAACGACGCCAAGGTCGCCGGTGATAAGGCCTGGAGCGATATCCCGACCTGCAAGGAGTCGGGCATCGCCATCGACAACTACTCCATGCCGCGCACCGTCTGGCTGCCGGCCGGCGTTGATCAGGATGTGGTCAAGTTCTATGCGGACCTGATGCGCAAGGTTTCCGAAACGCCGGAATGGGCGAAGTACCTCGCCGACACCTCGCAGTCGCCGTCCTATATAGCCGGCGATGACTTCAAGGCCGCCATCGAGATGGATGGCGCGGCTGTCGGCGAAGTCCTGAAGCGCGAGGGTTGGCTCGCCAACTAACAGACGCGATTATCGGGACGGGTGCCTCTGCAGCGCCGTGCGTTACGCCTGACGCGCCATGGACGCTGTAGCACTTAAAATTGCAGCATAGTTCCTTAAATCGATCCCGATTCAGGAATCATGCGGAGGCGCCCGTCATCCGCTTTGAAAGGTCACGATCATGAGCGAGAACGGTGCGAATGGGGTCTCCCGCTTCGCGGTTGAGCTTGGCGTTGCTGCGCTGACCGGCGCCTTTGGCGCGGCGGTCTGCTACGGATCCCTCGATGTCGGTGCCGGATGGACCGAATTTGGGCCGGAAGCCGGTTATTTTCCCTTCTATGTCGGCCTGCTGATCCTTCTCGGAAGCGTCGCCAACATCATCCACGCTTTCGTCAAGCATCGCGGCACTGGCGAGATCTTCATCGAGGGTCAGCGCGCCAAGGTGGTCGCGTCGTTCCTGTTGCCGCTGATTGCCTTTGCCGGCGTTTCCGCCTGGCTCGGCCTCTATCTCGGCACGGCGCTCTACATCGCCGGCACGATGCTCTTCCAGGGGCGTTACAAATGGTGGATCGCGTTGCCTTCAGGCGTCGCCGTTTCACTGTTCTTCTTCGTCGTATTCGAGATCGGCTTCAAGGTTCCGCTGCTCAAGGGACCGGTCGAGGCCTGGTTCGGGATCTACTGATCCTGACGCCTAAGCTTTCCCGGGAGGAATGACATGGAAAATATCGGTCTTCTGATCGATGGCTTCGGCCACATCCTCAGCTGGAATCACATCCTGCTGATGATGGTCGGCGTCACGCTCGGCATTCTGGTCGGCGTGCTGCCGGGCCTCGGCGCGCCGAACGGCGTGTCGCTGTTGCTGCCGCTGACCTTCTCGATGGATCCGATTTCTGCCATTATCCTGCTCTCCTGCATGTATTGGGGCGCACTCTTCGGCGGATCGACCACATCGATCCTCTTCAACATTCCTGGTGAGCCCTCGTCGGTGGCAACGACCTTCGATGGCTATCCGATGGCGAAAGCCGGGCAGGCGAGCCGGGCTCTGACGCTTGCCTTCGTGTCCGCCGGTATCGGCGCACTCGCCGGCGTCGTCATGATCACGCTGCTCTCCGGCTGGGTGGCAAACTTCGCGTTGCGCTTCTCGTCGCCCGAATATTTCGCCGTCTATTTCCTCGCCTTCGCAAGCTTCATCTCCATGGGCGCGCAATCGCCCTTCAAGACGCTCGTCTCGATGATGCTCGGCTTTGCGCTTGCTTCCGTCGGCATGGATACGATTTCCGGCGATCTAAGGCTCACCTTCGATATTCCGACCCTGATCAAGGGCGTTAGCTTCCTGATCGCAGTCATGGGCCTCTTCGGCATCGGCGAGCTCTTGCTGACGACCGAGGAGGGACTGCGCTTCGAGGGTATCAAGGCGCGCGTCAAGCTCGTCGAGATCGGCCGCACGCTGGTCGAGATCCCCCGCTATTGGTTCACGATCCTGCGTTCGACGATCATCGGCATCTGGATGGGCATCACGCCCGCCGGCCCGACGGCCGCCTCGTTCATGAGCTATGGCGTTGCCCGCCGCTCGGCGCGCGACAAGTCGAAGTTCGGCAAGGGCGATCCGCGCGGCGTCGTGGCCCCGGAAACTGCCGATCATTCCGCCGGTACCTCGGCGCTGCTGCCGATGCTGGCGCTCGGCGTACCGGGTTCGGCGACGGCCGCGGTGATGATGGGCGGCCTGATGATCTGGGGCCTGACACCCGGTCCCATGCTCTTTACCGAACGGCCGGATTTCGTCTGGGGCCTGATTGCCTCGATGTATCTCGGAAACGTCGTTGCGGTGTTCCTGGTGATTGCCACCGTGCCGCTCTACGCCTCGATCCTGCGCGTGCCCTTCGCGATCATCGGCCCGGTCATCGTCGCAGTGATCTTCTCCGGCGCCTACCAGGTGGCAAACTCGGTTTCCGACATCTTCCTCGTCATCGGCTTCGGCGTGCTCGGCTACGTATTCAAGAAGCTCGACTATCCCTTGGCGCCGCTGGTTCTCGCCATGGTGCTCGGCGACAAGGCGGAAGACGCCTTCCGCCAGTCGATGCTGCTCTCCGGCGGCAGCCTGAACATCTTCTGGTCGAACCCGCTGGTCTCCTCTCTGATGGCGCTCGGCCTTGCGCTCTTGCTGTCGCCGCTCGTCTTCGGATTGATAGGCCTGGCTCGCAAGCGCAAGGCCGATGCCGAGCCATCGCATGGTGACGGCAGCGCGGCGGCTTGACAGAGCCGCCGTATCCCAGAAAGTCCAGTAAACCGTGAGGAGAGCCATGCCGGACGCGCGCAAATGGACCCGTAAAACCTGGCCGATCGCGGCGGCGATGATCCAGTATCCGAACGTGCTCGCCGACGGCAGTTCGGTGCAGGAACAATCGGTCGAGCAATGGGCCGAGACCTTGGCCGACGTGGTCGACGCCGGCTTCACCGAACTCGACCCGACCGATAGCTGGATCCGCCTAGCCGATCTCTCGCCGGAACGGCTCGACAGCTTCGTCAAGCTCACCCGCGACCTCGGCCTTACCATGCCGGCGATCTCGACCTCGCGGCGCAGCGTGATCGACCCCGAGCATGGCGACGAATACCTCGCCTACGGCCACCGCGTCATCGAAACCGCGGCGGCAATCGGTGCGGGCTCCATATCCTTTGGCTTTTTCGGCCCGTTGACCGAGGCGCAGAAGAAAGCGCTCTGGTTCTGGACGGTCGATGGTGTGAAGAACCCCGACGATCCGGCCATCTGGCGGAAGGCCGTTCAGCGCATCCGCGAGCTCGGCCGACATGCCGAGGAACTCGGCATGGAGCTGGCGCTCGAGATGTACGAGGACACCTATATCGGCTCAGCCGACAGTGCCGTGCGCTTCATCACCGATGTCGGGATGGCCAATGTCGGCATCAACGCCGACCTTGGCAACCTCGTTCGCCTACATCGCCCGGTCGAGCACTGGCAACAGATGATGGCCAAGGTCGCTCCATTCGCAAAATACTGGCACGTCAAGAACTACTACCGCACTGAGGACGAGACATCGGGGCTGGTCGTCACCCATCCGGCGCCGCTGGAGTTCGGTGTGATCAACTACCGCGCTGCCATCCGCCTGGCGCTGGCCCACGGCTTCAACAGCCCGTTCCTCTGCGAACACTACGGCGGCGACGGCCTCTCCGTCAGCGCGGCCAATCGGGACTATCTGAGGCGCATTCTGCCTCGCGACTAAGGGAAGAGACGTGATGACCACCATCTTTGACGCACCGGAAGAGTTCGCCACGACCGCGCTTGCCGGCTTCAGTTCGATCTATGCCCGCAACGTCCGTCTCGTGAAGGGCGGCGTCGTTCGCTCGACCAAGGTGCCGAAGGGCAAGGTCGCCGTCGTCATCGGCGGCGGCTCCGGGCACTATCCCGCTTTTGCCGGCTACGTCGGTCCGGGCATGGCGGATGCGGCCGTTGCCGGTGATGTGTTCGCTTCTCCCTCGACCGCGGCCGTGGCCCGTGTCTGCCGCCGGGCCGATCAGGGCGGTGGTATCCTGCTCGGCTTCGGCAACTATGCTGGCGATGTGCTGAACTTCGGCGTCGCAGCCGAACGCCTGCGCGCCGAAGGCATCGACGTGCGCATCGTACCGGTGACGGACGACGTCGCCAGCGCATCCGCCGAAACGCCTGCCAAGCGCCGCGGGATCGCCGGTGACCTCGTCGTCTTCAAGATCGCCGGCGCGGCCGCCGAAGCGGGCCTCGCTCTCGACGAGGTCGAGCGCATCACCCGCCTTGCCAATGACCGCACCGTTTCCTTCGGGGTCGCCTTTGGCGGCTGCACACTTCCGGGCGCCAAGGCGCCGCTCTTCACCGTGCCGAAGGGCGAAATGGCGCTTGGCCTTGGCATTCACGGCGAGCCGGGCATCAGCGAAGAAAAGACGGTTTCGGCGAGCGAATTCGCCAAGCTTCTCGTCGGCAAGCTTTTGGCCGAGCGGCCGGCTGATGCCCGCAAGGTCGCACCGCTGCTGAACGGTCTCGGTGCGACGAAGTACGAAGAACTCTTCGTCCTCTGGGTGGCGATCGAGAAGGAACTGAAGGCGGCCGGTCTCGAAATCGTCGAGCCCGAATGCGGCGAGTTCGTCACCAGCCTGGACATGCAGGGCTGCTCGCTGACGCTGATGTGGCTGAACGACGAGCTTGAGACCTATTGGCGCGCTCCTTGCGATGCGCCGGTGCTGCGCAAGGGCACGATTATCGCCGCCGAGGCCGCGACCGACGAGCGCAAGGACGAAGACGGCGCGATTGCGTTTGCACCCGCCTCGGATGCATCCCGGGAAAGCGGCAAGTGCATTGCCCGGCTGATTGGTGAAATCGCCGAAGCGTTGAAGCAGGCTGAAGACGAACTCGGCAGCATCGACGCCTTCGCCGGCGATGGCGACCACGGCCAGGGCATGCGCCGAGGTTCGGCGGCGGCCGACGAGGCGGCAAAGACGGCAGTCGCGGCCGGCGCCGGAGCGGCGAGCGTCCTGGCGGTGGCCGGTGATGCCTGGGCAGATCGCGCCGGTGGCACCTCGGGCGCGATCTGGGGTCTGTTGTTGCGTTCGTGGAGCAATGCCTTCGACGACGAGACGGCGCCTTCGGACGCCGCCATCGTCGATGGTGGCCGTCGTGCGCTCGATGGCGTCACCCGTCTCGGCCGTGCGCGCGTGGGCGACAAGACGCTCGTCGATGCGCTGGTGCCGTTTGTCGAGACCCTGGAGCGTGAATTTGCCAGTGGCAAGCGTCTGACCGAGGCGTGGAAGGCTGCTGCCAGGGCCGCGACCGAAGCGGCCGAGGCAACCTCCGGCCTGACGCCGAAGCTTGGCCGCGCACGCCCACTTGCCGAAAAGAGCATCGGTCATCCGGATGCGGGCGCCGTGTCGCTGGCGCTGACGGCGCGTGTTGCCGACGGGTTCCTGGCGCGAGCCGCAAGGGCCTGACGCTTTTAAGTGCCGGGATCGGGCGGCGGCAATGCCGTCCGATCGCAATCTCAGGCATGTGGTGGCCGCCATTTTGAGGCCGACTCTTCATCCCTGGACACGCCCAGCCCTCCGCTCTGGCCGATGTGAACCAGGCCGGGCCGCCGTGGGGCGTGGCTTTTTCAACACAATCTCTGGTCATTGTTGGGGAAACCCAATCAATTTTCGCGGCCGACGACAGCCTGCCACGGAATTGCCCGAAGCCAGGCTATGGCTTTGATTTCCTGCAGCGTGCGCTATGTGCTCGAGTTCGTGTGCCGCCGGTCATTGCCAATCATTTCTGACGTTCCGAGAAGGAGACAAGAATGAAAAAGAGTTTTGCCGTGAAGGTATCCGCAGCGTCTCTGGTTCTCGCTGGCGCGATGGCCGCAAACGCAGCCGATCTTGCGACTGTTCAACCTCAGCCTGAGCCCGATGCCAGCAACGGCGTCAAGATCGGCTATCTCGACTGCAACATCGCCGGCGGCGTCGGCTATGTGCTCGGTTCTGCAAAGGAAGTGGATTGTGTCTTCCGTTCGACGATGGGTGCCGAAGCATCCGACCATTACGCGGGTGCCATCCGCAAGATGGGCGTCGATGTCGGCTTCACGACGCAAAGCCGCCTGATCTGGGCGGTGTTTGCACCGACTGCCGGCTATCACCGCGGCTCGCTCGGTGGTCTTTATCAGGGGGCAACCGCCGAGGCGACGGTCGGCGCCGGCATCGGTGCCAACATCCTCGTTGGCGGAACCTCCGGCTCGATCCATCTGCAGACGGTGAGCGTGACCGGCCAGATCGGCCTCAACCTTGCGGCCACCGGTACCTCGATGACGCTGACGGCGGTCAACTAAGGTCGGTATCGTCGGCCGATTGCACCCCCGCAACAGGCCCGACATGACCCGGACAAATGACAAGGGCATCGCACTTCAACGGAGTTGCGGTGCCTTTTCATTTGAACTCCGCCGATTCCCGTTTAAGGAAGGCCGACCGGCGTTCTGCGCCGTAAAAGCGAATGTCGAGGGTTCGGATTGAACAAAAGCCTTTGCCTGGGCGTCGTTGCCATTTGTCTCGCGACCGCGCCGCGGACCGCCGCTGCCGAATGGCAGGCGGTCGAGAAGGAAGCGCTCTACACCGTCAACGGGCAGACGGGTGCCGAGCTCTACGCCTCGATCGGCGAACGCGGTCCGAAAGCCGGCCTCGGCCGGGCGATCGCCCATACCAATTTCAAGCTGACCTGGACGCGGAAATACGAGGAACAGGCCGGCGCCTGCGTGCTGACCACCGCCAAGCCGAAGCTGATCATCACTTATACGCTACCAAAGCCGGCAAAGCCGTTGCCTGCGGGCACGCGGGAGAATTGGGACATTTTCATCGATGGCGTGCGCAAGCACGAACGCGTGCACGGTGATTTCATCAAGGAGATGGTTCGCGCGATAGAAGGCGCGACCTTGGGCCTCACCGTCCCTGACGATCCCAAGTGCCGGAAGATCAGGGGCGAAATGACCATGCGCCTTGGTGCGCTTTCGCAAGCCCAGCGCCAGCGCAGCCGCGACTTCGATCAGGTCGAGCTGACGGACGGCGGCAATATCCACCAGCTCATCCTGAGGTTGGTGAACGGGCCGTAGATCGCTGATCCTCTCTGGCCGACAAGGACGCCGAACCTGTGCTCGGGGCCCGGATTGGCTATCCGCTCAAGCATAACGCACCAAGAACTCTTCAGCCGTCAGCTCGCGGAAATCGTCGAGAGCGCGACGGAGGCGCTGGTGGTCCCAGTCCCACCAGGCAAGCGCGTCCATCCGTTCGCCGATGCCCTCGTTGAAGCGGGTGCGGATGAGCTTCGCCGGCACGCCGCCGACGATGGTGTAGGGCGCGACGTCCTTCGAGACGACGGCGCCGGCGCCGATGACCGCGCCGTTACCGACGGTGACGCCGGGCAGGATGGTGGCGCCATGGCCGATCCACACGTCATGCCCGATCGTCACCCGGTTGGATCTGCGCCAGGCGAAGAGGTCATGGTCAAGCTCAGTATCGTCCCAATAGTTCGGCGCGCGATAGGTGAAGTGGTGCAGCGTCGCCCGCCAGGTCGGGTGATTGGTGGCATTGATGCGGGCGGCAGCAGCGATGTTGACGAATTTGCCGATCGTCGCGCACCAGATCGAGCCGTCCTGCATGATGTAGGAATAGTCACCGAACTCGACCTCATCGAGCCGCGAGCGTTCCTGGATCTCGGTATAACGACCAAGCGTCGAATTGCTGACGCTTGCGGTCGGATGGATGAAAGGTTCGAGCCCAAGCTTCTGGCTCATGCGGCAGCCTTTCTCGGCGAGAACATCGAGACGTCGAGGATGCGGTCGGCAACCGCGTCGCGCACTTCCTCGTCATGGAAGATACCAATCAGTGCTGTGCCCTTGGCCTTCTTCTCGGCAATCAGCTCGACGACGACCGCCCGGTTCTTCGCGTCGAGCGAAGCTGTCGGCTCGTCGAGCAGCAGGATCCTGTGGTCCGTGATGAAGCCGCGGGCGATGTTGACGCGCTGCTGCTCGCCGCCGGAGAAGGTGGCGGGCGGCAGGCTCCAGAGTTCACGCGGCAGGTTGAGCTTGCTCAAGAGTTCGCCCGCCTGCGCGCGGGCCTCCTCGATCGCCGTGCCACGGGCCTGCAGCGGTTCGGCGACGATGTCCAGCGCCGAGACGCGCGGCACGACGCGCAGGAACTGGCTGACATAGCCGAGCGTCGTGCGCCGGACTTCGAGCACGGTGCGCGGCTCGGCAGTCGCGAGGTTCACGAGCTTGCCGTCGTGATCCATCAGGATCTGGCCTTCATCGACGCCGTAATTGCCGTAGAGCATTTTCAGGATCGAGCTCTTGCCGACGCCGGACGGGCCGCCGAGAACGACGCACTCGCCCGCCTTAACCGAGAAGGAGACGTCGGCGACCACGGGCCGGCGGACTCCGTCACGTAAGTGCATGGTGAAGCTTTTCGCGACTTCGGAAACAACGAGAGGGGTTGCCATGGTTACACCTGCAAGATGGAAGAAACGAGGAGCTGGGTATAGGGCTCGCGCGGATCGTCGAGCACGCGATCGGTCAGCCCCTGCTCGACGACGGCGCCGTCCTTCATCACCATCATGCGGTGCGAGAGAAGGCGGGCGACGGCGAGGTCGTGGGTGACGATGATCGCTGCCAAGCCAAGGTCGTGCACCAGGCCACGCACCAGATCGAGCAGGCGCGCCTGGACCGAGACGTCGAGGCCGCCGGTCGGCTCGTCCATGAAGACGAGGCGCGGGGAGGTGACGAGATTGCGGGCGATCTGCAGGCGCTGGCGCATGCCGCCGGAAAAGGCGCGTGGCTGGTCGTCGATGCGGTCGACGCCGATTTCCACTCGCTCCAGCCAGTCGCTGGCGGTGGCGCGGATGTTGCCGTAGTGGCGGTCACCGACGGCCATCAGCCGTTCGCCGACATTGGCGCCGGCCGAAACCGTCATGCGCAGGCCATCAGCCGGATTCTGGTGCACGAAGCCCCAATCAGTGCGCATCAGGAAGCGGCGTTCAGCTTCTCCCATGCGGGCGAGGTCGCGGTACTGGCCATCGCGCATGTGGTATTCGACGATACCCGACGTCGGCATCAATCGGGTCGACAGACACGACAGAAGCGTCGTCTTGCCCGAGCCGGACTCGCCGACGATGGCGAGCACTTCACCCGGATAAAGCTCGAAGGAGACGTTGCGGCAGCCGATGCGGCTTCCGTAGAACTTCGAGACGTCGTTCACTTTCAGAAGCGGGAGGGTACTCATTCTGCGGCCTCCTGGCGGGCGAGCATGTGGCCTTGATGGCCGCAGGCGCGGCGGTCTTCGCAATGGTCGGTGTCGGAGCAGACGAACATGCGTCCGCCCTTGTCGTCGAGGATCACCTCGTCGAGATAGACGTCTTCTGCGCCGCAGAGCGCGCAGGGCTTGTCGAAGCTCTGAATCTCGAAGGGATGGTCGTCGAAGTCGAGGCTGACCACGTCGGTATAGGGCGGTACGGCGTAGATGCGCTTCTCGCGGCCGGCACCGAAGAGCTGCAGCGCTTCCGACATGTGCATCTTCGGATTGTCGAATTTCGGCGTCGGCGAAGGGTCCATGACATACCGCCCCTCGACCTTGACCGGATAGGCATAGGTCGTGGCGATATGGCCGTTGCGAGCGATGTCCTCGTAGAGCTTCACATGCATCAGCCCGTATTCCTCGAGCGCATGCATCTTGCGCGTTTCGGTCTCGCGCGGTTCGAGGAAGCGCAGAGGTTCCGGGATCGGCACCTGGTAGACGAGCGTCTGGCCTTCCGAGAGCTTTTCCTCCGGAATGCGGTGGCGCGTCTGGATGATCGTCGCCTCTTTCGTGCGGGTGGTCACCGCGACATTGGCGACCTTTTGGAAGAAGGCCCGGATCGAAACCGCATTGGTGGTGTCGTCAGCGCCCTGGTCGATGACCTTCAGCACGTCCTGCGGACCGAGGATCGAGGCGGTGACCTGGACGCCGCCGGTGCCCCAACCATAAGGCATCGGCATTTCGCGCGAGGCGAAAGGCACCTGATAACCGGGAATGGCGATCGCCTTGAGGATCGCGCGGCGGATCATGCGCTTCGTCTGTTCGTCCAGATAGGCGAAATTATAGGTAGCAAGGTCGTTCATCGCTGATTACCCTTGAGTGTGTCGACCGCGGATGGGGCCAGGATTTGAGCGAGATTTTTGTCTGGATGGTTGGGATCTTCGTGCTGTGTTCCGCGGTCGCCGGCCTGTTCGGTATTGCCCGCCGGCCGGCGCGCGAGCCGCATAGTCGAGCGCGCAAGAACGATGGCGGGGGCGATGCCGGCGTCGTCTTTGCCGGTGACAGCGGTCGCGATTGCGGTGACGGAGGCGGCGGAGATGGTGGTGGCGGCGGTGACTGAATTATCGCCGTGTGCCAAGGCTTGCCCGATCATTCTGCGGCCTCCTGTCGTTCCTTCGGCGTCTCGCCGGCGTTGGCCGTCTCATAGTCGCGGCGCATGCGGCGGACGAGGTCGAGTTCCGCCTGGAAGTCGACATAGTGCGGCAGCTTCAGGTGCTCGACGAAGCCGGTCGCCTGGACGTTGTCGGCATGCGAGATGACGAATTCCTGATCCTGCGCCGCGGCGACGATGTCCTCGCTGAACTCGTCGGTCCTCAGCGCCCGGTCGACCAGCGACATCGACATTGCCTTGCGTTCGCTCTGGCCGAACACGAGGCCGTAGCCGCGGGTGAACTGCGGCGGTTGCTTTGCCGAACCCTTGAACTGGTTGACCATCTGGCATTCAGTCACGCGGATCGTTCCGAGCGAGACGGCAAAACCGAGTTCAGGCAGATCGAGTTCCACCTCCACTTCGCCGATGCGAACTTCGCCGACGAAGGGATGGGTGCGGCCATAGCCGCGCTGGGTGGAGTAAGCGAGCGCCAGCAGGAAGCCTTCGTCGCCGCGGGCGAGTGCCTGCAGGCGCAGGTCCCGGGCCATCGGAAACTCCATCGGCTCTCGGGTGAGGTCACCCATCACATGGCCTTCGGGCATCTGACCGTCACCTTCGATCAAGCCCTCACCATCGAGAATATCGGAGACGCGCATCACATGTTCGCCCGGCTCCTTGATCGCCGGCTCCTCGACGGTCTCGTCGGAGATCAACGACGGGTCGAGCAGGCGGTGCGTGTAGTCGAAGGTCGGCCCGAGCAACTGCCCCCCGGGCAGATCCTTGTATGTCGCAGATACCCGGCGTTCGACCTTCATGTTGGCGGTATCGACCGGTTCGGAATAGCCGAAGCGCGGCAGCGTCGTGCGATAGGCGCGCAGGATGAAGATCGCCTCGATCATGTCGCCACGCGCCTGGCGCACGGCGAGCGCCGCAAGTGCGCGATCATAGAGCGAGGCCTCCGCCATGACGCGGTCGACGGCGAGGCCAAGCTGCTCGACCACTTGCTCGATGGTGATCGAAGGAAGGTTGCGATCGCCGCGGCGGCGGTCGGCGAGAAGGCGGTGCGCATTGGCAATGGCGGTTTCCCCGCCCTTGACGGCTACATACATGGGTCACGCCTCCTTGAGCGAAAGACGGGTTGTGCGCGGCAGGCAGACGAGCCTGTCTCCGGCCGTCAGCACGAGATCGACACCGCGCGGGAAGATCGCGCGATTGGCGGTCCAGAATCCGAGGAAGACGTCGGGCAGGCCCTTCACGGCAATTTCCGTCTCGCCCTTGATCCCGGGGCCCTTGGCGGTGAGCACTTGGCCACCGGTCAGCGCCTCGACTTCGATGACGAGCGTCGTCGAACGATCCGGGTATTCCTGGGTGCCGAGCGAGAACTGGTCGAAACCGGGGAAGGCGGCGCCTTTTTCGATGAAGGCGAAGCGGGCATCCGTCTTGCTGACGGTGGCCGAGGCACCCGTGTGGAAGGCGATCCATTGCGGAACGGCCGATTTTCCGAGCGCCGAAGTGAGCCAGATGGGAGTGTCATGATCGCAAAGTGTGAGCGCCACCGCGCCGGCAGCTACGCCGAGCGGAGCGGGTGGGGCGCTCGTCGTCTCGATGTGCTTGATCGTGCCCGGACGAGCGAACCCGTCCATCAGGCAGCGGAAGACGGATTGGGCGGCAAAGACCGGATCTGCGAAAGCGCCGGCGTAGACCTGCGATTGGCTGGCCATCAGTCATCCCCCCGGACCATGGTGAAAAAGTCGACACGGGTTGCCGCAGTCTCTTCGGCCTTGCGGCGTTCTTCCTGCGCGAGCCGCTCGGCCACGCGGCGAAGCAGGGAGTCGACATCTGCCTTGTTGCCAGCGCGCTGGGAAAGGGCGTCGAAGATTGCCGCCAGGCGGGCGCGCTGCCTGTCGGTTCCGAGCATCTGCCCGTGGCCGATCTCGCCGGTCGAAAGCCGGATGGTCGCGCGCGAGACCGTGGCCTCGCCAAGATTGAATGGATCTCCGCCGCCGCCGATCCGGCCGCGCACCATGACGAGACCTGTTTCCGGGCCGCGGACCGGATGAACCTCCGGCTTGTCGGCCAGCGCTTCCCAGGCGGCATTGAGCTCGTCGAGGGTTGCGCGGGCGAGCAGCCCCATGGCTTTCTTGCGCGCCGGATCCGGCGGGCTTTCCTGTTTCAGCTTCGCATCCATCATTATCACCTCAAATGTCTATTGATCTAGACAACTGTACATCTTATACTTTTCCATAGCGTCGGCAAATGACAGGCTTGTGACATGGCAATGCGAAAAGTGGTGGAACGCCAGACCGGGGTCGCTCTCTGGCGGCAGATCGCCGACAGGATCCGCTTGGCCATCAGCAATGGCGACTATGACGCGACCGGCATGGTGCCGCCCGAAACGGCGCTCGCCGGAGAGTTCGGCGTCAATCGGCACACGGTCAGAAGCGCGCTGGCAGCCCTTGCCGAAGAAGGGCTGGTGCGGGCCGTCCAGGGACGCGGCACGATGATCGAGCGCAAGGAAAGGGTGAGCTATCCGATCTCGAAGCGCACGCGGTTCTCACAGGGCCTCGGCCAACAGGTGAAGGAGATCGGAGCCAGACTGATTGCGCATGCCGAAGTGCCGGCAACCGGCGAAGTTGCGACAGCACTTGGCATCAGGCCCGGTGATCCGGTGGTCGAACTCAGGACCGTCAGCAGCGGTGACGGCCGCCCGCTCTCGGTGTCGTCGAGCTACTATCCGGCGCATCGGTTTCCTCGCATGGCCGAGGAGTTCGAGCGCTTGCACTCTGTCACCAAGGCCTTCGCCGCCCATGGCCTGGATGACTATGTGCGCGCCTCGACCGAGATCGTCGCCCGCCATGCCGACGCCGAGGAACTCTCGATGCTGAAGCTTTCGCCGGGCGCGATCGTGCTCGAGGCGCAATCGCTTAACGCCGATCTCGACGGCAAACCGGTGGAGTTTTCCCGCAGCCGCTTTGCGGCAGACCGGATGAAGCTGCGGATCGAGACATAGGATAGCGGCGCCAACTCCCCACGGCGACGACCCCATACCCGGCGTCAAGCGTTCGATCGAAGAAATAAGGCGGATAGGTCGCATTTCCGACGTGTTTTTGCCGCATCACCGATACTTGCATCAGGATCCACGCATTGGGAATTCTCGCAGGGGAGAATGGAAATGGCGACGTGGCGACCCGATCCCTCCTTCTATCCATCACCGCGCATGGCGGCCAAGGCTCCAAAGGAAACGCTTGCCTATGTGGCGGCGTTCGATCCAGAGCGAACAAGGCCGGATGCGATTGCAGTCGTCGACGTCGATCCGGCGTCTTCAAGCTATTCGCAGATCGTCGGAAAGGTTGAGATGCCGAATGTCGGCGACGAACTGCACCATTTCGGCTGGAATGCCTGCTCCTCGTGCCTGTGCCCCAATGCGCCGCATCCGCATGTCGAGCGGCGGTATCTGGTGGTGCCGGGTTTGCGATCCTCGCGTCTGCACATCATCGACACCAAGCCGGATCCGCGCAATCCGACGATCGTCCGGGTAATCGAGCCTTCGGAGATCGCCGAGAAGGCGAATTATTCGCGGTTGCACACGACCCACTGCGGACCCGAGGGGATTTACGTCAATGCGCTTGCCGATCGCGACGGCAAGGCGCCCGGCGGCATCTTCCTGCTCGACCATCAGAGCTTCGATGTGCTCGGGCAATGGGAAATGGATCGAGGTCCGCAGAAGCTCGCCTATGATTTCTGGTGGCACCTCGGCCATGACACGATGATCACCAGCGAATGGGGCACGCCAGATACGTTCGAGAACGGGCTGGTTCCGGAGGTGCTGCTCGGCTCGAAATATGGCCGCCGCTTACATTTCTGGGACCTGCACAGGCGCAAGCACCTGCAGGAGATCGATTTCGGCGAGGAGCACCAGCTCGTCTTCGAACTGCGCCCGGCCCATGATCCGACCAAGGCCTATGGCTTCGTTGGTTGCGTCATCAGCCTCAAGGACCTCTCGGCCTCGATCTGGACCTGGTATCGTGACGGCGAGCGATGGGCCGTGAAGAAGGTGATCGAGATTCCGGCAGAACCGGCGGATCCGGACCTGTTGCCGCCGGTGCTGAAAGGTTTCAGCGCGGTCGCGCCGCTCGTCACCGACATCGATCTCTCGATGGACGACCACTTCCTTTACGTCTCCTGCTGGGGCACTGGCGACATGATCCAATACGACGTTTCCGACCCCTTGGCGCCGAAGGAAACGGGCCGGGTGCGGATCGGCGGCATCGTTTCGCGTGCCTCCCATCCGAAGGCGAAGAACGGAGCGTTGAACGGTGGGCCACAGATGGTGGAGATCAGCCGCGACGGCAAGCGGGTCTATTTCACCAATTCGCTCTATGGCGCCATCGATCCGCAATTCTACCCTGATGGTATAGACGGATGGATGGTCAAACTCGATGTCGCCGACGGTGGCGGCATCGCCTTCGACGAGAACTTTTTCGTCGACTGGCCGAAAGGCCACCGCCCGCATCAGGTTCGCCTCGAAGGCGGCGACTGCTCGTCCGATTCCTATTGTTATCCATAGGGAGGGGGCGACCTTGCGGTCCTCTCAGGGCGAATGACGACCGTCTGGCCATGGCTTTCGATTATCGGTCTCGGCGCCTTTCACGGCATCAACCCGGCGATGGGCTGGCTCTTTGCGGTCGCGCTAGGGCTTCACCGCCAGAGCCGCCGGATCGTGTGGTTGTCGCTTGCTCCGATCGCTGTCGGTCATGCCGTCTCCGCTGCGCTGACGCTGGCGGTGGTCGTCACGTTCGGCGCGGTGTTGGAACCGCATCATTTCAGGCTCGTCGCGGCACTGCTCATTCTCAGCGTCGCCGCGTACGGCGCGCTTTACGGACACCGCCACCGGGTAAGGGTCGGCATGCGTGCCGGCATGGCCGGACTTGGCTTCTGGTCCTTCCTGATGGCGACGAGCCACGGGGCGGGCCTGATGCTGGTTCCGGCGGTCCTCAGCCTCTGCGCAACACGCCCTGGCGATCTCGCCGTCGCAGGTTCGCTGCCGGTTGCGCTTGCCGCTGTTGCCGTTCACGGCGCGGCAATGCTGGCCGTCGTCGCGGCGATGGCGATTGCCGTCTTCGAATGGCTTGGCCTGGCAGCACTTCGCTCGGCCTGGATCAATTTTGACCGCCTCTGGACGGTGGCGCTGAGCGCGACCGGTATCGTGCTTCTCGTCCAGTAAACCTGTGCCATGACCGCCGATCGCGGCGGGATGCGCCTAACCTTGGGTCTTCACATAGCTGATGTAACCGCGCACGTCGGTGGCCGGTTCGGTGTAGGCATTACCGAGCGTCTTCTCCATGTTGCCGACGTAGGTCTTCGCCCAGTCCGGAAGCGCGTAGTCGATTGCCGCCAGGAACTCGAGGGTTGCTGCGAGCCGGATGTCGGCGATCGACGGCTTGGATCCGCCGATGAAGGGCTTGTCGCCGATATAGAACGCCCGAAAAACGTCGAGCGGTTCGGCAAGCGCCTCTACCGCTGCCCGCCGGGCCTTCTCCTTCGTCTCCGCATCGGCGTCGCTGCAACCGACTTCGCCCGCATAGAGCGGGAAGTTCAGGGCTGGGTAGGTGGCCCGCGCGAGGTAGGGATAGAAGGTGCCGATCAGGTAGAACATGGCGCTATCGATCATGGCGCGGGCCTCGGGATCCTTGGGATAGAAGTCGTCGAGCCCGTGCTTGTTGCAAAGATACTGCATGATCGCGCAGCTCTCCCACAGGGCACCCTTGGGCAGCTCCGCAGTCTCCATCATCGGTGTCAGATGCGACGGAGCCTTCGCCAGATATTCGGCCGTCCGAGTCTGGCCAAAGACGTCCTGCTCGCTGAAATCGAGTTTGGCTGCCCGCAGGAAGACGCGCGCCGTCATGTTGTTGACGCTGGGCTTGATCACGTTGAGCTTGATTGCAGACATGTCACTCCTCCCTTTGGTCGCGATACCGCAATTGCTGCCTTGCCGGCCGGTTGCGCGCGTTGGACGATAGGCGATGAGCGCGACTGAACCTATCGCGACTGATATGGATCCTTCGGCTGCCGGTCGGACGACAGCGTCGGCCGGGCGCGCGCGGTCAGTGCCTCGATCGCATCGGCCAAGTGCACCTCGGCGATATTGTAGTCGCCGCGTGCGACCCTGACCCTGTGTGCCTCCATCAGCACCTCGGCATGGCTGTGGCCCGGCGGCGGCTCGAAGCGATAAGAGGCGAGTTCGATCAGCAGCCCCAAGGGATCCTCGAAGTAGATCGAGTCCATGAAGCCGCGATCCTTGACGCCACTATGCTGGATGTTTCGCTCGTCGAGCCGCTCCACCGCCTGGTTGAACGTTGCGCGTGAGACGGCGAAGGCGATGTGGTGCACGCAGCCGATATCCGTCGATGTTCGCTCGGGGTCGGACTTGCGGTTCTCGTCGGTGAAGACGGTGATCAGGCGGCCATCGCCCGGGTCGAAATAGAGATGGCTTTCGCTTGCCCGGTCGAGGTTCGGCTGCTCGAAGATGAAGGGCATGCCGAGAAGCCCCTCCCAGAAATCGATCGACGTCTGCCGGTCGGCGCCGACGAGCGTGATGTGATGAACCCCTTGCGACTGCAGTTTTCGCATCGATGGCCTCCCGATGAAGCGGAGGACCGGGGCGAAACGCTATCTGGTTTCACCCTTTCCGCTCCACTCGATTGTCGTCCGTCGAGATAAGAAGGCAAGCGCCAATGCAGGGGGAAGCTGCGAGGAATGCGTCGGCAAGTATCGGTATTTCCGCTATATTCTTCCCGGTTGTTGTGTATGTAGTGTGCAATCGGTGAATGTATCGGCAATGCGCCCAGCGGCCTGACGGCTGGGCGCGATCAAGAAGTTGAGGCGTGGATCGACGTCATCGACACAACATAGTTGCATCCACCGACGACGACAACCGCGCGAGACAGCAGGACCCTCCGCCTCCGCGTCAGATGTTGCGGCGCTTGCCCTCGATCAGGTCGAGCACGGCGCGCGCGGCGTCGAGCACGTTGGTGCCCGGGCCGAAGACGGCCGAAACGCCGTTGTCCATCAGGTAGTCATAGTCCTGGCGCGGAATGACACCGCCGCAGATGATGATGACATCTTCGCCGCCGCGCTTCTTCAGGGCTTCCGCGAGTTGCGGCATTAGGGTCTTGTGGCCGGCCGCAAGCGAGGAGACGCCGATGACATTGACCTTGCTGGCAAGCGCCATGTCGGCGGCCTCTTCCGGCGTCTGGAACAGCGGGCCCGCAAGCACGTCGAAGCCGATGTCGCCGAAGGCAGATGCGATCACCTTGGCGCCGCGGTCATGCCCGTCCTGGCCGAGCTTGGCGACCATGATCTTCGGCTTGCGGCCAAGTTTTGCCGAAACCTCGCCGAGACGTCCGGAGAGCACGTCGAGTTCCGGCTCGCCCTCATAGGCCTTGCCGTAGATCTTGCTGACGACCTTGGGCGTTGCCGCGTGGTCGCCGAAAGCTCCGCGCATCGCGTCAGAGATCTCGCCGACGGTCGCACGCGCCCGAGCCGCCTCGACGGCGGCGGCAAGCAGATTGCCTTCGCCGGTCCGTGCGACCTCGGAAAGGCTGTCCAGCGTCTCCCCGACCTTGATGCTGTCGCGTCGCCGCTTCGTCTCCTCGATGCGGCGGATCTGCGCGGCCCGCACGGCGCTGTTGTCGATTTCCAGGATGTCGATCGGCTCCTCGTTGTCGAGCCGGTACTTGTTGACGCCGACGATGATCTCCTCGCCCTTGTCGACGGCGGCCTGGCGACGGGTCGCCGCTTCTTCGATCAGCCGCTTCGGCAGGCCTGCATTGACGGCGCGGGTCATGCCGCCCATCGCCTCGACCTCTTCGATCAGTAACCACGCTTTTTCTGCGAGCTCGTTGGTCAGGCTTTCGACGTAATAGGAGCCGGCGAGCGGATCGACCACCTTCGTGACTCCGGTCTCGTGCTGCAGGATCAGCTGCGTGTTGCGGGCGATGCGGGCGGAAAACTCCGTCGGCAGCGCGATCGCCTCGTCGAAGGAATTGGTGTGCAGCGATTGCGTCCCGCCGAGGGCCGCCGACATCGCCTCGAAGGCGGTGCGGATGATATTATTGTAGGGATCCTGCTCCTGCAGCGAGACCCCGGAGGTCTGGCAATGGGTGCGCAGCATCAGCGAGGACGGCTTCTTCGGCTCGAACTCCTTCATGATCCGGGTCCAGAGCAGACGCGCGGCCCGGAGCTTCGCCGCCTCCATGAAAAAATTCATGCCGATTGCGAAGAAAAAGGAGAGCCGGCCGGCGAAGTCGTCGACATTCAGACCCTTTGCCAGCGCCGCGCGCACATATTCACGTCCGTCCGCGAGCGTGAAGGCGAGCTCCTGCACCAGCGTCGCCCCGGCCTCCTGCATGTGGTAGCCGGAAATCGAGATCGAGTTGAACTTCGGCATCTCCTTGGCCGTGTACTCGATGATATCGGCGACGATGCGCATCGAGGGTTCGGGGGGGTAGATATAGGTGTTGCGGACCATGAACTCCTTCAGGATGTCGTTCTGGATCGTGCCTGAAAGCTTGTCGCGCGAAACGCCCTGTTCTTCGCCGGCGACGATGAAGGAGGCGAGGATCGGGATGACGGCGCCGTTCATAGTCATCGACACCGACATTTCGTCGAGCGGGATTCCGTCGAACAGGATCTTCATGTCCTCGACCGAGTCGATCGCCACGCCCGCCTTGCCGACATCGCCCTCGACGCGCGGATGATCGCTGTCGTAGCCGCGGTGGGTTGCAAGATCGAAGGCGACCGAAAGACCCTTCTGGCCGGCCGCGAGGTTCTTGCGGTAGAAGGCATTCGAGGCTTCCGCCGTTGAGAAGCCCGCATATTGGCGGATAGTCCAGGGGCGCCCGGCATACATGGTGGCGCGCGGTCCGCGCACGAAAGGCTCGAAGCCCGGTAGCGATCCGAGATGGTCGATCGCTTGCAGGTCGTCAGCCGTATAGAGCGGCTTTACCGCAATGCCCTCCGGCGTCTGCCAGGTGAGGCTTTCCGGCGCTGCCTTGAGTTCACGCTCGGCGAGCGCTTCCCAGTCCTTGATGGTCTTGTCGGTCATCGGATGTTCTCCTGGACGATGGCGTCGACGGCGGGCGCCATCATTCGAATTCCATGATCAGTTCGTCGACGGCCAGGCTGGCGCCGGCTGCGACCGCCACGCGCTTGACCACGGCCCGCTTTTCGGCGCGCAGGATGTTCTCCATCTTCATTGCCTCGACGACCGCGAGAGCCTGCCCGGCCTCGACGGTATCCCCCGCCTTGACCGAGACCGAGGTGATGACGCCGGGCATCGGGCAGAGCAACATGCGCGAGGTGTCCGGCGGCAATTTCTTTGGCATCAGCCGCGCGAGTTCCGCAACGCGCGGGCTCCTGACATGCGTAACGGCGTCAATGCCGCGCCAGCGCAGCCGGAGGGCGGTTCCGACCAGATCGACTTTGACGCTCATGGGCTCATTGTCGATGTTGAAGGTGGCAAGCGTACGACCTGGCGTCCAGTCGCCGGCGATGGTCACCGACGTGCCATCGGCGAAGCTTACATAGGATCCGTCGGCGGATGCGCCGGCAGTCACGGCGAGATCGCGATCGGCGAGGCTCACCACCCAGTCATGGCCGACGACGCGGCGATGATTGCCGATCGTGCCGGAGATCTGGCTGGCGCGTTCCTGCAGCACCTGGTTGATCGAGACGGCGACGGCAGCAAGCTTGCGCAGCGACTGCTCGTCGGCCGTAACGCCATGAAAGCCTTCGGCAAATTCCTCGGCGATATAGGCGGTCGTCAGCCGACCGTCGCGGAAACGCTGCTGCTGCATGACAGCCGCAAGGAACGGCAGGTTATGGCCGATGCCTTCCACCTCGAACTGGTCGAGCGCGTCGGCCATTGCCGCGACCGCCATAGACCGGTCCGGGGCCCAGGTGCAGAGCTTGGCGATCATCGGGTCGTAGAACATCGAGATCTCACCGCCCTCGAAGACGCCGGTGTCGTTGCGGGTCACCGTGCCGTTGTCGCGTGTGCCCTCGAACGGGGGACGGTAACGCGTCAGCCGGCCGATCGACGGCAGGAAGTTTCGATAGGGATCTTCGGCATAGAGCCGGCTTTCGATCGCCCAGCCGTCGAGCTTCACCTCTTCCTGGCCGAAAGCGAGCTTTTCGCCGGCGGCGACAAGGATCATTTGCTCGACGAGATCGAGCCCGGTGATGAGTTCGGTCACCGGATGCTCGACCTGCAGGCGGGTGTTCATCTCCAGGAAGTAGAAGTTGCGCTTGCCGTCAACGATGAATTCCACCGTGCCGGCCGAGTGGTAACCGACGGCCCTGGCGAGCGCGACAGCCTGTTCGCCCATGGCCTTGCGGGTCTCGGCATCGAGGAAGGGCGAGGGCGCCTCCTCGATGACTTTCTGGTTGCGCCGCTGGATCGAGCACTCGCGCTCGCCGAGGTAGAGCGTGTTGCCGTGCTTGTCGCCGAGCACCTGGATCTCGATATGGCGCGGCTCGGTCACGAACTTTTCAATGAAGATGCGGTCGTCGCCGAAGGCGTTCTTTGCCTCGTTCTTCGAGGACTGGAAGCCTTCGCGCGCTTCCTGGTCGTTCCAGGCGATGCGCATGCCCTTGCCGCCGCCGCCGGCGGACGCCTTGATCATCACGGGATAGCCGATCGACGCGGCGATCCTAACGGCCTCGTCGGCATCCTCGATAAGGCCCATATGGCCCGGGACCGTCGAGACGCCGGCTTCTGCCGCCAGCTTCTTGGACGTGATCTTGTCGCCCATGGCCTGGATCGCGCCAACCGGCGGACCAATGAAGGCGACTCCTTCCTTTTCTAGAGCTTCGGCAAAGCTGGCGTTTTCGGATAGAAAACCGTAGCCGGGATGGACGGCATCGGCGCCGGTCTTGCGGATTGCGTCGATGATCTTGTCGATGACGATATAGGACTGAGCCGACGGTGAGGGGCCGATATGCACGGCTTCATCGGCAATGCGCACATGCATCGCGTCGCGGTCGGCGTCGGAGTAGACCGCGACCGTCGCAATGCCGAGCTTCTTCGCGGTCTTGATGACGCGGCAGGCGATTTCACCACGGTTGGCGATGAGGATTTTCTTGAACATTTGTTTCTCTTTCAAAGCCTTCATGGCGCGTCAGCGTTTGAATTTGCGGCGATAGGGCAAAAGCGCGATCGACGATGCCGTGGCAGCACCTCCGAATAGCAAAGCGAAGGGCACGACGACCATTAGGGTCGCGAGAACTGGGCTAGTGGAGCGAGCGATATGGGTCCCGACGGCGCCGATGTTGAGCCAGATCAGCACGCCGGCCGTTAGCGCCCCGATCGCCACGCCGATCAGCGCGTTGACGCTCATGTAACGCAGCATCTGCCAATGGTCGCGCCGGGCCTCTTCCGGCGTCATGGCGCGCTCCGGCTCCCGTTCCATCGTTGCCTCCATCAGAGCGGGATCGTATCGTGCTTACGCCAACGAACATCGACCTGCTTGTTGCGCAGCGATGCGAAGGCGCGGGCGATGCGGCGGCGCGACGAATGCGGCATGATCACCTCGTCGATGAAACCGCGCTCGGCCGCCACGAACGGGTTGGCGAAGCGCTCTTCATATCCCTTCGTTCGCGCGGCGATCTTCTCGGCGTCGCCGAGTTCCGAACGGTAGAGGATCTCGGTCGCGCCCTTGGCACCCATGACGGCGATCTCGGCGGTTGGCCAGGCATAGTTGACATCGGCGCCGATATGTTTCGAGGCCATAACGTCGTAGGCGCCGCCATAGGCCTTGCGGGTGATCAGCGTCACCATCGGTACGGTTGCCTGGCTGTAGGCGAAGAGCAGCTTGGCGCCGTGCTTGATCACGCCGCCATATTCCTGGCTCGTGCCGGGCAGGAAGCCGGGCACGTCGACGAGCGTCAGGATCGGGATCGAGAAGGCATCGCAAAAGCGCACGAAGCGGGCGGCCTTGCGTGAACTGTCGATATCGAGGCAGCCGGCGAGCACCATCGGCTGGTTGGCGACGACGCCGACCGTCTGGCCTTCCATGCGGATGAAGCCGGTGATGATGTTCTTGGCGAAGCTCTGCTGGAGTTCGAAGAAATCGCCCTCGTCGGCAAGAGCCAGGATCAGTTCCTTCATGTCGTAAGGCTTGCTGGCGCTATCGGGGATCAGGCTGTCGAGACGCATTTCGAGCCGCGACGGATCGTCGTGGAAGGGACGGACCGGCGGTTTCTCGCGATTGTTGAGCGGCAGGAAGTCGAAGAGCAGCCTGGTCGCTTCCAGTGCCTCGATGTCGTTCTCATAGGCACCATCGGCGACCGAAGACTTTGAGGTGTGCGTCCGTGCGCCGCCGAGTTCTTCCGCCGTGACGATCTCGTTCGTCACCGTCTTCACGACATCGGGGCCGGTCACGAACATATAGGACGAGTCACGGACCATGAAGATAAAGTCGGTCATGGCGGGCGAATAGACCGCGCCGCCGGCACAGGGGCCCATGATCACCGAAATCTGCGGAATGACGCCGGAGGCTTCGGCATTGCGGCGAAAGACCTCGGCATAGCCGGCAAGCGAGGCAACGCCTTCCTGGATACGGGCGCCGCCTGAATCATTGAGGCCGATGACCGGTGCGCCGTTTCTGACCGCCATATCCATGATCTTGCAGATCTTCTGCGCATGGGTTTCGGAGAGCGAACCGCCGAGCACGGTGAAATCCTGGGAGAAGACATAGACCTGACGGCCGTTGATCGTGCCCCAGCCGGTGACGACGCCATCACCGGCGACTTTTTGGCTCTCCATGCCGAAGTCGACGCAGCGGTGCGTGACATACATGTCGTATTCTTCGAAGGAGCCCTCATCGAGCAGCACTTCGATGCGTTCACGTGCCGTCAGCTTGCCTTTGCCATGCTGGGCGTCGATCCGCCGCTGGCCGCCCCCGGCTCTCGCTTCGGCCCTGCGGGCTTCGACCTGTTCTAGTATGGCGCGCATGGTGCCCTCCCGATTTTTTCACTGCCCGGCTTTTTTCAACGATTGTGCAGAGGCGTTTCGAGCTTCGCAATAGCGTCGAAGGTCGGATGGAAAAACGTCCCTTCATGTGCAAATGTGAAATAGAGAAATTTGTGAAACGTAAATTGCAAAGTTGCGAACATGGCGATCGGCAAGCTCTATATCGGCCGCAAGGTCAGGGAACTGCGGGAAGCGAACAAGGCGACGCAAGGTCAGTTCGCCGAGCGCATCGGCATCTCCACCAGTTATCTCAACCAGATCGAAAACAACCAGCGGCCGGTCTCGGCCTCCGTGCTTCTGGCGCTGGCCGAAAAGTTTCAGATCGATATTGCCGAGCTTTCGACCGGCGAGGGCGATCGCCTGCTCTCGGCGCTCTCGGAGGCTCTCAGCGATCCCTTGTTCGAGACCTATTCGGCAAGCCTGCAGGAGCTGAAGCTCGTCGCGCAGAACGCGCCGGGGCTAGCGCATGCACTGATCACCTGTCACCAGGCCTATCGCCGCAACAGCGAACAGCTTGCAAGCATCGACGACACGATCGGCCGCGGCGGGCCCTTCGTCGAAACGACGCCCTATGAGGAAGTGCGCGACTTCTTCCATTTCGTCGACAATTACATTCACGAGATCGACATGCTTGCAGAGCGGCTTGCCGGGGAACTCGGACTCGGTGAGGGTGACAATCACGCCGCACTTGCAAGCTATCTGGAGCAGCGCCACGGCGTCCGGGTCGTCCGCGGCGCCGCCGGCGACGAGGCGATCCGTCGCTTCGATCCGCGTGCCCGGCTTCTCACCCTCAACCCCTATGCGCCGGCGGCGACCCGTGATTTCCAGATCGCGTTGCAGATCGCTCAGCTTCATGCCCGCGAGGAGATCGACCGGGTGGCCGGCAGTGCCGGCTTTCGCACCGAAGAGGCCTATGAGATCTGTCGCATCGGCCTGCAGAACTACTTCGCCGGCGCCCTGATCCTGCCCTATCAGGCCTTCTCAAAGGCTGCCCGTGACTTGAGGCACGACATCGAGCTGCTCGCCGCCCGCTTTGGCGCATCGCTGGAACAGGTCTGCCACCGCCTCTCGACCCTGCAGCGGCCGGGACAGAAGGGTATTCCGATCTTCTTTGCCCGCATCGACCGGGCCGGCAACATCACCAAGCGCCACAGTGCCGCGAAGCTGCAATTTGCCCGTTTCGGCGCTGCCTGTCCGCTCTGGAACGTGCACCAGGCGTTCGAGACGCCCGGCCGGATCATCCGGCAACTGGCCGAGACGCCTGACGGCGTTCGCTACCTCTGTCTCGCCACCCAGATCACCAAGGGGGGCGGCGGCTTCCGCGCTGCGCAGCCGCGCTATGCACTGGCGCTCGGCTGCGAGATTTCTTACGCCGATGCCTTCGTCTATGCGGACGACATGGATCTCGGTAACCGCGCCGCTTTCGATCCGATCGGCATTTCCTGTCGCATCTGCGAGCGGACGAAATGCGCGAGCCGCGCCGTACCGCCTTTGAAGCGCCGGCTGATCGTGGATCATGACTTACGCGGCGCTCTGCCGTATCGTCTAAGCGAGAGTTGATTTGGGGCGTCTGTTCATTTTTGAACAGAACCTGTGAGAAGTTGCATCTGTGCCGGTACGAAGTTTGGTGTAACTAGGCCCCCACGTCTACAGTGCCGCACGTCTCGTGAGACGGGCAAAGGTCGCAGTAGGACTCTGAGTTGCTGCAGGTTTAAAAGAAACCTGCAGCAGGTATGCGGTCAGGGAGGACATGCATATGGATTTTCGCTTGTCGGAGGAGCAGGAGGCCATTCGTCAGATGGCGCTCGATTTCGCCCGCGACGAACTCGCCCCTCACGCAATCGACTGGGACCAGCAGAAGCACTTTCCGGTCGACACGCTGCGCGGTGCCGCGGCCCTCGGTATGGCCGGCATTTATGTCCGTGACGATGTCGGCGGCACGGGGCTGACGCGGCTCGATGCCGCGATCATCATAGAGGCGCTCGCGACCGGTTGCCCGGCCGTCGCCTCCTTCGTCTCGATCCACAACATGTGCGCCGGCATGATCGACCGCTACGGCACGCACGAGCAGCGCCAGCGGCTGCTGCCGAAGCTTTTGACGATGGAAGTGCTTGCAAGCTACTGCCTGACCGAGCCCGGCTCGGGCTCCGATGCGGCAGCGCTGAAGACCAAGGCGGTCAAGGACGGCGACAGCTATGTGCTGACCGGCCAGAAGCAGTTCATCTCCGGGGCTGGTGAATCCGGCCTCTACGTGATCATGGCCAGAACCGGCGAGGATGGCCCCAAGGGCATTTCCACGTTCGTCGTCGAGAAGGATGCCCCTGGCCTGACGTTCGGCGCCAACGAGAAGAAGATGGGCTGGCACGTCCAGCCCACCCGCGCCGTCATGCTCGATGGCGTCCGCGTGCCGGCGGAAAACCGTCTGGGTGCGGAAGGCGATGGTTTCAAGATCGCGATGGGTGGGCTCGATGGCGGCCGTCTCAACATCGCCGCCGCGTCCCTCGGCGGCGCCCAGTCCGCCTTCGAGAAAGCGCTGGCTTACGTCCAGGAGCGCCGCGCCTTCGGCAAGGCGATCGGCGAATTTCAGGCGCTGCAGTTCCGTCTGGCCGACATGGCAACCGATCTCGAAATCGCCCGCACCTTCCTGTGGCGTGCCGCTTCCGCGCTGGACGCGGGCGACGCGGAAGCGACGAAACTTTGCGCCATGGCCAAACGCTTCGTCACCGACCGGTGCTTCGCTGTCGCAAACGACGCCCTGCAGCTTCACGGCGGCTATGGCTATCTCGCCGACTATGGCGTCGAGAAGATTGTCAGAGATCTTCGGGTGCACCAGATCCTCGAAGGTACCAACGAGATCATGCGCCTCATTGTTGCGCGTTCCCTCATCGGCCGGAAATAGGCCGGAAACAGAAAGGACCGTTCATGGACATGCAGGCGCCGGAAGTCATCGTCGAGCGGCAGGGAGCGATCGGCAGGATCCGGCTTAATCGAACGCGGGCGCTGAACAGTCTCAACGTGCCGATGATCCGGCTGATCGCGGCGGCCCTGACCGAATTCGAAAACGACCCGGCTGTTGCGGCGGTGCTCGTGACCGGCGAGGGCGAGCGCGGGCTTTGCGCCGGCGGAGACATTCGCATGATCTACGAGAGCGGTCGCGAGCGGCCGGCGGAAGGTGCGCAGTTCTGGCGCGAGGAATTCATCGTCAATAGCCGCATCTCCGGCTACCGCAAGCCGTATATCGCGATCATGGATGGTATCGTCATGGGCGGCGGTGTCGGGATTTCCGCCCATGGCAGCCATCGCATCGTCACCGAACGCACGCGGCTGGCGATGCCGGAGACCGGGATCGGCTATTTCCCCGACGTGGGCGCGACCTGGCTGCTGCCAAAAGCCCCCGGGGAATTCGGCACCTATCTCGGGCTGACCGGCCGGGATATCGTCGCTGCGGATGCCGTCCATGCCCGGCTTGCTGACAGCTTCGTTACCTCGCAAAAGCTGGAGGCGCTCGTTACGGATCTTGCGAGGCTACCGGCGACGGCAGACAGCGCTGATGTCGATGCGGTGATTGTAAGGCATTCGTCTGAAGCTCCGCCCACGCCGCTTCAGCACCACCTTGCACTGATCGATCGCTGCTTCGCCTTCGATACGGTGGAGGAAATCCTGGCGGCGCTTGCGGCGGACGGCTCCGATTTCGCAAAGGAAACGCTGGCGCTGCTCAATTCCCGTTCGGCGCTGAGCATGAAGCTGACACTCGATCTCCTGCGCGCCGGCCGTCGCAGCGCGTCACTGAACGAATGCCTCGAACGGGAATATTCTGCGACGCTCGGCATGCTTTCCAACGACGACTTCTACGAAGGCGTGCGTGCCGCGGTGATCGACAAGGACCGCAATCCAAAATGGAATGTTGCGCTGGCCGACGTCACGCCTGAGATGCTCTCGCGTTTCGCCAGAAAGGACCACCCGCCGCTGTTCTAGCGCCTGAGGATGGGGCGCGTGTCGGCTTGGCCGAGTTTCAATGCAGGAGGAGTAACATGACGAAGATCGCCTTTATCGGGCTCGGCAACATGGGCGGACCGATGGCCGCCAATCTGGTGAAGGCGGGCCACGCGGTCACCGGCTTCGACCTGTCGGAAGCGTCGCGCAATGCGGCGGCAAAGACCGGGGTCTCCGTCGCTGGCTCGATCGCCCATGCGGTGCGCGGCGCCGAGTGCGTGATCACCATGCTGCCTGCCGGCACCCATGTTCTCTATGTCTGGGATGAACTGCTCGGTTTCGTCGATCCGGGCACGCTCCTGATCGACAGTTCGACGATCGATGTCGACAGCGCCCGCAAGGCGCATGCCCTTGCGGAAAAGATCGGTTGCCCGTCTCTCGATGCGCCGGTTTCCGGGGGAACCGGTGGTGCTGCGGCCGGCACGCTCACCTTCATGGTTGGCGGCAGCGACGACGCCTTTGCCCGCGGCAAGCCGCTGCTCGAGGCCATGGGCAAGAAAATCGTCCATTGCGGCGGGGTTGGCGCCGGCCAAGCGGCAAAGATCTGCAACAACATGATCCTCGGCATATCCATGGCCGGGGTTTGCGAAGCCTTTGTGCTGGCGGAACGGCTGGGCCTGTCGCACCAGGCGCTGTTCGACGTCGCCTCGACTTCGTCCGGCCAATGCTGGTCGCTGACGACCTATTGCCCGGTGCCGGGTCCGGTCCCGACCTCACCCGCCAACAACGACTACAAGCCGGGCTTTGCCGCGAGCCTGATGCTGAAGGATCTGAAGCTTTCGCAGCAAGCTGCAAGTGCCAGCGGTGCGACGACGCCGATGGGCGCGCAGGCCGCGCAGCTCTATTCGATGTTCGAGACACTCGGTCATGGTGGCGAGGACTTTTCCGCCTTGATCCGGCTGCTGCGCGGCAGCGATGAGGCAAAGGCCGGCTAATCCGCCCACACCGATGGATTTTCGCCCGCCCGAACGGGCGAAAATCGGCTGTTCATGCCTGTGAATAGAAATTCGTCTTTATTTTCAATCTGTTGCAAGAATTCTATCGAGGTCGTGAAAATGTCTGTTGACGTGTTGGAGGTGTGGGGTCTATAAGCCCGATCACTGACGAGGGCGGCGGCGCTGCTGGCGACGACGACCTTCGCTCTAGAGTTTCCTTGGTTGGCTGAGGCTGATTTTGG